>JBBRBW010000005.1:0-96272 GCA_038205425.1 Burkholderiales bacterium | reverse complement strand
GCGCGCAGCAGCGGCCGGAGCGCAGCGATCGATCACAACGGCTCTGAAGGTGTGCCGTATTGAAGGTGCTTTCTTTGCTTCCTTTCTTTGCACAAGCAAAGAAAGGGAGTCGGCCGCCGGGCCGAAACCCCGGCCTACGTTCTGCAGCGAAACCCGAAAGGTCGGGACACACGCGAACGTCCGCAACGGGCCGCAAGCCGCCCTCACTGCACGTCGAAGCCGGACATCGAGTTTCGGCGGACCAGCACACCTGAGGCATCGCGCTTGGCACGCCACATGCTGGAGTCGCTGAGATGGACGTCTACCTGCTCGACTGGGCCAACCTGCTGCTGCGCTGGACACACGTCATCGTGGCCATCGCGTGGATAGGTTCGTCGTTTTACTTCGTCTTCCTCGACAACAGCCTGACGCCACCGGTCGACCCCAAGCTGAAGGAACAAGGCGTCGGCGGCGAACTGTGGGCTGTGCACGGCGGCGGCTTCTACAACCCGCAGAAGTACCTGGTGGCGCCCAGAACGCTGCCAGAGAACCTGCACTGGTTCTACTGGGAGAGTTATGCCACCTGGCTGAGCGGCTTTGCGCTCTTCACGGTGATGTACCTCTTCAACGCGGGCACCTTCCTGGTCGACCGCAACGTGCACGACTGGTCGCCCAACGTCGCGGTGGCCGTGGCGCTGGGTTTCCTGGTCCTGTTCTGGGTGGCCTACGACCTCATCTGCCGCTGGGTGGGTGAACGCAGGGGCCAGGTCGGTGGTGACGCCATCGTCGGCGGCATGGTGCTCGTCTGCGTCATCGGCGCGGCCTGGGCTGCCTGCCAGTTGTTCGCCGGCCGCGCCGCCTTCCTGATGGTGGGCGCGATGCTGGCCACGGCGATGAGCGCCAACGTGTTCTTCTGGATCATTCCGGGCCAGCGCAAGGTCATCGCGCAAATGAAGGCCGGCGCGAAGGTCGACGCCATCCACGGCCAGCGCGCCAAGCAGCGCAGCGTGCACAACACCTACTTCACGCTGCCGGTGCTGGTGGCGATGCTGTCCAACCATTACGGCTGGCTCTACCAGGGCCGCCACAACTGGGCCGTGCTGGTGCTGCTGATGCTGGCCGGCGCTCTCATCCGCCACAGCTTCGTGGTGCGCCACAAGGCGCTGGTGCTGGGCCAGCGCGTGCCATGGGAATACGCGGCAGGCGGCACGGCGCTGCTGCTGGGCCTGGCGGTGTGGCTGGTACCGGCGCCGGCCAAGCCCGTGGCCGCCGGTGCGCCGCCCGTCACGCTGGCCCAGGTGCAGGACGTCGTCGAGCAACGCTGCCTGCTCTGCCACAACGCGCAGGTGCAGCAGAAGAACGTGGCGCTGCACACCCCCGAACTGCTGCAGCAGCACGCGCAGACCGTCTACCAGCAGGTCGTGGTGCTGAAGCTGATGCCGATGAACAACGCGACCCAGATCACCGAGGACGAACGTGCGCTGATCGGGCGCTGGTTCGAAGGCCGCAGATCCACGAGGTAGACCGTCACGAAAAGGATGAACCCGCCCGGAGCACCGCCGCCGATCCGGCCATCCGCCCCGCCGACGAACGGCTGCCCACCCCGCGCCTGGCCGCTTTGGGCCTGCAGCACGTGCTGGTGATGAACGCCGCGCGGTGGCGGTGCCACTGATCATCGGCCGTGCGCCGAAGCTCGGCCCCGAGCAGGTGGCGATGCCGATCAGCGCCGATCCCTGCTGATCAGCCGCTACGCGCGCGGCTTCCTGACCCACATCGCGGTGCTGCTGTGCATCGTCGCCGGCTGCGCGGCAGCGCCGCGCGATCGCTGGCGTCGGGCTGTTCGCACGCGCCGGCGCCGTCGAAGCGGTGGGCGCAAGCGTCGAACTGCCGGCAACGGCCGACGCGGCAATGGACGCCCGCGGCCAGATCTTGCTGCCTGGCCTGCTGGCCCGCCACGACGCGCTGGCCTCGCGCCTGGTCGGCCACGGCTGACACCGCCAACGGATGCGGGGGGCTCCCCGGTTCGCCGCGCAGAGGCTTGCCGCAGAATGCCGTCCACGAAGACCTCCCGATGTCACGGGGGAAAGCGGGCGCCTCGACGCCACAAAGGAGACCTATGTACGGCCAGATGATGCAGCTGCCACTGCTGATTTCCTCCCTCATCGTGCACGCCGAGCGCCATCATGGCGACCGGGAAGTGGTGTCGCGCCGCGTCGAGGGCGACATCCACCGCACCACCTACCGCCAGGTCGCGCAGCGCGCGCGCCAGGTGGCGCAGACCCTCGCGAACCTGGGCGTGCAGCCCGGCGAACGTGTCGCCACGCTGGCCTGGAACGGCTACCGCCACATGGAGCTGTATTTCGGCATCAGCGGCTCGGGCGCCGTGATGCACACCGTGAACCCGCGCCTGCACCCCGACCAGATCGTCTACATCGCCGACCACGCCGAAGACCAGGCGATGTTCTTCGACCTCACCTTCTGGCCGCTGATCCAGGCCGTGGCCGGGCGCACGAAGACGGTGAAACACTGGGTGGCGATGTGCGACCGCGCCCACCTGCCGGCCGATGCCGCCAAGCTGCCTGGCCTGCTGTGCTACGAGGACCTGCTGGCGGCGCAGGACGGGCGTTACGCCTGGCCCGAGTTCGACGAGAACACCGCCAGTTCGCTGTGCTACACGAGCGGCACCACGGGCAACCCCAAGGGCGTGCTCTACAGCCACCGCAGCACGGTGCTGCACACCCTGGCCGCGGCGCTGCCCGACTGCCTGGGCGTGGGTGCCACCGACTGCGTGCTGCCCGTGGTGCCGATGTTCCACGTCAACAGCTGGGGCATCGTCTACCTGGCGCCGATGACCGGCGCCAAGCTCGTGCTGCCGGGGCCGGGGCTGGACGGCAAGTCGCTCTACGAACTGTTCGAAAGCGAGGGCGTCACGGTGTCGGCCGGCGTGCCCACGGTGTGGCAGGGCTTGCTGGCCCATGTCGATGCAAACCAGCTGAAGTTCAGCACCATGCGGCGCAGCGCCATCGGCGGCAGCGCCTGCCCGCCGGCGATGATCAGGAAGTTCCTCGAAGACTACGGCGTGCGTGTCATCCACGCCTGGGGCATGACCGAAATGAGCCCCATCGGCACCGCCGCCGCCTTCAAGGTGCAGCACGTGACGCAGACCCACGAGCAGCGCCTGGCGGTGATGGCCACGCAGGGCCGCGCGGTCTACGGCGTCGACATGAAGATCGTCGGCGCGGACGGCAAGGAACTGCCCTGGGACGGCGAGGCCTCGGGCGACCTGCTGGTGCGCGGGCCCTGGATCCTCAGCCGCTACTTCAAGGACGAGGGCGGCGACCCGCTGGTGCCCGACGCCGACGGCCACGGCTGGTTCCCGACCGGCGACGTGGCCAAGATCGGCGCCGAGGGCTACATGACGATCACCGACCGCAGCAAGGACGTGATCAAGAGCGGCGGCGAGTGGATAGGCAGCATCGACCTCGAGAACATCGCCATGGCCCACCCCGCAGTGGCCATGGCCGCCTGCATCGCCGCCAAGCACCCGAAGTGGGACGAGCGCCCGCTGCTGGTGGTGACCAAGAAGCCCGGCGCCGAAGTCACGAAGGAAGAGCTGCTGGCCTTCTTCGAGGGCAAAATCGCCAAGTGGTGGACGCCCGACGACGTGGTCTTCGTCGAAGCCATCCCGCTGGGCGCCACCGGCAAGATGCAGAAGAACAAGCTGCGCGACCAGTTCCGCGAGTACAAGCTGCCCACCGCATGAGATGAGGCCGCCAAGCTCACGGCGTTCGCTACCCCCCAGGGGGCTCTTGCAGCGGCCCGGCGGAGCCGGTTCCGCGCAAGGCCTTGATCGGGCCCGCCGCGCAACCTCACTGCCGGGCGCGGCCACCCGCCGCGCACGGCATTCCGCCCGGACCACCGTTCGGCTTCACAACGCGTCATGGAGTTCCGCATGCGCTTGATTCGACTGATGCCCTTGCTGCTGCCGCCGGCCCTGCTGCTGGCGGCCACAACCACCCTCGCCGCCCCGCCGCTGGCCGAGGTGAAGGACGTGCCGGCCACCTACCACGGCACCACCGTGCCCGACCCCTACCGCTGGCTCGAAGACAGCAAGAGTGCGCCGGCGCAGACCTGGCTGAAGGCCCAGGGCGCCGAGACACGCAGCGTGCTCGACCGCATCGACGGCCGCGACGCCATCGCGCAGCGCCTGGCCGAACTGGCCGACGCGCAGGGCGACGCCGTGCGCGGCCTGGTGCGGCTGCCCGGCGAGCGCTACTACTACCTGAAGCGCAAGGTCGGCGAAAAGCAGTTCAAGCTGCTGATGCGCCAGGGCCTGACCGGCGCCGAGAAGCTGCTCGTCGACCCCGAGGTCGAGACCGCGCGCAGCGGCGTGCCGCACGCCATCAACTACTTCAAGCCCTCGTGGGACGGCAAGCACCTGGCCTACGGCATGTCGGGCGGCGGCTCCGAGGACGCTTCGCTCTACGTCATGGACATCCACACCGGCAAGCTGCTGGGCGCGCCGGCGCCGCGCGTCTACGACGCCGGCATCCACTGGCTGCCCGACAGCCGTTCCTTCACCTACACCCAGACGGGCGAGATGAAGCCCGGCCAGCCCGCCATCGAGACCTACATGGACGCGCGGGTGCTGTGGCAGCGCCTGGGCGCCGCGAAGCCGCAGCCGGTCTTCGGCCCCACCGTCACGCCGCAGCTCGGCCTGGTGCGCCTGGACGTGGGGCAGCTGTACACCGTGCCCGGCAGCCGCTGGGTGGTGGCGCGCACGACCGACACCACGGTGCCCGAAGGCAAACTCTTCGCCGCTCGCCTGGCCGACCTGGGCACGCCCGATGCACGCTGGCAGCGCTTGGCCACCGAAGCCGACAAGGTGGTCGACATCGCGCTGCAGGGCGACAGCCTCTACGTCATGACGCAGGCCGGCGCACCGCGGCGCAAGGTGGTGCGCATCGACCTCAACAAGCCGGTGGCGCTGGCCGAAGCGGCGGTGGTGGCCGCCGAGCCGAAGGAAGGTGTGCTGCAGGGCTTCGATCTCACGCCCACGGCGGTGATCGCGCAGCTGCGCCAAGGCACCTCGGTGCTGCTGCGCCGCTACGCGCGCGGCGATACCACGGGCCGCAACCTGCCCGTGCCCGCCGCCGGCACGGCCTGGCTGACCGGCGCCCCGGCGCAGGACAGCGAAACGCTGCTCTACGTCTTCAGCAGCTGGACCGAGCCGGCACGCTGGCTGCGGCTGGCGGACGGCCGCAACACCGACGTGGAGTTCGGCGTCCGCCGCGTGCCCGCCGGCCTGCCCGAGGTGGTGGTGACGGAAGTCGACGTGCCAAGCCATGACGGCGTGCGGGTGCCAATGACCATCCTGCACAGAAAGGGCCTGGCACTGGACGGCCGCAACCCCGTGCTGCTGAACGGTTATGCCAGTTACGGCTTCTCGATCTCGGCCGGCTTCAGCACCGAGACCATGGCCTGGATCGAACGCGGCGGCGTGGCCGCCTTCATCAACCCGCGAGGCAGCGGCGTGCACGGCGACGAATGGCACCGCGCCGGCTTCAAGACGACGAAGCCGAACACCTGGAAAGACGGCATCGCCGGCGCGAAATACCTCATCGCCAAGGGTTACGGCTCGGCGAAGACCATGGGCATCACGGGCACCAGCGCCGGCGGCATCTTCGTCGGCCGCGCGGTGACCGAGGCGCCCGAACTCTTCGCGGCGGCGATCTTCAACGTCGGCGTGATGGACACCGTGCGTGTGGAGGAAAGCGCCAACGGCATCACCAACATCAGCGAGTTCGGTACCGTGAAGGACCCGGCCGAGTTCAAGGCACTGCTGGAGATGAGCACCTACCACGCCGTCAAGGACGGCACCGCCTACCCGGGCGTGCTGCTGGTGCACGGCATGAACGACCCGCGCGTTGACGTCTGGCAGAGCGGCAAGGCCGCCGCGCGGCTGCAGGCCGCGCAGCGGGGCCTGCCCAACGCGCGGCCGACGCTGCTGCGCCTGGACGCCCAGGCTGGCCACGGCATGGGCAGCACGCACACCCAGCGCCAGGCGATGGCCGCCGACATGCAGAGTTTCCTGCTGTGGCAGATGGGCAAGCTGGGGCTGAAGGACTGAGCGCGTGAGCGGCGCACCCTGCGCCGCCCCGGCGCCCCTGGCGTGCGCGCCACCTGTCCATGACCTGCTCGCCGCAGACCGGGTTCGCCGCCTCTCCAGGCGGCCAGCGCCTCACGCTGCTGGCCGCTCTGGGCGTCAGCGCGCTGACCGCGGCCTCGCCGCGGCGTCGCTCGAGACCGCCATGCAGCTGTTCTGACGCGGCGTGGCAGCCAACGCCGCCAAGCCCGAGGTGGTGACGTCTTTCCTGGCTTTCCCGGCGCAATTCTGGACTGGCGCCATCTTCATCGGCATGGGCCTGAAGCGGGTCGTCGGCCGCCAAAGGGCGATGCCACGCGCGGTGGCCGGTTGATGGCGGCCGGGGGTAGGGGCGCGCACACGGCCTGCCGTTGCACAGCCCCTACTGGAATCCGTTGACGGCGCCGGCCGGCTCAGCATACTTGCACCTGTACCCGACCCTGCAGAAACCATCCTAGGCAAGTCGTATGTCGTCCAGCCTACAGGCGCGCCATGGCCCACCCAGCGCGCAGCGCCGGAAAGACCGGCGCCGTTCCCGGCAGCCCGCCTTCGCGCTGCGGTTATGGCGGGCGCTGACGAGCGTGTTCCGCCGCCCCATCGGTCTTTCGCGCACGGCGGGCCGTTGGCGACTGGGCTTCCTCGACCGGCGCAAGGCGCCGGCCGACGCACTGGCCACGGTCGAGATGTGCACCGATTTGAGCGTGCGCCTGCTGGCCTTCCCGGCCGACCAGAGCGACAAGATGCTGCGCCACCTGGCGCAGGTGAGCGACGAACTCGGCATCGGTGGCTGGGCGGCCGTACAGGCGCTGCCGCCGGTGGTGCTGCACCGGGCGCTGATTCAGGCGCAATGGTTGGCACACGACGGCCCCACGCTGGTGCTGCAGGCTTTCATCGACAAGCTGCGCCAGTGCCAGCGCGAATCCGGGCCGGCATACGGCGCAGCAGCCCGGGCCGCCGTGGAGCCTGAACTGGAAGTCTCCGAAGCCAGCGCCGAAGAGTTCGAAGCGTCGCGGCGCAGCTGCTTCGCGACCCTGTCTCCGCCCGAGTCACCCGACGCGCCCAACGCGAGCGCCACACCCCGCTGAAGCGGCACGCCCCGTGGGGTTCGGCCCGCGGGCTTCGGTACCCGGGTGCCGGTTGCGCAGGCCCGCAGCGCGTGAGCAGCAGGCAGGCGCCGCCGGCCCGCCTGCCGCAAGAGCACGGGTCGCCGCCGCGACGCCTCGACCGCGCAGTCCCAGCCTCAGCGCGCCCACCAGTCGTCGCCGAGCTGCCCCTGCAGCCAGTCGACGAAGCCGCTGACCTTTGTCGGCACCAGGCGCGGCGACGGGTAGACGGCGTGCATCTCCTGCGACGGCAGCGCCCAGCCCGGCAGCAGAGGCAGCACCGCGCCGCTGCGGATGCTGTCGTGCGCGACGTAGCGCGGCAGCACGGCCAGGCCGAGGCCGGCGCGCGCCGCGGCCAGCAGCGCCGACAGGTTGTTGCTGCGCAGCGGCCCGTGCACGCGCACGGCCAGCGCGCCGCCGTCGGGGCCGGTGAAGTGCCAGACATCGTCGCCCTGCACGGTGCTGTAGATCAGCGCGCTGTGCTGCGCCAGTTCGGCCGGCGCTGCCGGCGTGCCGTGCTCACCCAGGTAGGTCGGCGCACCCACCAGCACCCAGTGGTTGACGCCGAGGTAGCGTGAGCCCAGTGAACTGTCGGCCAGCCGGCCCATGCGCAGCGCCAGGTCGATGCCCTGCTCCACCAGGTTGACGTAGCGGTCTTCGAAGCTGAGGTCGATCTGCAACTCGGGGTGCTGCTGCATGAAACGCAGCACCAGCGGTGTCAGCACACGCCGGCCGAAGGCCACGCTGGTGCTGATGCGCAGCGTGCCACGCACGCGGCTCTGCATCAGCGCGGCCAGGTTGTCGGCGTCTTCCAGCTGGCGCGCGATGCTTTTGCACTTGTCGTAGTAGGCCGCGCCCACCTCGGTGGGCGTGACACCGCGTGTGCTGCGGTGAAGCAGGCGCGCGCCCAGGCGCTTTTCCAGCGCCGCCACGTGCTTGGTGGCCGTGGGCTGGGTGATGCCCATGTCGGCGCTGGCTTTGCTGAAGCTGCCCGTCTCGACGACGCGAATGAAGAGGCGGATGCCGGTGACGGTGTCCATGGGCGCGCTCCGGTGGGGTTCAATCGTCGCTGCCGCCGCGCCAGCGCGCGACGTCGAAGGCACTCACGGCGGCGGCGCCTTCGCGGCGGCGCCTTCGCGGCGGCGCAGCCAGGTGACGATGTCGGCGATCTGCGCGTCGGTCAGCACATGCGCAAAGGGCGGCATGCCGAAGGGCCGCGCATTGCCGCCGGTGACGGCGCCGAAGCCACCCAGCGTGATGGCGCGCACCAGGTTGGCCGGCGGGTTCATCGTGACGGTGCGGTTGCCGGCCAGCGCCGGCATCACCAGGCGGCCGCGCTCGGGGCCGTCGCGCAGCACGCCGCCTTCGCCCTGCGCGCCGTGGCAGCCCGCGCAGTGGGTCTCAAAGAGCCTGGCGCCGGCTTCGACGCGCGCAGCGTCGGGCGGCTCGGCAGCCGGCAGCGGCGCCGCGGCCTCGACCGGCAGCGACTTCAGGTAGACCGCCATCGCACGCAGGTCGGCCGCCGGCAGGTGCTGGGTGCTGCGCATCACCACCTCGGCCATCGGGCCGATGGCGCGGCCGCGCGGCGCCACGCCGTCGCGCAGCAGCGCCACGATCTCGTCCAGCGGCCAATCGGCCACGCTGGCCTCGGCGGCGCGCGTAAAGGCCGGCGCGTACCAGTTGCGCGTGGGGATCAGCCCGCCGCCGAAGCCGGCGTCGGCGGTGGCGCCCAGCGCGTTGCGGCCGCCGTGGCAGGCCACGCAATGGCCGGCGCCGTTGACCAGGTAGGCGCCGCGGTTCCACTCGGCACCCCGGCGCGCTTCGTCCTGCCACTCGCCGGGCGTGAAGAACAGCAGCCGCCAGGCGGCCAGCGCCAGCGGCGTGCCGTAGGGCCAGCGCAGTTCGTGTGGCCGGTTCGGCTGCGCCACCGCGGGCAGCGTGCGCAGCCAGGCGTAGAGCGCGTCGCTGTCGGCGCGCGTGATGCGGGTGGTCTCGGTGTAGGGGAAGGCCGGCACGAGGCGGCGGCCGTCGAAGCCGCGGCCGTGGTGCAGTGCGCGCCAGAAGTGATCGGCCGTCCAGGCGCCCAGACCGGTGCCGGGGTCGGGCGTCAGGTTGCCGGCGAAGACGGTGCCGAAGGGCGTGGCGATGGCGCGGCCGCCGGCATAGGGCGCACCGCCGCGTGCGCTGTGGCAGCCGGCGCAGTTGCCAGCCAGGGCCAGCACACGGCCGCGCTCGATGGCGGCCGGGTCGGCAGCGGTGGTCGGCACCGCACTGGCGCCGTCCGGCGCGCGGTCCAGTGCCAGCAGCCCGCCGACCACCGCCGCGCCCAACACGGCCATGGCCAGCGCGGCGCGCAGCACTCGGCCCAAGTTCGCGTTCATGGCGTCACCGCACTGCCGCAGCGCAGCGGCAGCAGTTCGCCCGCTGCGGGCGCCGCGGCGGGCTTGGCGTCCGGCGGCACGGGCTGGCTGGCCAGCCAGGCGACCACGGCGTTGAGCTCCTCGCCCGGCAGCCGCCGCAGCAGGTCCGCCATGCAGTCGGGGGCGTGGGCGCGGCGCAGGCCGCTCAGCCAGGCGCCCAGCTGTCCACGGAGGTAGTCGTGCGGCAGGCCCAGCAGGCCCGGGGTGGCGGGCAGCCGGCCGGTCAGCGTCTGGCCATGGCAGGCCGTACAGGCCGGCAGACCGCGTGCTGCGTCGCCCTGCAGCGCCAAGGTGCGGCCGCGCGCCAGCATCTCGGGCGGCGCCTGCGGTGGCGGCGGCGCGGCATACGGCAGGTCCAGCGCAGCGAAGTGCGCGGCGATCTCGCGCAGGTAGGGGTCGGGCAGCGGATCGATCAGCGTCACCATGGGCCCGTAGCGCCGTCGGCCGTCGCGGAAGTTCTGCAGCTGGTGCAGCAGGTAGCCGGCCGGCTTGCCGGCAAGGCGCGGGTGGTAGCCGTCGGGCGCAGCACGCCCTGCCTTGCCGTGGCAGACGGTGCAGGCGGCCAGGCGCTGGGCCAGGCTGTCGTCGATCGAGGCCGGGGCCGCGTCGGCCGCGGCGCAGACGGCAGCGGAACACAGCGCCAGCAGGAAGGCTCTCATCACCGCGCTATTCCACCACGGAATAGTTCATATCCAGCCGCTGCGCTTCTCGTAGCGGCGCCACAACCCGAACATCGCGCCACTGCAACAGGAGACACAACGATGGCAAAGATGAAAGCCGCCATGGCCGCCGTGCTGGTGATGGAAAAGGAAGGCATCACGCAGGCCTTCGGGGTGCCCGGCGCCGCCATCAACCCGCTTTATGCCGCGCTGCGCGAGCGCCAGAGCATCGCCCACATCCTGGCCCGCCACGTCGAGGCCGCCAGCCACATGGCTGAGGGCTACACACGCGCCAAGGCCGGCAACATCGGTGTCTGCATCGGCACCAGCGGCCCCGCCGGCACCGACATGATCACCGGCCTGTACTCGGCCAGCGCCGACAGCATTCCCATCCTGTGCATCACCGGCCAAGCGCCGCGTGCGCGCCTCTACAAGGAAGACTTCCAGGCCGTCGACATCGAGAGCATCGCCAAGCCGGTGACCAAGATGAGCGTCACCGTGCGTGAACCCGGCCTCGTGCCACGCGTCTTCCAGCAGGCTTTCCACGAGATGCGCAGCGGCCGCCCCGGCCCGGTGCTGATCGACCTGCCTTTCGACGTGCAGATGGCCGAGATCGAATTCGACATCGATACCTACGAGCCGCTGCCCGTCTACAAGCCCGCTGCCACGCGCAAACAGATCGAGAAGGCGCTGGACATGCTGCAGGCGGCAGAAAAGCCGCTCATCGTGGCCGGTGGCGGCATCATCAACGCCGACGCGTCCGACCTGCTGGTGGAACTGGCCGAGCTGACCGGCGTGCCCGTCATTCCCACGCTGATGGGCTGGGGCACCATCCCCGACGACCACCCGCTGATGGCCGGCATGTGCGGTCTGCAGACCAGCCACCGCTACGGCAACGCCACGATGCTGGCGTCCGACTTCGTGCTCGGCATCGGCAACCGCTTCGCCAACCGCCATACCGGCAGCGTCGAGACCTACACGAAGGACCGCAAGTTCGTGCACGTCGACATCGAGCCGACGCAGATCGGCCGCGTGTTCATGCCCGACTTCGGCATCGTGTCCGACGCGAAGATCGCGCTCGAACTCTTCGTGCAGGTGGCCGCCGAACGCAAGGCCGCCGGCAAGCTGAAGGACCGCAGCGACTGGGCCCACCGATGCCAGGAGCGCAAGCGCCTGATGCACCGCAAGACGCACTTCGAGCAGATTCCGATCAAGCCGCAGCGTGTCTACGAAGAGATGAACAAGGCCTTCGGCCGCGACACCGTCTACGTGACCACCATCGGCCTCTCCCAGATCGCCGGCGCGCAGTTCCTGCACGTCTTCGAGCCGCGCCAGTGGATCAACTGCGGCCAGGCCGGCCCGTTGGGCTGGACACTGCCCGCCGCCCTGGGCGTGGTGGCCAGCGACAGCACCAAGACCGTGGTGGGCCTGTGCGGCGACTACGACTTCCAGTTCCTGATCGAGGAACTTGCGGTGGGCGCACAGTTCAAGCTGCCGCTGGTGGTGGTGCTGGTGAACAACAGCTATCTGGGCCTCATCCGCCAGAGCCAGCGCGGCTTCGAGATGGACTTCTGCGTGCAGCTGGCCTACGACAATCTCAACGTCGACGACCCGGCGCTGAAGGGCTACGGCATGGACCACGCCAAGGTCGTCGAGGGCATGGGCTGCAAGGCGCTGCGCGTGACCGACCCCAGCAAGATCGAGAGCGCGCTGGTGCAGGCCAAGGCCATGGCGCAGGAACTGCGCGTGCCGGTGGTGGTGGAAGTCATCCTCGAGAAAGTGACCAACATCGCGATGGGCACCGAGATCGACATCGTCAACGAATTCGAGGACATCGACTGCCGCCACCCCGAAGGCCGCGAAGGCCTGGTCATGGCCGGTCTGCTGGAATGACCCGAGGCAGCGCGCAGCCGCTGCGCCCGCTTTCACATTAACCTCGAAGCGCCGGCCGGCTGCACAGCGGGCCGGCGCTTTTTCCTGCCGAATGGAGTGAACGCCGATGCCCCGCTTTGCCGCCAACCTGACGATGCTCTTCAACGAAGTGCCCTTCCTCGACCGCTTCGAACGCGCGGCGCGGACGGGCTTCTCTTCGGTCGAGTTCCTCTTCCCCTACCCCTACGCCACCGCCGACATCAAGGCACGCCTGGACAGCAACCGCCTGAAGCTGGTGCTGCACAACCTGCCCGCCGGTGACTGGGACGCGGGCGAGCGCGGCATCGCCTGCCTGCCCGACCGCGTGGCCGAGTTCCGCGCCGGCGTGGCCCAGGCCATCGAGGTCGGCAAGGCGCTGGGCGTGCCGCAGATCAACTGCCTGGCCGGCAAGGCGCCGGCGGGCATGGACGACGCGCTGCTGCGCAAGACCTTCGTCGAGAACCTGCGTTTCGCGGCGGCCGAACTGAAGGCAGCGGGCATCAAGCTGCTGATCGAACCGATCAACAACCACGACATCCCGGGCTTCTGGCTCAACAAGACCGACAAGGCGATCTCGGTCATCGAGGAAGTGGGCTCCGACAACCTCTTCCTGCAGTACGACATCTACCACGCGCAGCGCTACGAAGGTGAGTTGGCCGCGACGATGAAGAAGCACCTGGCCCGCATCGCCCACATTCAGCTGGCCGACAACCCGGGCCGCAACGAACCGGGCACGGGCGAGATCAACTACAGCTTCCTCTTCGCCCACCTCGACCGCATCGGCTACACCGGCTTCATCGGCTGCGAATACAAGCCGGCCACCACCACCGAAGCCGGCATGGGCTGGCTCGAACAGGCCCGCCGCACGCTGCGCACCACATGAAGTAGGGCCCCCAGGCTCACTTCGTTCGCACCCCCCCAAGGGGGCCGTCCGCCAACGGCCCGGCAGAGCCGGTTCCGTGGCGGGAAGCTTGGTGAAGGCACTGAACTTCATCGGTAATTGAGGAGAAAACGTCATGAAACTCGGATTCATCGGCCTGGGCATCATGGGCACGCCCATGGCCGGCCACCTGCGCGCCGCCGGGCACGAGCTCTTCGTCACCACGCGCAGCAAGCTGCCGCAGGCACTGCTGGACGCCGGCGCCGTGGCCTGCAAGACGGCCGGCGACGTGGCCAAAGCCGCTGACGTGATCTTCCTGATGGTGCCCGACACGCCCGATGTCGAGACCGTGCTTTTTGGTGACCAGGGTGTGGCTTCCGGCCTGACGAACGGGCCGATCGGCCCCGAGGGCCGCGTGGGCAAGACCGTGGTCGACATGAGCAGCATCTCGCCCATCGCCACGAAGGCATTCGCCGCGAAGATCAACGCGCTGGGCTGCGACTATGTCGACGCGCCGGTCTCGGGCGGCGAAGTGGGCGCCAAGGCAGCCAGCCTGACCATCATGGTTGGCGCCAGCGAAGCCGGTTTCGCGCAAGTGCTGCCGCTGCTGCAGCTGATGGGCAAGAACATCACCCACGTCGGCGGCAACGGCGACGGCCAGACGACCAAGGTGGCCAACCAGATCATCGTCGCGCTGAACATCGCCGCGGTCAGCGAAGCCCTGGTCTTCGCCAGCAAGGCCGGCGCCGACCCGGCCAAGGTGCGCCAGGCGCTGATGGGCGGCTTCGCCAGCAGCCGTATCCTGGAAGTGCACGGCGAACGCATGATCAAGCGCACCTTCAACCCGGGCTTTCGCATTGCGCTGCACCAGAAGGACCTGAACCTGGCGCTGCAGGGCGCCAAGAGCCTGGGTGTGGCGCTGCCGCAGACGGCAGGGGCCGCGCAGCTGATGCAGGCCTGCGCCGCGCAGGGCTGGGACCAGCTCGACCACTCGGCACTGGTGAAGGCACTGGAGCTGATGGCGCATCACGCGGTGGCCGAGACGCCGGCGGGTTGACATGCCAAACGGCGGCGGCTTGCGGCCGCAGCACACCCTGGCCTGCATCATGGATGCTCAACGGATCAGCCGCCGCGCCACTGGCATCTCCCCCATGACGACGACGCTGCCGCGCCGCCTTGCGAGCCTGTTTTGCGCCGCATCGATGTGGCCCTGCGCGGCCGCCGTGATCACGCCCACACCGCTGGTCGAGGATGTGCCCTTCATCACCACCCCTGACCACGTGACGGTCGCGATGCTGGAACTGGCAGACGTGGGCGCCAAGGACCACGTCATCGACCTCGGCTCGGGCGACGGCCGCATCGTCATCACTGCGGCCAAGCGTTTCGGCGCCAGTGGCCTGGGCGTGGAGATCGTGCCCGAGTTGGTGACGCAAAGCCGCGACAACGCGCGCCGCGTCGGGGTCGGCGAACGCACGCGCTTCGAGGTGCAGGACCTCTTCGCCACCGACCTCGCGCCGGCCACCGTGGTCACGATGTACCTGCTGCCCGAGGTCAACCTGGCGTTGCGTCCGCGCCTGATGGCACTGGCCCCGGGCACGCGCATCGTCTCGCACGACTGGGACCTGGGCGACTGGAAGCCCGACCGCACGCTGACGCTGGCCGTGCCGCAGAAGCGCATCGGCCAGGAAAAGACGAGCCGCCTGCACCTGTGGACGGTGCCGGCCCGCGTGGACGGGCTGTGGTGCGCGCCCGGCGGCGCGTCGCTGCGCATCGAGCAGCGCTACCAGGTGTTGCAGGCCACGCTGACACAGGGTACCGAGAGCCACAGCTTCAACGGCCGTGTGCACGGCCGCCAACTGCAACTGCTCGGCGCCGCGGGCGACAGCGTTTCGGCCTTGGCCGATGGCGAACTGCTGCGCACCACGGAAACCACTGCCACCGGCCTGCGTGCCGGCCGCGCCTGGCGCCTTGCGGCCGGTGGGGGCTGCGGCTGAGGCGCGCCGCGCCGAGCGCCGCCTGCAAACCAGGAACGCACATGATCAGCTTGCGCAGAACGCTCGATGGCGTCGATTGGGAAGCGCTGCGGCTCGACCTCATCGCCGACAACTTCCACAACGGCCGCACCACGCAACAGCTGCGCCTGTCGTTCGAGAACGGCACCCATGTCGTGATGGGCTTCGACGGCACACGCTGCGTCGCCAATGCACGCATGCTGTCCGACGGCGTGGGCAACGCCTACGTCGTCGACGTCTGGACACACCGCACCTACCGCCACCAGGGCATCGCGCGCGCAGCGATGCAACTGCTGATGGACGCCGTGCCGGGCCAGCACATCTACCCGGGAACCGACGACGCGGTGGGCTTCTACGCCAAGCTGGGCTTCGCGCCGCAGATGCAGGGCATGTGCCTGATCGTCGGCACTGACCTCGAAAACGACACGCGGCGGGAAACCACACCGCCGGCGTGACGGGGCTCAGCCCTCACGCGTGAAATCGCGTTCAGGCCTTCGACAGCCGAGCAAACCCTTCCGGGCTTGCACGTGCGGGCTCAGACCATCTTCACCGCCGTGCCGCTGACGGCCACCATCATCATGCCGTTGGTCTCGCCCAGCACCTCGTAGTCGAAGTCGATGCCGACCACGCCGTCGGCGCCCATCTCCTTGGCGGCGGCGATCATGTCTTCGAGCGCCGCTTCGCGGGCGCCCGAGAGTGCACGCTCGTAGCCGCCGGCGCGGCCGCCCACCACGTCGCGCACCGACGAGAACATGTCGCGGAAGATGTTCGCACCGATGATGGCTTCGCCATTGACCAGGCCGAGGTAACGCGCCACCTGGGCGCCCTCGCCGTTCGGCACCACGGTGGAGAGGAAGAACCCCTCGTCCTTCTTCGAGAACCAGCCCATCGTGCACTCCTGCAGGCGCGGGCCCCCGCCCGCCACGGCCTGCATTCTGCGGCCGGCGGCGTCAGGCGCGGCGCAGCGGTACGGCAAAGCCGCGCTGCACCGCGGGCCGCGCCATCATGGCCTGGTACCAGCGCTGCACGTTCGGGAAGTCGGCCAAGTCGACCTGGTGCCGCGTGTGGCGCCAGGCCCAGCCGAGGATCGCGAAGTCGGCGATCGACAGCGCGCCGGCGAAAAACCCGCGCTCGGCCAGGCGCCTGTCCATCACGCCGTAGAGGCGCTGCGTCTCGGCCATGAAACGCTGCAGGCCGTAGCGGCGCGCGTCTTCGTCTTCCAGCGCGACGAAGTGGTGCACCTGGCCGGGCATCGGGCCGAAGCCGCCCATCTGGAACATCAGCCATTCGAACACCGCCACGCGCGCCACCGGCTCCTGCGGCAGGAAGTGGCCGGTCTTTTCGGCCAGATAGATGAGGATGGCGCCCGATTCGAAGACGCTGACGGGCGCGCCGGCCGGCCCTTCGGTGTCGACGATGGCCGGGATCTTGTTGTTCGGGCTGATCTTCAGGAAGGCCGGGTCGAACTGCTCGCCCTTGCCGATGTCGACAACATGAGTCTCGTAGGCCAGGCCCATCTCCTCGAGTGCGACGCTGATCTTGCGGCCGTTGGGGGTGTCGAAGGCGTAGAGCTGGATCGTCAAAGGGGCACCTGTCTCGTGAGGGGCAGAGGGCTGCGGCGCAGGCCGAAGCCGCGAACATAACCCACAACATGCGTCGAGCGCCGGCCAGGCTGCGGGCCGGCATGCGATGCTCGCGCGATGCCGGCCGCCCCCACGTCCATCCGCGCCACACTGCGCCACGATGCCTTCCGCGCGCTGCTGGGTGGCGGCAGCATCTACTTCATCGGCAACGCCATGCAGGCCATGGCGGCGGCCTGGTTGATGGTGGAAGTCACCGGCTCGTCCTTCCTGGCCGCGCTGGTGCAGACCGCCGTCTTCCTGCCGATGTTCCTGCTGGTGCTGCCGGCCGGCGTGCTGGCCGACACCACCGACCGCCGCCGCCTCATGCTGGGTGCGCTGATCGTGCAGGCGCTGCTGGTGGCGCTGCTGGCCGGGCTCTTCCTGGCCGGTGTGGCCGGTGCGGCGACACTGCTGGTGCTGACCTTCCTGGCCGGCTGCTGCACGGCAATGCTCTCGCCGTCGTGGAACTCGGGCATCGTCGACGTGGTGCCGCGCGACGAGCTGCCGCAGGCCATCACCGCCATCGGCATCGCCTACAACAGCGCACGCGCCATCGGCCCGGCGATGGCCGGCTGGGTCTACGCCCAGGCCGGCCCGGGCTGGGTCTTCGTGCTGGCGGTGGCGGGCGTGGCCGCACTCTTCGAGGCCGTGCGCCGCCACCCGCCGCGGCCGCACCCGCCTTCGCGGCTGCCGGCCGAGCGGCTGTGGGGCGGCATGCTCAGCGCGCTGCGCTTTGCGCGCCACTCCGAGACGCTGCTGGCGCAGCTGGTGCGCACCGGCGCCTACAGCGCGGCGGGCTCGGCGCTGTGGGCGCTGTTGCCCGTCATCGGCCAGCGCCAGCTCGGCCTGGGCGCCGCGGGCTTCGGCCTGCTGATGGGCTGCCTGGGCACCGGCGCGGTGGCCGCCGGGCTGGTCATCGGGCGCCTGCGCGCGAAGCTGGGGCTGGAAAGGCTGGTCCTGGTGGGCGAAGTGGTCTTCGCCGTGGTGATGGTGGTGGCGGCCCTGTCGTCGACGCGCTGGCTGACCTACGCCGCGCTGATGGCCGGCGGCGCCAGCTGGATGAGCGTGATGAGCACCTACAACACCGCCACCCAGACCAGCGTGCCGCCCTGGGTGCGCGCACGCGCCACCAGCCTACACACGCTTTGCGCGTTAGGCGCCTTTGCCATCGGCTCGGCCTTCTGGGGCGCCCTGTCCGACATCCTCGGCCTGACGCCGGCGCTGCTGGTCGGCGCGCTGGCGATGGCCGCCGGGCTGTTGCTGGCGCGCCCCTTCCCGCTGCGCATGAGTGAACTGCACGAGGTGACCCAGGTGCCGCTGTCCGAGGACCTCTTCGTCGCCCACGAGCCGGCGCCCGAGGCCGGCCCGGTGGCGGTGGAAATCGCCTACCGCGTGCGGCCGGGGCAGACCGAAGCCTTTCTGGACGACGCGGCCCTGCTGCGCGGCCCGCGCCGCCGCGACGGTGCCATCGTCTGGCGCGTCTACCGCGACCTGTCCGACCCGACGCGCTTCGTCGAGCGCTTCACCGTCACCAGTTGGGCCGATTACCTGCACCAGCGCGCACGCAGCACGCTGGCCGACCAACAGCTCGAAGCGCGCCTGCGCGAACACCTGGCGCCGGGCGAGGTGCCCGTGCTCGAGCACTACATCGCCGAGCGCTGACGCGGTTTCAGCGCGCGTCGTCGGCGTGGATCTGCAGCGCCTCGAGGAAACGCGACACCATGTTGTAGGCCGCGATGGTGGCCGCGGCCTCGACGGCGCCGCGTTCGCCCAAGGCGTCGCGCACGGCGGCCATGATCTCGGGCGCGAAGTGGATGTCGCGTGTCATCGCGTCGGTCAGCGCCAGCACGGCGCGCTGCGTGCTGTCGAACAGCGGGCTGTCGGGCCATGCGGCAAGCGCATCCAGCTGCGCCTGGCTCAGGCCTTCCTTCAGCGCGATGGGCGCGTGCTGGAAGGCTTCGTAGGGTGCGCCGTTGAGCAGCGCCACGCGCATGATCATCAGTTCACGCAGCGCGCCGCCTATCGACAGCTTCTGCCGCACCGCGGTCAGGTAGGTCAGCCAGCCTGCGGCCAGCGGCGGGCTGTGCAACAGCATCTGGTAGAGGTGCAGCACGTGGCCGCGCTCGGCAACGATGCGCTGCACCAGCGGTGCGGCTTCGGGGTGGTTCAGGTCGGCGTAGGGCAGGCGGGCCATGTTTCAACGGTGCGGATGAGGAAGACCGCATTGGACATCACCGGCGCCGCCGCAGAAGTCCGGACGGACTGCGGTCCAATAGCGCCATGAACCCAGCCCAGACCTTTGCCCTGCGCGGCGAGCACATCACGCTCGACGCGCTGCTCAAGGCCACCGGCCTGGCCCCCAGCGGCGGCGCCGCCAAGGGGCTGATCGCCGAAGGTGGCGCACGTGTCAACGGCGAAACCGAGACCCGCCGCGGCCGCAAGCTGCGCGCCGGCGACGAGGTGGCCGTGGGCGAGACGCGCGTCTTGATCGCGGGCGCCTGACCGACACCTGACCGGGGCCTGAACCCCGTCTGGCCGGCGACGGCCCGCCGTCGGCGACACTGCGCACCCCTGCCCTGCACCACCGCCGCACCGTGGACTACCCCCGCTACGACCCCGCTTCCCCCGTCACGCCGCTGAGCCCGGCCGAACTCGACGGCATCGACCAGCTGCTGCAGGCCCTGCCCGCCGACGGCGCGATGTCGCTCGACGGCGTCGACGGTTTCCTCACGGCGCTGCAGGTCGGCCCGCCCGAACTGCTGGCCACGCTGGCCACGGCCGACTGGCTGCCCTGGGTCTGGGGCGGCGACGGGCCGGGCGGCAACGAGGCTGCCGAGCCCTTTGCCAGCAAGCGCCAGCGCAAGGCCACGGTGGTGCAGCTGCTGCGCCAGCTGCGCCACCTGGCACACCAGCTCGACACCGCGCCCGCCGACTGGGAGCCGGTGTTCAGCATTGCCGAGAAGGGCGCCGACGAGTTCGTCGACGCGCGCGACTGGTGCGCCGGTTTCCTGCAGGCCGTCGACCTGCAGCCCAGCGCCTGGGACGCCGCCTGGGCCGACCCGGCGCTGGCCGCCAGCGTGGCACCGCTGCTCGTGCTCGGCGGCGGCATCGAAGGCGTCGACAGCCCGGCAGCGCCGGCCGACGACAACCTGGCCGCACTGGACGAAACCAGCCGCGCCGTGCCCGACGCCGCGCTGGCGCTGCGCGCGCACTTCCGGCCGGCCGCCGCCTGAAGGGGCGCGCTCAGCCGCTCAAAGCGGCCAGAGCGCCAGCGCCCAGGTGCAGGGCACACCCAGCAGCGCCAGCATCACCGCGGCGCTGCCCAGGTCCTTGGCGCGGCCCAGCAGCGGGTGGTGCTCGATGCTCAGCGCGTCCGCGAGGGCCTCGACGGCCGAGTTCATCAGCTCGACGATCAGCACCAGCACCACGCTGGCCACCATCACCAGCAGCTGCCAGCGCCCGGGCGCCAGAAAGGGCGCGGCCACCAGCAGCGGCACGCCCAGCAGCAGTTCCTGGCGGAAGGCGGCTTCGTGGCGCAGGGCGGCGCGAAAGCCGGCCAGCGAGTAGCGCATGGCGTTGAAGACGCGGCCGACGCCACCGCGGCTCTTGTAGGCCGAGTCGGTGCCGGGTTCGGGTGGGGAAGCGGGCATGGTCAGCCTGATCCTAGCTTCAGACCTGCCGCGCGCTGCGGCGGGGGCGGCGCGCGGGCGACTTGGCGACGGCGCGTCGGGTCACGCCGGCCCCAGCTGCAGTTCGGCTGCGAAGCCGGCTTCGACCTCGGGCAGCCGCAGCCGCCCGCCATGGGCCCTGGCCACCAGGTCGGCCAGCATCAGGCCCAGGCCGGTGCGGCCGGCGTAGTCCTCGTCGTCCAGCGCCTGCTGCAGCGCCAGGCGCTGCGCCGCCGGCAGGCCGCTGCCGTCGTCCTGCACCCGCAGCAGCTGCGGCCCCGGGGTGCTCAGCGTCACCGTGGTGGCGCCGTGGCGCAACGCGTTGTCCAGCAGGTTCAGCAGCGCGGCGGTGATCAGGTCGGCGTCGGCCGAGATCGATGCGCCGGCCTGCGCCTGCACCACCAGCCCCTCCACGGGCAGGCGCTCGGCCAGCCGCGGCAGGTCGAGCACCACGCGCTGCACCTCCACGCCGCTGCGGAACAGCGCCAGCAGCCCGGCCACCACACGCTGCAGCCGCCCGGCCGCCGCGCGCACACGCTGCAGGCGCGGCTGCAGCGCGGCCGGCGCCTCGCGCAGCGCCACCGCCAGCTGCGCGTCGATGCCGGCCAGCGGCGTGCGCAACGCGTGCGCGGCGTGCGCGGTGAAAGCACGTTCCTGCGCGACGCGGCGAGCCAAGCGTGCGGCCAGCGCGTCGACGGCCTGGTGCATGGGCTGCAGTTCCTCGTGCGCAGCGGCACCCAGCGTGGCGCCCGGCTGCAGCGGGTCGTACGCGGCCAGGCGTTCGGACAGCGCCTGCAGCGGCGCCAGTTCCTGGCGCACCCGCGTGCCCAGCCACAGCAGGCCCAGCAGGCCCATCGGCAGCCCGGCCAGGAGCACCGCCAGGCCGATCTCGGCCAGCGCCTCGCCGCGCTCGGTGCGGCTCTGCGCCACGTAGAGCATCTGCGCGTCGACACCCAGCGCCAGCCCGTAGACGCGCCAGCCGGGCAGGCTGGCGAAGCCGGGCGCCGGGGTGGCGCGCAATGGCTGCAGCGGCGCGCCGGCCGATTGGCGCAGCAGCCGCGCGCCCTGGCCATGGGCCACCTGCTGCCACACGAAGCGCGGCACGCCGGCGACGCCGTGGGCGGCGGCCGGCACCAGCGCCGGAACCGGCGCCGGAACCAGCGCCGGAACCAGCGCCGGCACCGTCGTGCCGACCGCAGGCAGCGCAGCCGGTGCACTGAGGATGGGGCCGATGAGCTCCTCGGCCGCGCTCTTCAGGCCGTCGTCGAGCAATTCGTCGACCTCCTCGCGCACCGCCAGCCACACCGCCAAAGCCAGGGCGCTGCTCCACACCAGCGCCCACAGCAGCAAGGCGCGCAGCAGGCGGCGGCGGATCGAACGTGAGGCGCCCGGCGCAGCGCCCGCGGCACGCGGCAGGGCGCTCACTCGGCACCCCCGCCGATGCGGTAGCCCATGCCGCGCACGGTCTGCACCAGTTCGCGCCCGAGCTTGCGGCGCAGGCTGGAGACATGCACCTCCAGCGCGTTGCTCGCCAGCACGGTGTCGAAGCCCAGCACCAGGCGTTCCAGTTCGGCCTTGGCGACGAGTCGGCCGGGGCGCAGTGCCAGCGCTTCCAGCACTGCCCACTCGCGCGCCGTGAGGTCGATGCGCTCGCCGTCGCGCCAGGCGCTGCGCGCCGCCAGGTCCACCGTCACGGGCCCGAAGCTGATGCGGGCACCGGCGCTGCCGGCACTGCGGCGGCACACGGCGCGCAGCCGGGCCACCAGTTCCTCGGGCGCAAAGGGCTTGACCAGGTAGTCATCGGCGCCGCCATCCAGCCCCTGCAGGCGGTCGGCCAGCAGATCGCGTGCGGTGAGCACCAGCGCCGGCGTGGTGTCGCCGCGGCGGCGCTGGCCGCGCAGCCAGTCCAGGCCGGAACCGTCGGGCAGCTGCCAGTCGACGAGCCAGGCATCGAAGGACTCGCCGCGGTAGGCCGCGATGTCGCCCAGACAGCGGGCCCAGTCGACGACGTGGCCGTCGGCGCGCAGGAAGTCGCGCAGGCCTTCGCCGAGCAGTTCGTCGTCTTCGAGCAGGAGCAGTCTCATGGCGGGATTGCCGGGTTCTCGGCCGGGGCTGCACGGTAGCACCACGACATGCCTGGTGGCTTCAGCCTGCCTTCAGCGCCAGGGGCTCCAATGATGCGATGCCTATCCTCAAATTGGCGCTCGCCCGCGCGCGCCGCGGCCCCGACGCCGAAGGCGGCGCGGCCCTGCTCAAGGTCAGCGTCGAACAGCTGATGCTGGCGGCCAGCCTGTTCTGGGCCTTCAGCGCCAACCGCCTGTTCTTCAGCGCCGCGCTGAAGGAACGCCTGATGACGCAGCCCGCCACCTGGGGCTTTGCGCTGGCGCTGCTGGTGATGATGACGGCGCTGCACTACCTGCTGCTGTCGTTGGTGTGCACCCGCCGCAGCGTCAAGCCGGTGCTGGCGGTGCTGCTGGTGGGCACGGCCTTCGCCACCCATTTCATGCAGTCCTGGGGCGTCTACCTCGACCCGTCGATGCTGCGCAACGTGATGCGCACCGACGTCGCCGAGGCGCGCGAGCTGTTCTCGTGGGGGCTGCTGCCGCACCTGTTGCTCTACGCCGTGCTGCCGCTGATGCTGCTGTGGCGCGTGCGTGTGCAGCCGCGGCCCTGGCCGCGCGCCATCGGGCGCCGCCTGGCAGGCGTGGTGGCCGCGCTGGTGGTGCTGGTGGGCACGCTGATGCTCGTCTTCCAGCCCTTCGCGTCGATGATGCGCAACCACAAGGAGATGCGCTACCTGGCGACGCCGGCGAACTACCTGTGGTCGATCGGCGCCGTGGCCGCGGCCCAGGCCCATGGCGCTGCCAAGCCGCGCCAGCCCATCGGCCTGGACGCCGCACCCGGCCCCGCCCTGCTGGCGCGCACGAAGCCGCTGCTGGTGGTGCTGGTGGTGGGCGAAACCGCGCGCGCCGCCAACTGGGGCTTGAACGGCTACACGCACCAGACCACGCCCGAACTCGCCGCACTGGCCGCGCGCAGCGGCCAGCCGGGTGTCGGCACGCTGATCAACTTCCCCGACGTCAGCGCCTGCGGCACCAACACCGAGGTCTCGCTGCCCTGCATGTTCGCGCCGGTGGGCCGGCGCGACTACGACGAAAGCCGCGTGCGCGGCAGCGAGTCGCTGCTGCACGTGGTCGCGCGTGCCGGCGCGGGCGTGCACTGGCGCGACAACCAGTCCGGCTGCAAGGGTGTGTGCGAAGGCCTGCCGCAGGACGAGGTGTCGTCGCTGAAGCTGCCTGGCCTGTGCGCCGAGGGCCGCTGCCTCGATGAAGGTCTGCTCACCGGACTCGAGGACCGCCTCGCCGCGGCGACGAAGCTCGCCGGCACGCCGGCCGGCACGCAGTTGCTGGTGCTGCACACCCTGGGCAACCACGGGCCGTCCTACTTCAGGCGCTACCCGCCGGCCTTCGCACGCTTCCAGCCGGCCTGCGGCTTCGACGACCTGCAGAAGTGCAGCCGCGACGAGATCGTCAACGCCTACGACAACGCGCTGCTCTACACCGACCACGTGCTCGTGAGCCTGATCGCCAAGCTGCAGGCGGCACAGGCCGGTGTCGACAGCGTCGTGCTCTACGTCTCGGACCACGGCGAATCGCTGGGCGAGAACAACCTCTTCCTGCACGGCCTGCCCTACGCCATCGCGCCCGACATGCAAAAGCGCGTGCCGATGACGCTGTGGCTGAGCGCCGGCGCGCCGCAGGCGCTGCACCTGGACGCCGGCTGCCTGGGCCGACGCGCGGCGCAACCGGCCGCCCACGACCACCTCTTCCACACCCTGCTGGCCCTGCTGGACGTGAAGACCGGTCTCTACGAAGCGCCGCTCGACCTCGCGCAAGGCTGCCGCAGCGCACCTGTCGCGCCATGACGGTGTCGCAAGCCGTGGCCAGCCCTTCCGGGGCGGGCCTGGTGCAGTTGCTGCGCCGCGACCTCGCTGTCACCCTGGGCACCTTGCTGGCGCTGCTGGCCTGGGACGCCAGCGGCGCCGACCTGGCCGCCGCGCGGCTCTTTGGCAACGCACAGGGTTTTGCCTGGCGCGACAGCTTCTGGACCAGCACGCTGCTGCACGACGGTGGCCGCATCGCGGCCTGGGTGCTGCTGGCGCTGCTGGTGGCCGCGGCGCTGCGTGCCGGTGCCGGCACGGCGACGCAGCCGGGCCGCGCCACGCGCTGGCGCTGGATCGCCGTGATCCTGGCGGGCGTGATCGCGGTGCCCGCACTCAAGCGGCTGTCGCTCACCAGCTGCCCGTGGGAGCTGGCCGAGTTTGGCGGCGTGGCGCACTACGTCTCGCACTGGGCGCGGGGCCTGGGCGACGGCGGCGCCGGGCACTGCTTTCCTTCCGGCCACGCGGTGGCAGCCTTCGCCTTCCTCGGCCTGTACTTCCAGTGGCGCGACCTGAACCCGCGGCGCGCCCGCGCCTGGCTGCTGGGCGTGCTGGCGACCGGGCTGGCCTTCGGCGGCGCGCAGCTCGTGCGCGGGGCACATTTCCCCAGCCACACGCTGTGGACGGGCTGGCTGTGCTGGGTGCTGTGCGCCACGGCCGCGGCGGTGTTCGAAGCACGGCAGTCGCGACCGTCCTGATCCGGACGTGCTGACCTGGCCGGCGTCGCGGCCACTGCGGCAGGCCCGCCCGCCCGCACGCACGCACGCCCGCACGCCCGCACAATCTGCGCCGCAAACCACCACGCGCCCGGCCAGGGCGACCGCGCCATGAGCAGCCCACAACACCCCACCACGACCCCCCGCTGGCAGCACGACGGTGTGTGTGTCGTGGCCGCGAACCAGCTCGACCCCAACACCGCGCAGACGCCAGGCATGGACCGTAAGGCGGCCATCAACTTCGCACGCGTCGGGGCGCAGAAGCTGTGGGCCGGCACCGTGCACATCCACCCCGACGCCAAGACCGGCGCCCACCATCACGGGGCGCTGGAGAGCGTGATCTACGTGATCAAGGGCCGCGCCCGCATGCGCTGGGGCGAGCAGCTCGAGTTCACCGCCGAGGCCGGCCCGGGTGACTTCATCTACGTGCCGCCCTGGGTGCCGCACCAGGAGATCAACGCCAGCGCCACCGAGACGCTGGAATGTGTGCTGTGTCGCAGCGACGGCGAGGCGGTGGCGGTGAACCTGGACATCGAGCCGGTCGAGAAACCCGAGACCGTGGCCTGGGTCGACCCCACGCACCCCGCGAAAGAATGAAGCCCCCAGGCTCGCTCGCGCTCGCTACCCCTCAAGGGGGGCGAGTCGGACGGGGAAAAGTCCCTGCGGACTGTTCCTCGCCAACGAGCGCCAGCGGCGTCCTCGCCGCTGGCCGTCCCCCAGCGGCCCGGCAAAGCCGGTTCCGCGGCGGCAAGCTTGATCCGGCGACCCGTGACTTGCGCGTCTCACCAAGCGCGATGGACAACTGACATGACGACCATCACCGACCCGCGCGCCTTCCTGCGCACGCTCTACGACGCCGCCGTGCAGCGTGCGCTGCCGGCCCACAACACGGCCGCGCACCTGCCGCGGCCACCCGACACCAGCGGCCCGCGACGCGGCCGCACGCTGGTGCTGGGCGCCGGCAAGGCCGGCGGCGCGATGGCCGCCGCGGTCGACGCGCTGTGGCCGGCCGAGGCGCCGCTGTCGGGCCTGGTGGTGACGCGCTACGAACACGTGCCGCCGGCCTACAAGGCGCGGCCCGGGCGCATCGAGGTCGTCGAAGCGCGCCACCCGGTGCCCGACGAAGCCGGCCGGCGCGCCGCGCAGCGCATCGTCGAGCTGACGCACGGCCTCGGCGAACACGACCTCGTGCTGTGCCTGGTCAGCGGCGGCGGCTCGGCGCTGCTTTCGCTGCCGGCGCCGGGGCTGACGCTGCAGGACAAACAGGCCATCAACCAGGCGCTGCTGAAGAGCGGCGCGGCCATCGACGAGATGAACTGCGTGCGCAAGCACCTCAGCGCCATCAAGGGCGGGCGGCTGGCCGCCCTGTGCGCACCGGCGCGCGTGGTCACCCTGCTCATCAGCGACGTGCCGGGCGATGCGCCCGAGGTCATCGCCAGCGGCCCCACCGTGCCCGACGGCACGACCTGTGCCGACGCGTTGGCCATCTGCCGCCGCTACGGCATCGAACTGCCGCCGGCCGCACGCGCCGGGCTGGAAAGCGGCGCCTTCGAGACACCGAAACCTGGCGACAACCGCTTCGCCGGCCATGAAGCGCACATGATCGCCACGCCGCAGCAGAGCCTGGAGGCCGCGGCGGCCGTGGCACGCGCCGCGGGCCTGGCCGCCCACATCCTCAGCGACGAGATGGAAGGCGAAAGCCGCGAGGTGGGCCGGGTGCATGCGGCGCTGGCGCGTGCGGTGGCGCGGCGCGGTGCGCCGTTTGCGCGGCCCTGCGTCATCCTGTCGGGTGGCGAGACGACGGTGACGGTGAAGTCCAAGGGCGCGGCCGGCCAGGCCCCGGGCCGCGGCGGCCGCGCCACCGAGTTCCTGCTCGGCTGCGCCATCGCGCTGCAGGGTGAGCCCGGCGTGCACGTGCTGGCGGCCGACACCGACGGCATCGACGGCATCGAGGACAACGCCGGCGCCATCGTCACGCCCAGCACGCTGGCGCGTGCGCAGGCGCTGGGCCTGAAAGCGGCCGAATACCTCGACCGCAACGACGCCTACAACTTCTTTCGGCCGCTTGGCGACCTGGTGACGACCGGGCCGACCTTCACCAACGTCAACGACTTCCGTGCGCTGCTGATCGGCTGACGCTGCGCGGGTGGGCGGCGGGCCGCACGAGGCCGCGTGTTCAGACGGCGGCGTCGGCCGGTGTGGCCGGGTCTTCGTCGGGCGCCACCGGCGCCGCGGCCAGGCCCGGGGAGCACATGCGCTGACCGTTCCATTGCTGGCCGCACCAGCAGCGGCCCTGGTCGTCGATGATGCAGGTGCCGCTGCCGCAACAGCGCGGGTCTTCGCTCATCGGGAACTCCTTGTGCGTGGGCGGCCGATTCTGCCCAAGTGCCTGCGGCGGTGCCGCAGCGCGGCTACATTGCCCTGCCGTCGCTGCGCCTGCCGCGCTGCGCCTTCCCGTTCACCTGCCGGACTCCCGATGCACAAGAAGAGATACACCGGCGCTGCTGTCGCGCTGCTGGCCACCACCCTGCTGGCCACCAGCTGCACCGACAGCGCCAAGGACACCCACCCGCAACAGCTGCTGAGCAAGCGCAAGGCCGTGTTCAAGCAGTTCACTGGCGCGCTGGAGCCGCTGGGCCTGATGGCGCGTGACCGCAAGCCCTGGGACTCTGCCGCCTTCAAGGCCGGCGCGCTGGAACTGCAGCGCCTGTCGTCGCTGCCCTGGCCCTACTTCAGCGCCGACGGCAACTATCCGCCCACACGCGCCAAACCGGCCGTGTGGGAAAAGCCGGCGGAATTCAAGCAGGCCCAGGACGATTACGTGGCCGCCCTGGCCGTGCTGCGGGCCGCCGCCGAGCGCGGTGGCGCAGACGCCGGTCGGCCGGCCGTCGAACAGGTGGAAAAGGCCTGCAAGGCCTGCCACGACCGCTTCCGCAACACCGCCCCGGGCGGCTGAGCGCCTGCCGCTGGCGCGCACGCCTGCTTGCGACCAGGCCGGGCACGACGGGCACACAGCCCGTGTGCTTCACCACTTGCAGCCGCTGTCCTTGCGCAGCGCCTCGGCGGCCAGTGGCACCACGGCCAGCAAGCCGGCGCCCTGGTAGGCGGTGCGGCAGTCCTTCTTGGCCGCCTTGGCGATGTCCTCGCCCAGCTTGTCGGGCAGTTCGGGCGGGCGCGGCAGCAGCGGCAGCACCCCCGGCGCGCTGAAGCGCGACAGCTCGCCGCCGCGCGGCCGCGCCAGCTGCAGGTTCAGGCGCGGCGGCGTGCTGGCTGCGGCCGCCGGCGGCGTGGCGACGTCCTGGCCGACCTGCGTGCCGGCGTCGGGCGTGCCGGTGGCACCGCCGGCTGCCGGCAGCGCCGGGCCCGGGCCCAGCGCCGGCAGCGCCTGCGGCAACGCCACGGGCGCGGCCAGGGCGGGCGGCAGACGGTCCGATGGCTGCAGCGGCGCCACGGCGGCGGCCGGCGCCGGCACCGGGCGTGCCAGGCGCTGCAGCGCGGGTTCGGGCAGCAGGGCCGGCCCAGCCACCGGCGCCAGGGGCTCGGCCAGCGCCGGGGCGGCCGCGGGCCAGACCGTAGACGCTGCAGCGGCTTCGGGGGGCGCCAGCGGCGGGCTGGCGCGCAGCGCGGCGGGCGTGGCGGTCAGCGGCGAAACCAGGGTGCGCTCCGGCGGCGCCACGGTCGGCAGCGGCGCCGCAAGCGGCGGAACGGCCTGCGGCATCGTGGGCACGGCCTGCGGCATCGTGGGCAACGGCGCCAGGGCCGGCATCGCGGGCAGCGCCACGGGTGCCGCCGCAGGTGCCGCCGTGGCTGGCGTCGGCAGCGCCGGGGTCGGCGCTGCCACCGCTTCGGGCGCAGCCAGGCGGGCCGGCGCCGGTTCGGGCGTCACCGGCAGCACGGGCGGTGGTGAGCTCGGCGGCGCCGGCACCGTGGGCGGCGCGGCGGTCTCGACCGCTGCCGGCTCAGCCACCGCGGCCTTCGGCACCGTGGCCGCCCATTCGCCCAGGCGGGCGGCGCCGGGAGGTACGGGCGCGGCCGGCGCGGCTTCGCGCACGGCGCCACCCCAGCGCGACAGCGCCGCCGTGCCGGCCGGGCCGGTGGGCAGCGGCGGCAGCGCCAGCTCGGCGGGCACAGGCTGGGCCGGGCCGCGCAGCGTGACGTTGATGGCGCCCCACACCCCCTGCCCCGGCAAGGCGGTGCCGCCCGGGGCATTGCCCAGCAGCAGCACCAGCCAGACATGCAGCAGCAGCGCCAGCAGCAGGCTGCGGGCGAGCGTCGGCGACACCATGGGCTGCGCGCCGGGCAAGGGCAGCAGGGGCCAGGGCGTGCGGTGGGGCGGCAGCGTCAGCGCACTCATGAAGGTCCGGCGCCACCATCGCAGCCCGCCCGGCGCCTGTCAACTCGCCGGATCAGGCCGGCCGAAGCGGCATTGAAGCCGGCCATGCAGTCGCGTGCATGCAGCTCGGGTCTAATGCACGCTGGACGGCACCCGGCCGTGTTCGAAACCCTCGCCATGAACCAGCTCGAGCAGCTCAAGCAGCACACCACCGTCGTCGCCGACACCGGCAACTTCCACCAGCTGGCCGCCTTCGCGCCACAGGACGCCACCACCAACCCCAGCCTGATCCTGAAGGCGGTGCTGCAACCGGATTACGCGCCGCTGCTGGCCCAGACGGTCGCGCAGACGGTGGCGCACCAGGATGACGCGCCGCTGGACGCCATCGTCGACGCCGTGCTGGTGCGTTTCGGCGGCGAGATCCTGAAGATCGTGCCCGGCCGCGTCAGCACCGAGGTCGACGCGCGCCTGTCCTTCGACACCGCGGCCACGGTGGCGCGCGCGCGGCGGCTGATCGGCCTCTACGAAGCCGCGGGCTTCGCACGTGAACGGGTGCTGATCAAGATCGCCGCCACCTGGGAAGGCATACGCGCGGCTGAACAGCTGGAGCGCGAGGGCATACGCTGCAACCTGACGCTGCTCTTCGCCTTCTGCCAGGCCGTGGCCTGCGGCGACGCCGGCGTGCGCCTGATCAGCCCCTTCGTCGGCCGCATCCATGACTGGCACAAGAACCAGGCGATGAACTCGGGACGGGCCTGGGACGAGACCGCTCGCAGCGGTGTGAACGACCCCGGCGTGATCTCGGTGACGGCCATCTTCCAGCACTACAAGCGCCACGGCATACCGACGCAAGTGATGGGAGCGAGTTTCCGCAATACCGGGCAGATCGTCGCGCTGGCCGGCTGCGACCTGCTGACCATTGCGCCCGAGTTGCTGGCCGCGCTGCAGGCGTGCGAAGCGCCTGTGCCGCGTGTGCTGGACGCTGCCGTCGCACGCCAGCTCGACCTGCCTTCCGTGCACCACAACGAGCGCAGTTTCCGGTGGGCGCTGAACGAAGACGCCATGGCCACCGAGAAGCTGGCCGAGGGCCTGCGCGCCTTCGCGGCCGACGCCGTCAAGCTGGACCGCTTGATCGAGGAGGCCAGACGATGAGCACCTGCACCGACACCGCCGCCTGGGCCGCGCTGCAGGGCCACTTCGAGGCTCACGGCCGCGGCCTCGACCTGCGCGAGGCCTTTGCGCGCGACGCCGGGCGCGTTGCGGCGCTGAGCTTCGACGCGCCCGAGGTCTTTGCCGACCTCAGCAAGAACCTGATCGATACCGCGACGCTGCGCTACCTGCTCGAGCTGGCGCGTGAACGCGGCGTCGAGGCGCGGCGCGACGCGATGTTCCGCGGCGACCCGATCAACACCACCGAGGGCCGCGCCGTGCTGCACACCGCACTGCGCGCGCCGCCCGGGGCGGGCCCCCACGGCACCGAGGTGCACGACGTGCTCGAGGCCATGCTCGACCATGCCGAGAACGTGCGCAAGGACTGGACGGTCACCGACGTCGTCAACATCGGCATCGGCGGCAGCGACCTCGGGCCACAGATGGCAGTGAAGGCCCTGGACGCCTACACGCAGGCCGGCCAGCGCCTGCACTTCGTGAGCAACGTCGACGGCCACGACCTGATGCCGCTGCTGGACCGCCTGCAGGCCAACAAGACGCTGTTCATCGTCGCCAGCAAGACCTTCACGACACAGGAGACGATGGCCAACGCGCACGCCGCGCGCGACTGGTTCCTGAGCCAGGGCGGGCAGCACATCGAGCGCCACTTCATCGCCACGACGAGCAACGTCGTGGCCGCGGCGGCCTTCGGCATCCACCCCACCTTCGGCTTCTGGGACTGGGTGGGCGGGCGCTATTCGCTGTGGAGCGCCATCGGGCTGCCGATTGCCATCGCCATCGGCGCCGAGCGCTTCCGCGAACTGCTGGCCGGCGCCCACGCGATGGACCGCCACTTCGCCGAGACACCGGCCGAACACAACCTGCCGCTGCTGTTGGGGCTGCTGGACGTCTGGTACCGCAACTTCCATGGCTTCACGAGCCGCAGCGTGGCGCCCTACCACCAGGGGCTGGCGCGGCTGCCGGCCTACCTGCAGCAGCTGGAAATGGAGAGCAACGGCAAGCGTGTCGACGAGGCCGGCCACGGGCTGCCCTTCGGCACCAGCCCGGTGGTGTGGGGCGAGCCCGGCACCAACGGCCAGCACGCCTACTTCCAGATGCTGCACCAGGGCACCGACGTGATCCCGGTCGAGTTCATCGCGGTGAAGACCCCGTCGCATGCGCAGGCCGAGCAGCACCGCAAGCTGCTCGCCAACTGCCTGGCGCAGAGCCAGGCGCTGATGCTGGGCAAGACCGCGGCCGAGGCGGCCCGCGAAGCTGCGCCCACTGCCGCGCCGGGCATAGCCCCGGCGGTGCTGGCGCAGCACCGCAGCTTCCCCGGCAACCGGCCCAGCACGACCTTCGTGCTGGACGCGCTGACACCACGTTCGCTGGGCGCGCTGATCGCGCTCTACGAACACCGTGTGTTCACGAGCGGCGCGGTGTGGGGTATCAACAGCTTCGACCAGTGGGGTGTGGAACTCGGCAAGGCGCTGGCCGGCGCGCTGCTGCCGCGGCTGAAGAGCGGCGACACGGCGGGGCTGGACGCGTCCACTGCCGCCTTGCTGCAGCGCCTGCGTTCGTGAGCCGCGGCGCGGCGCGCCCGGCGCCCAGCCTGGTGTTCGACTTCGGCCGCGTTGTCTTCCGCTGGGAGCCGGCCGAACTGCTGCGCCAGCTGTTGCCACGGCAGGCACACGACGCGGCCAGCGCCGCGCACTGGGTCGAGCAGGTCTTCCAGTCCTACGGCGGCGACTGGGGCGACTACGACCGCGGCGTGCTCACGCCGCCGGTGCTGGCGCAGCGCATCGCGGCACGCACCGGGCTGACGGTGGCCGAAGCCCGGCGTGTCATCGACGCCGTGCCCGACGCGCTGCAGCCGCTGCCGGCCAGCCTGGACTGGCTGCAGCGCCTGCGCGCGGCGGGGCACACGCTGTACTTCCTGTCGAACATGCCGGCGCCGGTGGCCGACGAACTGCTGACGCGGCACCACTTCATGGGCTGGTTCGCCGACGGCGTGTTTTCGTGCCGCGTCGGCCACAACAAGCCCGAACCGGCGATCTACGAGATCGCGGCGCGGCGCTTCGGCCATCCGGTGGACGAGCTGATCTTCATGGACGACCACGCGCCGAACGTCGAGGCCGCGCGCAAGCTGGGCTGGCGCGCACTGCAGTTCCACGATGCGGCGCAGGCCGAAGCCGAGGTGCGCGCGGCGGGGTGGCTGTAGGGCAGCGCCGAGCCCAGGCCTGCAACCATGGCCAACGTGGCTGCGGAGCTTCGGATCCCACCCATCAGAATCGCCCGCGAGCGCCAGCCTCGCGGTCTGGATTGAGGTCATCAGCGGCCGGTCGCCTGCAATTGGCGTGGCGACGGCCATGAGCGGCGGCCAGTGAAGGGCTGCTGTACGCTGTCTCGCGTGGACCGCCGCCCGCCGATGGTGAATTTCAGACAAGTTTGTCGGTCTCGATTCACCGCCTGCTGCGAACCCGCGTCCCTACGCTCTCTTACGGTCGGTGTGGCTCCGCAACACCGATGTCAACAAGGAGAGCGCAACATGTACGACCTCTTGCAGGCCTACGAGGCCCAGCAGCAACCGGGCCTGGCTTCAGCCATGCCCGCCGCGCCCGAGATGACGTCGATGAGCCCGCAGTGGTTCTCGCGGGTGCTGGACATCGTCGATTACGGCATCGTGATGGTGGTAGACGGGTGCCGCGTGGTCTATGCGAACGCCGTGGCACGCCATGAGCTCGCAGGCGAGCATGCGCTGCAGCTGGCGGGCGGGGAAATCGGCACGCGCAACACGAGCGAAGCGCCCACCATGAGGCGGGCACTTTCGGACGCGATGAGCCGCCGCATGCAGTCGATGATCAAGCTGACCGGCCCGATGGGCATGACCGTGACCCTTGCCGTCGTGCCCCTGGCCGACGCCAACGGAATACCCGCGGCGGTCCTGGTCTTCGGAAAGCGCAGTGTGTGCGAGGAACTCAGCACGGACGCCTTCGCCCGTTTGCATGCGCTGACGGTGGCCGAGACCCGCGTCCTGAAACTGCTGTGCCAGGAATACAGGCCAGACGACATCGCCAGGGCCGTCGGTGTCAAGCTCACGACCGTGCGCACGCAGATCACCAGCATCCGCGCCAAGACGGAGACCCGGGACATCGGCGGCATCGTGCACCGCGTCGCGAAACTGCCCCCGCTGCCTTGCCGGACCCGCCGCGCAGCGTGATCGGCCGAACTGCAGCCCCGCCACGTCTGCGCGCGGGGCGGCCAGTAGTCGGCTCGCTTAGCATCGGCGCCTATCCGCCGGACTTCCAAGGCGGCAGGAGTCCGCAGATGGCTCGATCCAGGGCGGCCGCGCTCTCCGCGCCGCCGCCGCTCGACAGCGTGCCGATGAGCGATGGCCTGCGCGCACTGGCCGCGCGCGGCGAACCCAGGTTCGTGACCAAGGGGCGTCTGCTGATCCAGGAAGGCGACGTCGGCAACACGATCTACATCATCCTCAGCGGCCGCCTGCGGGCCTTTTCCTGCAGCGCCGACGGCGGGCGCGAGGTGACCTATGGCGAGTACCTGCCTGGGGAATACCTGGGCGAGCTCAGTCTGGACGGCGGGCGCCGGTCGGCCGACGTCGTCGCGCTGGCGGAAGCTTGGGTCGTGACGGTGACGCGCGCGACCTTGGAGCGGCACATCGCCGAGTACCCGGAATTTGCGTTCGAATTGCTGTCCAAGGTGATCCGCCGCGCACGCGCCGCCACGCTGAGCCTGCGCGCAGTGGCCTTGAACGACGTTTATGGCCGTGTCGCCTGGCTCCTGAACCAGCGCGCCGAGTTGCAGGTCGACGGCAGCCGGCTTGCCGGTCCGTTGACGCACCAGGAGATGGCGAACCTGCTGGCGTGCACGCGGCCCATGGTGAGCCGGGTAATGAAGGAACTGGAGGTGGGCGGCTACGTGGCCATTGAAGGGCGCTTGTTGCGCCTGCTCAAGACACTGCCGACGCGCTTCTGATTGGCGGCCTTTGTCCGCCCCGAGTCCGAAACGACGGCTCGCGCCCGCACTTTCACGCCGCATGACGATGCCGCCGCAGGGTCGAGTGCATCGAGTGGCCTTGGAAACGATGCCTGCAGGCCGCGTGCGAGTCACAAGGATTCATCTGCAGCCGACCATCCGTGTTGAGGTCACACCATCGAGCCGGACGGATCTGCGCCGGACCCGTGTCGCTTGAAGGGAAAACACCGCGTTCGAAATTCCTATGCCCCGTGCCGACTTGACATTAGGGTTCGCCGCACCGGCACAAGCCACGGCTGCCCCGCTATGCTGCAAGCGACCGGCGCCGAAGATGAGTGACCGAAGAACGAGACGGCGCGGGCGGGGGGGAGTTCATGCCCGGAGGTTTCGGAAGGCTTACTGACGATCGCGTCCCTTGGGCGGACCGGGCTGCCCATCCCGCGACGGCCGGGCCCGCGTCCGAATGGGTGCTGTCGCTGGCGCTGCCCGCCCCGCAGCGCCTGCTGGCCATTCTGAGCAACGGCCACTGGCGTTGCCACGCGGCCGAGGGCCTGTGGCCACCAGAAGCCGACGCGGCCCTGCCGCCGGCCATCCTCGAGGCGGCCGCCGCCGCAGCGCAAAGCGGCGCGACCCGGCTGGCCCTTCAACTGCCCATGGCGCTCGACGCCTGGCCGTGGGAGCGCGAACTGGCCACGGCCATGGGCCAGCGCATCGTCCCACGCTACATCACCGACCTGCCGGGTCAGGCCGGCGACGTGCCGCCGTCTGTGCCGCTGGTGTTGGCCGAGCCGACGGATGCCGACCGCCTGCGGACGGTGCAGGCAGCGCACCAGCAGCAGCGGCCGCTGGTGGTGGCCGGACGGGCGCTGGCCGGCGAGGCGCGGCTGGCGGTCGAGCGCAGCGTGCGCAGCCACTGGCGCGAGCCGTTGTGGCTGTCCGAGGCCCTCGCGCTGGCGCTGTCGCAACTTGAGCTGCCGGCCGCCAGCTGCCACCTGTATGGCGACGGGCCGGCGCCGCCTGGCGACATCGAACAGGGCTGGCGCCCCGCCACCGCCCTGAGCATCGACCTCGTCGACTCGACTTCGCTGCTGCAGGCGGTCGGCGCGGAGGTCTACGCCCAGCGATTGCGCGCCTACCACGAACTGTGCCGCGATGTCATCGTGCATCTTCAGGGCTCGCTCGACGTTCCCCAGGGCGACGATGGCTTGATGGCCTATTTCGGATTTCCGGTAGCGGTGGAAGACGCGGCCGCACGGGCGCTGACGGCCGCCTGGCAGCTGTCCTGCGGTATGCGCGACCTCGATCTCCAGGTGCGCATCGGCGTCGCATCTGGCCCGGTGGCGGTCAGCGCGCAGCAGGCCTTCGGCGACGACATCGTGCTGGCGGCGCGGCTGCGCGAGGCAGCGCAACCGGGGCAGGTGCTGGTGGCGCCTTCCACCCGGGACCGCGTCGGCTCCGGCTTTGCACTCGAACGCAGCGCCGAGCCGCCGAAGCTCAAGAACTTCCCGCGTCTCGATGCCGTGTACCGGCTGATCGGCCTGCCACCGGTCGCCGCCGGCATCGTTCCACGCCACGGAGGCATCACCCTCTTTGTTGGTCGCCGTCGCGAGCTCGGCCACCTGCGTGCCGCCTGGGCGGCCACGCGCCAGGGACGACTGCAGTGGTGCGTGATCCGCGGCGAGGCGGGCATTGGCAAGTCGCGGCTGCTGCAGGTGTTCGTGAACGAACTGCGGGCCGCCGGCGGACGCTGCCTCGAGCTGAGCGGCCAGGCCCAGTCGGGTCAGAGCCCCTTTGCGGTCGTCATCGACGGCCTGCGCCAACACTGGGCGATCGGTCCCGACGCGGATGCGGGGCAGCTGCGCGAAAGGCTGGCGACGCTCGTCCCCCGCGCCGCGAGCGCCGGGCCCGAGGATCCCGGCGCGCTCGCGGACCTGCTGTCGACGGCGCGCGGCGGCCAGACAGCCGCCGACGCCGTCGGCCAGCGTCGCTGGATCGACCTGCTGCTCGAGGCGCTGCTGGCCCTGATCGATCCCGGACCGCTGTGCCTGCTCGTAGACGACGCGCACTGGCTGGACCCGTCGACTGTCGAGCTGCTGCGCAGACTGCGCGAAGCCGCTGGCATGCGCCCGCTGATGGTGGTCCTGGGTGAACGCACCGACGCCGGTCACGCCATGGTGCTCTCTGGGTCGGCGCCGCTGGAGCTGCAGGGCCTGGCCGCCGACGAGGTCGCCGAGCTGGTCGGCCAGCTCGGCACCACCGTGCCGGAGCGCGTGCGCCGCCGCGTCGTCGAACGGGCCGAAGGTGTGCCGCTGTTCCTCGAGGAATCGCTGCGCATGCTCAGTCAGGGCGGGCCCGAGGCGGCGGCCGACGTGCCGGCAACGCTGGAGGACCTGCTGATGGTGAGGCTCGACGGGCTCGGGCCCGATCGCGCGCTCGCCCAGCTCATCTCGATGCTGGGCCGCGAGTGCAGCGACACGCAGCTGCAGGCTTTGCTCGTGCAGGACGATCCCTTCATCGAGCGCGCACAGGCGCAGGGCAGCGTGGCGTCGCTGCTCGGCAGCGGCCTGCTGCTGGCCGTGGAAACGCCGCAGCCACTGTACCGCTTCAAGCACGCCCTGATCCGTGACGCTGCCTACGCGTCGATCAGCACGCAGGACCGTCTGCGCCTGCACGGGCTGTGCGCCGACCTGCTGTCCCGGGAGGCGCCGGCCCGCCTGTCGCAGCACCCCGAGAACCTGGCCTACCACCTGCAGGCCGCCGGGCGCGCCGCGCCGGCGCGACAGGCCTGGCTGGCCGCGGCCCAGCTGGCCGCTTCGCGCCATGCCCACCAGGAGACCTTCGAACTTGCACAGCGTGCGCTGGCACTGCACGACCAGGTACCCGACGACGCCGAGCGTGCGCGCGGCGAGATGCAATTGCAGCTGCTGCTGGCGTCGGCGCAGATCGCCCTGCAGGGTTACGGCAGCGCTGCGGTCGAGGCCGCGTACCAGGCTGCCGAACGCGCCGGCAGCAAGCTCGCCGACACCGGGCCGACGCTGCGCATCCGGCTCGGCCTGGAGGCGTTCTACGTCATGCGCGGCGATCTCGAACGCGCGCAGGAACTGGCGCTGGCGGCGGTTGCCGCCACAGACTGGCACGACGATGCCCGGCTCGCGCTGCAGGCGCGCTGGGCCCTGGCCAACGTGCGTTTCCACCGCGGCGACTGGGTGGCCGCCCTGGCCGGTTTCGACGACTGCCTGGCGCACTACACGCCTTCGCTGCACCGACGCAGCAGCGTGCAGGACACGGCGATCATGTGCCTGGGCTACTCGTCCTGGATCCACGTCGAACTGGGCCAGGCCGGCGAAGCCCTGCGGCGCATCGACCACGCCCTGGCGCTGGCCGACGCCCTGCAGCACCCGTTCAGCACCGGCGTCGCGCTCGGCTTCGCGGCCAGCGTGAAGCGGCTTTGCGGCGATACCGAGGGCGCCTGGCCGCTCGCGCTGGAAGCGGTACGCGTCTGCGAGCACGGCGGCTTCCAGGTCTGGCTGGCCCATGCCTGGATGGTGCGCGGCCAGCTGCGCGCCGACCGCGGCGACGCCGCCGGCGGTGACGACGACATGCATCGCGGCTACAGCCTCTGGGTGGGCGGCGGCGCGCGCATCTCCTGCGCCACCTACCTGAGCACGCGCGCCGAGATTCTGCTGCGGCAAGGCCGCACGCCCGAAGCCGCGGCGGAACTGGACGCGGCTTGGCAGCTCAGCGAGTGCATCGGCGAGCACTACTACCAAGCCGAGATGCTGCGACTGCGAGGCCTTTGCCACTGGCAGACCGGCGACGTCGAGAGCGCCGGCGACGTGCTGCAGGGCGCGCGGCAACTGGCCCGAGACCGAGCCAAGCCCGGTCTCGAACTGCGCTGCGCGCTGTCGCTGGGGGCGCTCGATGCAGTGAGTGGACGCTGCGACGCAGCCGCGCAGCGCCTGCGCCCCCTGCTTGACCGCTTGGGTGAACACGCCGCCTGCCGGGACCACCGCATGGCCCGGCTGGCGCTGTCGTGCTGGGAAAGCGGCAAGTCCTTCGACACCAATGAATGCACACCGTGGGAGCCGAGATGAGCCGATTCAAGCGACCGGAGTTCAACTTTGCGCTGTTCAAGGATGAACCCATCCCGGAAGCCAGAAACCGCCAGTTCTTCGACTGGTGGTGCGACGACGCCGACCGCGCCAGCCTCGTCAAGGAACTGCACGCCGCGCCGCCGCTCTCCGCCAAGCTCTGGCGCGTGCCGAGCCGTGCACCGCTGCAGAACGATCCGGCCCCGCCGCACGACCAGCCGGCACCGCAGGGTGTCCGCGACATCGTGCTGCTGACCGGGCCCGAGGACGTGCACGAGGCGCTGACCGACCACGCCAGTTTCAGCAACATCCCCTATGCCGGTCTCGGCGGCGCCAGCTTCCTGCTGGCGCAGGACCCGGGCAAAGACGCCAGCGGCGTCGACTGGCACGCCGAGCAGCGTGCTTTCATCCACGCAGCCCTGCAATACGACGCCCAGGGCTTGCAAGCGGCGGCCTGCCTGGCCGTCGAACAGGCCGCGCTGACGGCCCTGGCACGGCCGGACTTCGACCTTGCACTGTTCGCAGAACAAGCCGGCCTGCGCTACTTCGGCCTGCTGTTCGGCTACGCCACGCAGGACCACGGCCTGCTCGAGGACGCGGCGCGCTGCACCTACCAGGCGCTGCAGTACCTGGCGATCGGCCAGCACTTCGTCACCGAACCCGGCACGCTGCCGGCGGCGCAGCAGGCGCTGGGGCGCCTGGTAACGCGCACCTCGAGCCTGATCGAGGCCTACGAGCGGCTCAGGCTGGCGCCGCGCCGCTACGGCGAGGAATCGCACCGCGACCGGCCCGATGGCGTGCTGCCGTGGAGCGAACTGGGGCTGGGTACGCTGTCGCCGGGCCAGTCCCTGCTCGAGCGCGCCGCCAGGATGGACAGCCCGCTCAGCGGCCGCGACCGCGCCGTCGTGATCGCGACGCTGCTGGCCGGCACGCTGGGCAATGTGCAGACCGCGGTGTGCTCGCTGGTACAGGACAGGCTGGCCGGGGACGGTGTGCCGCCCCCGGTGCCGGTGGTGCCGCGCCGCACGCGCGGTCGGGAGGTCATCTTGAAGAGCGGCGCGTCGATACCGGCGAACACCGACTGCCTGCTGCTGCTGATCCCGGATCCTTCGCTGTGCCCGCATGCCAATCCGCCGCTGGCCGACGACGCGGTCTGGGGCGACGTGCCCGCGGGCAGCTCGACGAAGGCTGCACACGCCTGCCTGGGTCGCGACTTCGCCCGGCCGCTGATCACCGCGCTCGTCGACCACACCCTGGGCCTCAGGGGTCTGAAGTCGGCGCTCGATCTGCTCACTGGCGAGACGCTCAAGGCCGAACGCCTGTGGGGCTTCGCCTGCACACGCTACTTGCTGCAATTCGAGCGCGAACGCGTGCGCGTGCAGCGGAACCTGATCGTGTCGATGCGCGTGAAATCGCCAATCAGCGAAAACGCCGCGCGCCTGCGCCGCGTGATTGCCGCCGCGGTGCCGCGCATCGACCACCTGCTTGCCGGCTTCGGCCATGTTCACTTCGCCTGGTTCGAGTTCAGCGACGACGACTCGCACCTGGTGCTGCGGACGATCTACGACGGCGCCTTCGAGTCCTACATCCAGCACTTCGCGCTGCGGGCCGGCGATCTCTTCGATGCCCTTTTCGAGTTCATCGAGGACGCGCCGCAACGCCCGGTGTCAGAACACCCGAAGGACTTCGTCGACACGATCCGCCGCTACAACCGGACACCGCTGGCCGGCTACCTTTTCAGCGCCTATCCCGACGTGAAGGCGGCCCAGGTGCGCCCGCGTGCGGAGCCGCGGCCATGAACCCCGAACAGGTGCAGTCGCTGGTGCTGCGTGCACCCCACGGCCCGGCCGTGGCGCACTTGATCCTGTCGATTCCCGATGGCCGGGGCGGCGCCGCGATGCGCGTGTTGAGGCGCTGCGTACCGGTCTCGTTCGGCGTGCAGGCCAGGGAGCAGCCCTGTTGCAGCGTCGGCTTCAGCTTCGACGGGCTCGACGCGGGCGACGTGCCCGAGGGCTACCTGCGCCTGTTTCGTCGCCTGGCGCCGGCCTTCCGCGACGGCGCGGTGCAACGCAGCCTGCAGGTGGGCGACAACGGCGCGAGCGCCGCGTCGCGGTGGCGGCCGCCATTCCGGCCGTCGTACGCCCACGTGCTGGTCAGCTGGCATGGGCCCGCCGACGACGTGCAGAAGCAGGCCGTGGACCTGGAAAGGGTCTGGGCGCAAGAGGTCCGGCCGGTGCTGGCGAGGCCGCTGTTCGGCCAACGGCTCGGTGCGCCGCCTGGGCAGGAGGAAGGCGGATGGGTGCACTATGGCTATCGCGACGGCATCAGCGAGGTGTCCATCGACGACGCCCTGCCACGCCCGACCGCCAAGGACCTGCGCCCTCACGCCCCCGGTGCCCTGCTGCTGGGGCATGTCGACGATGCGGGCACCAACCGCTTTGTGCTGAGCCACGCGCCGGAAAAGGTGCGCACCTTCTTCCGCGACAGCAGCTTCGGCATCCTGAGGCCGATGCTGCAGGACGTGGCGGCGTTCGAGGCGCAGGTCGACCGCTGGGTGGCGCAGCTCGCACCGCTGTATCCCGAGCCGGTGTCGCGGGACTTCGTCAAGGCCAAGCTGTGCGGTCGCTGGCCCGACGGGCGTCTGCTGCGCCCGGAAGACCGAACGCCGGCGGGCGGCTACACGGTCCGCACCGGCGGCGAGGACTTCGCTGACGACGAGCTCGGGCATGGCTGCCCCTACGGCGCGCACATCCGGCGCATGCGCTCGCCGCCGGACGGCCACGGCCGCGTCGTCGAACGGCCGTTGCAGCGGCGCAGCATGCCCTTCGGCAAGGACGCTTGGAAAGGCGTGAGCCCGGACGACGGCGAACGCGGCCTGTTCGGCCACTTCTTCTGCGCCAGCATCGAAGACCAGTTTGAGCACCTGCTGGGCCAATGGGCCGCCGGGCCGCCGCTGGGCTTCCCGCGCGACGACTCGGCGCCGGACCCGCTGGTGGGCCAGAACGGGGATGCCGATGCGACGTTGCGCGTGCCGCTGCGCGACCGCCCGACCCAGCATCTCTCGGGCTTCTCTGCATGGACCACCACGCTCGGCATGATGTACGCCTGGCACCCGGGTGCCCGCGGCCTGGCGGCGCTGCTGGACGGCGACTTCGTGAAGGACGACGACGACAGAGAGAGGCCCTGGCGATGACGCAGGCCTGTGGATGCGACACGCCCGGCACGCCGGAGGACGCCGAAGAGAAGCGGCCCGACGCCCTGCGCGAACACCCACCCGACGACCAGTTCTGCGACCTCGTGCTCAACGGCGGCGTCGCCAGCGGCGTGGTCTACCCCTGGGCCCTGCTGGAGCTGGCGCGGCACTGGCGGTTCAAGAACATCGGCGGCAACTCGGTCGGTGCGGTGGCGGCGGCGCTGGCCGCAGCGGCGGAATACGGCCGCTGTCACGGCGTCGAAGATGCCTTCGAGGTGCTGCGCCGGCTGCCCGGCCGGCTGGCCCGCGTGGAAGGCGGCGACCCGAAGCTGCTGCGACTGTTTCAGCCCAGCCCGTCCTTGCGCCGGCTCTTCGGCTTGTTTCTGGACATCGTGGGGTGGTCCGATGCAAGGTCGGATGAAACGGGCGACGAAACCACCGACAAGTCGGCGAAGTGCCCAGGCGCCGCAGCGTCGGCGGCACCACAGCGGCTCGAGTCGTCGGCCGCCGTGCCCGGGCGGCCGACCTTCGGCGACTTGGTCGCCAAGCTGTTGACGCGTTACGGTGTGTGGCCGGACTTGCTCAAGCTGCTCGCGGCGGTGCCGGTGCTCTTGATCGTCTGGGTGGCTGCCGCCATCGCGGCCACCAACTTGGGTCAATCCTGGGAGCACCTGATCCTGGCCGGGCTGCTGGCGCTGCTGGCGTTGCTGGCGGCCTTCGGGTTCGTGCTGGTGACGCTGGCACGGCGCCTGTACAGCGACCTCAAGGCACTGACGAAAAACGGCTACGGCATCTGCAAGGGAACAGGCCAGCAGGCCGGGCAGGAAGGGCTGGTGGAATGGCTGCACAAGGGCATCCAGCTCTCGGCGGGCCGCAACGAAGAGGACCCGCCCCTGAGCTTCGTCGACCTGTGGGCCGCGCCGCGTTTTGGACGGGCCGGGCCCCTGCCGCTGCCGGACGGCCTGCAGCCGCCGGGCGTCGGCATCGACCTGCAGATGTTCGCGAGCAACGTGACGCAGGGTCGTCCCGTGCGCCTGCCGTTGAACGACGCCAACACGCGCCTCTATTTCGACCCGGAGGAATGGACCGACTACTTCCCGCCGACCGTGCTGACGGCCCTGAAGCGTGCGTCGGCGCCTTACCGCCCCCGGTCTCTCGCTGACCCCGACCCCGAAGCCGAAAACTTCCCCGCCGGCGAGGACCAGGACCGGATGAGGCGGGTGCTGGAACTGCCGAGTGGTGGCATGCCGATCGTGGTGGCGGCGCGGCTGAGCCTGTGTTTTCCGCTGCTGTTCAGTTGTGTGCCGGTGTACGCGGTCGATTACGAAGGGCCGCAGAAGGACCGCCGCCTGCGCCGTTGCTGGTTGTCCGACGGCGGGCTGTGCACGAACTTCCCGATCCACCTGTTCGACGCCGCGCACCCGCGTTGGCCGACCTTCGCGTTTCTGCTCGACCGTCGGCTGAAGCGCTACCGCAAGCAATCGGTGTGGCTGCCCGAAAAGCATCTCGACGGTCGTGGCGACAACTGGCAACGCGACGTGCCCGACGCCGAGCAAACCGCAGACGGCGCAGCGCCGCGTCACGCGGCCTTGCAGTTGTTCGGCTTGCTCGGCGGCCTGCTGCTGACGATGAAGGACTGGAACGACCGTGTCACCGGCCGCCTGCCCCAGGTGCGCAACCGCGTCGTGCGGATGGCCCTGCGGCGCGGCGAGGGCCAGTTGAATCTGGCGATGCCGCGCGAGCGCATCCTGAGCATGGCGCACGAGTACGGCACCGGCGCGGGCAAGCTGCTCGTCGAGCGCTACGCGCCGGACGGCAAAGGCGTCAAGACCGCCTGGCGCGACCATCTCTACGTCCGGTCGATGATCGAGTTGCGCGCGCTGCGGCGACACCTCAGCGGCTATGCACGGGCCGTCCGTGCCGGCCCCTTGCCGCTGCGCGAGCTGCTCGACGACGCGGTCGTGCGGACGCCGTTGACGTCGTGGCCCGACCGCCCCGACCCGACGGCCGCCCCCATCACCCGGCCGCAGCGCCAGGCCCTCGAAAGGGCGTTGCAGGCCGTCGAGGCGCTGGAGGCCGAACTGGACGCCTGCCAGTCGGAGTTCGGACCGTACCGGCCGGTACTTGAGCCGGAGATGCGGCTGCGTCCGCCGATCTGAGCGCCGGCCCCGCTGCCCAGCCCTCGTCGCGAACCCCTTCGCGATTGGAACGAGGCAACCAGGGCGGGAAGCTGTTCCTGGCCGGGCACGGCCGGGGTGGCGCGGCCGTCATCTTTGCCGCGACTTGTCTTGAGAAACATGACATTGGCGTGGACGCCATGTTGCTCCACGACGCGGTCAACACGACCTTCAGCAAGCTGCGCGACGCTGACACCGTCCCCGCGCCGTCGACCACCGCGCGCCCTGAGGGCTGATCGAGGCCGACCGTGCAGCGATGGCCTCAGTCAGTGCCTGGATGGGCGGATTCCTGAGCCAGCATCGCGCTTGCGAAGCGCGTTGACTCGGCATGATGCGGCGGTTGGCAACTCCGAAATCAGTTGTGCGGGACGACTCAACGACAGCTCTTGGGTCCGCGAATCTTGGCTGGCAACTTCGGCAAAAGGGTCGAGACCTGCCGAGCACCTCCGTGCCCTGACTGGCCGGTGTCGCCGAGCTTGCCGACACCCGATCAGCACCCACCGAGTTTTGCGCTGCGACGATCCCGGGCCATGGCGGCTCGCCCTGATGAGCGCAGCGTCGTGTCAGCCCTCATTCGTGCGATCGCGTTCGACCCTTCGCCAGGCGATCGACATCTTCCGGCGCCTCTCGTGGCGGCTCAGCGCCTGTGGATGAATCCGGCGCGCCCGAGCGGGTGCGTCGGATTTGTTCACGGGCTCTCAGTCCCGGTGCTCCGGCAGGGCCTGCTCACCGTCGCCGATCCAGGCTTCCAGCAGCGTCCACGCCACGGCCAGCACCACCGGGCCGACGAAGATGCCCACCAGGCCGAAGGACAGCAGACCACCGATGACGCCGGCGAAGATCAGCAGCAGCGGCAGGTCGGCGCCCATGCGGATGAGCATCGGGCGCAGCACGTTGTCGAGGTTGGCGACGATCAGCGTCCACACCGCGAGCGCGATGCCCTCGCCGGTCTGGCCGCTCCAGAAGGCCCACACCACGGCCGGCACCAGCACCAGCACGGGGCCGAGCTGAGCGATGCACAGCATGAAGGTCACGGCCGTCAGCAGGCCGGCGAAGGGCACGCCGGCCAGTGCCAGCCCGATGCCCGACAGCACCGCCTGCACCAGCGCCGTGACACCCACGCCCATCGCCACGCCGCGGATGGCGCCGCCGGCCAGCACCACTACCGCCACGCCGCGTTCACCGCCCAGGCGCGCGGCAAAACGCCGCACCAGCGCCGCGGCATGTTCGCCGGTGCCGTACATCACCGCGGCGATGACGACGATGACCAGGAACTGCAGCAGCAGGAAGCCGATGTTGCCCACCTGGCCGACGAACCAGCGCGTCAGGTTGCCGGCGTAGGGCGTGAGCCGGGGCAGCAGGTCGCGCAGGCCCAGCGAGGTGGCCTGTTCCCAGGCGCCGGCGATGGCGCCGCCCACCATCGGCAGCTTCACGATCCAGTCCGGCGGCGCCTCGGGCAAGTGGTAGTTGGCGGCCAGACGCGCCCACTCGACCAACTGGTCGGCGTTGGCGACGATGGTCACGATGGCCAGTGTCAGCGGCACGACGAAGAGCAGCAGCAGCAGCAGCGTCATCACCACCACCGCCAGGCTGCGGCGCTGCCACAGCAGGGCCTGCACGCGCAGCAGCAGCGGCCAGGTGGCAACCACCACCATGGCGGCCCAGATCGCAGGCCCCAGGAAGGGCGCCAGGACCCACAGCACGGCAGCCAGCAACACGCCGATGAAGAGCACCGAGAAGGTGGTGCGTGCCAGGTCGACGTGGGGTCGCATCACGAAGGGGGTGGGGCCGGGCGCCTGCGGTGGGGTGCCCGTTCGCGATCAGCGTGTCTTGGGGGCTTCGTAGGGCGTCACGCCCACGGCGTCGAGGCGCCAGCTTGACGCACCCATGTAGGAATCGGTCTGCGTGTTGCTCAACGTGCCGGTGATCCACACCGCATCCATCGAGCGGAAGCCCTTGGCGGGTGACTTCGGCAGCACGTGGATGATCTGGTTCGAAGGCGGCGGCGGGCTGTGCACGCAGGCGCCGAAATAGGGCACGAGCAGGAATTCCTTGATGCCGTCCTTGGTGTCTTCCAGCGGCACCACAAAACCCGGGATGCGCACCTGCTGGCCCACCAGCGCCGGGTTCACCGGCGCCTGGTCCCAGACCTCGCGCATGCGTTTGAGCAACTGCGCGGCCTTGGGGTCGCCGTCCTGCAGCGAACCCATGTCGATGCCCTTGAATTCCTTGAACGGGTCCCAGTCGGCCGGCACCAGGGCTTCCCAGGTGATGGTGCGGAAGCCGCCGGCCTGCGCTGCCTTGGCGGCGGGGGCCGAAGCGGTGATCGACGGCTTCATCAGCGGCACGCCGTCGGTCTGCGCCCACGCGGTGGCGGCCAGTGAGGCGGCCAGTGAGGCGGCGGTAAACAAGGCAGCGCAGCGAAACAGGTTGGGCATGGTGATGGGCGGACGGCAAGACGAAAGAAGGGTGGGGCGGCTTCAGGTGCGCGGCGACAGGCCGTCGGCCAGCGAAAGCCGATAGGCACGCCAGCCGGGCACCAGGCTGGCAAGCATACCCGCCAGCACCACGGCACCGAAGAGCCCCCACTGCTCGGGCGTGGGCGCGCCGGCAGCCAGCGTGATGCCGAAGCGCTGCTGCACCCAGGGCCCCGCGCCCAACACGGCGGCGGCGGCCGTGGCCGCGCCCAGCAGCGCACCGCACAGCGTGACCAGCGCGCCCTCGGTGGCCAGCAGCGCCAGCACATGCCGAGGCCCGGCGCCGACGGCACGCAGCACGGCCAGTTCACGCCGGCGCTCGTTCAGCCCGGCCAGCACCACCGCCACCAGCGATGCCAGGCTGACGAGTGCCACCAGCCCGGAAATCGCCAGCAGCGCTTTTTCGCCCAGGCCCACCGCAGCCCACAGTTCGTCCAGCGCCACGCCGGGCCGCACCGCCAGCAGCGGCTCGGTCTCGTAGCCGTTGACGAAGCGCTGCACGTTGAAGACCGCCGCGCGACTTTTCAGCCCTACGAGCGCGGCCGTGACCTGCTTGGGTTCGAGGTCGAACTTGCGCGCGAACTCGGGAGCGATCGTCATGCCGGGCACGGGCGCGCCACCGGCCCAGTCGAGGTGCAATGCCTCGATGGCCTGCAGGCTGACGTGCACCGTGCGGTCCACGGGCGTGCCGGTGCGCGCCAGGATGCCGACCACGGTGAACGGCTTGTCGCGATGCTCGGCACCGAGCTCCCCTGGCGCCGCCGTCAAGCCATGGGCGAGCGTGATTTTCTGGCCCAGCGTGTAGCCCAGCGCGTCGGCGACCTCGGCGCCCAGCACGGCCTCGTAAAGCCCGTCCAGCGTGCCGGCGAAGGCGCGGCCCTGGGCCAGCGCCAGCGGCTGGCGGTCACCATAGAGAAAGTGCTCGAAGTAGGCCGCCGTGGTGCCCAGCACCGGGTGGCCGCGGTGCGAATCGCCCAGCGAGATGGGCACCACCCACGCCACCGCGCGGTGCGCGGCCAAGGCGCGCACGCTGTCCATGCGGATGTTGTTGGTGGCGCCGCCGACGCGGAACACCGCGTAGAGCATCAGCTGCACCGGCCCCGTGCGCGCGCCGACGACGAGGTCGGTGCCGCTGACGGCCGAAGAGAAGCTGCTGCGGATGTCGGTGCGCAGCCGTTCCAGGCCCAGCAGCAGCGCGGTGGCGAGCGCTATCGACACCATCACCAGCGCCAACGTGCCGCGCCGGTTCCAGGCGCTGCGCAGGGCGATGTGCAACAGGGCGCGCATCAGCGGCAGCGCTTTGGTGGGCCGGCTTGCGGCCCGTTGCGGACATTCACGTGTGTCCCGTGCTTTCGAGGTGGGTTGCGTAACGTAGGCCGGGGTTTCGGCCCGGCGGCCGACCTACTTTCTTTGCGGGTGCAAAGAAGGTAGGCAAAGAAAGCACCTTCAATACGGCACACCTTTTTAGCCGTTGTCATCGATCGCTGCGCTCCAGCCGCTGCTGCGCGCGATCTCGCGAAGCCTCGCTCGACAGATTGGCCCGGCCAGGCCGTGGCGGCCCGGTGCACGGTCATGCTGTCGCGGGGCAAGGCTGTACGCGCGGGGCTGCGCCGTCGCAATGCCCGCCGTGGCGTCGCAGGCCAAGGCGGTCTCTTTGGGCTGCGGGCACCCGGCCTGCGCCTCCAGGGCGTTCGACAGCACGTCAGTGCTGGCGTCGCCCGGCGCTTGCCGGGCCAGTCTGTCGAGCGAGGTTTCGCGAGAGCAGACCCGCCCACGGCCGGAGCGCAGCGATCGGTGACAACGGCACAGAAGGTGTGCCGTATTGAAGGTGCTTTCTTTGCTTCCTTTCTTTGCACAAGCAAAGAAAGGGAGTCGGCCGCCGGGCCGAAACCCCGGCCTACGTCAAGCAACGCACCTCGAAAGGCCGAGACAGCGCAAGACGTCGCCAACGTCCGCACCGGGCCGCAAGCCGCCGCGCCCGCGCTCACGCCACCGCCCGGTTCAGGAAGGGCAACGACAGCCGCTCGTCGAAGCGTTCGGCCAGCCGCTCGTCGTGGCTGACGAAGACCAGCGTGCTGCCGGCCGCGTGGCAGGCGTGCATCAGCAGCGCCATGAAGTCGTCGCGGCGCGCGGCGTCGAGTGCCGAAGTGGGCTCGTCGGCGATCACGAGTTCGGGCGCGCCGATGAGCGCACGCGCCGCCGCCACGCGTTGCTGCTGGCCGACGCTCAGCGCGTCGGCGCGCCGCGCCCACAACGGCGCCGGCAGTGCCACGCGTTCCAGCAGCGCCTGCGCGGCCTGCAGCGGCGTGCCGGCGCAGCGCGCAGCGCGCAGCGCCGAGAAGCGGGTGGGCAGCAGCACGTTGTCCAGCACCGTCAGGTAGGGCAGCAGGTTGAACTGCTGGAAGATGACGCCGACATGGTCGACGCGGCGCGCGTCGCGCCGGCCACCGGGCAGCGCGGCCCAGTCCTGGCCCAGCAGTTCAACCCGGCCCTCGCGCGCCACCAGCACGCCGGCCATCAGGCCCAGCAGCGTGCTCTTGCCGCAACCGCTGGGGCCATGCAGGAACAGCGTGCGGCCAGTGGCCACGCGCAGTTCGGCGATGTCCAGGCAGTCGGCCGCGGCGCCCGGCCAGGCGTAGCGTGCGCCCTGCAGGCTGAGCACGTCAGCGCCCGGCGCGCCGGCCGCAGGGCCACAGGCTCGGCTTCACCGCACCAGCGCCACGCGTGTGGCCGGTCGCACCAGCGTGGCCTTCATCTGGCCCTTGGGCAGGATGAGTTGAAGCTCGACACGCTTGAGCTGCGGGAAGGCGTCGAACAGCCCGACCTCGACGAAGCCGGCCTTCGCGCCGGCCGTGCAGTTGAATTCGAAGCGGCCTTCGAGGTCGGCATGGCCGTCCTTGTCGGCCGCCGCACTGGCCACGGGCAGGCCCAGGGCCGCCGAGGTCAGCGTCACCTTCGCCAGCGTGCAGCCGGCATTGCCATCGATGCGGAACAGCCGGTCGGCGGCCTTCAGGCGGGCCACCGCGGCATCGGCCTGCTGGCGTTCGGCGTCGGTGCGCGGGGCACGTTCGTAGCCCAGCAGGTTGTCGAGCGGGGTGTCCAGGTAGAGCGTCACGCGGCCGGGCTCCACCGCCACGTCGAGCTTGGCCACCCCATGCTGGTGGGCCGGGCCGGCCCAGGCCGGCAGCGCGCCGGTGGCCGCGGCGGCAAGGAGGAGTGTGTACAGCAGCACTTTCATCGGGACTCCGGCAAGCCGTAAGGAGACGCTGCCGATTGTGCCGTGCGCGGCAGCCCGGGCGCCCCGGCGCCCGGCGTAGCATGGCCGCACCATGTCCACCAACCTCGAAGGCCGGCTCGTCGTCGCGATCTCGTCGCGCGCCCTCTTCGACTTCGAGGAAGAGAACCGCGTCTTCGAGGCCGGCGACGACCGCGCCTACATGCAGCTGCAGCTGCAGCGCGTGGAACAGCCGGCACGGGCCGGCGTGGCCTTTTCGCTCGTCAACAAGCTGCTGGCCTTCAACGGCGACGCCGCGCAGCGGCAGCGCGTGGAGGTGGTGATCCTGTCGCGCAACGACCCCGTCTCGGGCATGCGCGTGTTCCGCTCGGCGCAGCACTACGGTCTGGCCATCGAGCGCGGTGTGTTCACGCGCGGCGAATCTCCCTGGCGCTACCTGCGGCCGCTGGCGGCCAACCTCTTTCTCAGCACCAACGAGGCCGATGTGCGCCAGGCGCTGGCCGCCGGCGTGCCGGCGGCGCGTGTCTACCCCGACAGCGCGCGCGCCAGCGCCGCCCACCCCGACGAGGTGCGCATCGCCTTCGACGGCGACGCCGTGCTCTTTTCCGACGAGGCCGAGCGTGTCTACCAGGCGCAGGGCCTGCACGCCTTCCAGAGCCACGAACGCGACCGCGCTGCCACGCCATTGGCGCCGGGCCCCTTCAAGCCGCTGCTGGAGGCCCTGCACCGCCTGCAGCGTGAACCTGCGGCGGGCATGCGGCTGCGCACGGCGCTGGTCACGGCGCGCAGCGCGCCGGCGCACGAACGCGCCATCCGCACGCTGATGGCCTGGCAGATCGACGTCGACGAGGCGATGTTCCTCGGCGGCCTGGCCAAAGGCAGTTTCCTGCGCGAGTTCGAGCCCGACTTTTTCTTCGACGACCAGACCGGCCACATCGAAAACGCCGCGCTGCATGTGCCGGCCGGGCACGTCGCCTCGGGCATCAGCAACCCCGGTTGAGCGGCGGGGGCGCCGCCCTGTCAGTTCGGGTAGTCGCTGCCGATGAAGGACTTCAGGCTGGCGATGGTCTCTACCTGCTGCGCCACCACCGCGCTCACCAGGTCGCCGATGCTGACGACACCGATCACCTGCCCCTCTTCGACTACCGGCAGGTGGCGGATGTTGTGGCGGGTGACGATGTGCAGGCATTCGCCCAGGCTGGTTGCGGGTTCGACGGTGATGACATCGGTCGTCATGATGTCGGCCACCGGCGTGTCCTTCGACGCGCGGCCCAGCAGGATGACGCGGCGCGTGTAGTCGCGTTCGGAGACCACGCCCACCAGCTTCGGGCCTTCCATGACCAGCAGTGCGCCCACGCGCATCTCGGTCATCTTGACGATGGCGTCATAGACCGTTTCGCGCGGCCCGACGGCGTGAACTTCCTTGCCCTTGACTTCCAGGATGTCGGCCACCGTGCCTGCCGGCCTGGGGATGTGCATGAGTTCCGTTTTCATCTTTGTCTCCGTCATGTTTTTGCCATCATGCGCCGGCCTGCGCGGCCGGTGCAGAACGACCGCCTGCGGCACTCGGACTTTCGGCTCGGAACAGGCGCAGCACGAGGCCCAGGTAGACCGCCAGGCCGAGGAAGCTGCCGACGAAGGCCAGCACCGCCGCCACCAGGTGGCCCGAGCCAATCACCGAGGTGAAGATGAAGAGCTTGGCGAAGAAGCCCGGGAAAGGCGGCAGCCCGGCCAGCGACAGCAGTGCGAATGCCAGACCCAGCGCGGCCAGCGGGTGGTGGTGGAACTGGCCGTCGAGCGCGTCGAGCTCGTCGCCGTCGCCGGGGCACAGCAAGGCGTAGCAGGCGCTGGCCAGCACCGTGGCGCCGGCGTAGAAGGCGGTGTACCAGAGCAGATCGCTGCTGCGGCTGCCGGTGCTGTCGGCCAGCGCGAAGATCATGTAGCCGGCATGCGCCACCGACGAATACGCCAGCAGTCGCTTGAAGCGGCGCTGGCCCAGCGCCGCCAGGTTGCCGAAGACGATCGACGCGATGGCCAGCGGCGCGACGAGCGCGGTGGTGGCCACACCGAGTTGCACGTCGAGCACGATGCGCACCAGCGCCAGCACGACGCCGGCCTTGACCACCGAGGCCAGCACGGCCGTGACCTCGAGCCGCGTGCTGGCGTAGGCGTCGGGCGCCCAGGCGTGGAAGGGGAAGACAGCCGCCTTGAGGAACAGCCCGCACAGCACCAGCAGCACGGCGGCCTGGGGCTGCGCGCCGCCGCCGCCCAGCGCCGGCGCCAGCGCCGCGATGGCCAGCGAACCGGTGCTGCCGTAGGCCAGCGAGATGCCGAAGAGCAGCAGCGCCGTGCCTACCGACGACATCAGCAGGTACTTGAACGCGCCCTCGGTAGCCACCGTGCCGCCCTGCCCTTGCACCATCAGCGCAAAGGCCGGCAGCGAGAGCAGCTCGATGCCGATGAAAAACGACGCAAAACCCGCGCTGCCCATGACCAGCATCGCACCCAGCAGCATCGAGGCCAGCAGCAGCCAGAACTTCCAGCCGCCGCGTGCCGCAAAACCCAGCGCGATGGCCAGCCCGCAGCCCAGCAGCACGGCCTTGGCGAGCAGCGCAAAACGGTCGATGCGGATCTCGCCGGCCACGATCTCGGCGCTGTAGCCGGCCGCGATCTGCTGCAGCAGCACGGCAAGCGCCGCGCCCACGGCCCCCACGAACACCGGCCGCGCCCAGCGGGCATCGACGCGGGCCATTTCCAGCACCATCAGCAGCAGCATCAGGGCCAGCAGCAGATGGTCGGGCAGCAGGCCGTAGAGGAAGTCGGCGCTCATCGCGGCACCCCCGCGGCAGGCACGGCCGCGGCCGTGCGCGGCGCCGCCGGGGTGCGGCCCGGAACGGCGCGCGCGCCGATGGCCACCAGCGGTGCCAGTGCGGCTTCGGTCTTGGGCATCAGCGAAGCCGGCCAGATGCCGACCCACAGGATCAGCGCCAGCGGCAGCGCCAGCGCCGCCAGCTCGCGTGCGCCCAGATCGGCCAGTGGCACACGCGCCGCGGGCGGCCCGGCGTCACCGAAGACCAGCACCCGTGCCAGGCGCAGCATGTAGGTGGCGCCCAGCACCACGCCCAGCGATGCCGCCAGCGCAGCGACGAGCAGCCCGGCGCCGGCACCCGCTGCCCAGGCCGCCAGGCCCTGCGTGAAGGCGCCGAGCAGGATCAGGAACTCGGCCGTGAAGCCGCTGCTCAGCGGCAGCGCCAGCGAAGCGAGCACAAAGAGCATCAGCACCACCGCCAGCCGCGGTGCGCGCGTGGCCAGCGCGTCCAGCTGCAGCCAGACCGGGCCGCGGCGTTCTTCCAGCAGGCCGAGCAGCAGGAAGATCCCGGCCACCGCGACGCCGTGGCTGAGGATCTGGAACATCACGCCGTGCAGCGCCGTGGCCTGGAAGCTGAAGACGCCCAGCACGATGTAGCCCATGTGGCTGAGCGAGGCGTAGGCCACCAGTTGCTTGTAGTTCGTCTGGCGCAGTGCCAGCACCGCGCCGTAGACGATGCTCACGGCGGCCAGCGCAACCATCAGCGGCGCCAGGCGCTGCGCGGCGTCGGGCGCCAGCGGCAGCGCCAGCTTGAGCAGGCCGTAGGCACCCATCTTCGACATCACGCCCGCCATCAGCGCCGTGCCGGCGGGTGAGGCTTCGCCATAGGCCAGCGGCAACCAGGAATGGAAGGGGAAGAGCGGGCTCTTCACCGCGCAGGCCAGCACGATGGCGCCGAAGACGAAGAGCTGGGTGCGCCCGCCGAGCCGCAGGGCGGCGAGCGTGGCGATGTCGAAGGACCAGTTGCCCGTCTGCCGGTGTTGCACCACACCCAGCACGATGACGGCGGCCAGGAAGAGCACGCTGCCGGCCATCGTGTAGAGGAAAAACCCCAGCGCGGCGCGGCGCCGCTCGGCACCGCCGTAGACCAGCAGCAGCAGCACCATGGGGATCAGCACCGCTTCCCAGCAGACGAAAAAGAGTACCAGGTCCTGCGCCAGGAAGGTGCCCAGCAGGCCCGCTTGCAGCGCCAGCAGCAGGCTCAGGTAGAGCGGGCGCTGCGCCTCGGCACGCTGCCAGCTGCAGGCCAGCACGACGGGGAAGAGCAGCGTGGTCAGCAGCAGCAGGTAGACGTTGAGGCCGTCGACCGCAAAGTGCAGCCGGATGCCCAGCGCCGGCATCCACGCCAGGTCCAGCGCATGGCGGCCCGGGGCGTCGGCGCCGTCGAAGGCCAGGAACACCGTGCCGGCCAGCAGCAGCATCAGCGCCATCAGGCCCAGTGTGAAAGCCCGTGGCAGCGCGCCCGCGCGCAGCGGCGCGACGAGCACGGCGCCGACCACGGCCAGCCCGAGCAGCAGCGGCAGCGACAGCGGCATGAAGAGCGCTTCAGACATGGGCCACTCCCCAGCCCAGCACCAGCACCAGGCCGAGCAGCGCGTAGATGACATAGGCCTGCAGGTTGCCCGTCTGCAAGCGACCGAACCAGGCGGCCAGCACACGCGCGCCGGCGGCGGGCCCGGACAGGCTGCCGGCCGACAGCGCGGGCTCGACACCCCGTGCGAGCACGCTGCCCGACAGCCAGCCGACAAAACGCACCAGCACGCCGTCGTAGAAGACGTCGAACCAGTCGCCCTGCGCGCCCTTGGGCTGCAGCAGGCCGGGTGGCGGTTCGGCCTCGGCCGCCAGCACCGGCGCGCCGCGGCCGTAGCGCAGCCAGGCCAGCCCGATGCCGGCGAGCGCCAGGCCCACGGCGACGAGCATCAGCAGCCACTCGGCGCTGTGCGAGACACCTTCGCGCGGCGCGGCATGGCCCAGCACCGGCGCCAGGAAGTCGTAGAAGGGTGCGCTGACGCCGAACGCTTCGCGCCAGAACTGCGGCAGGCCGATGAAACCCGCGACCACCGAACCGAAGGCCAGCACGGCCAGCACCGCCGACATCGACAGCGGCGGTTCGTGAATGTGGTGCGCGGCCTCGGCGCTGACGCGGCTGCTGCCGAAGAAGGTCATGAAGATGGCGCGGAACATGTAGAAGGCGGTGAGGAAGGACGCTGCGCTGCCGACGGCCCACAGCCAGGGCGAACCGCCCGCGGCCGACCAGGCCATCCACAGGATCTCGTCCTTCGAGAAAAAACCGGCGAACGGTGGCAGGCCGCACAGCGCCAGCGTAGCCAGGCCGAAGACGCCGAAGGTGAAGGGCAGCCGGCGCGCCAACCCGCCCATGCGGCGCATGTCTTCCTCACCGCCCAGGGCGTGCAGCACGGCGCCGGCGCCGAGGAAGAGGCAGGCCTTGAAGAAGGCGTGCGTGTAAAGGTGGAAAATGCCCACCGAGAACGCGCCCAGGCCGCAGGCCATGACCATCAGCCCGATCTGCGACATCGTCGAATAGGCCAGCACCTTCTTCAGGTTGAACTGCGTCACGCCCATGATGGCGCCGACGAGCGCGGTGAGACCGCCCAGCCAGGCGACGATGGTCATCGCGTCGGGTGCGGCCAGGAAGAAGCCGTTCAGCCGCGCCAGCAGGTAGACGCCGGCCGTGACCATGGTGGCGGCGTGAATCAGCGCCGACACCGGCGTCGGGCCGGCCATCGCGTCAGGCAGCCAGACGTGCAGCGGAATCTGCGCCGACTTGCCGCAGGCCCCGATGAGCAGCAATACGCCGATGAGCGTCATCGTCGCAGCCGACGGCGGCGTGGCGGTGAAGAAGGCGTTGACGGCGGCGAAGTCGAGCGTGCCGGCGTGGAACTGGATGAGGAAGGCGGCGAGCAGGAAGCCGGTGTCGCCGACGCGGTTGACGACGAAGGCCTTGAGGCCAGCGGCGGTTTTCGCGGCGTCCTTGAACCAGAAGCCGATCAGCAGGTAGGACGCCAGGCCCACGCCCTCCCAGCCGACGAACATCACCACCAGGTTGCTGCCCAGCACCAGCACGAGCATGAAAAACAGGAACAGGTTGAGGTAGGCGAAGTAGCGCGCGTAGCCCTCGTCGTCGGCCATGTAGCCAATGCTGTAGACGTGGATCAGCGTGCCGATGCCGGTGATGACCAGGCACATCACCGCGGTGACGGCGTCGAAGTGGAAGGCGGCGTCGAGTTGGAAGCCGGTGGTGGCAGCCCAGGTGAAGAGCGGGGCTTCGAGCGGCACGCCGCCAGCCGTGAGTTGCGCGAACAGCAGCAGCGTCACGACGAAGGCCAGCGCCGGCAGGCCGCATGCAACGGCACCGACCACGCCCCTGGGCAGGCGAGCGCCGAGCAGGCCATTGATCAGGAAGCCGAACAGCGGCAGCAGCGGCAGCAGGGTGAGCAGGCTGGTCGTCGTCATGGCCTAGCCCTTGAGTTCCTGCTCGACTGCGAGGTCGAGCGAGCCGCGGCGGCGCACCAGCAACACCAGCAGCGCCATCGCCAGCGCGATCTCGCAGGTGACGGCGACGTAGATGAAGAAGCTCATCGCGGCGCCGTGCAGTGTCTGGGTGTGCGCAGCGGCGGCGACGAAGCTCAGCACCACGGCGTTGACCATGATCTCCAGGCTCATCACCACCACCAGCAGGTTGCGGCGCACCATCACGCCCAGCAGCCCGATGGCAAAGAGCAGCACCGCCAGCGCAACGAGGAAGTGGTAGGTGCTCACGCGGCGTCCTGACTTTCGCGGATCGCCGTCCAGGCCGCGACGATGCCCGCCAGCAGCAGCACGGTGGCCAGTTCGAAGTGGAACCAGTAATGCTTCATGAAGGCCAGCGAGAAGGCCATGAAACCGAAGTCGGCCGGCGGCGCCGCAGCTGGCGCCGCGGGCTCCACCGGCCCGCCGCCCAGCAGCCCCAGCAGACTGACGGCCAGCGCCACCGCCACCACCACGGCCGGCAGCGTCAGGCGCGAGAACGGCTGCTTGAACGATGCGTCGCGGTCGTCCAGCAGCATGATGGTGTAGACCATGAAGACCATCACCGCGCCGACGTAGATCAGCACCTGGAACAGCGCCACGACGTGCACACCCAGCGTGGCATAGATGGTGGCCAGGCTGATCATGTGCGCCACCAGCGCCAGCGCCGCGCGCATGGGCTGGCGCAGCAGCAGCACCAGGCCGGCGAAGCCCAGCGCCAGCACACCGAAGAAGACGACGAAGGCCTGCGTCATGGCTGCGCCTTCGGTGGCGTTGCGGGCGCGGCAACGGGGTAGGACTTGAGTGGGTCGCGCGCCGGCTGCCAGCCCTTGAGCATGTCGACCTTGCCCCACATGGCGTCGCGGTCGAAGCCGGGCAGTTCAGGTACTTCCTTGGCCATGCGGATGGCGTCTTCCGGGCAGGCCTCGACGCAGAAGCCGCAGAAGATGCAGCGTGCGTAGTCGATCTCGAAACGCAGCGGTGACTTGGGGTGCGCCGGCTCGGCGCGGTTGGGTGCGGCGACGATCTCGATGCAATAGGCCGGGCAGATGGTGGCGCAGAGGTTGCACGCCACGCACTGCACCTCGCCGTTGGGCCGCGTCGTCAGCACGTGGCGGCCGCGGTTGTTGGGCGAGTAGTCGGCGCGCACCTCTTCCGGGTAGTAAGCCGTAAGTGCACCCTTGCGGCCGGTGAGCCACTTGCCCATGTTCGAGAAGAACACGCCACCCGTGATCATCAGCCCGCGCACGATCTCGAAGATGAAGGCCTTCTCGTACCAGCCCAGCGTGGGCTCGTTCCAGTACTGCTTGCGCGGCTTGGGGCGCGTGAGCTTGGGGTTGGAGAGCGGCTTGTTCACAGCAGCGCCCAGTGCACGATGGCGGTGACCACGAGGTTGGCCGCCGCCAGCGGCAGCAGGAACTTCCAGCCCAGGTCCATCAGCTGGTCGAAGCGGAAGCGCGGCAGCGTCCAGCGCACCTGGATCTGGAAGCAGCCGACGATGAAGACCTTGACCGTGAAGGCCAGCACCTGCAACACCACCACCACGAGGTGCGGCAATTCCCACGTGCCGCCGCCCGGGAAGACGAAGCCGCCTGCCGTCAGCCACGGCACGCTGTAGCCGCCGAAGAAAAGCGTGACCACCAGCGCCGAGATGACGACGACCTCGATGAACTCGGACAGCAGGAAGAGGCCCATCTTCATCGAGGTGTACTCGGTGAAGTAACCCGAGATCAGTTCCGACTCGCACTCGGGCAGGTCGAAGGGCACTCGCTTGTTCTCGGCGATGGCCGCGGTGAGGAAGAGCAGGAAGGCCAGCGGCTGCACGAAGATGCCCCAGACGCCCTGCTGCTGCCACTGCACCATCTGGTTCAGGTCGAGCGTGCCGTAGGTGACGACCATCGCGATCAGCGCCAGGCCCATCGCGATCTCGTAGGAGATCATCTGCGAGGCCGCGCGTGCCGCGCCCAGCATCGAGAATTTGTTGTTCGACGACCAGCCCGCGAGCATGGTGCCCAGGATGCCGATGCCCGAGATGGCCAGCACGAAGAGGATGCCGGCGTCCAGCGACGCGATCTGCATCGGATAGCTGCGGTCGCCGAAGGCCGCGGCCAGGCCCGGAAACCACTCGGCGCTGAACAGATGGCCGGGCTGCAACGCGCCGCCGAAGGGAATCACCGCGAACACGACCAGCACCGGTACCGCCACCAGCCAGGGCGCGAGGTGGTAGCAGAAGCGGTCGTAGGTGGCAGGCGTGAAGTTTTCCTTCAGCAGCATCTTGGCGCCGTCGGCCAGGCCGTGGAAGAGACCCATCCACACCAGCTTGACCTGCGTGAAGGGGATACGGATGTAGGCGCGGTTGGCACCGATGCGGTCGGACATCAGCGCCGACTGCTTGCGTTCGACCCAGGTGAAGATGGTCGCCATGCCCATCAGGAAGGCGATGACGTAGAGCATGAAGAGCCCATGCACGAGCAGGTCGCCCATCATGAGAAGAGGCTCCTGAACACGTCGGCGGCATGCTGCACCTCGGGCGGCTTGTCGTGCACCGCGACGAAGGTGTTGCGCTTGCCTTCGAAGTTGCTGAAGCTGCCCGCACGCTCGAAGGTGGTGGACACGGGCAGCGCGACGTCGATGCGCGCACCGGGCGCGGGGCCGAAGGTCGACAGGTGCACGGTGCGCACTTCGCCGAGGCTCGCGAAGTCGGTGAACTCGCCCCAGACGATGACGAGGTCGTGGCCGGCAGTGGCGTCGAAGGCGGCGCTGCCGAAACGCGCCTGCACGCCGAAGCTGTTGGGGTTCTTGTCGGCGCGGATCAGCAGCGCGTCCTGCAGTACCTCGCCCGCGGCGGGCTGCACGTCCTGGCGCACATAGGCCGTGACGCGGCCGCCCAGCGCCTGCAGTGCATCCCGGCAGGCGTCGAGTTCTTCGTTCGACGCGTGCGCCGACACCAGCAGCGCCGGCTTTTGCGCCTCGGCCAGCAGCCGGCGCGCCTGCGCCACCGCGGCCGCCCCGCTCGCCGGCTGACCGGCCAGCGTGGGCTGCAGCGGCCGTTCGCGCGCCATCGCCTTGGCCAGATCGAAGCCCTTGTTGCACAACCAGGGGCCGTTGATCTCCGGGTTGTCGTGGGCCGAAATGCGGTAGACCTGCGGCTGCGGCATGCCGGGCGCCTTGGGCTCGCGCACCTTCATGCGGCGCCAGGCGTCGACGCTGCAGCCGCGCGAGCAGCCGGTGCACACCGAACGCACCGGCTCGAGGAACCAGACGCGGCTCTTGTAGAGGAAGTCGGCCGAGAGCAGCGCCCCGGTGGGGCACAGGCCGATCACGTTGTCGGAATAGGGGTCGTCGAAAGGCTGCGAGCTCACGCGCTCGACATAGGAATGGCAACCGCGGTCGACGATGCCCAGCGCGTTCGAGCCCGAGATCTCGCTTGTGAAGCGCACGCAGCGGCTGCACAGGATGCAGCGCTCGTTGTCGAGCGAGATGCGTGGGCTCAGCGCGAAGAGCTTGCGCTGGTGCAGCTTGGGCTCGGCCGAGCGCGACTCGGGCGAACCGTAGCGCACCTGGTTGTCCTGCAGCGTGCACTCACCGGCCTTGTCGCAGATGCCGCAATCGACCGGGTGGTTGAGCAGGATGAACTGCATCACCTGCTTGCGCGCCTTGTGCACCTCGTCGCACTGCGTCTCGATGTTCATCTTCGGCGCCACCGGCAGGTTGCAGGCCGGCATCAGTTTGGGCAGGCCGTTGACCTTCACCAGGCACATGCGGCAGTTGCCGGCCACCGAGAGCTTGTCGTGGTAGCAGAAGTGCGGGATCTCGATGCCGTGGCGCTTCGCGGCCTGCAGCACGTTTTCGCCGTCGAGGGCCTCGATCTCGCGCTGGTCGATGGTGAGTTTCATCTGGGCGCCCTCAGACGGTCAGGCGGCCGTCGTGCACCGAGCGGCCGTGCTCGATGTAATGCTGGAACTCGGGCCCGAACTTCTCGATGAAGCTCAGCACCGGCATCGAGGCCGCGTCGCCCAGCGCGCAGATGGTCTTGCCCATGATGGCCTGCGGAATTTCCTGCAGCGAGACCAGGTCGGCCGCCGTGCCCTGCCCGGCCAGGATGCGCTGCAGGATGCGGTTCATCCAGTCGGTGCCTTCGCGGCAGGGCGTGCACTGGCCGCAGGATTCGTGGCTGTAGAAGCGTGTCAGCACCTGCAGCAGCCGCACCATGCAGGTGCCTTCGGCGATGACGATGATGGCGCCCGAACCCAGCATGCTGCCGGCCTTGGACAGCGCCTCGGCGTCGAGCGTCAGGTGTTCGGCCTCGGCAGCAGTGAGGATGGGCGTGGAACTGCCGCCCGGGATCACCGCCTTCAACGCCTTGCCGCCGAGCACGCCGCCGGCGTCTTCGAACAGCAGCTTCTTCAGCGGGTAGCCGGTGGGCCGTTCGTAGATGCCGGGCCGGTCAACGTGGCCCGACAGGCCGAACAGCCGCGTGCCCGGGTTCTTCTTCACGCCCATGGCGGCGTAGGCCGGGCCGCCGTTGACGATGATCCAGGGCACCGCCGAGAGTGTTTCGACGTTGTTCACCACCGTCGGCCGCTGGTACAGACCCTTGATGGCCGGGAAGGGCGGCTTGTTGCGCGGGTAGCCCTTCTTGCCTTCCAGCGAATTCAGCAGGCTCGATTCTTCGCCGCAGACATAGGCGCCGGCGCCACGGTGGATGACGATGTCGCAGCTGAAGTCGGTGCCCAGGATGCGTTCGCCGACGAGGCCCGCCGCGCGCGCTTCCTGCAACGCGCCCTGCAGGCGGCGCAGCGGCAGGTCGAACTCGCCGCGGATGTAGACGAAGGCATGGCGCACACGCAGCGCGTACGACGCCAGCAGCATGCCTTCCAGCAACTGGTGCGGCGAATGTTCGAGGATCCAGCGGTCCTTGAAGGTGCCGGGTTCACCTTCGTCGGCGTTGCAGCACAGGTAGACCACCGGGCTCTTCTTGTTGACGAAGCTCCACTTCTGGCCGACGCCGAAACCGGCGCCGCCACGGCCCTGCAGGCCCGAGGCCGCAACCTGCTGCTCGACCTCCAGCGGCTGCATCGCCGTCAGCGCCTTCGTCAGCCCGCCGTAGCCGCCGCGTGCGCGGTAGGCATCCAGCGTGTGGGTGTCGGCCGTGACCGGAAAGCTCTGGAAGACCCGGTCGCTCTTCACGGCAGGTCCTTCAGGATCTCGTCGACGCGGGCCGCATCGAGCTGCTCGAAGTAGGTGTCGCCCACCTGCATCGCCGGCGCCGTGCCACACGAGGCCAGACATTCCACGGTCTGCAGCGTGAAGCGTCCGTCGGGCGTGGTCTGGCCGACGTTGATGCCCAGGCGCTGCTGCAGATGCGCGATCAGGCTTTCCGAGCCAAGCAGCGCGCAGGCGATGTTGCGGCAGACCTTCACGACATGCCGGCCCTGCGGCGCGCCGTGGAACATCGTGTACCAGCGCATCGCTTCCAGCACCTGCATGGCGGGCACGCCGATGTAGGCCGCGATCATCACCGTGTCGTCCTCGGTGACAATACCCTGCGCCTCTTGCGTGCAGTGCAGCAGCGGCAGCACGAGCGAGTTGCTCATCTCTTCGGGATAGAGCGCGCGGATGGCGTCGAAACGCTCGCGCAGCACGGGTGTCAGCACGGCGCTCACCGGTCGCACTCCCCGCCCACCATGTTCATCGAGCCGAAGGTGGGCACGATGTCCGAAATACCATGGCCTTCGAGCAGCGTGTGCATGCCGCCCATGTGCACGAAGCTGGGCGCGCGCACGTGCAGCTTGGCCGGGCGGCCACTGCCGTCGCTGACGCAGTAGAAGCCGAGTTCACCGTTGGGCGCCTCGTGCGCCACGTAGACCTCGCCGGCCGGCACCTGCACGCCTTCGGTGACGAGCTTGAAGTGGTGGATGAGTGCTTCGATCTGCTTGTAGACGAGCTGCTTCTCGGGCAGCACGACACGCGGGTCCTTCACGGTGACGGGCCCGCCGGGCAGCATCTGCACGCACTGGCGCACCATCGAGATCGACTCGTCGATTTCGCACATGCGCACGGAGTAGCGGTCGTAGTTGTCGCCCTTGATGCCCACCGGCACGTCGAAGTCGAGCTCGGCGTAGGCCAGGTAGGGCTGGTCCTTGCGCAGGTCCATGGCCAGGCCCGTGGAGCGCAGGATGGGCCCGGTGTAGCCCCAGTGCAGCGCGTGCGCGGTGCTCATCGCCGCCACGTCGCGCGTGCGGCCGAGAAAGATGCCGTTGCGGTCGAGCATGCCGTGGCTGCGCTCGACGTAGGTCTCGGTGAACTGCAGGATCTCTTCCAGCCGCACGAGCCAGCCGTCGGGCAAATCGCGCCCCAGGCCGCCGATGCGCACGAAGGAATACGTCAGGCGTGCGCCGGTGAGGTGGTTCAGGTGCTCGAAGATGTAGTCGCGCACCGTCATCAGGTAGAGGAAGGCCGTCATGCCGCCCATCTCCATGACGGACGCGGCGATGCAGGTGACGTGGTCGGCGATGCGGTTGTATTCGGCCAGCAGCGTGCGCAGCACGATGCAGCGCGGTGTGAGTTCGATGCCCAGCAGCGACTCGACCGCCGCGGCATAGGCGAAGTTGTTGTTCAGCGCCGAGCAGTAGTTCAGCCGGTCGGTGTACGGAATGATGTTGTGGTACGGGTGGGCTTCAGCTTCCTTCTCGAAGCCGCGGTGCAGGTAGCCGCAATGGACGTCGGCGCGCTTGACCGTCTCGCCGTCGATCTCGGCAATGATCTGGATCGTGCCGTGCGTGGCCGGGTGCGAAGGCCCGATGTTGACGACCACGTGGTTGGGGTCGGCCGTGGTCTCGAGCGGGCTGCTGACGGGGGGCTTGAAGTCCATCGCTGGGCTACTTCCGGTAGGGCACGATGGGCTGTTCCAGCTCCATCGGGTAGTCCTTGCGCAGCGGGTGGCCGACAAAACCCTCGTAGAGCAGGATCGGGCGCAGGTCGTCGTTGCCGGTGAACCGGATGCCGTACATCTCGTGCGCTTCGCGTTCCATGAAACGCGCCGAACCATAGAGGTGCGTCAGCGTGGCCACCGCCGGGTCGACCTCGCTCACCGGCAGCTTCAGGCGGATGCGCCGGTGCTGCGCCGTGCACAGGAAGTGGTAGACGACGTCGAAGCGCGGTTCTCGCGTGAGATGGTCGATGGCGGTGACATCGAGGAAGAGGTCGAAGCCGAACTCGGTCTTCAGGCGCTGCACGACGGGCAGCAGCTGCTCGCGTTCGATCTCGAGCACCAGCATGCCGAAGCTGCTCCAGGTGCGCGTGACGAGGCCACTCAGTTCGCTGGTGATGCGTTCGTAGAACATCGTGGCAGCCGCGGCCTTCAGACCTTGGGCGGGTTCGGCTGCTCGCCGGGAAAGATGGGGTGACGGTCACCCGCGATCCTGTCCTGCAGCATCATGATGGCGTCGATCACGCTCTCGGGGCGCGGCGGGCATCCGGGCACGTAGATATCGACCGGGATCACCTTGTCCACGCCCTGCAGCACCGCGTAGTTGCGGTAGAAGCCGCCGCTGGTGGCGCAGGCACCGAAGGCCATCACCCACTTCGGTTCGCACATCTGGTCGTAGATCTTCTTGATCACCTGCGCCTGCTTGTGGCTGACCGTGCCCACCACCATCAGCAGGTCGGCCTGGCGCGGCGTGAAGCGCGGCAGCGCGGCGCCGAAGCGGTCGGTGTCGTAGAGCGTCGAGCTGACAGACATGAACTCCATGCCGCAGCAGGCCGTCACGAAGGGGTAGGGAAAGAGGCTGAACTTGCGCACCCAGCCGACAAGGTCGTCCTTGCGGGTGGTGAAGTACTCCATCATTTCCATGTCAGTCCCGCCCGGCGGTTCCGAAGCGACCAACCGACCCCTCGGGGGGCAGCGAACGCAGTGAGCGTGGGGGTCCCATTTCAAGTCCTCCGTCGCGCCAGAGCCAGACGAAGGCCAGCGTGAGCAGGCCCATGAAAACGAGGAAGGACACGAGCGACAGCGTTGCGATCTCGCGCTGCCCGGCGGTGGCGGCCCAGATGAAGAGCAGCACCGTCTCGAGGTCGAAGAGCAGGAAGAAGATGGCGATCGGGTAGTACTTGATCGACATCGGCCGCACGTTGCGCTGCTGCATCGGCGGCACGCCGCACTCGAAAGGTTCCATCTTCGCCGCCGAGGCCACCGGCCGCGGCCCGAGCAGCGCGTTGAGCCCCACCACGAGGCCGATGACCCCTGTCGCGACGAGCAGGAAGATGAGGAAGACGAGGTAGGGGTTCATGAACGCGCGAGACCGTCAGCGGCTTGAAGAGCACGATCCGTGCCGGTTGGGCCGGGCGGTAGGGAAATGCTGGGCAGCTGTAGTTTTTCTGGACGCACAAGCATCCCCGCTGTCGGCGCCCTTGGGGCCACATCGACGCGTGTCAGCTTAACCAGCCCGTGCGCGGTGGCGGATGATCTTGGTCAAGCATCCCGCGATGCGGCGCGGCCGCGCCACAGGCGCGCCGGTCAGCGCAACAGCAGCCAGGCCGCCAGCGCCACGGTGGCCAACGCGAACCCGGCTGCGCCCACCCACAACGCGGTGCGCGAGGCTGCCGGTGCGGCCGCAGGCGCCGCAGCCGGGGCGGCCGCGGGCGGCGCGGCGGGCGCCACCGGCGCGTCCATCAGTGCGCGCAGCGCCGCCATGCTCTGCGGCCGCTGCTCGGGCCGCACACGCAGGCCGGCGTCGATGGCGGCGAGGAAGGACGCCGAATAGCGCCCCGCGGCCGCCTTCGCCGCCGGCACCATGTCGTCGCGCACCACGCGCGCCACCGACGAGCCCGGCGGCTTGCCCGTCACGGCGGTGTAGAGCACGGCGCACAGCGCGTAGACGTCGGTCCACGGGCCCTGGCGCAGGGACTCCTCGCCCTCGTACTGCTCCACCGGCGAGTAGCCACTCTTCAATATCGCGGTGAGTTGCTGCGTCGCGTCGCCGATGACACGCCGCGCGGCGCCGAAGTCCAGCAGCACCGGACGCGGACGCTGCTCGAGGTAGCTGCCGGTTGCCGCACGGTCGTAGAGCATCAGGATGTTGTCGGGCGCGACGTCGCGGTGGTAGCAGCGCTGTTCGTGCATGGCACCCAGCGCGGCCATCAGCGGGTCGGCCAGGTCGCGCAGCCAGCGTTCCGAGGGCGGCGCACCCAGGTCGTGCAGCCACTTCTTCAGCGTGATGCCTTCGTAGTGCGGCATCACCATGTAGGCGGTGCCGTTCTCGGCCCAGAAGCGGTAGACCTTGACCAGCGACGTGTGGTCGAAGGAACCGAGCAGCCGCGCCTCGTTGAGGAACCCTTCCAGTCCCTTGTCGTAGAAGGCCTGGAAGCGGGGCAGGCGCGGGCCGACGCTGCCGTCGGGGTGGCGTGCGGCCAGCGTGGCGGGCAGGTATTCCTTGATCGCCACGGTGCGGTCCAGCCGGGTGTCGCGTGCGCGGTAGACGCAGCTGTAGCCGCCCACGCCGAGCAGCTTGTCGATGACGAACTCCTGCATCTTGTGGCCCGGGCGCAGTTCGCTGCCCTGGTCGCGGCGCGGCACCAGCAGCGTGCGTTGCTCGGCGCGTTCGCGCGGGTCGTCTTCCATGGCTGCCCCTGCCTTTCGCGGTGGATTCTGGTCGTCTTCGATCTGCGGGCCTCAGTGTAGGTCGATACCCGGCCCCCGATTCATGGGGGTTCGCCCCGCAAGCGGTGCCGCCGTCACGCACGATTCATGCTTACGCTTTACGGTCCCGAAAAACCCCGGCGCCCGCGATGGCGCCGGCCGCTTTTCAAGGCCCCCTCACCGTTCACGCTACCGCTCGCTTCACCGCTCAGGAATCACCATGACCAAGACCCTGCTTGCCACCGCCGCCCTGCTGGTGCTGCTACCGGCGCATGCCGACATCAGCGTCACCTCGCCGTCCTTCACCTACAGCGAGACCTTCGACAGCCTGAGCACCTCGACGACGGCCAGCCCCTGGGTCAACGACAGCACGCTGACCGGCTGGAGCCTGATCAACGGCGCCGGTGCGGCGGTGCCGACGATCGTGGGCGGCAGCGGCAGCAGCAACACCGGTTCGTTCTACAGCTTCGGTGCCGCCGGCAGCACCGAGCGTGCACTGGGCAGCGCGGCTTCGGGCGGCGCCTACTTCGGCAGCCCGGCCTCGGGCGCCGTGGCCGGCTGGATCGCGTTGTCGCTGACGAACACCAGCGGCGGCACGCTCGACAGCTTCACCGTCGGTTACCGCGGCGAGCAGTGGCGCAACGGCGGCAACACGAGCCCACAGTCTTTGGTGCTCGAGTACGGCTTCGGCAGCAGCTTCGGCACCGTCGCGGGCTGGACGGGCCTCGCGATCTTCACCTCGCCCGTGGTGGGCGCCACGGCCGCCGCAGTGGACGGCAACACCGCGGGCCTCGTGAGCGGCCTGGGTGGCACCGTCACCGCGCCCTGGGCGGCCGGCGACACACTATGGCTGCGCTGGTCCGACCTCAACGACGTCGGCAACGACCACGGCCTGGCCATCGACAACGTGAACGTCAGCGTGGGCGTGGTGCCCGAGCCGCAGGCCTGGGCGCTGATGCTCGCCGGCCTGGCCGCTTTGGGCTTCATCGTCCGCCGCCGCGCCTGACCCGGGCCGCAACGCCGCACGTTGAGCCCCCGCCCCCGCCCCTGCCCGCGCCCGTCCTGGAGACCACGATGACCCCTTGCCCCCACAGGCCCGCCGCTTCCGCGCGCCCCTTCGCCGCGCGTCTCGCGGCCTTCACCCTGGCCATCGCGGCGCTGGGCCTGGCCGCACCGGCGCAGGCCGGCGTCGTCATCAGCCAGGTCTACGGCGGCGGCGGCAACAGCGGCGCCACCTTGCAGCACGACTTCATCGAGATCTTCAACAACGGCAGCAGCAGCGAAAGCGTGGGCGGCTGGTCGGTGCAGTACGCGTCGGCCGCCGGCACCATCTGGCAGGTGACGTTGATCCCCGCCGGCACCACGCTGGCCCCGGGCGGCTACGTCCTGATCCGGCAGGCCGCGGGCACGGGCGGCTCGGTGCCGGTGGTGGGTGACGTCACGGGCGCCATCGCGATGGCTGCGGCCAGTGGCAAGGTGGCGCTGGCCAACAGCAGCGCGGCGCTCAGTGGCGCTGCGCCTGCCGGCGGCGCACTCGTCGACATCGTCAGCTACGGCACCGCCAACGGCACCGAGGGCACGCCCACGGGCGTGCTGTCGGCCACCACCGCGGCACTGCGCAACGGCAGCGGCTGCACCGACACCAACAACAACAGCGCCGACTTCACCGTGGGAACACCCGCACCGCGCAGCAGCAGCACCGCGGCCGCACCTTGTGGTGGCGGCGGTGGTGGCGGTGGCGGCGGCGGCACGCCACCGGTGGCCGCGACCATCCCGGGCATCCAGGGCAGCGGCGCGACCAGCCCGCTGGTCGGCCAGGCGGTCGTCACCAGCGGTGTGGTCACCAAGCTGCTGAACAACGGCTTTTTCATGCAGGACCTCGCCGGCGACGGCATCCCGGCCACGTCCGACGGCATCTTCGTCTTCACCTCGACGGCGCCACCGGCCGCCGCACAGGTTGGCAACCTGGTGCAGGTGACGGGCTCGGTGGTCGAATTCGCCCCCGGCGCCGGCACCGCCGCCACGCCGCTGACCGAGATCGGCAGCGTCACCGCGGTCGACCTGCTGGGCAGCGGCTACAGCATCGCGCCTACGCCGGTGACGCTGCCGCTGGGCGCCGGTGACAGCCTCGAGCGCTTCGAGGGCATGCTCGTGGCGATCAACGGCACGCTCACGGTGCAGCAGAACTTCTTCCAGGCGCGTTTCGGCCAGCTCACCCTGGGCGTCGGCCGCCACGAGAACCCGACCAACCGCCACCGCCCGAACTCGGCTTCGGCACTGGCCCTGGCCGACCTGCAGGCCCGCAGCCGCCTGCTGCTGGACGACGGCAGTTCGCTGCAGAACGTCAACCCCACGCCCTACTTCTTCGCCGACGGCGTGCCGCGCGCCGGCGACACCGTGAGCAACCTGGTCGGCGTGCTCGACTTCGGCCTGGCCACGTCCACCACGTCGGGCCCCGGCCTGTTCCGCCTGCAACCCACGGCGGCGCCCGTATTCGCCAGCAGCAACCCGCGCCCGGCCAGCCCTGCGGCCGTGGGCGGCAACGTCAGGCTCGGCTCGATGAACGTGCTGAACTTCTTCACTACCTTCACCAACGGCGAAACCGCCACCGGCCAGACCGGCCAGGGCTGCACGCTGGGTGGCTCGACCACCGCCGGCAACTGCCGCGGCGCGAACAACATCACCGAGTTCAACCGCCAGCGCGCCAAGATCGTGCGTGCCCTGGCCGGCCTGAACGCCGACGCGGTGGGGCTGATGGAGATCCAGAACAACGGCAACGTCGCGGCGCAGAACCTCGTCGACGCACTGAACGCCAGCGTCGGCGCCGGCACCTATGCCACCGTGCCGCCGCCGGCGGCCGGCACCGGCACCGACGCCATCCGTGTTGCGATGGTCTACAAGCCCGCCAAGCTGGCCCTGGTGGGCGGCTCGGCCAGCGACACCGACCCGGTGAACAACCGGCCGACGCTGGCGCAGACCTTCGCCGGCGCCAACGGCGAGCGCTTCACGCTCGTCGTCAACCACCTCAAGAGCAAGGGCAGCTGCCCGGGCGCCGGTGATGCCGACGCGGCAGGCAACGTCGACAGCGGCGACGGCCAGAGCTGCTGGAACGCGCTGCGCTTGCAGCAGGCGCAGCGCCTGCGCACCTTCGTGGCGCAGGTGCAGGCGGCGAGCGGCAGCAACGACGTGCTGCTGGTGGGCGACATGAACGCCTACGGCCAGGAAGACCCGATCTTCGAGCTCACCGGCAACGGCTACGTCGACCAGGCGCTGCGCTACACGCCCTTCGCCTATTCCTACGTTTTCGACGGCACCGCGGGCCGCCTGGACCACGCCATCAGCACCGGCACGATGTCGTCGAAGATCGCCGGCACCGCGCACTGGCACATCAACGCCGACGAGCAGGTGGCCTACGACTACAACCTCGAATTCAAACAGCCGGCTTGCGCCACTTGCGCACCCGACCCGAGCAACGTCAACGACCCCTACCGCTCGTCTGACCACGACCCGGTGCTGGTGGGCCTGAACCTGTACAAGATCTTCACCGGCACCGCCCTGCGCGACGTCATCACCGGCAGCGCCGGCGACGACATCCTCATCGGCGGCGGCGGCGCCGACCAGCTCACTGGCGGCAGCGGCCAGAACATCTTCCGGTACACCTCGATCCGCGACGCGGGCGACACCATCACCGACTTCGTGCCGGGCAAGGACCTGATCGACGTCGCCGCGCTGCTGGCCAGCCTGGGCTACACCGGCAGCGACCCGGTGGCCGACGGCTGGATCCGTTTCGTGGCGCTGGCGCGCAATGCCACCAGCGTCGAGATCGACGTCGACGGCCCAGGGCCGGCGGCTCCGCGTTCGCTGGCCACGCTGCTGGGCGTGAGCATCTCGACCATCGTGCCCTCGCGCGACCTGAAGCTCGCCGCCAGGCCGACGACCGCGCGTCGCGCCGTCGCGCGCTGAAGCGCCGCGCAACACCACCCCTTTTCGAGCAACCGACCATGAAATCACCCACCCGACAATTGATTGCCGCCGCCACGCTGGCGCTGCTGGCCGGCAGTGCCTCGGCCCAGGCCAGCACGGGCAGCCTCGCCGGCTGGACCGTGCTGGGTGACGTCGTCGCGCAGGCCGGCGCCATCGTGCTGACCACCGCCTACGCCGAGGCCGGCGACCCCGACCAGCCCTTCAACCTGTCGGGCAACTCGGCCGCCGACATCGCGCTCGTCGAAGCCGCAGCCGGCGTGCCGACCTACGCACTCGACCTGCCCGAGCCGGAATACGGCCGCGAAGGTTCGCTGGTGACGCAGAGCTTCGCGGTCGCCGCGGGCGACACGCTGCATTTCACCTGGGCCTTCGGCACACTGGAGACAGTGTTCCAGGACCGCGCGTTTGCCGTCATCAACGGCCAGGTCCTCACGCTGGCCACGGCCGGCACGCCAGGCGGCGTTGCGCAAGGCTTCGAGTACAGCTTCGCCGGCGCCGGCACCGCGACGCTCGCGCTGGGGGTCATCGACACCGGCGACTACCTCGGCGTGTCGACGCTGTCGGTCAGCAACCTGTCGGTGACGGCGGTACCGGAACCGGCGACCACGGCGCTGTGGCTGGCCGGGCTGGGCCTGGTGGGTTGCGCGGCACGCCGCCGCCGCTGAATCGATGCCGGCCACGGCGTCGCGCGCCGTGGCCGTCGGCGCTACAGGTGCACCTGCTCGATCGTGCGCTCGACGCGGCTCTTCTCGGCCGCGTAGGCGATGAGGTGGCTCTCCATCGAGACCTCGATCGGTGAGCTCAGCAGCGCCGGGTTGCGCTGCCCCACGGCCTGCACCCAGTCCTTCACCATGCGGTGGTCGCCGCCACCATGGGCGTCCGTCTTCAGGCTCCACGAGCGGCGCTTGCCGCCCTTGAAGCTGGTGAGCGTGAAGCTCTCCATGTCGCCGACGATGTCGCCCATCGAACCCATGATGCGTGTGCGCCGGCCCTCGTAGCTGACGAAGGCCTCCATCGAGAAGCCGGCTGTCACGCCGTTGGCGAACAGGATGTTGGCCGTCAGGTGATCGGGCTGGTCGTTGTCCATGCGGTAGACGCAGCGGCCGTAGTCGGTGGTGTTCAGGCCCTGCATGATGAGCGGACCCCACTTCGATTCGTCCTCGGGCAGGTCGAAGACGTACAGGCGCTTGCGGTCGCGGTAGTAGATCTGCAGCGCCGAGTACGGGCACTCGGGCTCGACCTTGCAGCCGTCGGTGCAGCGCGCGGTGCTGCCCTCGGGCGCGTTGCCTTCCTTGAACCACTTCAGGTTGCCGTAGCAATGCACCTCCTGCGCCGCTGAACCGACGAGCCAGCGCAGGATGTCGGTGTCGTGGCAGCTCTTGGCCAGGATGATGGGCGTGGCGGCGGCGCTCTTGCGCCAGTTGCCGCGCACATAGCTGTGGCTCATGTGCACGTGCTCGATGGGCTCGAGGTGCTGCACGCTGATGATCTCGCCCACCATGCCGGCGTCGATGAGCGCTTTCAGCTCGCGGAAATACGGGGTGTAGCGCAGCACGTGGCAGACACCGACGATGCGGCCGCTGGCCTGCGCCGCGGCCAGGATCTGCCGGCACTCGGCCTCGGTGGGTGCGGCGGGTTTTTCCAGCAGCACGTCGTAGCCCAGTTCCAGCGCACGCAGGCAGGGCGCGGTGTGCAGGCGGTCGGGGGTGGCGATGATCACCGCATCAGCCCAGTTGCCTTCGTGCCCGGGACCGGGTTCGAACACGCCCTTCCAGTCGCTGAAGCAGCGCTCGGGCGGGATGCCGTGAACGTCCGCGATGCGCGCGCGGCGCTTCGGATTGGGGTCGGCCACGCCGACCACGCGCATCTCGCGCGGGCTCTTGGTGGCGTAGTCGGCATAGATGCTGCCGCGGTGGCCGGCACCGATGAGGATGACGCTGACCGGGCGCTCGAGTTCCTTGTGCAGCGGGTTCGTGTACAGGTCTTCCTGCAGGCCCAGGATGCGCGCTGCCTCGTCCCAGCTGTAGACGATGGTTTGCTTGAGCGCGCTGAGCGTGCGCAGCAAGGCGCGGGCAAGGATGAACTGGCGCAGCGACATGGGGGCTTCCTCGACTTCCTGGGCAGTGGGTGCGTGTGGTGCCGATGCACGTCAGCGTACGCCCAGCGCCAGCGCCACGCCAGCCATCAGCGCGCTGGCGGCCAGCAACCCGCGGTACAGGCCGCGGTCTGCGGCCCAGGTGCGGCGCAGCGCGGCCGCACTCAAGGTCGTGCCCTCCAGCTGCGACGGCCGCGGCGGCGGCAGCAGGCGGCTGACCGACCAGGTGATGAACACGGCGACGAGCAGGCCGCTCAGGTTCCACCACATCCAGAACAGCTTCGGCCCCAGGCCGTAGGCCAGCACGAGGTTGAGCACGAGCCCGGTGACGACCCCGGCCAGCACCGCCGGGCCGCGCGCGCGGCGGTCGAGGATGCCGCAGGCGAAGGCCGCCAGCAGCGGGCCGTAGAACAGCGCGCCGATGCGGTTGATGCCCTCGACGACGCTGCTGGCCATGTCACCCACGAGCAGCCCGAAGACCACGATGGCCACGCCCCAGCCGACGGTGACGACACGCGCTGCGAACAGGCGCCGGCGCGAGGTGGAAGTGGCAGGCAGGCGCGGCTCGACGAAGTCGCGCATCGTCGCCGCCGACAGGCTGTTGAGCAGCGAGTCCAGGCTGCTCATCGCCGCGGCCAGGATGGCCGCCACCAGCAGCCCGCGCACCCCGGCAGGCAGGAAGAGCTCGATGAAACGCGGTACCAGGTAGTCCAGCCGCCCCGCGGGCACGGCCGCGCGCAGCGCCTCGCTGCCCGCGTAAACGGCGCCGATGGCCAGCCCCAGCCCGCAGTACAGCAGCGTGAGCGGAAAACGCGCCAGACCATTGAGCATCAACGCACGTTGCGCGCTCTTCACGTCCCGCGCGGCGAGCGATCGCTGCGCCTGCCCCTGGTCGACGCCGTAGTAGGCGACGTAGAGCACAAAGCCGCCGACCACGAAGCCCCACAACGGCGCCTTGGCGCCGTCGCCCAGCCCGTGCGCCAGCTCGATGGCCGCCACGCGCTCGGGCGCCAGCGCGGCGAGCACCGCCGCGCCGCCACCGGCGGCCTGCCAGGCCAGCGCGCCGCACACGACGATGCCCAGCAGCAGCACCGCCATCTGCAGCACGTCGGTCCAGACCACCGCACGCATGCCGCCCAGGGTGTCGTAGATCAGCGTCAACACGCCCATGCCGACCAGACACCAGGGCAGGGGCAATCCGGTGCACACCTGCACCACCACCGCCGCGGCGTAAAGCGCCACACCTGCGGCCAGCCCGCGCGAAAGCAGGAACACCGCGCTCAGCAGCAGCCGCGTCGGGCGGTCGAAGCGGCGTTCCAGGTATTCGTAGACGCTTACCAGCGCCAGCCCGCGCAGCACCGGCACGAAGACGAGCATGACGACGATCATCGCCAGCGGCAGTACCAGTTCGTACTGCAGCCACGTCAGGCCGCCGCCCGGCACCAGCGCCACGTAGGCCGGGATGCCGAGGAAGGAATTGGCCGAACTCTGCGTGGCCAGGATGGACAAGGCCAGCGCCCACCAAGGCAGGTCGCGCCCGCCGACGTAGTAGTCCTCGGCGTCGTGTTGGCGGCGCGCCAGCCAGGCGCTCAGGCCCAGCGTGCCGGCCAGGTAGAGCCCGATGACGGCCCAGTCGGGCGCCGTCACGCGGCCTGGGCCTGCGCGGGCAGCGGGGCCGGCACAAGCGGCAGCAGTTCGTCGAAGCTGTCGATGACACGCAGGCCAGGTTCACGCCCCAGCGCCGCGGCCTTGGGCTCGATGGCGAAGGCCTGGTCGGCCAGGCGCAGCAGGCCGAGGTCGTTGAGGTTGTCGCCCACGGCCCAGCATTCGAGCAGCGGCGCGCCGCTGGACTCGGCCCTGAAGCGGCGCAGCACGTGGCTCTTGCACACCGGCTCGCCGGCGCCGCCTTCGGGGCGCAGGAAGGCCGGGTTCAGGCGCACCTGGCCGTTGCACACGTCGCCGTCGAACTGCATCGTGTGGGCCAGCGCGAAGTCGGCGAAGACGCGCCGGCGCAGGATGTCGGCAGCGACGAAGTAGCTGTCGCTGAGCACCCCCACCATGAAGCCGTTGCGGCGCATGCGGTTGATGAACTCGATGACGCCGGGGCGGATTGGCGCGGCACGCGCCACGCGCTCGAACTGCTGCTTGTGTACGAAGCGGAACAGCGCCGCGATGCGCTCGCTGCGCGCCGCGGTGTCGTCGACGGGGCTGTCGAGCAGTTGCGAAAGCGCCTGCTCCTGCCCGGTGGCGCGCGCCAGTTCCATCGCGTAGCGCGTGGTCGTCAGCGTACCGTCCATGTCGACCAGCAGCAGGCGCTGGCGTCCGCGGCGGCGCGTCAGGATGTAGTCGAGCGAGGCCGCGGCCTGGCGCTGGTTTTCGTACATCGCGACAATCTGATCGACGTGCAGCCGGCCGGCGGCGCGCGCCCGCAAGTAAATGACACGCGCCACCTCGTTGGCCATTACCGTCAAGTCGAGCAGCGGCTGGCTGTCGTTCTCGAGCGAGCCGATGTTGACTTCGGCGACACGTGCGCCGGCGCGCGAGGCGTCGAGCAGCAGGCCGACGTCGACGCCGTAGCCGTCCTCGAAGCTCAGCTGCTGCAGCAGGCTGCGCCGGGCCGCGATGATGCCGCCCAGCGGCTGGCCCAGGTGCGCCAGTTCCGGGAAGAAGACCTTCAGCATCGGCTTGGCGGTGAGTTCGGTGACACGCCCGCCGCCGCGGCCGAAACGCGCCTTGATGAAGTCGGCTTCGTTGGCCAGCAGCGGCCGCGCCATGTCGCTGACGAGGCCGGGTCGCAGGCCGGCGAGGTCACCGTCGAGGTAGACGAGGATGTCGCGCTGCGCGGCCATAGCGCCGTCGTGCATCGACGCGCCCTTGCCCAGCATGCTGCTGGTGATCACGCGGGCGCCGGCGGCGCGCGCAAGCGCTGCGGTGTCGTCGATGGAACTGTCGTCGATGACCACGACTTCGGCCGTCACCGGGTCGGCCAGCGCGAAGGCCACGACGCTGGCGATGCGCCTGCTCTCGTTGAGTGCCGGGATCACCACCGAGACGCTGGCTGCAAGCGGCAGCATCGCGACCGCCTCGGCAGGCACCGGCGGCGCGGCGGCCGGCAGCGCCGGCACGCCGCCGCGCAGGCGCCGCGCCAGCCAGCGCGCCAGCGTGGGCGGCAGCCACCGCAGGATGCGATCGAGCCAGTCTGTCATGGGGTAGCCCTCCGGTTCGAGTGAGTGGTCGTCCGCTGCGTCGCGACCCGGGATGCCGGGGCCGCTTCGGCACCCGACCCGCACTTCTTTTCTGTCAGTTCATCCGAGCCGCTGGCCTGCCGGCAAGTTCCCTGGCAGCGCATGCCGCCGCGGCGCCCACCGCTGCATGCAAGCACCCACTCACGCCGATCTCATGCGATCTTCAAGTGAGCCGGTAAGAGCGCAGGCGGTCCAGGTCGAGCACACGCACACCACCATACTCGACGCGGATGACGGCGTCGGCCTGCAGCGCGGCCAGGGCCTCGTTGACACGCTGGCGCGACAGTCCCACCAGGTAGCCCATCTCTTGTTGCGTGATGCGCAGCACTTCGCCGACACCCGGGTAGAGCACGGGGTGGAACAGCGCCGCCAGGCTGCGCGCGACACGTGCGTCGGGGTGGGTCAGGCGGTCGATCTCGCGCGCCGCGATGAACTGGCCCAGGCGCTCGTTGAGCTGGTTCATCACAAAACGGTTGAAGCCGATGCTGCGGCCCAGCAGCCATTGGAAGCTGGCCGTCGGCAGCCCCGCCACCACACTCTTTCGCAGCGCCTGGATGTTGTAGCGGTAGACCTCGTTCTTCAGCACCGTGCCTTCGCCGAACCAGCCGCCGGGCGACAGGCCGGTGAAGGTGATGGGGATGCCCAGCGTGCTGTCGTTGCTCATCTTCAGCAGGCCGTCGATGAGCCCGAACCAGTACGTGACGGGCCGGCCGACGCGGCAAACGAGTTCGCCCGGGTCGACCAGCACCACGCGCAGGTCGGCGAGCACCCGGTGGCGTTCTTCGGTGTCGAGCGCGGCCAGCCAGGGGATGTGCGGCAGGTCGTCGGCGTTCGCGGCGCGCGAACGCGAAGGCGGCACCGCGCTGGCGCCCTTGGCGGAAGGGAAGACCGGCTTGGACATGGTGGGCGCGTGCAGCCGGGGTTGGGGAAAAGCCTGTCAGTACGAACCCGTAAATTGTCGTCGCAATGACAACCTGGCGTCAAAGTCTTGCCCAGAATGCGCAGCAAAGCACAAGGAGGCAAGCCCGTGCCGAAGACGTTCCCCCGTCTGATGCTCGACCACGCACAGCAGCGCCCGCAAGCGCCGGCTTTGCGCGAGAAGGTTTACGGCATCTGGCAGACCACCACCTGGGCCGAACTGGCGCTGCTGGTGCGGCGCCTGGCCTGCGGGCTGGCGCACGCCGGTGTGGCCCGCGGCGACCATGTCGTCGTGGTGGGTGAAAACCGGCCGCGGCTCTACGCCACGATGCTGGCCGCGCAAGCGCTGGGCGCCGTGCCGGTGCCGCTGTACCAGGACGCCGCGGCGACCGAGTACACGTTCCCGATCAACAACGCCGAGGTCGGCTACGTCATCGTCGAAGACCAGGAGCAGGTCGACAAGATGCTCGAGCTGCGTGCGCAGTGCCCGACGCTCAAGCGCATCTGGTTCGACGACCCGCGCGGCCTGCGCAACTACGCCGAACCCGGCCTCGATTCCATCGACGCGCTGGTGGCCACCGGCCAGGCACACGACGCCGCCAACGCACGCTTGTTCGATGACGAGGTGGCGCGTTGCCAGTCCGGCGACGTGGCGGCGATGTTCTTCACCAGCGGCACCACCGGCAACCCGAAGGGCGTGGTGCACACGCACGCCACGCTGCTGGACCGCGCCTCGGCCGGCCAACGTTTCGACAAGCTCACCCCGCAGGAAGAAGTGCTGGCCTACATGCCGCTGGCCTGGATCGGCCAGAACATCTTCAGCTACGCGCAGTGGCTGGCCTGCGGCTACGTGGTGAACTGCCCCGAGAGCGCGGCCACGGTGATGATCGACCTGAAGGAGATAGGCCCCACCTACTACTTCGCACCGCCGCGCATCTTCGAAGGCCTGCTGACGAGCGTGATGATCCGCATGGAAGACGCGGGCAGCATCAAGCGCAAGCTCTTCCACCACTTCATGGACGTGGCCCGGCGCGTCGGCCCGGCGCTGATGGACGCCCGGCTGGCCGGCGGTCGTGCGCAGAAAGGGCCGCGCGTCAGCCTGATCGACCGCATCGACTACGCGCTGGGCAACGCCTTCATCTACGGCCCGCTGCGCAATACGCTGGGTTTTTCGCGCGTGCGCGTGGCCTACACGGCGGGCGAGGCCATCGGGCCCGACCTCTTCACCTTCTACCGCTCGATAGGTATCAACCTCAAGCAGCTCTACGGCAGCACCGAGACCGCGGTCTTCGTGTGCCTGCAGCCCGACCACGAGGTGAAGGCCGACACGGTGGGCGTGCCCATCGACGGCGTCGAGATCCAGGTCGCGGCCAACGGCGAGATCCTGGTCAAGAGCCCGGGCCTGCTGAAGGAGTACTACAAGAACCCGGCCGCCACCGCCGAGGTGCTGACCGCCGACGGCTGGTACCACACCGGCGACGCCGGCTTCCTGGACGCCACCGGCCACCTGAAGATCATCGACCGCGCAAAGGACGTCGGCCGCTTGATGGGCGGCGCCAGCGACGGCGCGATGTTCGCGCCCAAGTACGTCGAGAACAAGCTGAAGTTCTTCCCCTTCATCAAGGAGGCCGTGGCCTTCGGCGACAAGCGCGAGCAGGTGTGCGCCTTCGTCAACATCGACTTCGAGGCCGTGGGCAACTGGGCCGAGCGACGCAACCTGCCCTACGCCGGCTACACCGATCTGGCGGCGAAGAAGGAAGTGCTGACACTGGTGAAGGAGTGCGTCGAGAAGGTCAACGCCGACCTCGCCGCCGACGCCATGCTGGCCGGCAGCCAGATCAGCCGCTTCCTGGTGCTGCACAAGGAACTCGACGCCGACGACGGCGAGATGACGCGCACACGCAAGGTCAAGCGCGGCTACATCAGCGACAAGTACCAGGTGCTGGTGGACGCGCTCTACGGCGGCAAGACCGAGCAGTTCATCGAGACCGCGGTGAAGTTCGAGGACGGCCGCAGCGGCAGCGTCAGCGCCACGCTGCCCATCGTCGACGCCAGAACCTTCCCCAGCGTGAAGGCGGCGGCATGAGTGAACGCAACATCGGCGGCGTCGTCCTCGACGTCAGGAACATCAGCCTGCGCTTCGGCGGCGTGAAGGCGCTCACCGACATCAGCTTCGACGTGCGCGAGCACGAGGTGCGCGCCATCATCGGCCCCAACGGCGCCGGCAAGAGCAGCATGCTGAACTGCATCAACGGCGTCTACACGCCGCAGGAAGGCAGCATCACCTTCCGCGGCAAGCAGTTCAGCCACATGAACAGCCGCCAGGTGGCCGAGATGGGCGTGGCACGCACCTTCCAGAACCTGGCGCTCTTCAAGGGCATGAGCGTCATCGACAACATCATGAGCGGGCGCAACCTGCGCATGAAGACGAACATTTTCCAGCAGGCCATCCGCTGGGGTGCGGCCGAGCGCGAGGAAAGCGAGCACCGCGAGTTCGTCGAGAAGATCATCGACTTCCTCGAGATCCAGGCCTACCGCAAGACGCCCGTGGGCCGCCTGCCGTATGGACTTCAAAAGCGAGTGGACCTCGGCCGCGCGCTGGCAATGGAGCCCCAGGTGCTGCTGCTCGACGAACCCATGGCCGGCATGAACGTGGAAGAGAAGCAGGACATGAGTCGCTTCATCCTCGACGTCAACGACGAATACGGCACGACGGTGGTGCTGATCGAGCACGACATGAGCGTGGTGATGGACATCAGCGACCGCGTGGTCGTGCTGGACTACGGAAAGAAGATCGGTGACGGCACGCCCGACGAGGTGCGCGCCAACCCCGACGTCATCAGCGCCTACCTCGGCACCTCACACTGAGGAACAGACATGGGATTTTTCATCGAAGCACTGATCGGCGGGCTGATGGCCGGCATGCTTTATTCGCTGATCGCCCTGGGCTTCGTGCTCATCTTCAAGGCCAGCGGCGTGTTCAACTTTGCGCAGGGCGCGATGGTGCTGTTCGCGGCACTGGCGATGGCGCGTTTCAGCGAGTGGTTGCCTGCGCTGCTGGGCTTTGACGACAAGTTGCTGGGCAACGTGCTGGCCTTCGCCGCCGCGCTGGTGGTGATGGTGGCGGTGGCCTGGCTCATCGAGCGCCTGTGCCTGAGCCGGCTCGTCAACCAGGAAGGCATCACGCTGCTGATGGCCACCCTGGGCATCGCCTACTTTCTCGACGGCTTCGGCCAGACGCTTTTTGGCAGCGAGATCTACAAGATCGACATCGGCCTGCCCAAGGACCCGATGTTCCTCTTCGAAAGCACGTTCGAAGGCGGTGTGCTGATCAACAAGGAAGACCTCTACGCGACCGTCATCGCCGCCACGCTGGTCTTCGGCCTGACGCTCTTCTTCCAGTACACCAGCACCGGCCGCGCGCTGCGTGCGGTGGCCGACGACCACCAGGCCGCGCAGAGCATCGGCATCCCGCTGTCGCGCATCTGGGTCATCGTCTGGAGCGTGGCCGGCTTCGTGGCGCTGGTGGCCGGCATGATCTGGGGCAGCAAGCTGGGCGTGCAGTTCTCGTTGAGCCTGGTGGCCTTGAAGGCGCTGCCGGTGGTCATCCTCGGCGGCCTGACCAGCGTGCCCGGCGCCATCATCGGCGGGCTGATCATCGGTGTCGGCGAGAAGCTGTCCGAGGTCTACGTCGGGCCTTCGCTGGGCGGCGGCATCGAGATCTGGTTCGGCTACGTGCTCGTGCTCTTCGTGCTTCTCGTGCGGCCGCAAGGCTTGTTCGGCGAGAAGATCATCGACAGAGTATGAAGCCACCAAGCTCGCTATCGCTCTCTACCCCCCGAGGGGGCGGTCGGCCTGCGGCCCGGCAAGGCCGGTTCCGCGGCGGGAAGCTTGATAGGGCAGCGTCCCGTCGGGAGCACTGAATTGCTGTATCGGGAAAACGGTCAATTCAAGACGAGCTACCGGGACGACCAGCAGGTCTTCCCGATCCGCCAGGACCGCATCGCCATCTGGGCGCTGCTGGCCTTCGCGGTGGTGGGCGTGCCGCTGCTGGCCGACGAGTACGCCTTCCGCGCCATCCTCATCCCCTTCCTCATCCTGTCGCTGGCCGCGCTGGGCTTGAACATCCTGGTGGGCTACTGCGGCCAGGTGTCGCTGGGCACCGGCGCTTTCATGGCGGTGGGCGCCTACGCGGCCTACAACTTCATGGTGCGCATCGATGGCATGCCACTGCTGGCCGCCATCTTGCTGGGCGGGCTGTGCGCCACGGTGGTCGGTGTGCTCTTCGGCATCCCCAGCCTGCGCATCAAGGGGCTGTACCTGGCGGTGGCCACGCTGGCGGCGCAGTTCTTCGTCGACTGGGCCTTCCTGCGCATCTCGTGGTTCACCAACAACTCGTCGTCGGGCTCGGTGTCGGTGTCGGGGCTGAGCCTCTTCGGCCTGCCGATTGCGTCGCCACTGGAGAAGTACCTGTTCTGCCTGGCCGTCCTGGTGCTGTTCGCGTGGATGGCGAAGAACCTGGTGCGCAGCCACATCGGCCGCGAGTGGATGGCCATCCGCGACATGGACGTGGCCGCCGCCGTGATCGGCATCCGCCCGGTCTACGCCAAGCTCACGGCGTTTGCCGTCAGCAGCTTCTTCGTCGGCGTGGCCGGCGCGCTGTGGGGCTTCGTGCACCTGGGCTCGTGGGAGCCGGCGGCCTTCAGTATCGACCGCAGCTTCCAGCTGCTGTTCATGATCATCATCGGCGGCCTGGGCTCGGTGATGGGCAGTTTCTTCGGCGCCGCCTTCATCGTCGTGCTGCCGATTTTCCTGAACCAGGCGCTGCCCGCTTTCGGCTCGCTGGTGGGCGTGGAGATCAGCACCGCCGGCGTGGCGCACGCCGAGCTGATGATCTTCGGCGCGCTGATCGTCTTCTTCCTCATCGTCGAACCGCACGGCCTGGCGCGGCTGTGGTCGACGGCGAAGGAAAAGCTGCGGCTGTGGCCCTTCCCGCACTGAATTTTCAAAGCGTTCGAGTGGCCGACGGGCCCATCGTTCCAGCAAGCACTGACGAGTGCTCTCAAGTGTTCCACCTCTGGAGGCAGACAATGAAATTCAAGACCATCGCCCTGGCAGCCCTGCTCGCCGCAGCCGGCGCCAGCGCGCTGTTCAGCAGCGCCGCCCTGGCCCAGGCCAAGGTGCAGTTCTTTCCGAGCCTGACCGGCCGCACCGGCCCAGTGGCGCCCAACGCCACGCCGTTCGCGAACGGCTACGCCGACTACATGAAGCTCGTGAACACCCGCGGCGGCATCAACGGCGTGCAGACGCTGGTGGAGGAGTGTGAAACCGCCTACGCCACCGACCGCGGTGTCGAGTGCTACGAACGCCTGAAGGGCAAACACGGCGGCGCCACGGTATTCCAGCCGCTGTCCACCGGCATCACGTTCGCGCTGACCGAGAAGATCCCGGCCGACAAGATCCCGATGATCACCTCGGGCTACGGCCGCAGCGACAGCGCCGACGGCGGCGTGTTCAAGTGGAACTTCCCGCTCATCGGCCACTACTGGGTGGCCGGCGACACCGTGCTGCAGCACATCGCGAAGACGCAGGGCGGCTGGGACAAGCTGAAGGGCAAGAAGATCGCCGTCGTCTTCCACGACAGCCCCTTCGGCAAGGAACTGCTGCCCATCCTGCAGGAGCGCAGCCAGATGCACGGCTTCGATCTGCAACTGCTGCCGGTGCCAGCGCCGGGCGTGGAGCAGAAAGCGATCTGGCTGCAGATTCGCCAGCAGCGGCCCGACTTCGTGGTCATGCAGACCTGGGGCGTGATGACGGCCACCGCCATCAAGGAGGCCGTGGCCACGGGCTACCCGCGCGAGAAGATGTTCGGCACCTGGTGGAGCGGTGCCGAGCCCGACTTGCGCGACATCGGCGCCGCGGCCAAGGGCTACAGCGCGGTGATGATGCAGCACGGCGCCGAACCGCAGTCGACGGTGGTCAAGGACATCCTCGACAAGGTGCATGGCAAGGGTCAGGGCACGGGGCCGAAGGACGAGGTCGGGCAGACGCTGTACATGCGCGGCGTGGTCGGTGCCATGCTGGCCGTGGAAGGCGTGCGCGCGGCGCAGGAACGCTACGGCAAGGGCAAGGTGATGACTGGCGAGCAGGCGCGCTGGGGCTACGAGAACCTCGACCTCACGCAGCCCAAGCTCGACGCGCTGGGTTTCAAGGGCGTGATGCGGCCGGTGTCGACCAGCTGCGCCGACCACATGGGCTCGGCCTGGGCCCGCGTGCACACCTGGGACGGCGCCAAGTTCACCTGGTCATCCGACTGGCTGCAGGCCGACGACCAGATCATCAAGCCGCTGGTGAAGAACTCGGCCGAGAAGTACGCGGCCGAGAAGAAGCTGGCGCGGCGCGCACCTTCGGATTGCCAGAGTTGATTGAACGCCCCCGGAGCGGCTGACGCCGCTCCCCCTCAAGGGGGCGCCGCCCGCGGCCCGGCGAAGCCGGTTCCGCGGCGGCCACTTGAAGAGCGACCTTCACTTCGTTTGATCCGTCCAGACATGTCCAACATCCTGCTCAACGTCAACGGCATCGAGGTCATCTACAACCACGTCATCCTGGTGCTGAAGGGCGTGAGCCTGCAGGTGCCGGAAGGCGGGGTGGTGGCCATCCTGGGCGGCAACGGCGCAGGCAAGACGACGACGCTGCGCGCGGTGAGCAATTTGCTGGCCGGTGAACGCGGCGAAGTCACCAAGGGCAGTATCGAACTGCGCGGCGAGCGCATCGAGAAGCTCAGTACGTCCGAGATGGTGAACCGCGGCGTGATCCAGGTCATGGAGGGCCGGCACTGCTTTGCGCACCTGTCGATCGAGGACAACCTGATGACCGGTGCCTACACACGCAAGGACGGCAAGGCCGCCGTCGCGGCGACGCTGGAGAAGGTCTACAACTACTTCCCGCGGCTGAAGACCCGCCGCACGAGCCAGGCCGCCTATACCAGCGGTGGCGAGCAGCAGATGTGCGCCATCGGCCGCGCGCTGATGGCCAACCCGAAGATGGTGCTGCTCGACGAACCCAGCATGGGCCTGGCGCCGCAGATCGTCGAAGAGGTGTTCGAGATCGTGAAGGACCTCAACCAGCGCGAGGGCGTGACCTTCCTGCTGGCCGAGCAGAACACCAACATGGCGCTGCGCTACGCCGACCACGGCTACATCCTCGAAAGCGGCCGCATCGTGATGGAAGGCGCCGCCAAGGACCTGCGCGAAAACGAGGATGTGAAGGAGTTCTACCTCGGCGTGGGCGGCGGCGATCGCAAGAGTTTCCGCGACGTGAAGAGCTACAAGCGGCGCAAGCGGTGGTTGTCGTGAGAGCCGCCCATGTGTGACGAGCTCGGCGGGTTTGCGGCGCCCGCCTTCAAGCCCGAATTGGCGATGGAACAACTCGGGCGCGCCCTGCGCGACCTGAAACTGACCGCGCGCGGTAGCGGCTTCGAGTTGCGCGGCAAGCGTGTGCTCGAGCTGAAGGCCGACGGCGCGCAGATCACCGCGCGCATCGCACGCAAGCCGGCGCTGACGCCCGAGTGGGAGACACGTGTGCTCGCTTCCACGCCCGACCAGCGCAAGCTGCTCGACGAGATCAAGAAACGCCTGGACCGCTGGGACCGGGAAGAGTGACACCATGAACGCCAAGTTCTTCGACACGCTCGAAACCCGCCCCGCCGCCGACCGCGAAGCCGCGCTGGCGCTGGCCCTGCCGGCGCAGCTGCGCGCTGCACGCGCCGTACCGGCTCTGCTGGAGCAGCTGGCCGACGTGGAACCCGACCGCGTGACGACACGCGCCACGCTGGCCCTGCTACCGGTGACGCGCAAGCCCGAGCTGCTGGCGCGCCAGCAGGCCAGCCGTGCCACCGACGTCTTCGGCGGCTTCTCGGCGCTGGGCTGGCGCCACCAGCAGGCGCTGCGCCCGGCACGGCGGGTCTACCAGTCGCCCGGGCCGATCTACGAACCCGAAGGCGCGGCGGCCGACTACTGGCGCAGCGCCCGCGCCCTCTTCGCCGCCGGGCTGCGCGCCGGCGATCTGGTGCACAACAGCTTCAGTTACCACCTCACGCCCGGTGCGTGGATCATGGAAGGCGGCGCCCACGCTTTAGGCTGCACCGTTTTTCCCGGCGGCGTCGGCAACACCGAACTGCAGCTGCAGGCCATGGAGCACCTGCGCCCCGACGCCTATGTCGGCACACCCAGCTTCCTGCGCATCCTGCTCGAGAAAGCCGCCGAGAGCGGGGTGGCATTGCCCACGCTGCGCAAGGCCCTGGTCAGCGGCGAAGCCTTCCCGCCCAGCCTGCGCGACTGGCTTCTGGCCCGCGGCGTGGCCGGCTACCAGGCCTACGCCACCGCCGAAGCCGGCGTCATCGCCTACGAAACCGCGGCACGCGAGGGGCTGGTCGTCGACGAAGGCGTGATCGTCGAGATCGTTCGCCCGGGCACCGGCGACCCCGTGCCCGATGGCGAGGTGGGTGAGCTCGTCGTGACCGTGCTCAACGCCGAGTACCCGCTGGTGCGCTTCGGCACCGGCGACCTCAGCGCCGTGCTCGCCGGCCCCTGCCCCACGGGCCGCACGAACACACGCATCAAGGGCTGGATGGGCCGCGCCGACCAGACCGCCAAGGTGCGCGGCATGTTCGTGCACCCGAGCCAGGTGGCCGAGGTGCTGAAGCGCCACCCCGAACTGGGCCGCGCGCGGCTGGTGGTCGAAGGCGAGATGGCCAACGACCGCATGATCCTGTGCGCCGAGTGCGCCGCGACGCCGGAGGGCCTGCTCGAGGCCGTGGCCGGCAGCGTGCGCGACGTCACCAAGCTGCGCTGCGAGGTGCAGCTCGTCGCCCCGGGCACGCTGCCCAACGACGGCAAGGTGATCGAGGACGCGCGCCGCTACACCTGAGCCTGCGCCGAGCACCACGCTGCTCCGCACAAACCCCTGCCGGCGCTGCCGATAAGTAGTTTCCGCGTCGGCTCGACGGTCGTCGGCGTCTACTATCCGCGTCCGCGGCAGCCGCCCGCCCAGTACCGGAGACAACCCAGATGAAGTCGTTGCACAGGATCCTCACCGCCGTTGCCGCCGCCAGCGTGGCCACCTGCAGCCTGGCTGCTTACCCCGAAAAGGCCGTGACTCTGGTCGTGCCCTTCGCCGCCGGCGGCCCCACCGACAAGGTGGCACGCGACCTGGCCGAAGTCCTGCGCAAGGGCCTCAACAACCAGACCGTGCTGGTAGAGAACGTCGGCGGCGCCGGCGGCACGCTGGGCGCAGCCCGCGTCGCCAAGGCCAACCCCGACGGCTACACCTTTCTGCTGCACCACATCGGCATGGCCACCGCACCGGCGCTGTACCGCACGCTGCCCTACAAGACGCTGGACGACTTCGAGTACGTCGGCATGGTCAATGAAGTGCCGATGACGCTGATCGGCCGCCCCACGCTGCCGGCGGCCAACTACGCCGAACTCGTGAAGTGGCTGGAAGCCAACAAGGGCAAGATCAACCTCGCCAACGCCGGCCTCGGCGCTGCGTCGCACCTGTGTGGGCTGCTCCTCCAGCAAAGCCTGAAGATCGACATGACGACCGTGCCGTACAAGGGCACCGCGCCGGCCATGACCGACATCCTGGGCAGCCAGGTCGACCTGATGTGCGACCAGACCACCAACACCTCGGGCCAGATCGAGGCCGGCAAGGTCAGGGCCTACGCCGTCACGACGCTGAAGCCGCTGACGACGCCGGCGCTGAGCAAGCTGCCGACACTGGACTCGCAGGGCCTGAAGGGCTTCAACGTGTCGATCTGGCATGGCCTGTACGCGCCCAAGGGCACGCCGAAGGCCGTGCTCGACACCATGAACGCCGCGCTGCGCGTCGCGCTGAAGGACCCCGAGTTCATCAGGCGCCAGGAAGCGCTGGGCGCCGTGGTCGTCACCGACAACCGCGTCAACCCGGCCGAGCACAAGAAGTTCGTCGAGTCCGAGATCGCCAAGTGGGGCCCGGCCATCAAGGCTGCTGGGCAGTACGCGGACTGACAGGCTGGTCCCGGCTGTCAGCCGATCGCGCAAGCCGCCCCTCGGGGCGGCTTTTTCATGGCGCCTCGCGGCTCAGTCCTGGCGCGTTGAATCGCGCTCGAGCCTTCGTCGGGCGACAAACGCCTTCCGGCGTTTGACGTCCTGATTCAGCGCAGCGTGATCGGGATCGTCACCGGCCCATCGTTGACCAGATGCAGTTGCATGTCGGCGCCGAATTCGCCGGCCTGGACGTCCGGGTGACGTTGACGCGCCAGCCGCAGCAGTTCGTCGAAGAGCGCGCGGCCCAGCGCCGGCGGCGCGGCGCCGGTGAAGCTGGGCCGGTTGCCGCCCGTGACATCAGCCGCCAGCGTGAACTGGCTCACCAGCAGCAGCCCGCCGGCCACGTCCTGCATGCTGCGGTTCATCTTGCCGGCGTCGTCGCCGAAGATGCGCAGCTTGAGCAGCTTGTCGACCAGCTTGCCCGCCTGCAGGGGCGTGTCGGCCGGCTCGGCGCACACCAGCACCATCAGGCCGGGCCCGATGGCACCCACGGTACGGCCGGCGACCTCGGCGCGCGCTTCCCGCACCCGCTGCACCAGCGCAATCACAGCAGGTCGATCTCGTCGCCGAAGTGCGCCTCGACATCCAGCGGCAGCAACTGGATGGTGGCGCGCAGGCCGGGCACCGCGGCCATCAAGGCCTGCTCGACGCTGGCGCGCACCGCGGCGGCGCGGCCCAGCGTCCAGGCCGCCGGCATGTGCATGTGCAGGTCGACGAAACGGCGCTGGCCGGCACGGCGTGTCACCAGGTGATCGAAGCGGATGGTCTGGTGCACAAAACCCGCCAGCACCTTGTCGATCTCGGCGCGCGCGTCGGGCTCCAGTGCCTGGTCCATCAGGCCGCCGGCGGAACGCCAGACCAGCGATGCACCCTCGCGCAGGATGTTCAGCGCCACGGCGATGGCGATGACAGGGTCGAGCCACTGCCAGCCGGTGGCCATCACCGCGAGCAGGCCGATGACCACGCCGGCCGAGGTCCAGACGTCGGTGAAGAGGTGGCGTGCGTCGGCCTCGAGCGCCACCGAACGCGCGACGCGCGCCTTGCGCAGCATGGTCCAGGCCAGCACGCCGTTCATGACCGAACTCACCACCGACAACAGCAGGCCCAGGCCCACCGCTTCCAGCGGCTGCGGGTGGATCAGGCGGTTCACGGCCGCGATCACGATGGCCAGCGCGGCGACAAAGATCAGCACACCTTCGAAGCCACTGCTGAAGTACTCGGCCTTGTGGTGACCGTAGGGGTGATCGTCGTCGGGCGGGCGCGCCGCGATGGTCACCATCGCCAGCGCGAACATCGCGCCGGCCAGGTTCACCAGCGATTCCAGCGCATCCGACAGCAGGCTGACGCTGCCGCTGACCCACCATGCACCTGTCTTCAGTGCGATGGTGGCCAGGGCCACCGCGATCGAGACCTTGAGGTAGGTGCGGACTTCCAATGGGTCGGTCGGACGGGATCGAACCGGGTCAGGACAAGGTCACGCGCGCGAACTTGCGTTTGCCGACCTGCAAGACGAAGCTGCCGGCGGCGATCTTCAGCGCCTTGTCGGCGATGGCCGTGCCGTCGATACGTACGCCGCCCTGTTCGACCAGACGCAGCGCCTCGCTGGTCGACGGCACGAGCCCGGCCTGCTTGAGCAGGCTGCCGATGGCCAGCGGCGCGCCGGACAGCGCCACGTCGGGGATCTGATCGGGCACGCCACCCGCGGCACGGCGCTGGAAGTCTTCCTCCGCGGACGCCGCTGCAGCGGCGCCGTGGAAGCGCGCGGTGATCTCGCGCGCCAGCAGCACCTTGGCGTCCTTCGGGTTGCGACCGCCCTCGGCCTCGCGCTTCAACGCCGCGATCTCCGCCTCGGGCCGGAAGCTCAGCAGCGTGAACCACTTCCACATCTGCACGTCGCTGATGCTCAGCACCTTGGCGAACATCGTGTTGGGGTGTTCGGTGATGCCGACGTAGTTGTTCTTGCTCTTCGACATCTTCTCGATGCCGTCCAGGCCTTCGAGCAGCGGCATCGTCAGGATGCACTGCGGCTCCTGGCCGTATTCGGTCTGCAGCGCGCGGCCGACCAGCAGGTTGAACTTCTGGTCGGTGCCGCCGAGTTCGAGGTCGGACTGAAGCGCCACCGAGTCGTAGCCCTGCATCAGCGGGTAGAGCAGCTCATGCACGCTGATCGGGCTGCCGGCCTTGAAACGCTTCGTAAAGTCGTCGCGCTCGAGCATGCGGGCCAGCGTGTACTTCGCGGCCAGCTGGATCATGCCGCGGGCGCCCAGCGGGTCGCTCCACTCGCTGTTGTAGCGGATCTCGGTCTTCTCGGGGTCTAGCACCAGGCTGGCCTGGCGGTAGTAGGTCTGGGCGTTGGCCTCGATCTGCTCGCGTGTCAACGGCGGGCGCGTGGCGTTGCGGCCCGAGGGGTCACCGATCATCGACGTGAAGTCACCGATGAGGAAGATCACCGTATGCCCCAGATCCTGTAACTGGCGCATCTTATTCAGCACCACCGTATGGCCGATATGAATGTCGGGCGCGGTCGGGTCCAGGCCGAGCTTGATGCGCAGCGGCTTGCCGCTGGCCTCCGAGCGGACCAGCTTTTTCACCCAGTCGGCCTCGGGCAGCAGTTCGTCGCAACCGCGCAGCGACACGGCCAGGGCCTCGCGCACGTGGTTGCTCAGCGCCGGGGCGGGGACAGCCAAAGGCGCCGACGGCATATCAGGGAGAGACATGAACGGTTACTCGGGGCGTCTGTGCGCTAGCACACGGGTGGGGGGCCTTGGCTATACTCGGGCGTCCCTCAAACGAGGGGGGTCACGGCGGCGCCTACGGCTCAAGTCGTTTTTCATTCTAGTAGACGGCCTGTCTGCTGACCCGGTGTCACCGGTGCAGGAGGCCACTCGATCAACACCGCCGGGCCCATGTGCATGCATGCGGGTCGCGGGCTATTCGCAGTGACTCGTCGCACCTTGAACACTTACACGACCCGCACCCTCGACGTCCTCGTCGCGTTTGTCCAGCAGCATCACCGCAGTCTCGTTGCCAGCGCGGCAGCGCTGATGGCCGGTTTCGGCATTACCGCCGTCGCCGTTGCACCGCTGGCTCCTGATGCCGCGGCGCTGCCCAAGCGCATGATTTCCGAGGTCGTCGTGCCTGAAGGCATCGACGCCCAGCTGATGGCGCTGGCCGCGCAAGAGCTCAGCCTCACGCGCAGCGACATCACGCGCGGCACCGACACCGCCGAAAGCCTGTTCAACCGCCTGGGCATCAGCGATGCGACGGCGATCAGCTTCATCCGCAGCGATGCGACGGCCCGCCTGCTGCTGACTGGCCGCGGCGGCAAGATGGTGCGCGCCCAGACCGACAGCTTCGGCGCACTGCAGGAGCTGGTGGCCCGCTTCCCCGCCGAACGCGCCGAGCAAGCGCGTACTCACTTCACGCGCCTGACGCTGGCCCGCGTCGACGGCCGCTGGCTGTCGCGCCTGGAGACTGCCGAACTTACCGCCCAGTCGCGCCTGTCCAGCGGCAGCATCCGCAGTTCACTCTTCGCCGCCACCGACGAGTCGGGCCTGCCCGACGCGGTGGCCGTACAGCTGGCGGACATCTTTGCCACCGACATCGACTTCCACCGCGAACTGCGCAAGGGCGATACCTTCAGCGTTGTCTACGAGTCGCTGATGGCCGACGGCGAGCCCGTGGCCTGGAACGAAGGCGCCGGGCGCGTGCTGGCCACCGAGTTCGTCAACGCCGGCCGCTCGCACCACGCCGTGTGGTTCACGCCGCCCGACGGCCGCGGCGCCTACTACGACATCGACGGCAGCAGCAAGCGTCGCGCGTTCCTGGCCAGCCCGCTGGAGTTCTCGCGCGTAACCTCGGGTTTCGCGATGCGTTTCCACCCCATCCTGCAGACCCGGCGCGCCCACCTGGGCGTTGACTACGGCGCCCCCACCGGCACGCCGGTGCGTGCGGTCGGCGACGGCACGGTCGAGTTCGCCGGCCGCCAGAACGGCTATGGCAACGTCGTCGAGCTGCGCCACCCCAACAGCCGCAGCACGCTCTACGCGCACCTGAGCCGGATCGACGTGCGCAAGGGGCAGCGTATCGAGCAGGGCCAGCGCCTGGGCGCCGTGGGCGCCACCGGCTGGGCCACCGGGCCCCACCTGCACTTCGAGTTCCGCGTCGCCGGCCAGCACCAGGACCCGCTGCGCGTGGCCAAGTCCTCCGAGGCCATGAAGCTGGACGCCAGCTCGCGGCCGCGCTTCGGCGAAACCGTGGCGGCCGTGCGCGTCAAGCTCGAGGCGGCGGAGAGCTTCGCCGGCGGCCGCGGCCGTATCGAGTAGCAGCGACAGTCACCGGGTCACACCGAACGCGTCGATGGCCTGTTACATCGGCCTGATGTCGGGCACTTCGCTCGATGGAGTCGATGCGGTGCTGGCCGAACAACCGACTCAAGGGCCGGCCCTGCGGGCCGTTGGCCATGCCCACCGTGCCTTTCCGGACGGCCTGCGCGCAGAGTTGCTGGCGCTCAATCACAGCGGGCTCGACGAACTGCACCGCGCTGCCTTGGCGGCCAACGCGCTGGCGCGGCTGTACGCCGAAGTCGTTCACGAACTGCTGGCTGCTGCCGCACTGTCACCCGAAGCCGTCCGCGCCGTCGGCGCCCATGGTCAGACCGTGCGCCACCATCCGCGCGCCTTCGACGGCAGCGGCTACACGCTGCAGCTGATGAACGGTGCGTTGCTGGCCGAGCTGTGCGGCATCGACGTGGTGTGCGATTTCCGCAGCCGCGATGTCGCCGCCGGCGGCGAAGGTGCACCGCTGGTTCCAGCCTTCCACGCCGCCTGCTTCAGCGCAGCCGGCGTAAGCCGCGCCGTGCTCAACCTCGGCGGCATCGCCAACGTGACACTGCTGCCGGCCGATGGCAGCGTGCTGGGCTTCGACACCTGCCCCGCCAACGTGCTGATGGACGCCTGGTGCCAGCGTCACCAGGGCTGCGGCTTCGACGCCAATGGCGCCTGGGCCGCTGGCGGCCAGGTGAACCCGGCCTTGCTGCAAGCTTGGCTGAGCGACGCCTACTTCGCGCGCCAGCCTCCGAAAAGCACCGGCCGCGACCTGTTCGACATCGCCTGGCTCGACGCCAGCCTGGGCATCGAGCGCAACGCGCCGCAGGACGTGATGGCTACGCTGGCCGAGCTGACGGTATGCACGGTGGCCGATGCGCTGCAGCGGCATGCCCCGGCCACGCGCGAGCTCTTCGTGGCGGGGGGTGGCGCCTACAACCGGCATCTGCTGACACGGCTGGCAGCGCTGCTGCCCAGTGTGCAGGTGCAGACGAGCGCGGCGCTCGGCGTGCCGCCCGACCAGATGGAGGCCCTGGCCTTTGCATGGCTGGCCCGGGCCAGCCTGAACCGCCAGCCCGGCAACCTGCCGGCCGTCACAGGTGCGCGCGGACGACGGGTGCTGGGTGCTGTTTACGCGGCGGCTTGAGCCGGCGCGGCGCTGAAGGGCGAAGCCCGCGTCAGACGCGGCCGCTGTAACCCGCGGCGATTAGACCGAGAAGGACGAGCCGCAGCCGCAGGTCGTCGAGGCGTTCGGGTTCTTGATCACGAACTGCGCGCCCTGCAGATCTTCCTTGTAGTCGATCTCGGCGCCGCCCAGATACTGCAGGCTCATCGCGTCGATGAGCAGCGTGACGCCGTTTTTTGTCATCTTCGTGTCGTCCTCGTTGGCCACCTCGTCGAAGGTGAAGCCGTACTGGAAGCCCGAACAGCCACCGCCCTGCACAAAAACCCGCAGCTTCAGTTCCGGGTTGCCTTCTTCAGCCACCAAGTCGGCCACCTTTGCGGCGGCGCTGTCGGTGAAGACCAGCGGCGGGGGCATCTCGTCAAAAGCGGGGGCAAGGGTTTCGGCCATGGCGTTCATTTGGGTCTCCTCGGGGCGGATTTCAAGCGTCGTTGGACGCGGCAAGTTTCAGGGCAGGCTTGTCGATGCTCTTCAGCGGTTTCAGCTCGCCTTCGACGAGCGCGCCCTGGTGCATCTCGAGCAGGTCGTAGCGCACGTCGCCGGTGACGCGGGCCCTGGGCTGCAGTTCCAGCAGTTCATGGGCAGACACGGGACCACGCACTTCCCCGCTGATGATCACATGCCCGGCCTTCACCTTCCCGAGCACGCGGCCATTCTCGCTGATCACCAGCATGCTGCGGCCTTCGCCTTCGGCGACAACGTCGCCGATCACCTCGCCGTCGATGCGCAGGCCATCGACGAAGCGCAACTGACCCTGAACCACCGTGCCTTCGCAGATCAGGCTGCGGATGGGCGGGGGCTTCTTGCGGCCGAACCAGAACATCGTTGCGTCTCCTCAGGCACCCTGACTCAGGGCATGGGCTTGACGGACTGTGTCGCCCGCGTCGTGCCCTGATCGTCCACCACCCTGACCTGCACCGTTTTTATCACGGCACCCGGCGGGTGGTCGATGGTGCCTTGCAAGCGAAGGTACTGGCTCAGGCGCAGGGGCAGCGGCCCGCCGGGCAGCAGCTGGCTCCAGGGACGGCCCTCGAGCGTGCCGCCCAGCGTCACGTCGTAGCGGCCCTCGAACTCGCGGGCAGTCTGGGCGCTCTGCACCACCAGCATCTGGTAACGCAACTGCCCGGGTACGCCGGGTTCGGCCTGCACGCCGCGCAGCTGCAGGCCGTCGCCCTTGGCGGGCAGCAGACGTTCGAAAAAGCCGAGATCGGCCCGCAGCGACTCCTTCGCGGCCTCGGCCTGCCGCAGTTGCTGCGCCAGACCGGCCTGGGCGGCGCGCTCGGCCTTCAGCAGGCTTTCCGCGGTGTCGGCCACCTGCCGCGCATGGGCGTGTTCAGTGCGCAGTTGCTGGAGCTCGGTGCGAAGACGCAGCAGTTCCTGCTGGGTGCCGCGGTCGAGGCCGGCGATTTCCTTGCCGAACTGGAAGGCCCACACCGCGATGGCGGCCGAGAAGCCCAGCATCACTGCGGCCAGAGCCCAGCGCAGCGGCCAAGGCAGCCGGCTGCGCACGATCATTCTCGGGGCACTGACCGAGAGGCGTCGGCGCAGCAGCTTCCAGCGCATGGGTCAGGTTATGGGCACTTCGGCCTTGCAGGCCGCGCTGGCGCTTGCATGCCCCAGCCCTTCGCGAGGCGAAAAACAGTCCGCAGGGACTGTTTTTCGTCCACGCTCAGCGCTTGCTGAACTGCTTGCGGCGGCGGGCGCCGTGCAAGCCGACCTTCTTGCGTTCCACTTCGCGCGCATCGCGCGTCACGAAACCGGCACGGCTGAGGTCGGGCTTCAGCGCGGTGTCGTAGTCGATCAGCGCACGGGTGATGCCGTGGCGCACTGCGCCGGCCTGGCCGGATTCACCGCCGCCGTGCACGTTGATCTTGATGTCGAAGGCCTCGTTGTTGCCCGTGAGCAGCAGCGGCTGGCGCACGATCATGATCGAGGTCTGCCGCCCGAAGTAGTCATCGATGGTCTTGCCATTGATGACGATCTGGCCGGTGCCCTTCTTGATGAAGACGCGAGCGACGCTCGACTTGCGGCGGCCGGTGCCGTAGTTCCAAAGTCCGATCATTGCTGCGTCCTCAAATCTCGAGCGGTTTGGGCTGCTGGGCAGCGTGCGGGTGGGTACCACCGGCATAGACCTTCAGCTTCTTGACCATCGCGTAACCCAGCGGGCCCTTGGGTAGCATGCCCTTGACTGCCTTCTCGAGCGCGCGGCCGGGGTGCTTGGCCTGCATGTCCTTGAAGGACGTGGCGGTGATGCCGCCGGGGTAGCCGGAATGCCGGTAGTAAATCTTGTCGGTGGCTTTGGCGCCGGTGACACGAAGCTTGTCGGCATTGACGACGATGATGAAATCACCGGTGTCGACGTGAGGCGTGTAAATGGCCTTGTGTTTTCCGCGCAAACGGAGTGCTGCTTCGCTGGCAACACGTCCGAGCACCTTGTCGGTGGCGTCAATCACAAACCACTCGTGCGTCACCTCGGCCGGCTTGGCGCTGAAGGTCTTCATGAGGGTCTTTCGAAAAGCATGCCGGGTCACGGCACACGGGGCATCAGCAAACGGAAGGCCGCGCTGCACGACGGCGTCTCTCGACGCCTCGACCCCAGGGCAATCAGTCACCTTTGGCACCGCTCGTTCGGGCGGCCTCGCAGGGCGGGGAAGACGGCAACACGGTTTCTTTCCCGGCCGAATTCGGGAAAGCCTGTGAGTATAGCCTGTGCGCTACGGACAGCGGCAAGTGGCATCAACCACGGCGGGTTGGGCGCAATGTTGGAAGTTGAGGGTTTACCCTAGATATTTGCCCTAGGATGTCCTGAACACGCTCCAGCCCGATGCCCGCCCACCCACGCCCCATCCCCACTTCGCCGCCTGTCCGCGGCGCGGCGGGTTCCGACATACGGTGCTGGGTGCCCATCCGCAGCCTGCACGACGGCCACCGGCTCCGGGTGCGCGCGCATCTGCTGGCGCTGGACGACGACGACCGCGTGCGGCGCTTCGGCCACCGCGCCAGCGACGAGCTCATCGCGCGCTACGTCGAACAGCTCGATTTCCGGCGCGACTACCTCTTCGGCACCTTCGACCGCCGGCTCGAAGTGCTGACGCTGGGCCACCTGGCGCTGGACACGGCCGGCAGCAGCGCCGAGTTCGCCGTCTCGATACTGCCGCGGGCGCGTGGGCGCGGGCTGGGCACGCAGCTCTTCGCACACGCCGTCACGCACGCCCGCAACCGCGGCGTGCAGACACTCCTCCTGCATCTGGCACGCGACAACACGCCGATGATGACCATCGTTCAGCATGCTGGCGCGCTGATCGACTTCAACGGCGCCGACGCCACGGCCGAGCTGGCGCTGCAGGGGCACACGCTCGGCACGCAGATCGAGGAACTGCTTGCCAGCCACGCGGCCGATGTCGACTTCCGGTTCAAGCGGCACGCCCTGCGGCTCGACGCACTGAAGCCCACCGAAGGCTCCGCCTCCTGAATTTGGGGGAGGCTTGCCGGGCCCGCAGGCCGACGTCGCGCGTTACCATGAGTATCGGTTCGCCGTCAGCGGCGCAGCCCGCGCGAGCCGGCTGCGTCAGCCCCGCTTCACCCTTCAGCGCCTCGCCCGCGCACCCGCCGCGCCGCCCATGCCGCCCCTCGCCTCCTGGTCCCCCGCGCTGCTTGTCCTGGCGCTGCTGCTCGGCGCGTTGCTGGTGGTGATGCGTGTGCAGCGCAAAGGGTCGTCGACAGGCGATCTGCCCACCGACTGGGCGCTGACGGCGCGGCCGGTGTTCAGCACCGAGGAGCGGCGCCTGTACCGCCAACTGCGCGACGCGTTGCCGCACCATGTCGTACTCTCGAAACTGCCGCTGGTGCGGTTCTGCCAGCCCACACATCCGTCCCAAGTGCGCTACTGGTACCGGCTGCTCGGTTCCGGGCACGTCACCTTCGCCATCTGCAGCACCAGCGGGCGTGTGCTCGCGGCGATCGACCTGGAAAGTGACCGCGCCGCCTCGCCGCGCGCCCAGACCATCAAGCAGTCGGTGCTGGACGCCTGCCGCGTGCGCTACCTGCGCTGCGGCCCTGACGAGCTGCCCTCGGCGTCCGACCTGCAAGGCCTGCTGCCGCTGCCGGTGCTGACGGCGCGCATGGCGGCGGTGCCGCTGCCGGTGACGCAGTCGCGTGAGCGCCTGTCCAGCACGGTGGCGTCGCGCCGCCAGGAACGTGCCAACCTGTGGCAGGACAGCACCTTCGCCGATTCACGCTATAGCTCGCTGCTGCCGCCGCTCGACCCGAGCGAAGAAGCCGGCAGCGCACCGGCCGACAGGCGGCCGCCGACGCTGCGGCACTGAGCGTGTGAGTGTCTTTCGTCCATGCCGAGTCGCCACACCCAAAGACGCCCGCTCGTCGTTGCAATTGTTCGCCATAGCCCGAGTTATGGCTGTGCTTTGCGTCTAGGTCGGACGCCTTTGGACGCGCCGCTCGGGCACGCCCGAAAAACTCTCACGCTCTGAGCCGGTTTGGATTACGCCGGACTCGACCCGCAGCAGGTGCTGGACGCGCTCGACGCCGTGGGTCTGCACGGCGACGGCCGTGTGCTGCAGCTGAATTCCTACGAAAACCGCGTCTTCCAGGTTTTCCTCGAGGAGCCCTTCCAGGGCCATGCCGCCGTGGTGGCCAAGTTCTACCGCCCCGCGCGCTGGAGCGACGCGCAGATC
>JBBRBW010000004.1:0-96276 GCA_038205425.1 Burkholderiales bacterium | reverse complement strand
TAGGGGTGCCAGGCAGCGTCGAAGAGTTCCCGCGCGCTGCCCTGTTCGACGACGCGGCCGGCGTACATCACCAGCACCCGGTCCGCCAGGCCTGCCACCACGCCCATGTCGTGGCTGATCAGCACCACGGCGGAGCCGAAGTCGCTGCGCAGGCGGTGGATGAGCTCGAGGATCTGCGCCTGCACGGTGACGTCGAGCGCGGTGGTCGGCTCGTCGGCGATCAGCAGCGCCGGGTTGCACGACAGCGCCATCGCGATCACCGCACGCTGGCGCATGCCGCCGGAAAGTTCGTGCGGGTAGCGTTCGAACTGCGCCGCCGGGCTGGGCAGGCCGACCGCGGCCAGCAGCTCGATGGCCCGCGCGCGCGCCGCGCTTCGGCTCCAGCGGCCATGGGCCTGCAACTGCTCGACGATCTGCGCGCCGACGCGGTGCACCGGCGTCAGCGCGGTCATCGGATCCTGGAACACCATCGCGATCTCGCGCCCGCGCAAGCGCTGCAGTTCACGCGGCGGCAGGCCGATCAGCTCGCGCCCGCGAAAGCGCACCGAACCCTCGACCCGTGCGTGGGTGTGGCCCAAGAGCCCCAGCACGCTGAGCAGCGTGACCGACTTGCCCGAACCCGACTCGCCGACCACCCCCAGCACCTCGCCCGCGCCGACATCGAACGAGACACCGTCGACCGCATGCAGCGGGCCGGCCGGGCCGTCGAAGCTGACGCGCAGGTTGCGCACCTGCAGCAGCGGCGTGACCTCGGGGGTCTCAGGCATCACGCACACGCGGGTCGATGAAGGCATAGGCCGCGTCGACGACGGCATTCGCTGCGACGACGAAGAAAGACGCGTACATCACCGTGGCCATGATCAACGGCAGGTCCAGCGTCTGCAACGCGTCGTAGGTGAGCTTGCCCACGCCAGGCAGCGCAAACACCACCTCGGTGAGCAGCGCACCGCCACCCACCAGCGCGCCGAAGTCGAGCCCGAACATCGTCACCACGCCGAGCAGCGAGCTGCGCAGCGCGTGGTGCAGCAGCACGCGCCGTTCGGAGATGCCCTTGGCGCGCGCGGTGCGGATGTAGTCCTGTGTGCCGGCCTCGATGAGCGCGCCGCGCAGCACCCGCGCATAGAGGCCCACGTAGAGCACGGCCAGCGTGGTGCAGGGCAATACCAGGCCCTGGAACCACAGCAGCGGGTTCTCGAACAGCGGCGTGTAGCCCAGCGGCGGCACCCAGCTGAACAGCCAGGTATCGTGCCAGCGGCTCTGGGTCACCAGGTTCACCAGCGCGCCCAGCCAGAACACGGGCATCGAGATGCCGATCAGCCCCAGCGCCATCAAGCCGCGGTCGACCCAGCTGCCGCGCCAGGCCGCTGCGGCCACGCCCATCACCAGCGCGCCGGCCACCCAAAGCAGCGCCGCGCCGCCCACCAGGCTCAGCGTCACCGGCGTGGCCGCTGCAATCTCGGGCAGCACCTTGGCGCCGCGGTTGACGAAGCTGGTGAGGTCCTGCGTGACGAACAGGCGCCGCATCAGCAACACGTATTGCACCGGCAAGGGCCGGTCGAGCCCGAAGTCCTGGCGCACGGCGGCCAGCGTCTCGGGCGCCGCGTTGCGCCCCGCGATGCGGGCCGAGGGGTCGCTGCCGGGCGTGGCGAAGAAGATGGCGAAAGTGATGACGCTGATGCCGAACATCACGAACAGCATCTGGGCGAGGCGGCGCAGCAGGGTCAGCAGCATGGGCGTGCGCAGGGCGCCGTTGTCGCGTCGGCATTCGGCCCGTTACGGGCGTTCACAGCCCAAGACGTCGCCAACGTCCGCAACGGGCCGCAAGCCGAAGTCAGCGTCATCGCAACTTCACCCGATGCTGCGGGTCCAGCACCTCGCGCAGCGCGTCGCCCAGCACGTTCAGCGCCAGCACCGTGAGCACGATGGCCACGCCGGGCGCCAGCGCCACTACCGGGCGCGTGTAGAGCAGCGACAGGCCGTCCTGGATGATGCTGCCCCAGCTGGCCTGCGGCGGCTGCACGCCGATCGACAGGAAGCTCAAGGCGCTCTCCGTGATCATGTTCAGCGCCATCATCATCGGCACGAAGACGAGCAGCGTGCCGCTGACGTTCGGCAGCACGTCGACGCGCAGGATGCGCGCCGTCGGCACACCGAAGCCGATGGCCGCCAGCACGAACTCGCTGCTGCGCAGCGCCTTGACCTGCGCACGCACCGGCCGCGCGATGTAGGGCACGCCGACGCCGGCAATGATCAGGGCCGGCAGCAGCGGGTTGCTGGCCTCGATGAGCAGCGGCCCGATGTGCAGGCCCGTGCCCACGGTGACGATGCTGAGCGAGATCGCCAGCAGGTAGACCGGAAAGGCCCACAGCACGTCGAACAGCCGCGACAGCACGGCGTCGACGACACCGCCGAAGTAACCCGCGACGATGCCCAGCGCCGCGCCCAGCGCGATGCCGATCAACGTGGCGGTGCCGGCGATCAGCAGCGAGGCGCGGCCGCCGTAAAGCAGCCGCGCGGCGACGTCGCGCCCCTGGTTGTCGGCGCCCAGCAGGTAACGCGCGCGCCAGGTCGGGCCGATGGGCGTCTGGCCCAGCCCCAGGCCTTCGGTGCTGGCCTCGATCACGGCGCGCGCCTGGCCGTCGACGACGATTTCGCCGCTGATGTTCGAGCGGAAGGGGTCGGTCTGCGACACCTGCGCCGCATACAGCGGCGCTGCCAGGCAGGCCATGACGATGAAGAGCAGCAGCAGTGCTGCGGCGAGCGCGCCGCGGTCGGCCGTCAGCTTGGCCGCGGCACTGCGCCAGGGGCCGACGGCCGCGGGCGGCAGCGCCGCGGCCGGTGCAGGAACAGCAGGCATCGCTGCGCGGCGCCTACTTCACCCAGGCCAGGTTGAAGAGGAAGTAGTACTGCCCGCTGAAGATGTAGTTGCCCAGGCGCTTCGAGGTGAAGTCGAGGATGTTGGGGTTGAACAGCACGGCACTGGCCGCGCTGTCGGTGACCTTGCGGTCGATCGCCGTCCACATCGTGGCCGCGGCCTTGGCGTCGCCGATGCCGGTGGCCATGGCCTTGGCCAGGTCGGCGTCCAGGCCCTGGTCGCACAGACCCGAGATGTTGATCGACGAATCGCTGCCCGGCCGGAAGCTGGCGCAGCTGAACAGCACGTTGAGGAAGTTGCTCGGCGCCGGGTAGTCCTGGTACCAGGTGGTCAGGCTGATCTGCACCTTGTTGTTGGTGTTCTGGATGTAGGTGAACTGCACCGTGTCGGACAGCAGCTTCAGCGTCGTCGGGTAGCCCAGGTCGTTGAGCACGCTCTGCAGGTAGGTGCCCATCTGCTTGTCGACAGCGATGTCGCGTGCGATCAGCGTCACCTTCTGGCCCGCGGTGCCCGACTCCTTCACCAGCTGCTTGGCCTTGGCCAGGTCGGGCGCCGACCACTTCGCGCCAGGGTTCTTCGTGAACGGGCAATAGGGCTCGTAGCCCGCAAAACCCGGCGGCAGGATCTGGCACGTGGGCGTGGCCAGCTTCGGCCCGCCGTAGATCTTGACCATCGCGTTGCGGTCGATGGCCAGGTTCACGGCCTGCCGTACCTTGATGTTGTCGAAGGGCGCCAGGCGCACGTTCATCGCCACGTAGTTGATGGCCGTCAGCGGCGAGATGTGCAGCTGCTTGGCGAACTTGGCACCCAGCTCGGGCAGGCGGTCGGCCGGGATGGGGTTGAACATCCAGTCGGCCTGGCCGTTGGCGATGGCCGTGACCTGGTCTTCGTCGTTGAGGCCGAAGTCGTAGTCGACCTCGTCGACATAACCGTCGGGCTGGGCCTCTTCGCTCCACAGCCTGAAGTGCGGGTTGCGCACCAGCTTCATCTGCCGCTTGGGGTCGTAGGCGGCGATCTTGTAGGCGCCGGTGCCTGGGATGGGCGTGACGCCGGCGTCCTTCGCGGGGGCGTCGGCGGGCAGGATGACGGCGTGCGGAAAGGCGATCTTCTGGAAGAACTCGGCGTCGGGCGCGCTGAGGTTGATGGTCAGCGTGCCAGCCTTCGCGTCGGCCACCACGCCGCCGGCCAGCGTGCAAGTGGCGGGTGTCTTCAGGCAGGCGTCGGCGCCGACGATGAGGTTGTAGAAGGTGCCCGAGGTGGGGCCGCTGACCTTGAAGATGCGCCGGAACGTGGCCGCGGCGTCTGCCACCGTCACTTCACGGCCGTCGCTGAATTTCACGCCCTTGCGCAGCTTGAAGACGTAGCGCTTGCCGCCGTTCTCGGGCGCGGGCAGCGCCTCGGCGAGGTCGGGCACGATGACGAAGGCCTGGGCGCCGGGCGCTTTGCGGAACGCGACCAAGCCGTCGTAGACCGACTGCACGATCTGGCCGTATTGCAGCGTGTAGTTGATGTGCGGGTCGATGGTGCCGGCGCCCGCGGCCGCCAGCAGGCGCAGCTTGCCGCCACGGTGCGGGTCGTTCGGCCCCGGGCTGGCGGCCAGCGCCGCGGTGCACAGCGTGGCCCACAGCAGGCCGGCCAGCACAGGGGCGCGATGCCGACGCTGGGACAGGAGGTCGAGCGGGGGTACAGCCATGGTCTTGTTCTCTGAAGTTCGGGGCGATTCTGCCCGCAAGGGCTGCAAGGCGCGTGCCCGCACGACAATCGCCACCTGCCCATGCCGACCCCACCGCCGCCGCTGCGTGTGCTGAGCGTCATCCCACCGATGACCCAGCTGAACACGCCCTACCCGTCCACCGCCTACCTGACGGGCTTCCTGCGTTCACGCGGCGTGCACGCGGTGCAGGCCGACCTGGCGCTGGCGCTGATCCTGAAGCTGCTGTCGCGGCAGGGGCTGCAGGCGGTGCGCGCCTGCATCGACGCGCTGCCGACCCGCACCGAGCGGGTGCAGGCCTTCGTCGACGCCTTCGACACCTATCTCGTCACGCTGCCACCCACGCTGGCCTTCCTGCAGGGCCGCGACCCGACGCTGGCGCACCGCATCGCCGGCCGCGGCTTCCTGCCCGAGGGGCCCCGCTTCGCCGCGCTGGACGTCTTCGTCGACGAAGCCGGTGGCGACCCGCTGGCCTGGGCCTTCGGTTCACTCGGGGTGCAGGACCGCGCGCGCCATATCGCCACGCTCTACCTCAACGACATCGCCGACGTGCTGAAGGACGCGGTGGACCCGCGCTTCGAGTTCGTGCGCTACGCCGAGAGCCTGGCGATGAGCCAGCCCAGCTTCGAGCCGCTGGCCGCGGCGCTGGCCGCAGCGCCCAACCTCGTCGACGACACGCTGGCCGCATTGACACTCGCCACACTGGCCCGCCACCAGCCCAGCGTCGTGCTGCTGTCGGTGCCTTTCCCCGGCGCCGTCTACGCCGCCTTCCGCATCGCACAGGTCATCAAGCGGCACGACCCGACCATCGTCACCGTGCTCGGCGGCGGCTACGTCAATACCGAGTTGCGTGAGCTGAAAGAGCCGCGTGTCTTCGACCACTTCGACTGCGTGACGCTCGACGCCGGCGAACGCACGCTGCTGGCCCTGCTGGACCACCTGCAGGGCCGACGCTCGGTGCAGCGCCTGGTGCGCACCTACGTGCGCGACACCGAGACCGGCAGCGTGCGTTACGTGAACTTCGTCGAGCCCGACGTGCCCTTCGACGAAGTCGGCACGCCGACCTGGGACGGCCTGCCGCTGAACGACTACCTGTCGCTGCTGGACATGCTCAACCCCATGCACCGGCTGTGGAGCGACGGGCGCTGGAACAAGCTCACCGTGGCCCACGGCTGCTACTGGAAAAAGTGCAGTTTCTGCGACGTGAGCCTGGACTACATCGGCCGCTACGACGCGGCCACGGCCGAGACGCTGTGCGACCGCATCGAGACCATCGTCGCCGAGACCGGGCAGACCGGCTTCCACTTCGTCGATGAAGCGGCACCGCCGAAATCGCTGAAGGCACTCGCCGCCGAGATCCAGCGGCGCCAGCTGGCCATCAGCTGGTGGGGCAACATCCGCTTCGAGAAGACCTTCACGCCGGCGCTGTGCCAGCAGCTGGCCGACAGCGGCTGCATCGCGATTTCCGGCGGGCTGGAAGTGGCGTCCGACCGGCTGCTGGACCTGATGAAAAAGGGTGTGTCGGTCGACCAGGTGGCGCGTGTCACCAAGGCCTTCAGCGAAGCCGGCATCCTGGTGCACGCCTACCTCATGTACGGCTTCCCGACGCAGACGGTGCACGACACGGTGGACGCGCTCGAACTCGTGCGCCAACTCTTCGCCGAGGGCTGCATCCAAAGCGGCTTCTGGCATCGCTTCAGCTGCACCGTGCATTCGCCCGTCGGCCTCGACCCTGCCGCCTACGGTGTGACCCTGGAAGCCCTGCCCGAGGTGACTTTCGCGAAAAACGATATCGGCTTCACCGACCCCACCGGCACCGACCATGCGGCCTTGGGCGTGGGGCTGAAGAAGGCGCTCTACAACTACATGCACGGCATCGGCCTCGACGAGGACGTGCGCAGCTGGTTCGATTTCCCGGTGCCGAAGACACGCATCGCTAAACGACGCATCGAACGCGCGCTGGAACAGGCCTGAGCAAGGACGGCACAGCGCGCCGCCCCCCTGCGCGCTACTTCGTCGGCGTGACGAAGTCGCCGAAGGCCTTGAGCTGTTCGGCCACTGCGGCCTTGTCGCCGACGACCACGATGCTCTGCGTCTCGGGCGCGAAGTACTTCGCGCCCATCGCGCGCACCTGCTCGGCGCCGACTCTCTGCAGCCGCGGCACGAACTCGCCCAGGAAACCCGGCGGCAGGCCGACGAGCCAGTTGCGCGCCAGCGTACCCACCAGCCCGGCCTGCTGCTGTATGCCCAGCAGCGTGGTGCCGGCCAGGTAGCGCTTGTTCAGCGTCAGCTCGTCGGCCGGCACCAGCTCGCTGCCGATGCGCCGGTACTCGGCGACGAACTCCTGCAGCGCCGCGCCCGTGACCTCGTTGCGCACGTCGGCCCCGCCGACGATGCTGCCGCCCTGGCGGAAGCTGCGCGCACCGGCCGACGCGCCATAGGTGTAGCCCTTTTCTTCGCGCAGGTTCAGGTTGATGCGGCTGGTGAAGCCGCCGCCGAGCACGGTGCTGGCCAGGCGCAGCGCCACGTAGTCGGGCGTGCGCGCCGGCGCGCCCGGGCGGCCCAGGCGCACCGTGGCCTGCACGCTGCCGGGCCGTTCCAGCAGCAGCCGCTGCGGCGTGGCACTCGCCGCCGGCGCGGGCGGCTCGGGCAGCGCGTCGCCCTGCGCCTTCCAGTCGCCGAAGGCCGCACGCACCCAGCCCTGCACCTGCGCCGGCGTGACACGCCCGGCGACGATGAGCAGCGCGCGGTCGGGCCGGAAGCGGCGCGCGTGTTCGGCGCGCAGGCCTTCGGCGGTGGTGGCGTTGATCGACGCTTCGGTGGGCTGCGTGCGGCCGTAGGGGTGGTCGCCGAAGATCGCGCGCTGCAGTGCGCCATCGGCGCGGAAACCCGGCGTGGCCTGCGCCGCCTTCAGCGACTGCAGCGCGTTTTCGCGCACCAGCGCCACTTCCTTTTCCGGGAAGGACGGCTGCCGCGCCACCTCGGCCAGCAGCTTCAGCAGCGCTTCGGCCTTCGACGCAAGCGCGTTGGCGCTGAGCAGCATGCCGTCGGCCGCCGCGGCGGCGCCCAGGTTGCCGCCCAGGGCCTGCACGGCCTCGGCCAAGGCGCGCGCGTCGCGCTGCTGCGTGCCTTCGATCAACATTTCGGCCAGCAGGCCGGCCTGGCCCGGACGGTCGGCGGCGTCGGCGGCGTTGCCCGCGCCGCGCAGCACCAGCAGCGCGTCGACACGCGGCGGGCCGTTGCGCGGCAGTACCCACAGTTGCAGGCCGTTGGGCAGCGTCTGGCGCACCACCTTCAGCGGCGGCAGCGGCTTGTCGGCGCCGAAGGGCGGCATGTCCGAGGCCGGTGCAGCGCGGGCAGGCCCGGTGGCCAGCGCCAGCACGGCCACTGCAGCGCACAGCGCGCTCGAGGTGAGGGGGCGCTTCATGGCTTGGCTCCAGAGGCCGCGGCGGGCGGGGCGGTGGGGGCGGCGGGCTGCGGCTGGCGGTCGATGGCGGCACGGCGCTGCGGCGCCAGGTAACGCGCGGCCACACGCTGCACGTCGGCGGCGCTGACGGCGGCGATCCACTGCGGGATGCGCCGCGCCACGCCGGCGTCGCCCCACAGCGTCTGCAGCCGCGCCAGCGTGTCGGCGCGTTCGACAAAACCCTCGAGGCCGTTGTACCAGTCGGCCAGCATGCGGGTCTTCACGCGCTGCAGCGCCGCGGTGTCGGGGCCGGCCTTGGCGATCTTGGCGATCTCCTCGTCCATGGCCGCCAGCACGGCGTCGGCGTTGCTGTTCGGCTTGTACATCGCGAACACGGTGAAGAGCGTCGGACCGGCGTACTCCCACGGGCTGGTCAGCCCGTACAGGCCCTCGATGCCCAGCGCGATCTCGCGCCCCTTCACCAGGCCCTGGTAAAGCGTGCTGGCATTGCCGCCCGTCAACAGTTCACCCAGCACCGCCATCGGCGCCTGGTCGGGGCTGCCACGGTCGGGCATGCGCCAGCCGGCGGCCAGCGCCGGCACCTGGGCCAGCGCGTCGGGCTGGGTCAGGCGGCGGGGCGTTTCGAGCAAGGCCTCGCTGAAGTCGGTGCGCGGCGGCACGGCGCGTTTCGGGATGCCACCGAAGTACTTCTGCGCCAGCGCGAACGCCCGCGCCGGGGTGACGTCACCGGCGATCGACAGCACGGCGTTGTTGGGACCGTAGAAGTCGCGGTGGAAGCTGCGCACGTCGTCGAGGCTGGCGCGGTCGAGGTCCTCGAAGCTGCCGTAGCCGTCGTGGTTGTTCTCCCACTTGTCGAAGGCCAGCTGGTTGATGTCGATCCACATGAAGCCGCCGTAGGGGCTGTTCTTCACGTTGACGCGGATCTCCTCCTTCACCACGTCCTGCTGGTTCTTCAGCGTCTCGGGGTTGAAGTCGAGCGTCTTCATGCGGTCGGCTTCCAGCCACAACATCGTCTCCAGCCCGGCGACGGGCACGGCCTCGATGTAGTTGGTGAAGTCGGGCCGTGTGCTGCCGTTGTTCCAGCCGCCGGCACCGCTGGTGACCTTGTCGAACACCCCCTTGGGCGCCTTGGGCGTGCCCTGGAACATCAGGTGCTCGAACAGGTGGGCGAAGCCCGTGCGGCCGCGCGGCTCGAGCCGCATGCCGACGTGGTAGACGAGGCTGACGCCCACCACCGGCGCGCTGCGGTCGGGCGAAACGACAACCGTCAAGCCGTTGTCGAGCTTGCGCACCTCGATCGGGATGGGCCAGTCGTCGGCTGCGGCGGCGGCCAGCGGCAGCAGGGCTGCGAGGATGAGACTGAAGAAGCGCATGGCGGGGGACTCCGTGTTCCGGCGCGCAGTGTGCACGAGACGGCGCAGCGGCGTCGTCAGGCGCCGCCGTCACTCAGACAGTGCCTTCAGCCTTCCAGCAGCCGCACCTTCACCACCTTGCCCTTGACCTTGCCGGCGTTCAGCTTGCGCAGCGCCGCGGGGGCGACGTCGCGGTCGACGGCCACGTAGGTCGAGAAGTCGTTGACGCTGATCTTGCCGATCTGCGCCGCGGCGAAGCCCAGGTCCTTGGTCAGCGCGCCCAGCACGTCGCCGGCGCGGATCTTCTCCTTGCGGCCGCCCAGGATCTGCAGCGTCACCATCGGCGGCAGCAGCGCACCGCTGCCTGTGGGCTTCAGCTCGGCCAGCGGCTGCCACACCGAGGTGAAGCCCAGCGCCTTCTCGATCGCGCCCACGCGCCCCATCTCGTCGACGCTGGCCAGGCTGAAGGCCCAGCCCTCTGCGTCGACACGGCCGGTGCGGCCGATGCGGTGCGTGTGGGTCGCGGGGTCGGGCGTGATGTCGACGTTGATCACCGCTTCCAGGCCCTCGATATCGAGCCCGCGCGCGGCGATGTCGGTGGCCACCAGCACGCTGGCGCTGCGCTGGGTGAACATCACCAGCACCTGGTCGCGGTCGCGCTGCTCCAGGTCGCCGTGCAGTTCCAGCGCCACGAAACCCTGGCCGCGCAGCACGTCGACGAGGTCGCGGCACTGCTGCTTGGTGTTGCAGAAGGCCAGCGTGCTGACGGGTCGGTAGTGGTTCAGCAGCAGGCCCACGGCGTGCAGGCGTTCGTCCTCTTGCACCTCGTAGAAACGCTGGCGGATCTGCGTCGCCTTGGGCGCCTCGGCCAGCTTCACCTCCTTCGGCTCGTGCATGAAGGCCGCGCTGAGCTTGGTGATGCCTTCGGGGTAGGTGGCCGAGAACAGCAGCGTCTGGCGCGGCTTCGGGCATTGCTTGACGACGGTGGCGATGTCGTCGAAGAAGCCCATGTCGAGCATGCGGTCGGCTTCGTCGAGCACCAGCGTGTTGAGCGCGGAAAGGTCCAGGCTGCCACGTTCCAGGTGGTCCATCAGCCGGCCAGGTGTGCCCACCACGATGTGCGCGCCGTGCTCCAGGCTGGCCAGCTGCGGGCGCATGGTGCTGCCGCCACAGAGCGTGAGCACCTTGATGTTGTCCTCGGCCGCGGCCAGGCGGCGGATTTCCTGCGTCACCTGCTCGGCCAGTTCACGCGTCGGGCACAGCACCAGCGACTGCACGGCGAAGCGGCGCGGGTTCAGGTTGGCCAGCAGCGTGATCGCAAACGCCGCCGTCTTGCCGCTGCCGGTCTTGGCCTGCGCGATGAGGTCGTTGCCGGCCAGCGTCAGCGGCAGCGCCGCGGCCTGGATGGGTGTCATGCCGGCGTAACCCAGGCGCGCCAGGTTCTCCAGCACGTGCGGTGGCAGCGGCAGGCTGGCGAAGGACGGGCCGGCGGGGCCCGCCGGTGCAGGAGTGGCGGGCGGCACGGCCGCGGCGTTCGGAGCAGGGTTCATGCCCCGATTGTCGGCCTCGGGCCGTTGCCCCCCGTGCCGGGTGAGATCATCGGCAGTTGGCCAGCCCGCTTTCGCCGAAGGCGTGGCGCAGGCCCTGCGACGGACAGCCATTGACCGCACACCACCACCCCCCGCACCTGCTGCCCCAGCCGCGCCACGGCGCGCGCGTGCCCGCGCACATCGACAAGGACGCGCTGGCGCGCATCCGCCAGGCGGTGTTTTGCCTGCCGCAGGTGGTGCGCCCGGCCGACTACGTGCCCGAGACCAGCAAGGGCGCCGAGGAGCACCTCGACAAGCTCGGCTTCGTGCTGCTGCAGAAGGCCGTGGCCGGGCAGCGCCCCAGCCGCTGGATAGACCCCGCGATGATGGACGCCGCCCTGGCCCACCTCGACGCCTGCGGCAACGGCCCCGACGCGAGGCCGCTGATGCTGCAGCGCGCCGGCGTGCTGCAGGGCCTGGGCGTGGCGCGCCAGGCCGGCGTGTGGACACGGCTCATCAGCCACGCGCTGCGCCTGACCGAGGACGACTGGCGCGTGCCGGTGATCTTCCGCGTGGCGGTCGAAGCCGACGTGGTGTGGGCCTACTACCGCAGCGGCGACGAAGCCGCGCTGCGCGCCGCGCTGGGCTCACCCCCGCCGCATCCGCAGGCGGCCGAGCTGACGGACTTTCTCGACGGCCTGGTGGCGAAATCGCGCAGCTTCCGGCCTGCACACCTGGCCAGCCTGCTGCCGGCGCTGCAGGCCGAATGTGCGCTGCCGCGCGCGCTGCCCGAACTGCAGGCCGCCTGCCAGCAGGCACAGGAACGCTGGGTGCGCCGTGTCACCGAGCTCGACACGCTGGAAGGTCTGAACCACGAACTGGCCTTCCAGGGCTACCCCGACACCTTCCAGAAGGCGCGCCGGCTGCAGCGCAGCGTCACGCTCTTTGTCGGCCCGCCGAACAGCGGCAAGACCTACACCGCCTTCCAGAAGCTGGCCGGCGCGCTCGACGGCGCCTATCTCGCGCCGCTGCGCCTGCTGGCGCTGGAAGGGCGTGACCGGCTGGTGGCCAACGGCGTGCCCTGTTCGCTGCTGACCGGCGAAGAAAACGTGCCCGCCGTTGGCGCCCGCGTGGTCAGCAGCACGATCGAGATGGTCAGCACCAACACCGTCATCGATGTGGCGGTGATCGACGAAGCGCAGATGATCTTCGACAAGTCGCGCGGCTGGGCCTGGACGCAGGCCATCGTGGCCGTGCCGGCGCGCGAGGTCATCATCATCTGCAGCGCCTACGCGGTGCCGGCGATCGAGAACCTGCTGGGCCTGTGCGGCGAAGGCTGCACCGTGCGTGAATTCCCGCGCATGCAGCACGTGGAACTGCTGCCGCAGCCGGTGCCGCTGACGGCGCTGAAGCTGGGCGACGCGGTGGTGGCCTTCAGCCGCCGCGAGGTGTTGATGCTGCGCGACCAGATCGGCGCTGCGGGCCACCCGGTGAGCGTGATCTACGGCGCGCTGCCGCCCGAGGTGCGGCGCCGCGAGGCCGAGCGTTTTGCCACCGGCGCCAGCCACATCCTGGTGGCCACCGACGCCATCGGCATGGGCCTGAACCTGCCCATCCAGCGCGTGATCTTCAGCACGCTGACCAAGTTCGACGGCGTGGCCGACCGCCGGCTCGACGAATCGGAAGTGCACCAGATTGCCGGCCGCGCCGGGCGTTTCGGCATCCACGAGGAAGGTTTCGTCGGCGTGCTCGTCGACGCCGAGCCCACCGCGCTGCGCACGCTGAAGGAACTGCTGGCACGGCCGCCACGCGCGCCGGCCGACTTCAAGGCGCCGGTGGCGCCCAACGGCTGGCACGTCGACACCATCTCGGCACGCCTCTCCAAGACCGCGCTGCGCGAGGTGCTGGGCGTGTTCATGGAGCAGTTGAAGCTCGACGACGCGCACTTCCAGGTCGCCGAGCTGGAGCAGATGCTCGAACTGGCCGAGCAACTGGACAAGAGCGCCGGCACGCTGACGCTGAAGGAGCGTTTCATCTACGCCCAGGCGCCGGTGGACACACGCACCGAAGGCCAGGTGCAGGCCTTTCTGGACTGGGCCGGCAGCCACGCCCACACCGGCCGCGCCGGCCGGCCCTGGTTCCTGGATGCCGTCGACGGCCACAGCCGCCTGGAACGCATGGAACAGGCGCTGCGCGCCTGCACGCTGTGGTTGTGGCTGGGGCTGCGCTTCGAGGGTGTCTACGGTTACGTCGAGGAGGTCATTGCGCTGCGCAGCGCGCTCAACGACGGCATCGAGCGCCAGCTCAAGGGCAAGCGCCCGCTGGCGCAGACGCGGCGGCGCGAGAAGCGCGTGGCGCGCTGAACGGTCTGCCGCACGGCCACCGGCGCGCGCCATGCCGCCCCCGCCGCTGAGCTACCTGCAGGGTGCATCGCCCGCCACGCTGGCCCAGGTGCAGGCGCTGCTGGCCGAGCGCCGGCTGGGCGCGCTGCTGCGCGAGCGTTACCCCGAGCCGCACGCGCTGCGCAGCGACCGCCTGCTCTACGGCTACGTGGCGGAGCTGAAGGCGCGCCACCTGAAGAGCACGCCGCCGCTGGCCAAGGCGGTGTACGACCAGCGCCTGCACATCGTGCGCAACGCGCTGGGCACCCACACCACGGTGTCGCGGGTGCAGGGCACGCGCCTGCAGAGCAAGCGCGAGATCCGCATCGCGAGCCTGTTCAAGGACGCGCCCGCCGCCTTCCTGCGCATGATCGTCGTGCACGAACTGGCCCACCTGCGCGAACGTGAACACGACAAGGCCTTCTACGCGCTGTGCACGCACATGGAGCCCGACTACCACCAACTGGAGTTCGACACGCGGCTGTGGCTGACGGCGCTGGAAGTCGAAGGGCACGCGCAAACCGGCGCGGCCTGTTGATGCAGGCAGCGTAGAGCACGGCCCGGGCCTGCGCGCTGGTCTGCAACGGGTGGAGTGGGTACTGCACGGCGGCCAACCCGACGGCGCGGATGGAGGCCATCACCAGCAGACCACTGCTGCTGGCTGCCGCAGGCCGGGCAACACACAGTTCGGGGCAGACGACGCTGTACCTCACACCGCTGCACGGCAAGGTGGGCCTGCTCAAGTCGCTGATCGCCGATATCCAGGCGGCTCTACAGCACGTCAAGTCTGCTGCGGAGCCGTTCAAGACGCCGGACCGGTGGGCCATGCTGGAGCGATACATCAGCGACAAGATTGCGCCGGTCATCGGGCCGTCCAGGCCGCCTCAGGCGCTTCCGGCTGCGGGCTGACTGCCGGATTCAGTTCAGTCCGACTGCGTCGATGCCGAAATCCCCTCAGCAGCGGTGCGACAGCCCGCGTGGGAAGGGATGGGCAAAATGTTCGAGGTCATACGGCATTTCCTCCTGGCCACGGTAGACGACCGGGCCGAAGCGCATTGGGCGCCGTTGCGCCGGCCCGAACGCCATTGCGACAGCGCACTGACGGGCACCACGCGGCGCTGGTTGCGGCAGTTGCCGTCACGTCGCCGGCCGTTGCGACTGTGCGAATCGCATCCACGCGTGGTCAACCGCATCGCCTGGTGCTGGGCAGATGCCGCGCTGCGCGAGCAGGTGCTGGACGACCTGCTGGTGGACCGGCGCGGGGGCCGCCTGGGATTCGCCGCGCCGGTGCTGCGGGAATTGCAGCGCCTGCGGGAGTTCCAGGCGGGGCCGGCGGCGAACCTGCCGCCTGGCGCTGCGCCGCGCCTGTAGGTGCAATGGTCCCGCCGACAGGAATCGAACCTGTATCTGGCGCTTAGGAGGCGCCCGTTCTATCCATTGAACTACGGCGAGCAGGGGCGGCGGATTTTGTCACGCCCTGGGCGGCCGTCGGGAAGTTGGCGGCTTGCCCTGCTGGCACCTACTTTGGCGTCACCTTCACCTTGCGGTTTCCGGCATCGGCGGGCGTCTCCTGCCTGCGCCAGGTCCAGATGACGTCGATGGCGCTGTCCAGCCCGCTCTGCACACGCAGCGTGAAGCGCTGGGCAATACGGTAGATCAGCTGCCAGGTGCCGGTGGTGGCGTTGACGCCGCGTTCGTAGCCCAGGTACCAGCGCCGGCTGAGCTGCTTGCCGATGGTGATGACGGTCTCGCGCACGTCGCCTTCGCCCTGGCGCAGCGAGATCTCGTCGATGCCCAGGCTCTTCATCAGCGCGTCGGTGGGGGCCTCGCCCTCGCCCGCGAGCAGCGCCACCGCGGCGCGCTGCAGCAGCGCCGTGTCGTTGCGGCCCAGGCCGTCGGGGGCGCGGCCGAGCACCAGCCACGAGAGCTTTTCCGAGTCGCCCATCTCGGGATCGCTGAACAGGCGCACACGCGGCGTCAGCAGGTTGCCGGTGATGGCCACGCCAACACGCTGTTCGATCTTCGGCCGCAGCGCCAGCACGTCCAGTCGCGGGTTGTTGGGCGACCCGCTGAAGGCGACGATGCCACGTTCGATGTCCAGTGCCTGGCCGTAGGCGGCGTAAGTGCCGCCATCGGTGCGGATGGTGCCGGTGACGGCCAGCCTGCCGCCGGGCGTGCTCAGGCGCAACTGGCCGCGCAGCCCGGTCTCGAGGCCGCGGCCGCGGATGCGCACCTTCTCGCCGAGGTCGACGTCGACCGCCATCACGAAGCTGCGCGTGGGCGCCGTGTCGCTGACGACGGTGGCACGCGCCAGCTCCTCGTCGTTGCGGCGCAGCGTCACGTCGTCGTCGAGCGAGGGGGCGTCGGAACGGCTGGCGTCGTAGAAGGCCTCGTCGATGACGAACTTGCCGTCGAGTTGCGTGCGTTCGGCGCTCAGCTGCAGTTCGGCGTTACCGCTGGCCGTCAACATGCGGTCGACGCGGCCCAGCACACGCAGGCGGTCGGCCTTCAGCTGCAGCTTGGCCGAGGGCTTGCCGACCAGCTGCGCGCTGCCCGTGATGGTGGCGCTGCCTTCGCCGCCGCGCAGCGTGAAGCGCTCGATGCGCGCGGTGTCGCCTTCCAGCTTCACCAGCACCTCGCCGTCGCGCACGTTCACGCCCTGCAGCAGGTTGCGCACGCCCAGGCCGCTGCCGCCGAGTTCGCCGACGATGTTCGGGCTGCGGAAGGCGCCCGAGAGCACGGCGGTGGTGTTCAGCGTGCCGCTCAGGCGCCAGCCCGGGGGCAGCCAGGCGCCCCAGATGCCGATGTCGGCCACCCGTGCCTGCACACGGCCCGAGACCTTGTCGTCGGGCTGCGGCCAGCGCTGCTCGGGCGTGCTCTGCACCTGCACCTGGCCCGACAGCTCGCCCAGGCTGCGACCGCGGAAGGCCGGCGTGAAGATCCACTGCCCGTCGTGCGCCGAAACCGCCAGCCGCAATTCGCTCAGACCCAGCAACTGCGTGCTGTCGGGGCCGGCCACGTGCAGGTCGCCATCGACACGCTCGAACACGAGCTCGGCGTCCATCTTCTCGGCGGCGCGGATGTCGACACGCGCGGCCAGGCGCAGGTCGCCCTGCCAGCCCATCTCGGGCTGCAGGCGGGCCAGCAGCGGCGCCAGCTTGAAGGACTCGATGTCGGCGCGCAGCCGCAGCTGGGGCTTGGCGCCGCGCAGGTCGGCTTCCACGGCGTCCCAGCGCAGCGCCACGGCGTCGGCCAGCTGCACGCGGCCGGGCGCCGCCTGCAGCGCAACGAGCTTCATCGCGGCGTCGAACTCGAATTCGGCGCGCAGGTCGTGGGCCTCGACCCAGCCCGAGGCCGGCGGCGCGGTGCCGCTGCTGCCGTCCCACGAGCCGACGATCAGGCGTTCGATCTGCGCCTTCCAGCGGCCGCCGCCGGCAGACGTCGTCGGCGCCTTGCCAGCTGCCGCGGCGTTGGGCAGCCACTGGCCGCGCGCCTGCATCTGCGCGCGTGTGCCCGACTGCACCTGGATGCCGAGCAGACGTTCGGCCATCGGCGGCGGCACCACCGGCATGGCGCCGGAGACGTCGATCTGGTGCTCGGCCAGCGTGCCGCGCAGGTCGAGGCGCAGGTTGTCGGCGCGCTGCGCGCCGAGGGTGAGGTCGATCAGGTCGAGCTTGAGCGCCAGCGGCTGCGCGCCGCCGGTGTCCATGCTCCAGGCCGCGGTGCCGCGCGCCAGGCTCAGCGTGCCGGCCTTCAGCTGCGTCAGGCGTGCACTGCCCTCGGTGCGCATCGTGGGCCAGCGGCCGTCGGCGGCCAGCGTGGCGCTGACGCTGCCGCCGCGTGGCGCCCACGCGGTTAGCGCCGGGTGCAGCGCGGCCAGCGGCGCCAGCGCGGCCAGCGCGTCGGCGCCGAGCTCGATGCGCCAGCGGTCGCTGCCGCCGCTGCCGGCGGGGTCGCCGCGGCCGTCCAGGCGCAGCCGGTTGCCGCCCAGCTGCAGCTCGGCCACCAGCGTGGCCGGCATCGGCGCGGCCTTCGGCGTGTAGGCGAGCGTGAGCTCGGCCGCCAGCGGCACACCGGCCAGCATCGAGCGCTGCACCCGCAGCGTGCCGTTGCCGGCCACGCGCTGCGCCAGTTCCAGCAGCGGCATGCGGTCGGCGTTGCCGGGCACACGCAGGTCGAGTTTCCAGTCGCCCGAGAGGCGGTGCGGCCCCTTGCGCCAGGCACTGCCGGCTTCACCCGGCCACCACGGCAGGGGGTCGAAGTCGCTGATCGTGCCGCGGGTGTCGAGCTGCCAGTCGCCGCGGCCGGCGCGCTGGATGCTGGCGACGAGCTCGGCGCTGGCGCCGCCGGACTTCGCGCTGGCGCGTGTGAGCTCCAGCCGGTTGTCGTCGGCGCTGCCTTCCAGCGCCACCTGCACCGCCTGCGGCGTGCCGTCGAGCTGGCCCTGCAGGTCGAGCTTCCAGCTCAGGTTGGGCGGCGGCGGCGTGGCGCCGCTGAAGTCGGGCGTCGGCAGGCCGCGCAGCGTCAGCGCCACCGGGCCGGCGAGCGTCATCGCCGCGGCGCGCCCGTCCAGGCGCTGCGGCGTCAGCTTCTCGATGCGCGTGTCGAGCGTCAGCGTGTGGCCCTGCCAGCTGCCGTTGCCCGTCCAGCGGCCGGCCGCGCCGGCGGCGTCGGCCAGTGCAAGCTCGAAGCGGGTCAGGTCGACCCGGTCGCGCTGCTGGCGCTGGCCGCCCAGTTCGAGCAGCAGCTGCCGTACCGGCAGCCGGCCCTCGTTCCAGCGTCCGGGCTGGGCGTTGTTGAGCTGTACCTTGACCACCAGCGGGCTGCCCTGGTCGCCGCCCTGCAGCGTGGCCTGGCCGCTGAGGCGCGTCGATGGCGCGCGCGGCGACAGCGCCGCCAGGTCGAGCGCCTCGGTCTGCAGCTGCAGGCTGGCCAGCAGCCAGGCCTGCAGCGGGCGCAGGCTGGCGCGCAGGTCGAGCGTGGGCGCCGCCAGCTTGCCCTGCGGGCGGCCGCGCAGCGTGGCTTCGATGTCCAGGGCGGCCGCCGTGCCCTTGGCGCCGACCACCGCGGCCCAGGCCGGCGCGTCGCCTTCCAGCGCCGGCCGCAGCGTGGCTTGCGCCTTCAGCGCATAGGGCTGGGCGTTGGCCACCGAGATGTCGCCGTTGATGAGCACACCCTGCACCTGCAGGTCGAACTTGTCGATGTGGTGCAAGGCCCCAGCCCGCGGGTCGAGCACCAGACCGGCCACGCGCAGCGCGCGCAGCGGCGCCATCTCGTCGACCTGCAGTTCGTCGATCTGCAGCGCGTCCAGCGCCAGGTGCAGTGGCGGGCGCAACTCGGCTGGCAGCACCAGCGGGCGCGGCGCCGCCGCGCCCGGCGGGCCGGTGTGCACGGTGATCTTGCGCGCCGACACCGCCGTCGCGCGCAGGCCCAACCAGGCGTTGGCGTGCGGCCGCCATTGCCACTGCACCCCTTCGGCGGCCAGGCCCTCGATCAGCAGCCACTGCGTGCCACCGGCCCAGGGCAGGCGCAGGCTTTCGGCGCGCCAGCTCGGGCCCACCAGCGCACCGCTGAAGCCGCGCACCTCGACCGCCGGCAGCTGCCGCAGCAGCCAGGCCGTGCCGGTTTCGGTGGCCAGCAGCCAGCGCATGCCGCCCGCCGTGCCCAGCACCAGCAGCAGCAGCAGCGCGACGATGCTGAGCAGCGGCGCCAGCAGCGACAGCCCCGTGCGCACGGGCGTGGCCGGCGCGAGCAGCGGCGCGGCGGGCGGCGGTGACGGTGACGGGGGAACTGCCATCAGAACGCGATACCCACGCTGAAATGCAGCCGGCCCTTGCGGGTCTCGCGGCCCCAGGCCCAGTCGATGCGCAGCGGGCCCACCGGGCTGCGCCAGCGCAGGCCCACACCCAGGCCGACGGCGGGCTTGAGCTCCTGGAAGCTGTCGGCGGCATTGCCGGCGTCGACGAAAACCGCGCCCCACAGCGAGGGCATGGTGGCGCTGATCGGCCGCGCCAGCTCGATGCTGGCGGTGACAAGCGCGTTGCCGCTGCCCACCACGCCGCCGACCAGCGGGCCCAGTGTGCGGAAGCCGTAACCACGCACCGAGTCGTCGCCACCGGCGCGGAACTTCTGTGAATCGGGCACCACCATGCCCGAGCCGAGGAAAACCTGCCCGGCCTCCAGCCGCGCCTGGCCGTACCAAGCGCGCCCCAGCGGCAGGTAGCCGGTCAGGCGGGCGTAGGCGCGGCTGAAGGTACCGGTGCGTGCATCGGTGCCGTGAGAGCGGCCGACGCCGCCCTGGCCGGCGAAGGTGAAGCCCTCGGTGGGCAGCACCACGCTGTCGAGTTCGCGCCAGACGCCGTGGTAGTTCAGCGACAGCGCAAACGCGTTGCTGCGCACGTCGGCCACGGTGGTGCGGCGCGAGCGTTCGGCCTCGACGAAGTACAGGCGTTCGATGCGCGTGCCGTCCTGCGTGCGGCCCAGGCGCGCGCGTTGCGAAAGCACGGTGTCGGAGTCGGACTCGAGGTTCTCGACCGTGCCGCCGAGCAGGTTGCGGTAGAGGCCTTCGCCGGGGTGGGTGCTGATCTCGCCTTCCCAGAACTGGCGTTTCTGGCCCCATTCCAGCTTGTTGCGTGATGCCGCGGCGTAGCCGAAGACGCGCCGGTAGGTGTGCTCGAGCGTGGCCCGCGGCCCGGTGTTGGCGCTGACGCCGACGCCCACCGTGTAGACCTGCAGCGGCGCCTCGCGCAGCCGCACCAGCACATGCGACTGCTCGGCGCTCGTGGCGTCGGTGTCGAGCGTGACGCTGACGTTTTCGAACAGGCCCGACTTCTGCAGCCGGTCCTGGAAGTCCAGCAGCATGGCCTCGGTCACGGGCGCGCCGCGGCGCACGCCGGCCAGGTGCATCACGGTCTCGCTGTCGTGCACCACCAGGCCCTCAATGTCGAGTTCGCCGTAGCGGAACAGGGGCCCGCTGTCGGCCACCAGGAACAGGCGCACGGTGCCGGCCTGGGTGTCGACCTGGGCACCTGTGCCGACCCAGATGGCGTTGGCGTAGCCGGCGGCCCGCAGCCGCGCCAGCGCCGAGGCCTTGGCCTCGCTCCAGGCCGGGTTGCGGAAGCCCTTGCCCTCGGCCAGCGGCCAGTCGGTGCGCCAGTGCTCGAGCACGCCCTTGGCGTAGCCGTCGCCGGCGCTGGCGGCGCGTTCCAGTTCACCCTCGGTCTCGAGAGTGACGCGGGTGACGCGGACGCGCTCGCCCGGCTGCACCCGCAGCGTCACCATGTCGCGCTGGCCCGGCTCGCGCCCGGCCTCGCGTTCCAGCGTTACCTCTGGCGCGAAATAGCCTTCGGTCTGCAGCAGGTCGCGCACCTGCGCCGGCGTCGCTTCGATGAGGCGCGACCACTCGCTGTCGTCGACCTCGTCGCGCGTCAGGCGGCCCAGGCGCACCACATCGAGGTGGCGCTCGAGCAGTGCGCGCAGGTCGTCTGGGGCCTCGATGCGGATGTCGACGCCCGCCGCGCCTGCCGGGGCACTGGCCGCGGCGGCGGGTGGCGCGGCGGTGGTCACGCCGCCCAGCGCTTCGGCGACGGCGGCGCCCACCGGTGCGGCAGCCGCGGCGGCGGCCGGCGCTGCGGCCGGCGCAGGCGCCGTCGCGGGCACGGTCGCCGCACCCAGACCCGCGCAGCCGGCCAGGCCCAACGCCGACAACGCCGACAGCGCCAGCAGCAGCGCCGCCACCCCGCGCCCGGCCCTCATTTGCTGAGCAGACGCATCGCGCCTTCGAGCCCGGCCAGCGACAGCGGGAACATGCGCTGGTTCACCAACTGCTGCACGATGGCGATGCTCTGGCGGTACTGCCACACGCCTTGTGGCTCGGGGTTGATCCAGGCGAACTTCGGGAAGGCATTCGTCAGCCGTTGCAGCCAGGCAGCGCCCGGCTCCTCGTTGTTGTATTCGACGCTGCCGCCGGGTTGCAGGATCTCGTAGGGGCTCATCGTGGCGTCGCCGACGAAGATCAACTTGTAGTCCTTGTTGTACTTGCGGATCACGTCCCAGGTGGCGTGCTTCTCGCTGAAGCGGCGCTTGTTGTTCTTCCACATGAAGTCGTAGACGCAGTTATGGAAGTAATAGAACTCCAGGTGCTTGAATTCGGTCTTTGTTGCGGAAAAGAGTTCCTCGACGCGGTGAATGTGTTCGTCCATCGTGCCGCCGACGTCCATCAGCAGCAGCACTTTCACCTTGTTGTGGCGCTCGGGCACCATCTTGATGTCGAGCATGCCGGCGTTGGCGGCTGTGCTGTGGATCGTGTCGTCGAGGTCGAGTTCGTCGGCCGCGCCCTCGCGTGCGAAGCGGCGCAGGCGGCGCAGCGCCACCTTGATGTTGCGCGTGCCGAGTTCCTTGGTGTCGTCGTAGTCCTTGAAGGCGCGCTGGTCCCACACCTTCACCGCGCTCTTGTTGCGGCCCTTGTCCTGGCCGATGCGTATGCCCTGCGGGTTGTAACCGTAGGCACCGAAGGGGCTGGTGCCGCCGGTGCCGATCATCTTGCTGCCACCCTGGTGGCGTTCCTTCTGCTCCTTGAAGCGCTTTTTCAGCGTTTCCATCAGCTCGTCCCAGCCCATCTTCTCGATCGCGGCCTTCTGCCCGGGGCTGAGTTCAAGCTCCAGGGTCTTGCGCAACCAGTCCAGCGGCACGTCCTGCGTGAAGTCGGTGAGCAACTCCACGCCCTTGAAGTAGGCGGCGAAGGCGCGGTCGAACTTGTCGAAGTGCGCCTCGTCCTTGACCAGCGAAGTGCGTGCCAGGTAGTAGAACTTGTCGACGGTGGGCCCGCCGTCGTCGTCGATGACACCGGCCTGCAGGGCCTCGAGCAGCGTCAGGTACTCCTTGACGGAGACCTTGAGCTTGGCGGCGCGCAGCGTGTAGAAGAAGTCGATGAGCATGGCGTCTTGCGGCCGCAAGAGGGCCGGCCTGCCATTGTGGCGCCTCGCCGCGGCGGGCGGCGCTTGCGCCAGGGTGCGGCTCGTGCCGCAGCCGGTGTGTGTTCTTGCCCGGCGCTGGCGTTGCATTTTTCACCCTGGCCGCTTTACTGCGGCGCGGGATTGCCGAAGAAGGAGAAAGCGCCTGCAGCAACACCGTGCGTACCCAGCTTGCCAACCAGATCCTGATCGTCACCCTGCTGATCCAGTTCGGCCTCTTTGCGGCCGTCTGGGCGGGCATGGCGGGCATGCAGCTGTCGCGCCGCGCCGCGGCACACTGGTCGGCCGGCATGGGCGCCATCGGCGTGGCGCTGGCGCTGAGCTCGCAGGCCGCGTCGTTGAGCCCCTGGCTCGGCTTCGTCGGCGCCAACCTGCTCGGCATCGCGGGCTTTTGCCTGCTGCGCCGGGGCGTGGAGATTTTCTCGCACCAGCCGCCGCGCGACCTCCAGCAGGCCGGCCTGCTCGGCGCTGCCGCGCTGGCGATCGTGCTGCAGCAACATTTCCAGCCCGGGGCGCCCGGCGGCTCGCCGCTGGGGCCGCTGGCCATCGGTATCACGCTGCTGGCGGCGGCCTGGCCGGGCCGGCGTGCGCTGCAATCGGAGTTCGGCGCCGCGGCCGCCGCCGCTCTGGCCGCGCCGATGCTGCTGCTGGGTGTGCTGCTGCTGCTGCGTGCGGCCTCGCTGGTGGCGGGCTGGCAGCTGACGGGCCGGTCCTATGCCGAGCCGCTGCCCTTCAACCTGCTGCTGGGTTATGCGTTCATGGTCGCGGTGTTTGTGCTCAACGTCGGCTTCGGTGGCATGGTGGTGCTGCGCCTGGTGAACGGGCTGCGGCAGCTGTCCGAACGCGACCCGCTCACGGGTCTGCTCAACCGGCGCGGCCTGGAGCGCGCGCTGCAACTCGAGGAGGACCGCCTGCGGCGCCATGGCAGCCGCTTTGCCGTGCTGGCCGCCGACGTCGACCATTTCAAGGCCATCAATGACCGCTTTGGTCATGCCGGGGGCGATGCCGCCCTGGTGGCGCTGGCGCGGGTGTTGCAGGACGCGATGCGCGGCGTCGACCACGTGGCGCGTGTCGGCGGCGAGGAGTTCTGCCTGCTGCTGCCCGACACCGACGAGGCCGGTGCGCGTCAGGCAGCCGATCGGCTGCTGCGCGCCGTGCGCCTGCAGCCGATCTGCGTCGGCACGGCGTCGCTGCGCTGCACCGTCAGCATCGGCCTGGCTGTTGCACACGACCCGCAGGAGCCGCTGCAGGCCCTGCTGCGCCGCGCCGACGCCGCGATGTACCAGGCCAAGGACGAGGGTCGCGACTGCGCACGCATGTCGTCGCGCCAGCGCGAGGCCGTGGCGGCCTGAGGGGCGGGGTCCCCCCTCGGGGGCGTCTGACGCGAAGCGACAGGACTGGGGGCGCTCTCAGCGCGGGCGCGCTGCGCGGGCCGTGGCGCCGCCGTGCCGCTGCAGCCAGCCGAAGAGTTCCTCGAACCACAGGCGGCTGTTGCGTGGCTTCAGGATCCAGTGGTTTTCGTCCGGGAACCACAGCAGCCGGGCGTCGATGCCGCGCGCCTTCAGCGTGTTGTAGTAGGCCAGGCCCTGGGCGTCGGGCACGCGGTAGTCCAGCGCGCCGTGGATGACGAGCGTGGGTGTGCTCATCGTCGCGGCGTGGGCGTGCGGGCTCTGCGAGTGCACACGCGCCATGTCGTCCCAGTACCAGTCGCCCAGTTCCTTGGCGTGCCAGCTCCAGGCGTCGTCGGCAAACATGCTCACCCAGTCGAAGCAGCCGGCGTGGCAGACATAGGCCTGGTAGCGGCCCTCGGCGACATGGGCGTTCATCCAGGCCACCATGAAGCCGCCGTAACTGCCGCCGGCCGCGAAGACGCGCTTCGGGTCGGCCCAGCGGTGCTGCAGCAGCCAGTCGGTGCCGGCCTCGACGTCCTGCAGTTCCAGTTCACCCCAGCGGTGGGTCATGCTGTCGAGGAAGGCGTAGCCGAAGCCCGAAGAGCCATGGAAATTGACGCTGGCCACCACGTAACCCTGGGCCGCGAAGACCTGCAGGTTCCAGCGGTAGTGCCAGTTGTCGCCGGGGCCGGTGTGCGGCCCGCCGTGGATGCTGTGCATCACCGGGTACTTTTTCTTCGCGTCGAAGCCTGGTGGGTAGACCACCCACATCTGCACGTCGTCGCCGGTGGCGGCTTTCGGGTCGGCCTTGCCGCCCTTGATCCAGACCTCCTCGATGCGGCCGAAGTCGATCGCGGCCAGCAGCGTGTCGTTGAAGGCTTCCATGCGGCGTGGCGCGTCGCCGGGCAGGTGGGCATACAGGCGCGCCGGGTGCAGCGAGCTGTCGGCCAGCGTCACCAGCGTGCCGGCGGCCTTGTCGTAGCCGCCGACCCAGCCGCCGTGCACCACCACCTCGGCGCGGCGGTCGGGCAGGTCGAAGCGCCACAGGTGCGTGCGGCCCTTCTGCTCGGCCGGGAAGAGCAGCGCCTGGCCGTCGGCCTCCCACAGCAGCGGGGCATGCACCGCGTGGTCCCACTCGTGGCTGACGAGGTCCCAGCTGTTCTCGTCACGGTCCCACACCGCCAGTTGCGAGGGCATGGTGTGCTTGATGGCCTGGTGGCTGGCGGTGAAAGCGATGCGGTCGCCGTCGGGGCTGTAGCGCGGCGTGCCGAGGTCGAATTCGGCGTCCTGCACCAGCACCTGCACCTTGCCGGTCTTGAGGTCCATCTCGGCCAGCGCGTAGCGGCCGTCGATGCGCTTGACGGGCGCGGGGTCGAAGGCAAAGACCAGCCGCTTGCCGTCGGGCGAGATGTCGAAGTGGTCGACCGAGGGGTCGGCGCGGCCGAGCTCGTAGCCCGTGCCCTCGAACAGGTCGCGCACCTTGCCATCGGCCGGCTGTTCGCCGTCGCGGCCCAGTTCCAGCAGGTGCAGGTGTGGCACACGGCCCATCGGCAGGTTCTGGTCCCAGTGACGGTACTGCGCCTCGCTGGTGACGTAACCCGTCTCCTTGCGCTCCTTGAACGCCTTCATCTTCCTGGTCTGGGCCTTGGTGCCTTTCAGCTCGGGCCAGACCCAGCTGATGAAAATCAGGCGCTTGCCGTCGGGGCACCAGCGAAAGCCAACGACGCCGGTGGCCACCTCTGCGGCGCGGCGCGCCTCGCCGCCGTCGGGGGCGATGACGTAGAGCTGCGCCTCGGCGTCCTTGACACCCTGCTGTTCACGCTTGGCGGTGAAGGCGATGAGGTCGCCGCGTGGGCTCCAGCGCGGCTGGCCGTCCTTGTCGCCGCCGCTCGTCAGTCGGCGTGGCGCGCCGCCCAGCGTCGACAGCAGCCACAGCGACGAGTGCGAGCTGTTGTCCGCCATTGAGAAGCGGGTCAGCGAGGCCACCGCCTGCGCGCCGTCGGGCGCCAGGCTGGGTGCACCCAGGCGTTCGATCTGCCACAGGTCTTCGACGGTGATGTTCTTCTTCTTGGTCATGGGGTCTCCGTTGCGCGCCGCGTTCAGCGCAGCTTGTCGAGTTGCCAGTCGAGATGGGAACGCACCGCCGGCCACTCGGCGGCGGTGATGCTGTAGACGGCGGTGTCGCGCAGGCTGCCGTCAGCGCCGCGCTGGTGTGCGCGCAGGATGCCGTCGAGCTGCGCGCCCAGCCTCTCGATGGCGCGGCGGCTCTGCATGTTCAGGCGGTGGGTACGGAACTCGACCGCGATGCAGTCCAGCGCCTCGAAGGCGTGGCCCAGCAGCAGGCGCTTGCACTGCGTATTCAGCGGCGTGCGCTGGGCGCTGGCGGCCGTCCATGTGCTGCCGATCTCGACGCGGCGGTGTGTCGCGTCGATGTGCATGCAGGTCGTCATGCCGACCACGCGGCGCGCGCTGTCGAACACCGTGAAGGGCAGCATCGAACCCGCGGCCTGCAGCGCCAGGCGCCGATCGATCTCGGCCGCCATGGCTTCGGGCGCGGGCACCGCGGTGTACCAGAGCTTCCAGAGTTCACCGTCGCGCACGGCCGCGCACAGCGCGTCGTGGTGCAGGGCCGACAGCGGTTCCAGCCGCGCGTGCGGGCCGGCGAGCGTGACCGGTGCGGGCCAGCCCATCACCGACTGCGGCCGAAGCGCGCACCCAGCGGCACGACGCGCACAAGCTTCCCGCCGCGGAACCGGCTTCGCCGGGCCGCTGGCGGACGGCCCCCCTGGGGGGTAGCGAGCGCCAGCGAGCTTGGGGGCCCCATGTCAGCGGTTGTGACGCTGCATGAAGACGAGCTTCTCGAACAGCGTCACGTCCTGCTCGTTCTTCAGCAGCGCGCCGACCAGCGGCGGTATGGCCACCTTGTCGTCCTGGCTCTGCAGCGCGTCGAGCGGGATGTCTTCGGCCACCAGCAGCTTGAGCCAGTCGAGCAGTTCGCTCGTCGACGGTTTTTTCTTCACGCCGGGCAGGTTGCGCACGTCGTAGAAGGTCTTCAGCGCGGCGGCCAGCAGTTCCTTCTTCAGGCCGGGGAAGTGCACGTCGACGATGGCGCGCATGGTGTCGGCGTCGGGGAACTTGATGTAGTGGAAGAAGCACCGGCGCAGGAATGCATCCGGCAGCTCCTTCTCGTTGTTGCTGGTGATGAAGACGATGGGCCGGTGCCTGGCCTTCACGAGTTCACGCGTCTCGTAGACGTAGAACTCCATGCGGTCGATCTCGCGCAGCAGGTCGTTCGGAAACTCGATGTCGGCCTTGTCGATCTCGTCGATGAGCAGCGCCACCGGCTGCTCGGCGGTGAAGGCCTGCCACAGCACGCCCTTGACGATGTAGTTGGCGATGTCCTTGACCTTGGCCGAGCTCTCGGCGGTGGCGATCTGGCTGTCGCGCAGGCGGCTCACCGCGTCGTACTCGTACAGGCCCTGCTGGGCCTTGGTGGTGCTCTTGATGTGCCACTGCAGCAGCGGCAGGCCCAGCGCGGTGGCCACTTCCTCGGCGAGCATGGTCTTGCCGGTGCCGGGCTCGCCCTTGACCAGCAGCGGGCGCTTGAGCGTCACCGCGGCGTTCACGGCGAGCATCAGGTCGGGGGTGGCGACGTACTGGTCTGAGCCTTGAAACTTCATCGTTCGGGTGTCGCCATGCAGTGCTGAAAGGGCTCGGCGGAGTATACGGGCCGCCCTATAATCGCGGCCGCTGCGCAGCCCCGCCCGACGCAGAGCGTCTGCCGCTGCCGGGCCCCTTAAGCCGACCCCAAACCCGAGATGATGAGCAAAGCCTTCTCCTTCCTGCTGGCGCTGTGCGCTGTCTTGTCCGCCTTGCCTGCCGCCCATGCCCAGGACGCCGCCGCCGGCGAAAAGAAGGCTGCGATGTGCATCGGCTGCCACGGCATTCCGGGCTACCAGTCGAGCTTTCCCGTGGTCAACAAGGTGCCGATGATCTCGGGCCAGGGCGCCGCCTACATCAGCGCGGCGCTGGCGGCCTACAAGAAGGGCGAGCGCCGCCACCCGACGATGCGCGCCATCTCCGCGTCACTCACCGACGCCGACATGGCCGACCTGGCTGCGCACTACGCGCAGCACGGCGCGTCGATGATCAAGCCGGTGGCCGAGGCTCCGGCCGTGCAGCCTTCGGCCGAAGTTGCTGCGCTGCTGAGCAAGGGTGCCTGCGCTTCCTGTCACGGCGCCAACTTCAGCAAGCCCATCACGCCGGCCTATCCCAAGCTGGCCGGCCAGCATGGCGACTACCTGGCCTCGGCCCTGCACGCCTATGCCACCACCGGCAACCCCAACATCGGCCGCGGCAACGCCATCATGGCGGCCCAGGTGAAGCAGTTCAAACCGGCCGAGCTGAAGGCCATGGCGATGTATCTGGGCTCGCTGCCCGGCGAACTGCGCACCGTGCCGCAACCGAAGTTCAAGTAGGGCTGCGGCCCGAGCATCGACGGCCGCCACGGGCGGCCGTTTTCCATGGTGCCGTCGTCGTGCGCGGCCGCCGCTTCAACACGCCGGTGGACAAGGCGGTGCCGAGCAGGATCACCAGGCAGCTCAGCAGCATGGCCGGTATCGGCTGTTCGCCCAGCAGCAGCAGCGCAGCACCCGCGACGCGAGCGAAGACCAGCGCCACCGGGCGAATTCGACCGCGCCCAAACGCATGAAGAGGAAGGAAGCGCAGCACAGCGCGCCCGGCAGCAACGGCTCGGCGATGGCGCGGCGTTTCACGCGGCCAGCGACGCGGTGGCCGCGTCCCACAACGGGCCGGGCAGTGCACCTTCCAGCGTCAGCAGGGCCTGCTTGCGCTGCAGCCCGCCGGCGTAACCCGTGAGCGCACCGCTGGTGCCGACGACACGGTGGCAGGGCACGATGATGCCGATGGGGTTGCGGCCGATCGCCGCGCCCACCGCGCGCGCGGCCGCCGGCCGGCCGACGGCGCGCGCCACGGCGCCGTAGCTGCTCAATGTGCCTGGCGCGATGCTGCACAGTGCACGCCATACCGCCTGCTGGAAGGCCGTGCCCTGCGGGTCCAGCGGCAGCGTGAAGCGCTGGCGCGGCGCCTGCCAGTAGGCCGCCAGTTCACGCGCGGCCAGCGCCAGGTGCGGATGCGCCGGGTTCAGCGGTGCGTCCACCGTGGCGCCGCGATGCGCCTGGTCGTCGAACCAGACCAATGCCAGGCCGCGGGCGGTGGCGGCCAGTGTCAGCGGGCCCAGCGGGCTGTCGACACGCGCCTGGGCTTCGAAGCGGGGGTTGTTCATTCAGTGGTCTCCACAAAATGCCACAGCCGCATCACGGCATAGGCGCGCCAGGGGCGCCAGGCCTCGGCCAGGGTGGTGATGTGCCGCGCCTCGCGGCCCAGGTGGCGCGGCGCGCCGGGGTTGCACGAACCCAGCGCGTTCATGAGGCCGATGTCGCCGGCCGGCCAGGCGTCGGGCCAGGCCAGCGCGCGCATCGCGATGACCTGCGCCGTCCACTCGCCGATACCCGGCAGCGCGCGCAGCGCGTCGAGCGTCGCCTCCAGCGGCGCGGCGCGGTGCAGCACGATGTCGCCCTGCGCCACTGCGGCGGCCAGCGCCTGCAGCGCCTTGACGCGCTGGCGCACGATGCCCAGCGTGCCGATGTGTTCGGGGTCGGCCGCGGCCAGCGTCTGGGCGTCGGGAAAAACATGGGTCAGCGCCGCGAAGGGTGTGTCGACGGGCGTGCCGAAGCGGTTCACCACGCGCTGTACCAGCGTGCGCGCGGCCTTCACCGTGACCTGCTGGCCCAGCACCACGCGAACCGCGGTCTCGAAGCCGTCCCAGGCGCCGGGCAGCCGCGCGCCGGGGCGTGGCGGCAGCGGCAGGCGCGCCATCACGGGGTCGACGAGCGCGGGGTCGGCGTCGAGGTCCAGCGCCTGGCGCACCCGCTGCAGCACGGCGCCGAGCACCGGGGCCAGGTTCGGCGAGGTGCTCACGTGCACCTCGTGGCGCGCCGGCTCGAAGCGAGCCTCCAGCCAGCCGTGCAGCGGCTGGCCCTGGTGGCGCCAGCCCACCGTGCGCCGCAGCCGCAGGCCCTCGACCTGCTCGACGCCCTGCAGCTGCCGCCGTTCGAAAAAGCCGAGCAGGGCCGGCAGGTCGTAGGGCGGGCGGTAGGCCAGGCGCAGCGGCGTCTCGGCGCGCGTGCCCGCGCTGCCCTCGCGGCGCAGCTGCGTCGGGTTGAAGCGGTAGCGCAGCGCAAACGCGGCGTTGAAGCGGCGCAGGCTGTCGAAGCCGCTGGCCAACGCCACCTGCGTCACCGGCAGCGTGGTGTCGGTGAGCAGCTGCTTGGCCAGCAGCAGGCGCTGCGTGCTGAGATAGGCATGCGGCGAAACGCCGTGCGTGGCCTGAAAGATGCGACGCAGGTGGCGGTCGGTGACGCCCAGGCGCGCGGCCAGCACCGGCAGCGGCAGGCCCGCGCCGCCGTGCACGGCGTGTTCGATGAGCCGCGCGGCGCTGTCGGCCAGCGCGCGCGAGGAGTCGGTGTGCGACAGGCCCGGCGCGATCTCGGGCCGGCACTTCATGCACGGCCGGAAGGCGGCCGCCTCGGCCAGCGCGCGGCTGCCGAAGAAGCGGCAGTTCTCGCGCCGCGGCGTGCGCACGCGGCACACCGGCCGGCAGTAGACGCCGGTGGAGGTGACGCCGACGAAGAGCCGGCCATCGAAGCGCGCATCACGCGCCTTCAGCGCGAGGTAGGCGGCGTCCGGGTCGAGGTCCATGCCGCCATGATAGGCAGCCACCACGCCACGACTCGCCGTTTTCGGACCTGTCCCTCGCGGCGTGGCGCGGCCACGGGCCGAGGCCCCGCCGTCAGCGCGCGCGCTGCGCCTGGCGGATGGCTGCCGTGGCCGCCAGCTCGGCGTTCAGCGCCACTTCCAGCGGGCTGCGGCACAGGCCGGCCTGGTCGTAGCGCAGGTTCTCGTAGAGCTCGGCGGTGTGCGGCGCGGCGTTCAGCAGGCGCTGCAGGTGTTCGTCGGGCTCGGCCTGCGCCAGCAGGGCCATCACCTGGCGCGCCACGCCGCGGTACTGCTCGGCGCTGGCCGAACTGGGCGCGGCTTCCAGACGTTCCAGCAGGCCGGCCAGCGCGGCCAGCGTGTGCAACCGGGCCGGCAGGGGAATGCGGGTTTCGATGCTCATGGTCCGCAGGTCGGGACGCGCGGCGTGGTTTCAAGGGCCCCGGGCCGCTATGCTGGGCCGCATGTCAGAGATTCCCGTTCCCGCCGACCCGTCCGGCGCGCCTGCCGCGCCCGCCTCCTTCGCCGAACTCGGCCTGCAGCCGGCGCTGGCGCGCGCCGCAGCGGCCGCGGGCTGGGCCGTGCCCAGCCCCATCCAGGCGCTGGCGCTGCCCGCGGTGCTGCAGGGTCGCGACCTGCTCGCCCAGGCGCCCACCGGCGCCGGCAAGACGGCGGCCTTCCTGCTGCCGCTGTTGCAGCGCCTGCTGGCGGCGCCGGGTGTGCTGGACGAGCAGCCGCGCCGCTTGCGCGCGCTGGTGCTGGCGCCGACGCGCGAGCTCGCGGCGCAGACCGCCGCCGCCGCCCACGCGCTGGCGCCGCAACTCAAGACCGTGGTGGCGGTGGGCGGGCTGTCGATCAACCCGCAGATGATGGCGCTGCGCGGCGGTGCCCATCTCGTCATCGCCACGCCCGGCCGACTGCTCGACCTGACGCGGCAAAACGCCGTGCGCCTGGCCGACCTGGAACTGCTGGTGCTCGACGAGGCCGACCGCCTGCTCGACGCGGGTTTTGCCGACGAGACGCGGCGTGTGCTGGCGCTGCTGCCGCGCCAGCGCCAGACGCTGCTGTTCAGCGCCACGCTGACCGAAGAACTGCGTGCACTGGCGCCGCGCATCCAGCGCAACGCGCTGCTGCTGCAGGTCGAAGCAGGCATGGCGCCGACCGTGTTTCCAGCTGCGTTACCAGCTGCGCTACCAGCTGCGTTACCAGCTGCGTTACCAGCTGCGTTACCAGCTGCGTTACCAGCTGCATCACCGGCTGCGTCACCGGCAGCGTCACTGGCTGCGTCGTCGGCCGCGTCACCGGCCGCCGTGGACGCGCCCGCCGCAGCGCCGTCGCCGACGCTCACGCAGCGGGCCGTCGTCGTCGACACCGCCAGGCGCACGCAGCTGCTGCGCCACCTGCTGAAGGCCGAGGCCTGGCCGCGTGCGCTGGTCTTCGTCGCCACGCAGTACGCGGCCGAACACGTGGCCGACAAGCTGCGCCGCGCCGGGGTGGCCGCCGCGGCGCTGCACGGCCGGCAGAGCAGCGGCCGGCGCAGCTCGGCGTTGACCGACCTGCAGGCCGGCCGCGTGACGGTGCTGGTGGCCACGGACCTGGCGGCGCGCGGCCTCGACCTGCCGCTGCTGCCGGTGGTGGTGAACCACGACCTGCCGCGTTCGGCGGTGGACTACACGCACCGCATCGGCCGCACCGCGCGCGCCGGCGCTGCGGGGCTGGCGGTCAGCTTCGTCTGCGCCGACGCGCCGGGCAGCGAGGCGCATTTCCGCCTCATCGAGAAACGCCAGCAGCAGCGTGTGCTGCGCGAGCAGGTGGCCGGCTTCGAGCCGGCGGCAGTGCTGCCTGTGCTGCCCGCCGACCCGCACGGCGGCGTCAAGGGCAAGCGCAAAAGCAAGAAAGACAAGCTGCGCGAGGCTGCCGCGCTCGCCAGTGCGGCGCTTTGAGCGCCGCGCCGCGGGCCTTACTCGACCTTGCCGATGCGCCGCACGGCGTCGGTCATCACCGCGGCGTCGGCGTCCCAGTAAGACTGGAACTCGGACGCATCCAGGTACTCGATCGGGCTGCCGGCCTTGTTGATGATGGCCACTACCTGCGGGTCGTGTGCGGCTGTGCGCGCGGCCACACGCAGCTTCTGCACGATGTCGTCGGAAACGCCGGCCGGCACGAACAGCGCCGACCACTGCGCGAAGGCCACCGGGTAGCCGGCCTGCTTCAGGCTCGGCACTTCGGGCAGGCTCTGCAACGGTTTATCGCCCCAGTGCGCCAGCGCGCGCATCTTGCCGGCCCGGATGTGCGTGGCCACCGTGCTGGGGCCGCTGGCGATGGCGTCGACCTGCCCGCCCAGCAGTGCCAGCACGGCCGGGCCGGCGCCGGTGTAGGGGATGTGCGTCATGAAGACACCTGCGCGCGCCTTGAGCATCTCCACCGGCACGTGCATGGTGCCGTAGTTGCCCGAGCTGCCGAAGTTCAGCTTGCCCGGGTTGGCCTTGGCGTAGGCGATGAACTCGGGCAGCGTCTTCCAGGGTGAATCGGCACGCACCACCAGCACCGTGGGGTCGGCGGTGAAACGCGCGATGGGCTTGAAGTCCTTCAGCGTGAAGGCCGGCTTGCGGTTCAGGATCTTGTCGGCCTCGGGCAGGATGGAGATGCTGGAGAGGCTCAGCAGCACGGTGTAGCCGTCGGCCGGTGCACGCGCCGCGGCGCCGATACCGGTGGCGCCACCCGCGCCGGCGCGGTTTTCCACGATCACGGTCTGGCCCAACGCCTTGCCCAGCGCTTCGGCCACCGGGCGGGCCACGGTGTCGGCCACGCCGCCAGGCGGGAAGGGCACGATCATCGTGATCGGCTTGGCCGGCCAGGCGGCCTGGGCAAGGGCGCCAGCGGCGCCGAGGGCCAGCAGCAGGCTGGCAAGCAGGTTTTTCATCATGGTCAGTTTCCTTGTACGAAGCGGTTCTCGAGCACGCCAATGCCGTCGATCTGAATGCGCACCACGTCGCCGTGGCGCAGCCAGCGCGGTGGGCTCATACCCATGCCGACGCCGGCCGGCGTGCCGGTGGCAATGATGTCACCGGGCAGCAATGTGATGCCGCGCGAGCAGGTCTCGATCAGCGTGGGGATGTCGAAGATCAGGTCGGTCGTGCGCGCGTCCTGGCGCTGCTCGCCATTGACCCAGCACTGCACGCGGGTGTCGGTGCCGTCGAGTTCGTCGGCGGTGACGATCCACGGACCCATCGGGCAGAAGGTGTCGAAGCTCTTGCCCAGGTCCCACTGCGAATGGCGCATCTGCACGTCACGCGCGGTGACGTCGTTGACGATGGTGTAGCCCCAGATGTGGCCCATCGCATCGACCTTGCCGATGTTCTTGCCGCCCTTGCCGATGACGATCGTCAGCTCGGCCTCGTAGTCGATCTGCGACGACACGGCGTCACCCGGCAGATGCACGTCGGCGCCGGGCCCGACCACGGTCTCTGGCGCCTTGGTGAAGAAGATGGGCCAGGCGTCGACGGCCTTGGCGTTGTCCTTGAACACGCTGCCCTGCAGCTCTTTGGCGTGGGCGTGGTAGTTGCGGCCCACGCACCACAGGTTGCGGCGCGGCGTGGGCAGCGGGGCGATCAGCTGCACGTCGGCCAGCGCCACGCTGCCGCGGAGGGCGGGCAGCGGCGCACCGGCGGCCGCGGCCTCGGCCAGCGGCAGCGCGCCGCGTGTGCCGTCGATGTCGAAGAGTTCGAGCCGCAGCCCGTCGGCGCTCAGGCGTCCGACGTGGCGCTGTCCCTGGTGAACGATGGTCGCGATGCGCAAGGGGGACTCCTCGGAAGGGTTCGTGGGTGTGGCCGGTCGAGGGTTCACCAGGCAGACCCAAATGCTACCATTGAGGCCCAGATGACTCTACGCAAAGCCCCAGCCATGGACGCCGCCGGTCGCCTGCGCGACACCATCCTCGAAAACCTGCACACGCGCGCTTGGCGTGCCGGCCACCGCATTCCGACCGAGCGTGCGCTGAGCGAGGAATTCGGCCTCAGCCGCAGCACGGTGCGGCGTGTGCTGCTCGACTTCAAGCGCAAGCGCCTGATCACGCAGACCGTGGGCAGCGGCACCTACGTCGCCGAGCAGGTGCAGCAGGCGCTGACCGAACTGGCGCCGGCGCCCGGCGCGTCGGTGAGCCCGGCCGAGCTGATGAGCGCACGCCTGGTGCTGGAGCCGGCGCTCATCGAAATGGTGATCGGCAACGCCACCGCGGCCGACTTCGCGCGCATGGACGAGTGCAACCACCGCGCCGAAGCCGCGACGACGCTCGAGGAGTTCGAGAAGTGGGACGCCGCACTGCACGGGGCCATCGCCGAAGCGGCGCACAACGGTTTCATCAGCAGCGTCTTCAGGCTCATGAACGAGGTGCGCTCGCACAGCGAGTGGGGTGTGCTGAAGCGGCGCAGCGCTACCCCTGCGCGGCGTGTTGAATACCAGCAGGAGCACCGGGCGCTGGTCGCGGCGCTGAAAAATCGCGACGCCGAGCGTGCCCATGCGCTGTGCCTGGCGCACCTGGTGCACGTGCGCACCAACATGCTGGGCTACTGAAGCAAGCCGCCGCCGAGGCCGCCCGCGGGTGATCCACATTGACCGGCCCGGGCGCGGGCCGCTACAGTCTTCGGCTGCCACCAAATTCAACCAATCAGAACCAATGATGAAGACCTGCATGCGCAAAGTCCTGTCCCGCAGCGGCTGGCTGCGGGCCGCCAACGCGGCCTTCCTGGGCCTGGCCTGCGCCGTGCCGCCGGCGCTGGCGCAGGACTACCCGACCCGCGCGGTCAAGATCGTCGTGCCCTTTGCGCCCGGCGGCTCGGCCGACGTCTTCGGCCGCTACATCGCGCAGCGCCTGGGTGAGTCGCTCGGTCACGCCTTCATCGTCGAGAACAAGCCGGGCGGCGGCTCGGTCATCGGCACCGACGGCGTGGCCAAATCGGCGCCCGACGGCTACACGCTGCTGGTGATGAGCAACACGCACACCGTCAACGAATCGCTGATCCCGAACAAGCCCTTCGTGCTGATGCGCGACTTCGTGCCCGTCGCACCCATCAACTACAGCGACCTGGTGCTGGTGGCCAAGCCCGGGCTGGCGGCCAACAACGTGAAGGAGTTGATCGCCGCGGCCAAGGCCAGGCCGGGCGGCATGTCCTACGCGTCCTCGGGCCCGGGCACGCCGTACCACATGGCCGGCGAGCTGTTCAAGGCCATGGCCGGCGTGAGCATCGTGCACATCCCCTACCGCGGCAGCGCGGGCGCCCGCACCGACGTGCTCGGCGGCCAGCTCGAGATGATGTTCGACGCCATCCCGACGATGAGCGAGCAGATCAAGGCCGGCAAGGTGAAGGCCATCGCCACCACCGGCAAGCAGCGTTCGTCGGTGCTGCCCAACGTGCCCACCGTGAACGAGTCGGGCGTGCCCGGCTACGAAGCGACGATCTGGCTCGGCGTGATGGCGCCCAAGGGCACGCCGCCGGCCATCGTCGACAAGCTCAACGCCGAGATCGCCAAGATCACCGGCAACCCCGAGGTGCGCAAGGCCTGGACGGCGCAGGGCACCACCGCGATGACGATGGGGGTGGCCGAGTTCACGCGCTACATGAACGACGACATCACGAAGTGGGAGCGCATCGTGAAGATCTCCGGCGCCAAGGTCGATTGAGCGCCCGCCGCACCTCGAAGCCGCTCACCTTCCCGCGCCGCTCCCGATGACTACCCTGCACCTGCTGTGCGCCGGCGCCGCCCAGGGTCTCGTGAAGGCCCTGCAAGCGCGCTTCCAGGCCGAGACCGGCGCCACCCTCCAGGCCCGCTTCGGCGCCGTCGGCGCGATGAAGGAAGCGCTGCTCGCCGGCGAGGCCTGCGACGTGATGATCGTCACCGAGGCCATGATCGACGGCCTGTGCGCCGAAGGCCGGCTGCGCGCCGACACGCGTACCGCGCTCGGCCGCGTGCGCACCGGCGTAGCCGTTCGCGCCGGCGCGCCGCACCCCGACGTGGCCACGCCCGAGGCGCTGAGGGTCGCGCTGCTGGGCAGCAGCGACATCTACTTTCCCGACGCGGTGCGTTCCACGGCCGGCATCCACTTCGCCAAGGTGATGGCCGGGCTCGGCATTCGCGACACGCTGGAGCCGCGATTTCGCACCTACCCGGCCGGCGCCATCGCGATGCGCGAGCTGGCGGCATGCTCCGGAGCGTCGCCCATCGGCTGCACCCAGGTCACCGAGATCAAGTACACGCCCGGTGTCGAACTGGTGGGCCTGCTGCCGACGCAGTTCGAGCTGGCCACCACCTACACCGCGGCAGCCGCGCTGCAGGCCGCCGAGCCGGCGCTGGCGGCGGCCTTCATCGCACTGCTCGTCGGCGCCGACACCCGCACGCTGCGCGCCGACGGCGGCTTCGAGTTCTAGACAGACACCGAGAGACATCACCATGCAAAGACGCCAACTCATCGTCGCCGCGCCCGCGGCGCTGGCCCTGCTGGGCGCTGGCGCGGCGCGCGCGCAGGCCTTCCCGGCCAAGAACATCCGCTACATCGTGCCGGTGGCGGCCGGTGGCGGCAGCGACCTCGTCGGCCGCACCCTCACCGAACGCTGGGGCAAGGCGCTGGGCCAGAGTTTCATCGTCGAGAACATCGGCGGCGGCGGCGGTGTCATCGCCTGCCAGGCGACGGTCAAGGCACCGGCCGACGGCTACACGCTGTTGCAGGGTTATGTCGCGACCCACGGCACCAGCCCGGCCACGCGCAGCAGGCTGCCCTACGACGCGATCAAGGACTTCACGCCCGTCGGCATGATCGGCAGCACGCCCAACGTGCTGGTGGTCAACGCGGCGGTGCCGGCGAACACGCTGAAGGAGTTCGTCGCCTACCTGAAGGCCAACCCGGCCAAGGTCAGCTACGGCTCGGCCGGGCAGGGTTCGCTGACCCACCTGTCGATGGAGATCTTCAAGCAGGCCGCCGGCAGCTTCATGGTGCACCTGCCCTACCGCGGCATTGCGCCGGCCTTCACCGATCTGCTCGGCGGGCAGACGCAGGCCATGTTCCCGGGCCTGGCGGCGGCACTGCCGCACCTGCGCTCGGGGCGCGTGCGCGCCCTGGGTGTCACCGGCACCACGCGCCACCCGCTGCTGCCCAACGTGCCGACGATGATCGAGGCCGGCTTCAAGGGTTTCGACGCCGTGCAGTGGTACGGCGTCGTCGGCCCGGCGGGCATTCCGGCGCCGGTGCTGAAGACGCTGAACGACACGCTGAACGCGGTGCTCGCCGCGCCCGACATGCGCGACAAGCTCGCCGCCGAAGCGCTGGACCCGACACCGATGTCACCCGACGCCTTCGGCAAGTTCATCGCCCGCGACATCGCGCGCTGGACCGCCATCGCACGTGAACGCAAGATCGACCTCGACGCCTGAAAGGCAAGCTGACCATGAAGAATTTGTTGACCCTCCTGGCCACGGCGCTGATCGCCACCGGCGCGCTGGCGCAGGCCGACTACCCGAACAAGCCGATCAAGGTGATCGTGCCCTTCTCGCCCGGCGGCGCCGTCGACGGGCCGATGCGTGCCATCGCCGAGCAGCTCGGCAAGCGCCTCAAGCAGCAGGTCATCGTCGAGAACAAGCCCGGTGCCGGTGCCACCATCGGCAGCGAGTCGGTGGCCAAGGCGCCGGCCGACGGCTACACGCTGCTGCTGGCCTCGCAGAGCAACGCCATCAGCGCGTCGCTCTACAGCAAGCTCAGCTTCAACCCCATCGACGACTTCGTCGGCATCAGCCTGCTCGGTCGCGAGCCGGGCGTGCTGGTCGTGCACCCCTCGGTGCCGGTGAACAACGTGGCCGAGCTCATCGCCTACGTGAAGCAGCGCCCGGGCGAGGTGAACTATTCGTCGTCGGGCAACGGCAGCGGCCAGCACCTGTTCATGGCGATGTTTGCGTCGATGGCCAATATCAAGCCCGTGCACGTGCCCTACAAGGGCAGCGGCCAGGCCACCACCGACCTGCTCGGCGGCACGGTGCAGATGGCCATCCCCGGCACGCAGGCCATGGTCAAGCACATCAAGGCCGGCAAGCTGAAGCCGCTGGCCACCACCGGCGTGGCGCGCTCGCCGCAGCTGCCCGACGTGCCGACGCTGGCCGAGAGCGGGCTGAAGGACTACTCGGCCTATGTCTGGATGGGCCTGCTCGCGCCCAAGGGCACACCGCCGGCCATCGTCGCGCTGCTGCAGCGTGAACTGAAGGCCGTGCTGGCCACGCCCGAGGTCACCGGCTTCATGAACGAGGCCGGCATCGAGATGGTCGGCTCGACGCCCGCGCAGATGGATATCTACTTCCGCGAGGAGCGCGACCGCTGGGCGCGCATCGTCAAGGAAGTCGGCGCAAAGATAGATTGACCGCCCAACTGCATTTCGTCGTTTTCAGGATATTTCCATGACCCAAGTCACCGGCCAGGAGCACTGGACCACCAAAAAAACCGCCGACGGCGACGTCAAGCTTTTCCTCTGGGAGAAGTTCGTCGGCAGCCCCGAAGGCAAACCCGCCGTGCTGTGGGTGCACGGCAGTTCGATGGCCAGCCAGCCGACCTTCGACCTCGCCGTGCCGGGCCGCCCCGACAGCAGCGTGATGGACTGGTTCGCCGAACGCGGCTTCGTCTGCTGGTGTGTCGACATGGAAGGCTACGGCCGCAGCGGCAAGTCGCGTGACATCTACTGCGACATCGCCAACGGCGCCGCCGACCTGGCCGCCGCCACCGACTACATCGAGGCCACGCGCGGCATCCAGAGCTTCCTGACCTACGGCATCAGCAGTGGCGCGCTGCGCGCTGCGCTGTTTGCGCAGAACCACCCCGAGCGGGTCAAGCGCCTGGCGCTCGACGCCTTCGTGTGGACCGGCGAGGGCGCGCCCACGCTGGAGCAGCGGCGCAAGAAGCTGCCCGAGTTCATCGCCCACAAGCGGCGCCCGATCGACCGCAACTTCGTGCGCAGCATCTTCTCGCGCGACCACCCCGACTGCGCCGACGCCAGCACCGTGGAAGCCTTCGCCGACGCCATCCTGGCGCTCGACGACAGCATGCCCAACGGCACCTACATCGACATGTGCAGCAAGCTGCCGGTGGTCGACCCGCTGAAGATCCCGGTGCCCACCGTGGTGCTGCGCGGCCAGTTCGACGGCATCGCCGGCTTCGACGACCTCTTGAGCTTTTTCAAGCTGCTGCCGCACCCGGACAAACAGTTCACCGTGCTCAACGGCATTAGCCACGCCAGCTTCCAGCAGAAGAACTACAAGATGGTCTATCAGATTCTGCACGCGTACTTCACGCAGCCGGAACCCGTCTACACCGACTGTTTGGCCCACTGACAACCCGATTGCGAAGGAGCTCTCCGATGTTCAAGACGCTCATGCTGCATGCCGCCGCCGCGCTGGTGGCCTCGGGTTGTGCGCTGATGCCCCCGGCGCCGCCGGCAGCCTTGGCCCCTCCCGCCGTCGCCGGCACGGTGAAGGTGCAGTGGCTGGGCCAGGCGGCCTTCAAGATCACCACCGTCGAGTTCGAGAACGGCTTCAAGCTCTGGCACATGGGCGACACCGACGTCTTCGGCGACATGAAGCTCATCGCCGAGATGTACAAGCCCGACCTGGTGCTGATGCCCATCGGCGGCGGCCAGTTCGTGATGAACCCGCAGCACGCGGCGATGGTCACCAAGGACTTCATCAAGCCCAAGGCCGTGATCCCGATGCACTACCTGACCAACCCAGGCCTGCCGGGCACGCCGGCCGACTACATCAAGGCCATGGGCGGCAGCCCGATCAAGGTGATGGCCATCAACCCGGGCGACATGGTCGAGTTCTGAACGCCGCGGCGCGGCCATGAAAGAGGCCGGCTCGGCGAGCGGGCCTCGTCGTTTGTGGCAGGCCCAGCGCGTAGGCGTAGACATGCTCCAGCGCTCTCTCGACCACGCTGCCGGGTGCGCAGTTCTGAATCGCGTCGGTGGGGCTTCTGGAAGAAGAAGGGCGGCTCGCGGTCGGGGTTGGAACCCATCTCGATCGAGTGCGCGCGGTAGTTGCGCCCGATGCAGTCGATGCGCCGCACCGGGAACATCATGTCGCTGCCGACGATGGGCACGCAGGTCTCGCGCACGGTGAAGGGCGTCTTCGGCGCCGCGCCGTCCGCGCCACCGTGACAACCAGCGCCCGCGCCGCGCGCGCTACATCGCCTTGAACAGGTGCACGTAGGCGCGGCTCACCGGCAGTTCATGCCCATGGCCGCGCAGGCGCAGGAAGAGGCGGCTCGTCTCGTCGCGTCGCGTGCCGGCCAGGAAGGCCAGGTTGACGATGGTGCTGCGGTGCACCTGCACGAACTGCTCGGGGTCGAGCGCCGCGGCCAGCTCCGCAATGGGCGTGCGGATGAGGTGCTCGGTGCTGGCCGTGTGCACGCAGGTGTACTTGTCGTCGGCGCGGAAGAACAGCACCTCGTCCACCGCCACCTGGTGGGTCAGCTCGCCGCTGCTGGCGCGCACCCAGCGCAGCCGCGCCGGCACCGCGCCGGGCGTGGCCGCCGGGGCCGGGCCCGGCAGCAGGCGCTGCAGCGCGGCCAGCAGGCGCGTGTCGGCCTCGTCGGCCTCGGCGGCTGGCTGAGCCAACGCGCGGCGCACGCGTTCCACGGTGCGTTGCAGCCGCGCATCGCTGACGGGCTTGAGCACGTAGTCCAGCGCCTCGCTTTCGAACGCCTGCACGGCGTATTCGTCGTAGGCGGTGACGAAGACCACACGTGTGCGGCCCTCGATGCCCTGCGCCACCTCCAGCCCGGTCAGGCCCGGCATCTGGATGTCGAGAAAGGCCAGGTCGGGCTGCAGCGCGGCGATGCGCTCGGCGGCCTCGACGCCGTTGCGCGCCACGTGCAGCACCTGCAGCCCCGGCCACAGACGCGCCAGGTGCTCGTGCAGCGCACGCGCCAGGTGCGGTTCGTCGTCGGCGATCAGCGCGGTCGTCATCGTCCTTGCCCCTCAGCGCGCCGCCACTGCGCCGGCCGCGGGCCAGTCGGTCCTGCCGATGCGGCGCAGCTTCATCTCCACGGTTCGCACCGGCGGCTGGCCTTCGACCAGGCGTTCGCCCACCTCGGTCCAGATACCTTTCTGGACGACCGCCGTGTGGCGCACGGTGGTGCTGCCGAAGTTCATCGTCCACACAAAACCGTTGGGGCGTGTCTCGAAGCTGAAGTCGCCCTTCATGCCCTGCGCCCACGAGCTGAAGCCGTACTTGCCCGTGGACGGCGTGTAGGAGATCACCGCAAAGGCGTTGAAGTCGAGGCTGCCGCCGGCGCCGTGGCCGCGTCCCTCGATCACCTTGATGCTGCCGCCGAGCATCGAGCCGACACGCTCGGTCTGCACCAGGTCGCGGGTCGTGCCGTCGGGCAGCGTCACGCGCGCCGTGCCGCGCCACACGCCGTCGAGCGCCGCCAGCGGCTGCATGGCCTGGCGCTGCGCGGCCAGCAGCGCGGGGGTGTCGGGAGCCTGGGCGGCAGCGGGGCCGATGGCGGCGGCGGCGAAGGCCAGCGCGGCCAGGATGCGGTGCAGGGGGATGGGCATGGCGGATGCTCCTGTGAGGGTGTGGAGGTGGTGCGCGGCGTCAGTCGGCGGGGGGGTCGATGGGCAGGCGGATGACGGCGCGCGTGCCGGGGTGGGCAGCGCGCACCTCCAGGCTGGCGGCATGACCGTAACGCGAATGCAGCCGGCCGCGGATGTTGGCCAGCGCCATGCCGTGGTCCTTGCGGGCGCCGGGGCGCGGCGGTGCGTCGGGGCCGCGGCCGTCGTCGTGCACTTCCAGCACCAGCTCGCGGCCCTGCAGCCGCGCGCTGACGTGCACGGTGCCGCCCTGCAGCTGCGGCTCCAGGCCGTGGTGGATGGCGTTCTCGATCAGGGGCTGCAACAGCAGCGGCGGCACCGGCACGGCGCGTGCGGCGGCGTCGGCGTCGATCTGCCAGCGCAGCCGGTCTTCCATGCGTGCGCCCAGCAGGCGCAGGTAGCTTTCGGCCAGCTCGAGTTCCTGCGCCAGCGGGCTGGTGTCGCTGCGCAGCGCGGTGAGTGAACTGCGCAGCACTTCGGTGAAGTCGTGCAGCATCTGCTTGGCCTTGGGCGGGTCGTGGTCGATGAGCGACAGCACGCCGGCCAGCGTATTGAACAGGAAGTGCGGTTCGATCTGGCCCTGCAGCAGGCGCAGCTGGGCCTCGGTGGCACGCTTCTCGGCTTCGATCTGGCGCGAACGCGTGGCGAAGTAGTGGTTGAAGAAGAAGGTCAGCAGCAGCGAAACGAGCAGCGAACCTGCGATGACGTTGGGGCCCCAGCCGGCGAGCACCCACTTGCGGATGTCGGCGCCGGCCAGCGTCAGGCCCAGCGGCCAGCCCACCACGACGCACAGGAGCGGAACGCCCGAGAAGAACAGCGTGCGCTGCCACGGCCGCCAGCGCCGCACCGTGGCCTGGCCGCCGAACAGCCTGCCCAGCAGGTCGAAGGCGGCGTGGATGAGTACGCCGATGGTCAGGCAGACGATGAGGTTGCGGCCGTACCAGTAGAGCCAGCCCGACCAGTTGCGCCAGGCGCTCTCGGACTCGCGCGCGATGGCGAAGAAGCCGACCACCGTGAACGGCACCGCCAGCGCCAGGCAGAACAGCAGCGTCCACAGCCACTGCATCCAGTAGGGCCCGACGCGCTGCAGGCTGCCGCCGGCCCAGGATTGCCACGAGGCACGGAAGGTGGCGGCGTCGAGTTGCATGGCGGCCAGTGTAGGCAGCACGCGGCCGCACCGGTGCAGCTGCGGCGACGGACGGCAAGCCCGCGCGCCGGATCGACGGCAGCGCAGCGCCCGCCGCCGGGCCGCTGCCTACAATCGCCGCAGCTCAAACCACCGGCACTTTCATGCAGATCGATCCCACCATCTTCAAGGCCTATGACATCCGTGGCGTCGTCGGCAGGAACGTCGACACGACATTCGCCGAACACCTCGGCCGCGCCTTCGGCAGCGAGGCGCTGGCCGCCGGTGAGAAGGCCGTGGCGGTGGGCCGCGACGGGCGTGCCTCGGGCCCTGGCCTGGCGGCGGCGCTGATCCGTGGCCTGAAGAGCACCGGCCTGGACGTCGTCGACATCGGCATGGCGACCACACCCATGCTGTACTACGTGGCCGCCACGCGCGGCAAGTACGGCTGCAACAGCGGCATCATGGTCACGGGCAGCCACAACCCGAAGGACTACAACGGCTTCAAGATGGTGATGTCGGGCCGCGCGATCTACGGCGACGACATCCAGAAGCTAAAAGCACGCATCGAGACCGAGACCTACACCACCAAACGCGGCCGCAGCGCCAAGCTCGACATCCTGGCCGAGTACAGCGCACGCATCGTCGGCGACTGCAAGCTCGCGCGGCCGATGAAGATCGTCGTCGACAGCGGCAACGGCATCCCGGGCGCCAGCGCACCGGCCATCCTGCGCGCGCTGGGTTGCGAGGTCATCGAGCTGTACAGCAAGGTCGACGGCGACTTCCCCAACCACCACCCCGACCCCAGCAAACCCGAGAACCTGGAGGTGCTGAAGACCGTGGTGCGGGCCACCGACGCCGAACTCGGCCTGGCCTTCGACGGCGACGGCGACCGCCTGGGCGTCGTCACCAAGGACGGCAACATCATCTACCCCGACCGCCAGGTGATGTTCTTCGCGCGCGACATCCTGAAGCGCAACAAGGGCGCGACGATCATCTTCGACGTCAAGTGCAGCCAGCGCCTGCCGGTGGCCATCAAGAAGGCCGGCGGCAAGCCGCTGATGTGGAAGACCGGACACTCGCTGATCAAGGCCAAGCTCAAGGAAGTGGGCGCGCCCTTTGCCGGCGAGATGAGCGGCCACCTCTTTTTCGGCGAACGCTGGTACGGCTTCGACGACGCGATGTACACCGCGGCGCGGCTGCTCGAGATCCTGTCGCGCAGCAAGAACCCCAGCGCCGAGCTCGACGCGCTGCCCACCAGCTTCAGCACGCCCGAACTCAACGTGCCCTGCGCCGAAGGTGAACACCACGCCGTCACGGCCGAACTGCTGGCGCGTGCCGCCGACGGCCGGTTGAAGTTCGAGGGTGGCGAGATCGGCACCATCGACGGCCTGCGCGTCGACTTCGACGATGGCTTCGGCCTCATCCGCGCCAGCAACACCACGCCGGTGCTGGTGCTGCGCTTCGAGGGCCACACGCCGGAGGCGCTGCACCGTATCGAGGCCCATTTCATGGACGTGCTGCGCAGCGTCAAGCCCGACGCCCAGGTGACCGCGTCGGCGCATTGAACGCCCGTCGGCGGTGAAGGAAGCGCTCGCGCGCAGCGCCTACACGCTGCTGCTGCGCGCGGCCATGCCGCTCTATTTCGCCCGGCTGTGGTGGCGCGGTCGGCGCGAGCCGGCCTACCGGCAATTCTGGGGAGAACGGCTGGGTTTCGACGCCGGCCCCGTGGCGCCCGGCCGCCTCTGGTTGCACGCCGTGTCGCTGGGCGAGACCCACGCCGCCGCGCCGCTGATCGCCGCGCTGCGCGCCCAGCGTCCGGGCTTGAGCCTGCTGCTCACGCACGGCACCGCCACCGGCCGCGAAGCCGGGGCGAAGCTGCTGCGCGAAGGCGACGCACAGGCCTGGCTGCCCTACGACACACCCGGCGCCGTGCACCGCTTCCTGCGCACGCACCGGCCCGCCGCGGGCGCGCTGATGGAGACCGAGGTCTGGCCCGTGCTGCTGGCCGCGGCCCAGGCCGCTGCCGTGCCGCTGGTGCTGGCCAACGCCCGCCTGTCGGCGCGCAGCGCGGCCAAGGGGCAATGGCTGCGTTGGCTGCTGCACCCGGCGCTGGCGCGCTTCACACGCGTGCTGGCGCAGACCGAGGCCGACGCACAACGTTTGCGTGAAGCCGGCGCGCGTGGCGTGGCGGTGATGGGCAACCTGAAGTTCGACCTCGCGCCCGACGAGCAACTGCTGCTGCGCGGCCGTGACTGGCGCCGTGAACTGGGCCGGCCGGTGGTGCTGGCGGCCAGCACCCGCGAAGGCGAGGAAGCGCCCCTGCTGCGCGCCTGGAGCCGGCTGCCGGCGCCACGCCCGTTGCTGCTGCTGGTGCCACGCCATCCGCAGCGTTTCGACGAGGTCGCCGCGCTGGTGAGTGCCGCCGGCTTCAAGCTGCAGCGGCGCAGTAGCTGGGGTGGCCCGCCGCCGATCGACGCCGCCGCTGCCGACGTCTGGCTGGGCGACAGCCTGGGCGAGATGGCGCTGTACTACGCAGCGGCCGACGTCGCGCTGCTGGGCGGCAGTTTTGCGCCGCTGGGCGGACAGAACCTGATCGAGGCCGCGGCCTGCGGCTGTCCGCTGCTGATGGGCCCGCACACCTTCAACTTCGCGCTCGCCGCCGAACTGGCGCTGGCCGCCGGCGCTGCCGAGCGTGTAGCCGACGTCGACACCGCCGTGCCGCGTGCCGCAGCGCTGGCCGGCGACACGGCGACCACCGCCCGCATGGCCGCGCGGGCGCAGGACTTCGCCGCCCAGCACCGCGGCGCGGCCGAACGCATGGCGCAAGCCGTGCTGGCGCTGTTGCCCGCAGCCTGAGCCGCGGCTGCGGCTGCGGCCGCGGCCGGCATGCCGTGCGTTGACCTCACGCAACGGCGGCGCGCCTTCGACCCAGCAGGCCTTGCACCGCCCGCTGCCGCCGCCGTTCACGGTGCGGCGGACCGTCGGCACCGCCCGCACGTTGCAGCATCACGCCGTTGCAACTTCCGTCCGCGCGCAGGACGGTGGCGGTTCGCCGCCGGTAATGACGCTGCCGAACTGCTTCCTGCGCGGCCGCTTCGACCGCGGCCCATCCCCGCCGCAGTGGCTGGAGCGCGGCTGGCGGCGCTGCTGCGCTGCTTTCGCGTCGGCAAGGAGTCAGATCATGAGCAAATGACGTCGGGACGGTGCGCCTTTGGTGGCGTGGCTCACCCTGGTGGCACTGGTGGCCCTGGAGGCCAGCAACTGCGTCGCTCTGGCCTGTGCCACCGGCAGCAGCTACATGGTGGCCGCCGCCAGCCTGGCCGCCGGTGGCGCGTGGTTTTTGGTCACCGTCAGCGGCAGCAACGGTGGCGCCAGCGCAGTGTGTCTGGTGGCCGTCTCGGCGATGCCGGGAGTGAGCCTCGACGACGGCGACTTGCCGGCCGACATCGCCGGACAGGGGATCGACAAACGCCGCGTCAGGCTCTGGCGGCCGTCGTCCGGGCTCGGGCTGGAGCGGTGCGGGCCCAGCGCCCGCGCGGCGGCGATGTTCAGCCGCGCAGCAGGTCCAGCCGCGGCAGGCCGGCGCTGCCCGGCAGCACGTGGGTGTCGAGCGCCGCGCGCGAGACCTGCAGGTGTTCGCCGAGCAGGTTGCGCATCACCGCGCGCAGGTCGGTGGTGATGCGCAGGTCGCGGCCTTCGAAGCGGTCCTTCTTCGCCAAACCCGGCCAGTCGGCCAGCACACGCCCGCCGCGCACCGCGCCGCCCAGCACGAAGGCCGCGCCGCCGCTGCCGTGGTCGGTGCCGCCGGTGCCGTTGCCGGCCACCTCGCGGCCGAATTCGGTGGCCACCAGCACTGCACTGCGGCCCCAGGTGCCGCCTTCTTGCAGGCCTTCGCGCAGCGCGGCCAGCGTGGCGTCGAGCGTGCGCAGGTTGTTCGACGTGGCGCCGTTGGGGTTGGCCTGATTGGCGTGCGAGTCCCAGCCACCGAGTTCCAGCACAGCCACCTGCGCCCCGCGTTGCAGGAACTCGGCCGCCTTGCGCGCCAGGGTCACGGCGGCGGCGCGGCCCGGGTTTGCGGGGGCGCTGCCTGCAGCCCCGCCCGCGCCCCCGCCTGCACCCATCACCATCGGGTTGGCGGCCATGCCGGGTTCGTCGCGCAGGCCGCGTGCACGCGCCAGGGCCTGCGCCAGCGCGGGGTCGGCGCGGTACATCGATTCGAGCCGCGTGACGAGGTCCATCGAAGGCTCGGGCAACACGCTGGGCGCCCAGGTGTCGACTTCGTCGGCGCCGCGCAGCACCAGCGGCACCGCGGTTTCCAGGGCCACTGCGCGCAGCTTCGCACCGGGCAGCGCACGGCCCAGCCAGCCGGTGGCCAGCTCGTGCGGGCGGCTGCCGCCGCTTTCCAGCACCTGCTGGGCATCGAAGTGGCTGCGTTCCTTGTAGGGCAGGCCGGTGGCGTGCACCACGGCCAGTTCGCCCTGGCCGTACATCGCATGCATCTGCGGCAGCAGCGGGTGCAGCGCGAAGGGCCCCTCGAGCTTCAGCATCTCGCCAGGAAAGCTGGCGAGCGGCCCGCGGGCCTCGGCAAAGGCCGGGTCGCCACCGGCGGGCACGGCGTTCAGGCCGTCCATGCCGCCGCGCAGGATGACAAAGACGAAGCGCCGCGCCGCAGCGGCGCCGCCGGCCGGCGTGGCCGCCACGCTCAGTTGCGCCCAGGGGCTGAGGGTGCCGGCGAGCGCACCGGCCAGGGCCTTGCGCAGCAGTTGGCGACGGGAGTTCATGGCGGCTTCCTCGGGTCTTCGGGTCGGCGGTTCAACGGCGCTGGAACTCGGGCGACAGCAGCAGCAGGGCCAGCGCTTGAGGGCCGTCGGCGGCACGCTCGATCTGGCGCGCCGTGTCGTCGTGCAGCAGCGGGCCCAGGCTGGCCTGCGCCAGCGCGCGGGCGTCGACCTGGCGGCCCATGCGCCCGGCTACACGCGTGGCCCATTCCACCCGCTTCCACACCGCGTCGGGGCCCAGCCATTCCTCGGCGCGGTCGGGCCAGCCGGCCGGCGAAGGCGCGGCCTGCACACGCTGGCCGAGCGCCCCGATGCCGCCGTCGGGCACGCGTGCGTAGGCGGTCTCGCCCAGGCGCAGCAGGCGCGCGCTGCTGACGACGAATTCCTCGGGTGTCTTCAGCTTGACGGCTTGCGGAGCCCAGGCCTCGGGCGCCTCGACGAGTGCGCGGTAGACCTGCGGCAGCTCGCCGCCACTGCGTCGCCAGGCGGCTTCCAGCCGCGCCACCAGGGCCGGCGGCGGCTCGTCGGCCACGAAATGGCGGGCCAGCTTGGCGCAAACGAAACGCGCCGTCGAAGGGTGCATCACCAGGTCGTGCAGCACCGCGCGCAGCGCGTCGGGGCCCTCGGGGTAGCTTTTGCCCAGCACGGTCTTGGGGCCGGGCTGGTGCCATGCCGCTTCGAAACGGCTGCCCGAACCGGCCGTGCCTTCGGGCGCCGCGGCGATCTCGCGCAACGGCACCCGCCAGCCGGTCAGCACGCTCGCAAAGGCCGTCACGTCGGCCTGCGTGTAGCCGCCCCAGCCGCCGTAGGCCGCGCCGCTGTCGTTGACGCCCAGGGTGTGCAGTTCGAGGATTTCGCGCGCCAGGTTTTCGTTCAGGCCGCTGATGCGCGGCCCGGGCTGCGCCGCGTCGCGCGGCCGCCGCGCCAGGCGGCGCACGATCACCGAGTCGGCGCCGGCCGAGTTGTCGTTGTCCAGGTAGCGCAGCATGCCGGCGTGGGTGACTGCGGCGTGCAGCAGCGTTTCGAACGCGCCGCCGATGTGTGGGCGGATGGCTTCGCGCTCGTGGGCGCCGACGATGCCGCGTGTGCTGTTCTTGGCCAGCGAGACGGTAAAGTGGTTGGCCCAGAACAGCGCCAGGCGTTCGTTGAAGGGCTGCGTGCTCAGCGTGGCCGTGCTCAGGCGCGCACGCACGTCGGCCTGCACCACACGGCGCAACGGCTCGTAGGGAATCAGTTGCGGCGGCGGTGCGGCGGATCCGGCGCCAGAGGCCATTGCGGCAGACGCCTCGCCGCCGGCCATCGTGGCTTGCAGGGCGACCGTCCGGGGCTCGCGCTGGCGTGCCAGGAATTCCGTGTAACGCTTGAGCCCCTCGACGCCGCTGGCCAGGCCGCTGCCGCGTTGCGGCTCGGCCGGCCCCAGTTGGGCCAGCAGCCAGCCGGTGGCGTCAGCGCCCGGCCCGGCCAGATCGGGCGCGCCCAGACCGAAGCGGTGCGCGGCGAGGGCGGCGCGAAGCGTGTTCTGCGTCATGGCCATGTCTCCATGGCACGCAGTGTGGCGCAGGCCCTGTCACCGGGCGTGGCTGCCCGGTGAAGATAGGTTTCGCGCGGGGGCACGGCGCCGCAGCCGTGCCACCGCGCCGGCCGAGATGGACCGCCGCGCGGTGGGGATGGGCTTGGCCGTTCGAGGCCGGTCGCGGCGCGGGCGATTAACCTCATCGCCCCGACCCAACGTTGACCACCGACATGACCCACGCCGTCCCCCTGAGCCGCGCAGCCATCGCTGCCATCACCACCGTGGCCGGCCTCGCGATCTCACCCAGCGCCTACGCCCAGGCCTTCGACGCGGTGCGCCTGTACGGCGCCGCGCCGGCCAGAGACGGCGGCAACGTCGGCCTGGCCCTGATCAACGGCCGCAAGTACGCCGGCTCTGACGAACGCCGCACCATGCTGCTGCCCGGGCTGGACTACGTCTGGAGCAACGGCTGGTTTGCCGGCACCGCCAACGGCGTGGGCTACAACTTTTCAAGCCAGCCGTTCATGCCGTACGGCCTGCGGCTGACGGCCGACCTGGGCCGCAGCGAAAGCCGTTCGCGGTTCCTCCAGGGCATGGGCAATGTCAACGCCGCCGCCGAAGTCGGCGGCTTCCTGAACTTCTCGCTCAACCGCGAGATGGTGTTGACCTCGTCGCTGCGCTACGGCGCGGGCGTCGACCGCAACGGCCTGCTGCTGGACCTGGGCGCGGTCTACTCGACCGAAATCGCCCCGCGTTGGCGCTTGGGGCTGGGCGCGGCCACCACCTATGCCGATGCCAACTACCAACAGTCGTACTTCGGCGTGACGGCCAGGCAGGCCATCAACAGCGGCTACCCGACCTACACGCCCGGGGCGGGTTTGCGCGACCTGCGCTTGAACGTGTCGCTGGCGCATGGCTTCAGCCAGAGAGTGGGCGTGTTCGCCGCACTCTCTGCCGGCCGGCTGCTGGGCGACGCCAAGGCCAGCCCGCTGACGCGTGAGGCCAGCAGCGTGAGCCTGGTGGCGGCGGTGACCTACGCGTTCTGATCGGCGGGCGGCTACTTCGCCAGCAGGCGGTTGATGGCGTCGATGTCGGCCGGCGTCAGCTGGCCCGAGGCCTGGCGCAGCCTCAGGCTGCCCACCAGCACGTCGTAACGTGCCTTGGCCAGGTCGCGCCGCGTCTGGAAGAGCTGCAGCTGCGCGTTCAGCACGTCGAGGTTGACGCGCACGCCGACCTTGTAGCCCAGCTGCGTGGCTTCGAGTGCGAGCTGGCTCGACGATTCGGCAGCTTCCAGCGCCTTCACCTGCGACAGCCCCGACTGCACGCCGAAGTAGGTGGCACGTGTGCCTTGCACGACGGCGCGGCGCGCGGCCTCGAGGTCGTTGCGTGACTTCTCTTCGAGCAGCAGCGTTTCCTTGATGCGGTTCTGCGTTGCACCGCCGCTGTAGAGCGGCCAGTTCATCTGCACGCCCAGGCTGGCCACCGTGCTGGTGCCGGCGCTGCGGTTGAGGTTGGGCAGGCTGCCGCGGCTGTCGCTGGCCGAGAGCGAGCCCACGGCGTCGACGGTGGGGCTGTCGCCCGCCCGCGCCTTGGTGGTTTCCAGCTGCGCCACTTCCAGGCCGATGCGCGCACGACGCACGGCCGGGTGGCCCTGGTCGGCCAGCGTCACCCACTCCTCGGGGTTGGCCGGCACCGGCGAAGGCAGCACGACCGGTACCAGCAGCGGCTTGGGCTCGACGGCGTTGCGGCCGACCACCGTGTCCAGCGCCAGGCGCTTGGTGCGCAGGTCGTTCTCGGCGGCCAGTTCCTGGAAGGTGCCGAGGTCGAAACGGGCCTGCGCTTCTCGCGTGTCGGTGATGGTGGCGGTGCCGACCTCGAAGTTCCGCTTGGCCGAGGCCAGCTGCTCCGACGTCGCGGCCTTGTTGGCGCGCGTGGTGGCCAGCGTGTCCTGCGCGGCCAGCACGTCGAAGTAGGCCTGCGCCACACGCAAGATGAGGTCCTGCTCGGCGGTCTCGAGATCGGCCTGCGCCGTGATCAGCGACTTGCGCGCCTGTTCGATGGTGGCGCCGTTGGCGCGGTTGAACAGCGGGTAGCGGCCGTTGAGCGCGCCCGACACCGTGTTCGTGCCCTTGGCGCCGATGTTCGGCGGGTCGGTCTGTGTCGTGCTGGCGCCAGCGGTGGCGGCCAGCGACGGCCGCATCAGTGCCTCGCTCTGCGCGGCGCGGTATTCCACCGAGGCGGCGTTGGCCTTGGCCGCCAGGTAGGTGGCGTCGAAAACGCGTGCGGCGTCGTAGAGCTCCTGCAGGCTCTGCGACCAGGCAAGGGCCGGCAGGGCCAGCAGCAGCGCAGCGGCCAGGGCCGAGGGCCGGGGGAAAAAGTTCGAACGCATGCAGCTTCCTTGGGGAGTGTTCGGTGGCCGCGGCCACCGGCCGGGTCGAGCCCGCGCGGCGGCGTGCAGGCCGGCGAGGTTATAGCGGGGGCAGGGTGGCCGCAGCGGCCTCCATGCGACGACCTGCAGCCCGCAGGCGCCAGGCGCCAGCGTAGAGGCGACGAACGGCGCGGGCCGGGCGCGGCGTGTGGACGGGGCCGGCGGTGCAGGCGATGAAAGGGGGGCGGCTGGGCACGGTGTCGGCCTTCAGAAGTGGAAACGTGTCGGCTCGGCAAAACCTTCGAGCCGCGGCGCTACGGTGTCGAAGAGGTCGGTCTCGGACCAGGCCGCCTCACCGGCGCGTGTATAGAGGCGCGCCCGCATCACCGGTTCGTCGCCCACCACGGCCGCCAGCCGGCCGCCGACCTTCAGCTGCTGCAGCAGCGCCTGCGGCACCTCGGGCACCGAGCCCGAGAGCACGATGACGTCGAAGGGCGCTTCGCCCGGCAGGCCGCGCGCGCCGTCGACGGCGCTGACGTCGATGACAGTGGCGTTGACGATGCCGCTGGCGCCGAGGTGCGCGCGCGCGGCCTGGGCCAGCGCCGGCCGGCATTCCAGCGTCAGCACGCGCATCGCGCGGTGCGCCAGCAACGCGGCCATGAAGCCGCTGCCGGTGCCGATCTCCAGCACCTTTTCGTGGCGCTGCACCTGCAGTTCCTGCAGCAGCCGCGCTTCGACCTTGGGCTCGAGCATGCTTTGGCCGTCGCCCAGCGGCACGGGGATGTCGACGAAGGCCAGCGCGCGCATCGCCGGCGGCACAAAGTCCTCGCGCCGTACGGTGGCCAGCAGCGAGAGCACGGCCTGGTCGAGCACCTCCCAGGGGCGGATCTGCTGCTCGATCATGTTGAAGCGGGCGAGTTCGGTGTCCATGTCGGTACGCGGGCGGGTCGGGGGAAGTGGGGGAATTTTAGGTCGCCACCCTTGCACGGGCTTGCGCGGCGGCGGGCCGGGTGCGGCGGCGGCGTTTCATCACGCGCAGCCGGGCTCGCGCACCTCCAGACCGCGCAGCACGAGGTCGAGGTGGGTGTCGAGCATGGTCGTGGGGTCGACGTCGACGCGGCCCTCGATGGCGCAGCAGCCGAAGGAGTGGCGGCACAGCACCATGAAGAGCAGCGGCGCCATCAGCGTGTGCGCGGCCTCGTGCAGCGGCATGGCGCGGAACTCGCCGCGTGTGATGCCGCGCTGGATGCAGTTGCCGAACAGGCGGTCGGCCGGCACGATGACTTCGTCGCTGTAGAACTGCGCCAGCTCGGGGAAGTTGCGCACCTCGGCGATCACCACCTTGTGGATGCCGGCGGCCGGCGTGTTGCCGAAGCGGTTCCACCAGCTGTGCATCAGCTCGCGCAGCAGTTCGGCGCTGCTGCCCTCGAACTGTTCGACGAGCTCGATGCCCTCGGCGATCAGCGCGCCCAGGTTGCTGCGCACGACGGCCTTGAACAGCTCTTCCTTGCTCGGGTAGTAGAGGTAGAGCGTGCCCTTCGAGACACCGGCGCGCTGCGCCACTTCCTCGGCGCGCGTGGCGGCGTAACCCTTGTCGACGAAGAGCGCCAGCGCGGCGTCCAGCAACTCCTGCGGCCGCGCTTCCTTGCGGCGCTGGCGGGTGGGTGGCTCGTGCGGCTCGGCGATTGGATGCGCAGTTTTCATGTTAATGACTGACTGGTCAGTAATGTACCGTGAAGCCCGCCGCCGGGTCAAGCCGGCGGCAGGCCCGAGGCTGGCTCCTAGAATGGACGAATGCAACGCCGCCGCCTGCTCCGCGTCACCAGCGTCCTGGCCCTGCTGGCGCTGGGCGGCTGCGCCGGCCTGCTCGGCCCGCCGACGGTGACGCTGAGCGAGGCCGAGATCGGGCGCCTGATGGAGCGCAACTTTCCCATCGACCGCACGCTGCTGGACATCTTCGATGTCTCGGTCGACGCACCGCGTGTGCGCCTGCAGCCCGAAGCGAACCGCCTCGCCGCGATCGTCGGCGTGCGCGCGCGCAACCGGCTGTTTGCGCTCGGCTGGCAGGGCCAGATCGACTTCGACGCTGCGCTGCGCTGGGAGCCTGCCGACCAGACGGTGCGCCTGTCGCAGGTGCGGGTGCGGGACCTGGCGCTGGTCGACCCGGGCGCTTTCAACCGCAACACGGTCGAGCGCCTGGGCGCCGCGCTGGCCGAGCGGGTGCTGGAAGACAGCGCCATCTACCGCCTGCCGGCCCAGCGCGCGGCACAGCTGCGCGAGAAGGGCTACAAGCCGGCCAGCGTGAACGTCACCTGGCAGGGCTTGGAGATCCGCTTCGTGCCCGTACCCGTGTCCGAGGCGGGCGCCGCGCCGCGCTGAGACCGCGCCGGCCCTTGCGCTGGCTATCATCCGCCGCCTTCCTGCCGCCTTTCCTGCCACTCAGGCAGCCGCCCGCCGACACCGCCCCTGCTGGAGCCCCCGCACGTGGACCCGATACTGCTGATCAAGGCCGCCCTGATGGGTGTGGTGGAGGGGCTCACCGAGTTCCTGCCCATTTCGTCCACCGGCCACCTCATCCTGGCGGGTTCGCTGCTTGGTTTCACGGGCGAGACGGCCAAGGTCTTCGACGTCGCGATCCAGACCGGCGCCATGTTCGCGGTGGTCTGGCAGTACCGCGTGCGCCTGCTGGCCACGGTGCAGGGCCTCGGCGCCGACCCGGTGGCGCAGCGCTTCGCGCGCAACGTCTTCGTGGCCTTCCTTCCCGCCGCGTTTTTTGGCCTGCTGTTCGGCAAGATGGTCAAGGCCCACCTCTTCAAGCCGGTGCCGGTGGCGCTGGCCTTCATCGTCGGCGGCATCGTGATCCTGATCGTCGAGCGCTGGCACCACCGCAAGTACGGTGAACGCGACCTCGAGGGCACGCGCCGCGCGCGGGTCGAGACGGTGGACGACATGGGCATGCTCGACGCGCTGAAGGTCGGCCTGCTGCAATGCCTGGCGCTGATCCCGGGCACCAGCCGTTCGGGTGCGACCATCATCGGCGCCATGACGCTCGGCTTTTCGCGCAAGTGCGCCACCGAGTTCAGCTTCTACCTCGGCATCCCCACGCTGATGGCCGCCGGCGCCTACTCGGTGTGGAAGGAACGCGCCGCGCTGCACCTGCACGACGTGCCGATGTTCGCGGTGGGCCTCGTGGTCTCCTTCTTCGCCGCGCTGCTGTGCATCCGCTGGCTCATCCGCTATGTCTCGACGCACGACTTCAAGGTCTTTGCCTGGTACCGCATCGTCTTCGGCCTCGTTGTGCTCGCCACCGCCTACAGCGGCCTGGTGAACTGGACGGCCTGAGCCGCCGGTTCACGCACTGCGTTCGGTCGGCGGAGCGCCAAATTCATCGACAGGCGGCCGCGGGCAAGGCACATGATGGGGGGACCTTCGCCGGTCCCTGAAGATCCCGCTCGATGCCAGGCGGCGCAGACCCAGACACCGATTCCGGAGGCCAGCCACCGTGCAGTTCAAGGACTACTACGCCGTGTTCGGCGTGGCGCGTGACGCCACCGCCGACGACATCAAGAAGGCCTTCCGCAAATTGGCCCGCAAGTACCACCCCGACGTCAGCAAGGAGGCCGACGCGGCGGCGCGCATGAGCGAGATCAACGAGGCCAATGCAGTGCTGTCCGACCCCGAGCGCCGCGCCGCCTACGACGCCATCGGCCAGGGCCACCAGGCCGGCGAACGTTTCACGCCGCCGCCCGACTGGGACGCCGGCTTCGAGTTCCGCGGCCGCGGCGACGAGGGCATGGACGCCGGCGAGTACAGCGACTTCTTCGCCGAGCTCTTCGGCCGCATGGGCCAGGGTGCACGCCGCCAGGCGCGCGCGGGGCCGCACGCGGCCGGCGGCGCGAGCTTCCGGGCGGCGGGCGAGGACCACCACGCCAAGATCCTGCTCGACATCGAGGACGCCTGGCGCGGCGCGCAGCGGCGGCTGTCGCTGCGGCTGCCGCAGGTCGACGCGCAGGGCCGTGTGCACCTGGCCGAACGCACGCTGGACGTGCACATTCCCGCCGGCGTGAAGGCCGGCCAGCTCATCCGCCTGGCCGGGCAGGGCGGGCCTGGCCTGGGCGGCGCAGCGGCCGGCGACCTGCTGCTGGAAGTGCAGTTCAAGCCGCATCCGCGTTACCGCGTCGACGGGGCCGACCTCGTCACCGAACTGGCCGTGGCGCCCTGGGAAGCGGCGCTCGGCGCCGTGGTGCCGGTGGCGCTGCCCGACGGCAGTTCGCTGAAGGTGCGGGTGCCGGCCGGCGCGCAGAGCGGCCAGAGCGTCACGGTGCGCGGCCGCGGCCTGCCGGCGCGCACACCGGGCGACCTGGAACTGCAGCTGCGCGTGGTGCTGCCCAGCGCCATGGACCCGCGGGCGAAGAAGCTCTACGAACAGATGGCCAGCGAGCTGCCCGAGTTCGACGCGCGCAAGGTCGCGGCGGCCGAAGCCGGGCGCAGCGGCGCTGAGGAGACGAGATGAACCTGCCCCCGCAAACGATCGAGGCGCTGCTCGACGACCTCTGGCTCGACCTCGACGCGCTGTGCCGGCTGGCCGGCGTAACCGAGCCCTGGCTGCGCGAACGCATGGCGCAGGGCCTGCTGCCACCGCGGACGCTGGAGCGCCGTGAGCTGGTACGTTTCGACGCCGCCGACCTGCGCCGCGCGCGCCGCCTGGCGTGCCTGGAGCGCGACTTCGACGCGGTGCCCGAACTGGCGGCGCTGGTAGCCGACCTCGAGGGCGAATTGGCGGCGCTGCGTGCGCGGCTGCGGCGGCTGGGTTTCGACTAGCGGAACATCAAGCGCCACAGGCCGACCAGCACGTGCCCCCAGACCAGGATGTTGAATCCGCCCAGCGCAAACACGCGCGCCACGTTCCACAGCGTGCGCGCACGGCGTTCGCAAGCCGGCTCGCCGGTGGTGGCGTAGAGCAGGAAGTAGAAGGCCGAGGGCAGCAGCGTGCCGACGATGAGCACGCTCATCAACCAGTAGAAAAACGTCATGGTGCCATTATCCCGGGCGCCGCTGCGGGCGCGGCCGGCACGTGCCTGAACACCAGGTCCCACACGCCATGGCCGAGCTTCAGGCCGCGCTGCTCGAACTTGGTCAGCGGCCGCCAGTCGGGGCGCGGCGCATAGCCGCTGGCGTCGTTGCTGGTGTTGACCAGCTGCGGTTCCGCCGCCAGCACTTCCAGCATCTGTTCGGCGTAGGGCTGCCAGTCGGTCGCGCAGTGCAGGTAGCCGCCGGGTGCCAGGCGGGTGAGCAGCCGCGCAACGAAGTCCGGCTGCACCAGGCGCCGCTTGTTGTGGCGCTTCTTGTGCCAGGGGTCGGGGAACCAGATGTGCACGCCGGCCAGCGAGCCCGGGGCCAGCATGTGTGCCATTACCTCCACGGCGTCGTGCTGGACCAGGCGCAGGTTGCTCAGCGCCTGCGCGCCGACGTACTTGAGCAGTGCACCCACGCCGGGCGTGTGCACCTCGACGCCGATGAAGTCGGTGCCGGGCAGTGCCGCGGCGACCTGCGCCGTGGCGTCGCCCATGCCGAAGCCGATTTCCAGCACGCGCGGCGCCAAGCGGCCGAACACGGTGTCCAGGTCCAGCGGCTGCGCGGTGTAGGGCAGCACGTAGCGCGGACCGAGTTCCTCCAGCGCCCGCTGCTGGCCGGTGCCCAGGCGGCCGGCGCGCAGCACGAAGCTGCGCAACGGTCGGTTGCGCAGGGTGTCTGCAGGCGTGGTTGCAAGCACGATTGCATGCGAGATTGCGGGCAGGACTGCAGGCGCGGTTGCGGCCAGGATTGCAGGCGCGGTTGCAGGGGTCTCGGGCTTGTCCATCGGGCCGCGAGTGTAGTGGCGCGCGGCGCCACGCTCGCGCAAAGCTATGCCTTGACTAGCCCCCGCACAGCAGTGCGGCGGCGTCGCGCGCCGCCACGCTGCCTTCGTCGGTGGGCACCACCCACACCTCGACCGTGCTGCCCGCGGCGTGGATCGCACGCACGCCGTCGCCCACCGAGGCGGCGTTGGCCGCCGGGTCGAGCTGCACGCCCAGCCAGGCGAGCTGGCGGCCGACGTCGGCGCGCAGTTGCACGTCGTGTTCGCCGATGCCGCCGCTGAAGGCCAGCAGATCCAGGCCCTGCAGGCAAGCCGCCATGGCGCCGGCCTCGCGCAAGACGCGGTGCGTGAAGAGCTCGATCGCGAAGCGTGCCTCGGCGCTGTCGTCGGCGCGCAGCCGGCGCATGTCGGCCGAGACGCCCGACACGCCGAGCAGCCCGCTTTCCTTGTACAGCAGCGTCTGCAGACGGTCGTGGTCCCAGCCCTGCTCGAGCAGGTAGAGCAGCACGCCGGCGTCGAGCGTGCCGCAGCGCGTGCCCATCATCAACCCGTCGAGGGCACTGAAGCCCATGCTGCTGGCGCGGCTGCGGCCGTCCAGCGCCGCGCACAGGCTGGCACCGTTGCCCAGGTGGGCCATCAGCACGCGGCCGCCGGCGCGGGCGCTGTGGCTCTGCAGCGTGCTCATCACGTACTGGTAGGACAAGCCGTGGAAACCGTAGCGGCGCAGGCCCTGCGCCCAGAGCGCGCGCGGCAGCGCGAAGCGGTAGTCGACTTCCGGGATGGTGGCGTGGAAGGCGGTGTCGAAGCAGGCCACCTGCAACAGCCCCGGAAAGGCCTGCATGAAGGCGCGTATGCCCTGCAGGTTCTGCGGCTGGTGCAGCGGCGCCAGCGAGTTGAGGCGCGCCAGGTGGTCGATGATGGCCTCGGTGACGACGACGCTGGCCGAGAAGTCGGGCCCGCCATGCACCACGCGGTGGGCCACCGCGTCGATGGCCGGCAGGTCGGCCTGCGCCGCCAGCAACTCGCGCAGGTGCTGCAGGGCGGGCGTGAAGGCGTCGCCCCCGGCCTGCGGCAACGCCTGCGCTTGCGTGCGGCCGAGCCAGGTCCATTCGATGTGCGGCTGGCCGCCGGGCTCCAGGCCCTGGATGTTGCCGCCCAGCACGTTGGGCCCCACCTCGCACCCGTCGCGCGGGTAGAGCGAAAACTTCAGCGTCGACGAACCCGCATTGACGGCAAGGATGGCCATGGTTGCGTGCCGCTCAGGCCGGCCAGGCCACACGGGCCTGGTCGCGGCGCGCGTTGTTCGCGGCCAGCAGCGCCAGCAGCGCCGACGCGGCGCGCGCACGCGGGCCGTCGGCCCGGCTCGTCAGCGCGATCGGCACACGGGCCCCCAGCACCAGCCCCGAGACCGATGCGCCGGCCAGGTATTCCAGCTGCTTGGCCAGCATGTTGCCCGACTCGAGGTCGGGCACGGCCAGGATGTCGGCGTCGCCGGCCACCACCGAGACGATGCCCTTGACCTGCGCCGCGTGCGCCGAAATCGCATTGTCGAAGGCCAGCGGGCCGTCGAGCACGCCACCCTTGATCTGGCCGCGGTCGGCCATCTTGCACAGCGCGGCGGCGTCCAGCGTCGAGGGGATCGCCGGATTGACGGTCTCCACCGCCGACAGGATGGCGACCTTGGGCTTGGCCACGCCGAGAATGCGTGCGAAGTCGATCGCGTTCTGGATGATGTCGACCTTCTCGGCCAGCGTCGGCGCGATGTTCAGCGCGGCGTCGGTGATGAGCAGCGGCTTGGGGTAGAGCGGCACGTCGAAGCGGAACACGTGCGACATGCGCCGGCCGGTGCGCAGCGTGGGCTGCTTGAGCACGGCCATGATCATCTCGTCGGTGTGCAGGCTGCCCTTCATCATCACCTCGACGCGGCCCTTGGCGGCCATCTCGGCGGCCGTCTCGGCGGCGGCGTGGCTGTGCGGCACCGAGACGATCTCGACGCCGGCGAGGTCGATGCCGGCTTCGTCGGCGAGGTGGCGGATGCGCACCTCGGGGCCGATCAGCACCGGGATCAGCAGGCCGTAGCGCGCCGCGTCCATGGCGCCGGTGAGCGACTCGGTGTCGCAGGGGTGCACCACCGCGCAGCGCGCCGCGCCGATGCCTTCGCCCAGGCGCAGCAGGTCGCGGAAACGCGCGTCGGGGTCGAAGAGCTGGATCTGCGGCGTGCCGGGCCGCCGCAGCCGCACCTTCTGCGTCGGCGCCAGCACGCGCGCGGTGCCGTGCAGCACCATCATGCCCTTCTGGTTGGTGACCTCGCAGCGCAGTTCGACGTGTTTCTTGGCGTCGTCCTTGGCCATCACGGTGGCCGTGACCGCCAGCGTGTCGCCGATGCGCACCGGCTTGGTGAAGTGCAGCGCCTGTTCGATGTAGATCGTGCCCGGGCCGGGGAACTGCGTGCCCAGCAGCGCCGAGATCAGCGCGCCGCCCCACATGCCGTGCGCCACCACGCCATGCAGCAGCGTGTCGTTGGCGTATTCGGGGCTGAGGTGGGCTGGGTTGGTGTCACCCGAGACGGCGGCGAAGGCCTGGATGTCGGCCAGCGTCAGCGTGCGCAGCAGACGCGCGCTCTGGCCGATCTTCAGCTCGTCGTAGGTGATGTTTTCCAGCCATTCGGTGGTGCGGATGTCGTTCATGCAGGGTCCAGGGGGAAGCTTCGAAAGGGGAGGGGGTTCAATCGTCGTAGCGCACCATCACGTAGCTGCCCGGCGCCTTGCACAGCACCGACGAACGCGCGACGGGCGGTGGCTTGCGCTGGCCCGAGGAGTGTGCACGCAGCCAGTCGGCCATCGCCAGCCACCACGAGCCGGGCTGCGTGCGGGCCTGGGCCAGCCAGGCGTCGGGGTCGGTCCAGCCATGGCCACGCGGGATGTGGCTGATCTGGTAACTGCGGTTGGCATGGCCGGGCTCGGAGACGATGCCGGCGTTGTGCCCGCCGGCGGCCAGCACGAAGGTGGTGTCGGTGTCGGTCAGCAGGTGGATCTTGTAGACCGAGCGCCACGGCGAGACATGGTCGCGCGAGGTGCCCACCACCAGCGTCGGCATGTTGATGTCGCGCAGCGCCACGCCTTCGCCGCCGCAGCGGTAATGGCCCGCGGCCAGTGCGTTGTTGAGGAACAGCGACGACAGGTATTCGTTGTGCATGCGTTCGGGCAGGCGCGTGACGTCGGCGTTCCAGCTCATCATGTCGTTGCCCGTGTCCTTGAGGCCGAGCAGGTAGCGACGCGTGTTGCGCGACCAGACGAGCTCGCGCGAGTTCAGGAACTGGAAGGATGCGGCCATCGCGCGGCCCGAGAGGAAGCCGGTGCGGGCCATGCTCTCGCGCAGCGTCTTGAGCTGGTCGTCGTCGATGAAGACGCCCAGTTCGCCCGGTTCGCTGAAGTCGGTCTGCGCCGCCAGCAGCGTGACGCTGGCCAGCTCGGCCAGCGCTTCGGGCCGCAGGTCGTCGTCGCGGCGCCGCTGCGCCGCGCCGTCGGTGGCACGGGCAGCGGCGGGTGCCGGGTGGGCCGCGGCCTGGCGCTGCAGCCGGCCCAGCACGGCGGCGACGATGGCCAGGAAGGTGCCGCCCAGGCAGTAGCCCAGTGCATGGATGCGCGGTGCGTCGGCACGCGACTTCACCACCGCCATGGCCTCCATCACGCCGCGCCGCAGGTAGTCCTGCATGCCGAGTTCGCGGTCGGTGGCGTCGGGGTTGCGCCAGGACATCATGAACACCGTGAAGCCCTGGTCGACCAGGTAGCGCACCATCGAGTTGCCGGGCGACAGGTCGAGGATGTAGTACTTCATGATGCAGGAAGGCACGATGAGCAGCGGCTCGTTGTGCACCTGCGCCGTTGTCGGCGTGTACTGGATCAGCTCGAACAGCGCGTTGCGGTAGACCACCTTGCCCGGCGTGACGGCGACGTCCTTGCCCACGGCATAGGGCAGCGGCGCCATCGTGGCCGACACGGCGTGGCCCTCGCCCTCGGCGGCGGGCGTGCTGGCGGGCTGCATTTCCTGCAGGTCAGCGAGCAGGTGCTGGCTGCCGCGCACGAGGCTCGTGCCGCCGCTGTCGAGCGTGGCCTGCACGGCCTGCGGGTTGGTGGCCACCCAGTTGGCCGGCGACAGCGTGTCGACGCCCTGGGCTGCGAAGAACTGGACCATGTGGCGGTGGTGCGCCGACAGGCCGTCGACCTGCACGGCTTCGCGCCACCAGGCCTCGGTGGCCTTGTAGGCGTCCTTCCAGACACGGTAGGGCCAATGCCGCCAGCCCTCGTCGGCGAAGTGCAGGTCGCTGTCGGCGGTCGGGGCCGCTTCGTCGACGGCCGCGGGGTTCATCGCGCGGGCCAGCACCTGCAGTGCCAGGGCCTGCGCCTTCTGCGCCAGCAGCAACTGGCGCCCGGGCGAGACGGCCAGGTGCCAGGCCCAGTCGGCCTGGGCCAGGGCCAGCGAGATCGGCGACAGGCCCATGCTGCTGTCGGCCAGGCGGGCGTGGAAGAGGTCGTCGACGGCGCGGTAGGGGTCGGGGCGCGTGCCGTTGGAGATGGGGCGGGTGTCGGTCGGCGTCATGGTGGGCGAGCCTGCGGTGCAGCGAAAATGAACGCCATTCGATGCTAAGCGCGCAGCGGCGTGTGCACCGCCGCGCGGCGCGCAGGCTTCCTGCGGTAACTCAAGATCCCCCGACTTCACCGCGTCCTTTCCCGCCTCCAGCCCCGAAAGCGCCCATGCCGCCAGCCCACAGCCCCCCGCCATCGCCCGCCCCGGTCGGTACCAGCCGTTCGATGGGCCAGGCCGCCTACGGGCAGTTGCACGAGGCCATCGAGACCGGCGTGCTCAAGCCCGGCGACCGCATCAGCGTCAATGCGCTGGCCGAGACACTGCAGATGAGCCGCACGCCGGTGCGCGAGGCCATCGCCTGGCTCGAGACCGATGGCCTCATCGCGCACGAGCCCTACCTGGGCCGGGTGGTGGCGGCGCTGGACCGCCAGATGATCACCGAGCTCTACGCCATCCGCCTGGTGCTGGAGACCACGGCCGCGGGGCTGGCGGCGCAGAACGCCTCAGAAGCCGAGGTGGCCGTGCTGCAGGACATGATCGAACTCGAGCAGCAGGTGCTGGCCGACCCCATCAAGCGCGAGCGCCACAACCGGCGCTTCCACGAGGCCATCTACCGCAGCGCGCACAACCGCTACCTGCTGACGAGCCTGAAGGCGCTGCAGACGCCGATGATCCTGCTCGGCCCCGCCACGGCCAACGACCCGGCGCGTCTGGAAAGCGCCTGCGCCGAGCACGTCACGCTGGTCGAGAGCATCGCGCGCCACGATGTCGAGGCGGCGCGCGACGCCATCACGCGTCACCTTGCGGGCGGGCAGCGCGCGCGCCTGCGCCACATGATGCAGCGCGAGCAATCTTGAGCCGCGGTGCGCGGCGGCGCTGCTGCCGCGCTGTGTTCAGCCCTCACGCGTGTAATCGCGTTCGGGCCTTCGGCTGGCGTACCAGGCCTTGCGGCCTTGCACGTCCCGCCTCAGCGCGTTCCGCTAACCGGTATCTGCTTCGTCACCCGCGCCCACATCGCCAGCTCGTCGAGGATGAACTTCGCGAACTGCTCGGGCGTGCCTTCGGCCGGCTCGGCGCCGGCGGCGAGCATGGTCTTCTCGACGCCGGGGTCGCGCAGCGCCGCGTTGACGTCGGCGGCCAGCTGGGCCACCACCGCCTTGGGCGTGGCCACCGGCGCGAGCAGGCCGAACCAGCCCACCGCGGCATACCCGGGCACGCCTGAATCGGCCAGCGTCGGCAGCTCGGGCATCGCCTTGGCCTTGACGGCACTGGTGACGGCCAACGCCCGCAGCTTGCCCGCGGCGATGTGCTGCGAGACGGTCTGCCCCGGTGCGAACATGACGTCGATGGTGCCCGCCAGCAGGTCGGTGACGGCCTGCCCGGTGCCCTTGTAGGGCACGTGCAGCATGTCGACACCGGCGAGCTGCTTGAAGAGCTCCGCCGACAGGTGAGAGGCCGAGCCATCGCCCGACGAACCGAAGGTCAGCTTGCCGGGTTGGGCCTTGGCCCGGGCCACCAGTTCCTTCACGCTCGTCAGCCCGAGTCTGGGGTTGACCGTGACGACATAGGGCGAAGCAGAGACCAGCGCGATCGGCGCGAACTGCTTGACGTTGTCGAGGTCGAGCGAGGCCGTCGAGCTCATCAGCAGCGTGTAGCCGTCGGCCTGCGCGCGCGCGACCTGGCCGGCGCCGATCTTGCCGGCGGCGCCGGGGCGGTTCTCGACCACCACCGTCTGCTTCCAGACCTGGGTCAGATGGGCGCCGAGGATGCGCGCCAGCGTGTCGGCGCCGCCGGCCGGCGGGAAGGGCACGACGATGGTCACGGTGCGTGTCGGCCAGGCCTGCGCCTGGGCGGCACCGGTGCCAGCCAGGCCGGCGGCGGCCAGCGCGGCCAGCGTGAGGGTGCGACCGGTCGAGCGCAGCCAGTGGCGGCGTGGGCTGTGCAGCGGGTTCATGGGGGCGGGTCTCCTTCGTTGTTATGGAATGCTCAGGCCGGCGCGACGATGCGGTTGCGCAGCACCATGTGCGGCGCCTCGAAGGCGCACTCGACGACGTCGCCGGGCTTGAGGAACAACGCCTCGGCGTTGGGCTTGCCCACCGCCACGCCGCCCGGCGCGCCGGTGGAGAACATGTCGCCCGGCTGCAGCGGCACCAGGCGCGAGAAGTGCTCGATGATGCGCGGCAGCTTCCAGATCTGGTCGCGGGTGTTGACGCGCATGCGCTGCTCGCCGTTGACGCTGCAGGTAACCCAGATGTCGTAGGGGTCGGGCACCTCTTCCATCGTGATGATGAAAGGCCCCAGCGGGCCGAAGCCGGGGGCGTTTTTCGAGGTCCAGAAGCGCGAGCCCGAGGCCACTTCGCGCTTTTGCGTATCGCGGCAGGTGAGGTCGTTCAGGATCGTGATGCCGGCGACGTGCTCGAACGCGTTCTCGGCCTTCACCTGGTAGGCGGGTTTGCCGATCACGAACACCAGTTCGGGCTCGTAGTCCAGGTGGCTGACGGAGGCCGGCCGCACGACGTTTGCGCCGTGGCCGGCCAGGCATTCGTTGAGCTTGATGAAGCCGGTGGGCTCGTTCGGCAGTTCCTTGATGAGGTCGGTGCGTTTGAGCTCTTCGAGGTGGGTGCGGTAGTTCTTGCCGACGCACAGGAACTTGTGCGGGTCGGGGATGGGCGGCAGCAGCCGCACCGCGTCCATCGTGTGCGAGGTCTGGGCCCGCACCTCGGGCCGCGCTTCGGCGGCCGTCAGCAGGCGCCGCACCTGCGCCAGTGCGGGCGCACCGCCTTCGAGCAGCGTGCGCATGTGCATCGGCGGCGGCGCGACGCCGGGTTCCAGCAGGGCGCCGGCACGGCCCAGGTCGAGCATGCGGCCGGCGGCGACCACACCCACGCGGCGCTCGTCGGGTGCGTCGGGGGCGGTGAAGGTGGCGAGTCTCAAGGGCGGTTCTCGGCGGACACAGGGCAGCGAATGTAGCGCTGAATTCAGTTGAATTCAATGCCGGGAGCCCCGTGTGCACCTGCGCCACGGCGCTAGAATCCGGGCCCGTTGCGGGCGTAGCTCAATGGCAGAGCTGAAGCTTCCCAAGCTTAAGACGAGGGTTCGATTCCCTTCGCCCGCTCCACTGCCGGCCCCGTGCCGAGGGCGGCCTGCCCTCGCAGTGGCTCTGGGGCCTGTGGAAGACGTTCACCGCCCGCATGAGCGCGTGCCGCCACGCAGTTTCAAGGCCTCGCAGGCTGCGGACTTCGGCGGCCAGCACCGCAAGGCCGCGGCCCTGCTCACCGGCATCATCCGCGGCGCCTCGGGCCCAGGCCCGCATGACAGTCCGCCACACGGGAAAAGGGCGGCTCCGAAGGGCCGCCCTGCCAAATCTCGAGGTGACCGCTTTGCTCAGGCGCGCGGCTCGCCCTGGCCGTTCACCGTGATCGTGGCGCCGGGTTGCGAATCCAGCTGCACGCGGTAGTCCTGGCCACGGAAGCGGTAGGTCACGTCCCAATAGGTCGGCCGGGCCGGGCGCGTGGCTTCGCTGCAGCGCTGCACGTCCTGCGTCGCTGTGTCCGGCGCGCCGCCGCGTCCGGTGTTGCCGCCGATGGCCGCACCGGCCACGACGCCGAGGCCGGTGGCCACGTCACGGCCCGTGCCGCCGCCGACCTGGTGGCCGAGGATGCCGCCGATCACGGCGCCGAGCAGCGCGCCGGGCACGTTGGCGCCGTTGCGGTCCTGCTGCACCTGTTCACGATCAACCCAGCAGCGGCGGCCGGCATCGTCGACCACGGCACGCACCGAGGTGATGTCGGCCTGGAACAGCTGCTCGCTGTCGCGGCGGCGGTAGTCGCGCGAAACCAGCGGCGCCGGCGCGTAGCGGCCGTCGTCGACGCGGCCTTCGCCCGCCACGGTGCGCACCGACGAGATGCGGTCGTTCAGGCCCATCGCCGCCAGCGAAGGGTACTGGCCCTGGCGCAGCACGACGCAGCGGCCGCGGTAGCCCGTGTCGTCGCAGACCTCCCAGCGCTCGCCGGTGACGACGGCGGAAGAGGCGCGGTCGTTGAAGCCGTTGTAGCGCAGGTCGTCGACGGCAGCCTGGGTCACGAAGGTGCGACCCTGGAAGCCTTCGTTCTCGTAGAAGTCGACCTGGCCCACGCGCGCCGGCGGCGCGGCCACTACCGGTGGCGGGGGCGGCGGGCGGTAGTCGTCGTCGGGGCGCGGGTTGCGCACAATGGCGCGTGCCGACGAGATGCGGTCGTTCAGGCCCATCACGCCCAGGTTCGGGTACTCGCCACGCTGCAGCACGACGCAGCGGCCCTCGTAGCGTATGTTGTCGCAGACCTCCCAGCGCCCGCTACTGACCACCGCGGAAGAGGCGCGGTCGTTGAAGCCGCTGGCGCGGAAGTCGGCCACCGACACGTCGGCCGTGAAGCTGTTGCCGCGGAAACCTTCGTCGCGGTAGAAGACGATGCCGGCTTCCGCGGCTGGCGGTGCGGGCAGGGGCGCGTAGCGGTTGTCCGCCACGCGCGCGCTCACCGCCACCGGGCGCACCGACGAGATGCGGTCGTTCAGGCCCATCGCGCCCAGGTTCGGGTACTCGCCGCGGCGCAGCACGACGCAGCGGCCGCGGAAGCGGCGGTCCTCGCAGACTTCCCAGCGCACGTTGCGCTGGCCCTTGACGACGACCGAAGACGCCCGGTCGTTGAAGCCGAAGCGCGCAAAGTTGTTGACCGTGCCATCGGTGCTGAACGAGCGGCCCTGGTAGGCATCGCGTTCGTAGAAGGTGACCTGCGCAAAGGCGTGAGACGCTATCGCCGTGCTCGCCACGGCCAGGGCAATTTTCGACAGGGTGTTGATGGCGTTCTCCAGGGAGCCAGGGGACACGGCGGGCGCTGCCCTCCGTTACTTGGCAGTGTGCGACCCGGCCAGGGCAGCAGCAGTCGGACGCCGCCACCGGCGCGCGTAGTTGCTGTCCTACGCCGCGGGACTGGCGGCAGCGGCGGCGGCAGCGGCAGGCGCGTGGCAGGCCCGGTGGTCGTGCCGGGTGGCTTGCGGCATGATCGGCGCATGGCGGCACCCGTGCTCTCGGTCTTGCTCGTGGAACCGCAGCTTCCCGGGCTGGCGCACGCCTTGCGCGCGGCCGGCTTCTCGCTCGCGCAGGCCGCTGACGCCAGTGCCGCGCGGGGCCACGACGCCGTGCTGTTGGCCGCGCCCACGCCCGCCGCGCTGGCAGTGCTGATGCAGCGCGCCGATCTCACACCGGCCGCCTTCGACGCCGCCGTGCTGGTGCTCACCGGCGCCGCCGATGAAGCCACCACCGCAACGCTGCTGGGTCTGGGCGTCGAGGACGTGCTGGCCGCCGACGACCCCGCACTGCCTCGCGCCATCCGCCACGCCGTGCTGCGCAAGCGCCACGAGCGCAACGCGCGCAACGCCTACGCCACCGACCTGGCCACTGGCCTGCCGCACCAGGCACAGCTGCTCGAGCACATGACGCAGTTGCTGGCGCTGCGTGAACGGGTGCCGGCGCCGATGGTGCTGCTGGTGCTGCGCATCGACGGTGTCGGCAGCGCCGCCGCGCGCCTGGGCGCCGAGGCCGCGAACATCTTGCGCCGCAAGGTGGCGGTGCGGCTGCGCAGCGGGCTGCGCGCGGGCGACGTGGTGGCCGCCCTCGGGCCCGACGCCTTTGCCGTGCTGCTGGGCCACCTGGAAGCGCTGGCCGACGGGGAACGCGTGGCGGCCAAGCTCGTGCGCTGCCTGCAGCAGCCGCTGGTGGTGGCCGGCCAGGCCTGCGCGGTGTCGGCGGCGGTGGGCGTGGCGCTGTACCCGGCGCATGGCAAGGACGCCGAAAGCCTGCTGCGCCGCGCCACAGCGCAGGCGGCGTCGGTGGCCACGATGGGACGCGAGGGTTACGCCGGCCACGCCGAGCGCGGCGCCAGCGGCGCGGCCAACGACGACGCGTCCTGATCCGGCGCGCGCCCCTGCCGCGCTACTTCAGGATGTCACCCAGGCACAGGTACTTCAGCTCGACGTAGTCGTCGATGCCCTGGCGCGCGCCCTCGCGACCCAGGCCACTCTGCTTGACACCGCCGAAGGGCACCTCGGCGGTGCTGATGAGACCGGTGTTGACGCCCACCATGCCGTACTCCAGCGCCTCGCCGACACGGAACACGCGGCCGATGTCGCGGCTGTAGAAGTAGCTGGCGAGGCCGAACTCGGTGTTGTTGGCCGCGGCGATGACTTCGGCCTCGGTCTCGAAGCGGAACACCGGCGCCACCGGGCCGAAGGTCTCTTCGCGCGCGCACAGCATCTCGCTGGTCACGCCCGACAACACCGTCGGCGCGAAAAAGCGGCCGCCTGCGCCGCCCAGGCGCGCGCCGCCGGTCACCACCGTGGCGCCCTTGGCCACCGCGTCGGCGACATGGGCCTCGACCTTGGCGATGGCCGCGTCGTCGATCAGCGGGCCTTGGCTCACGCCGGCCTCGAAGCCGTTGCCGACCTTGATCGCGCCGGCCTTGGCCGCCAGCTTGGCGACGAAGGTGTCGTAGACCCCGGCCTGCACGTACAGGCGGTTGGCGCAGACGCAGGTCTGGCCGGCATTGCGGTACTTGCTGGCCAGTGCGCCTTCGACGGCGCTGTCGAGGTCGGCATCGTCGAAGACGATGAAGGGCGCGTTGCCGCCGAGTTCCAGGCTCAGCTTCTTGACCGTCGGCGCGCATTGCCGCGCCAGGATGCGGCCGACCTCGGTGCTGCCGGTGAAGGACAGGTGGCGCACGACGTCGCTGCTGCACAGCACCTTGCCGATCTCGACGCTGTTGTCGGCGTCGCCGGTCAGCACGTTCAACACGCCGGCGGGCATGCCGGCGCGCTGCGCCAGTTCGGCCACGGCCAGCGCCGACAGCGGCGTCTGCTCGGCCGGTTTGATGATCACCGGGCAGCCCGCGGCCAGCGCGGGCGCCACCTTGCGCGTGATCATCGCGATCGGGAAGTTCCACGGCGTGATCGCCGCGCACACGCCGATGGGCTGCTTGATGACGAGGTAGCGCTTGTTGTTGTCGGTGGTCGGAATGGTCTCGCCGTAGATGCGCTTGGCCTCTTCGGCGAACCACTCGACGAAGCTGGCGCCGTAGACGACCTCGCCGCGCGCTTCGGCCAGCGGCTTGCCTTGTTCGGCGGTCATGATGCGGGCCAGGTCGTCGGCGTGCTGGTTGAGCAGCGCAAACCACTTCATCAGCACCGCGCCGCGCTCCTTGGCCGTCTTGGCGCGCCACAGCGGCGCCGCCTTCTCGGCGGCCGAGATCGCCGCGGCGCAGTCCACCGGGCCCAGGTTCGCGACCTGTGCCAGTTCGGCGCCGGTGGCGGGGTCGGTGACGGCGAAGCGGGCCTGCGTGTTCTGGCCGGTGACCCAGGCGCCGCCGATCAGCGCTTCGGTCTTCAGCAGGCTGGGGTCCTTCAGCGCGGCCAGGGGGGAAGGGGGCGTCGTCATGGTCAGAACTCCTTTGCGACACCCACTGTAGCGCCGCACCGCCGGTCGAACCGTGAGACTAGAATCTGGTCTGTTCAACCAACCTTGGAGCCGACATGGAATCCGTAGGCCTGTTCGAAGCCAAGACCCACCTGTCGGAACTGATCGCGCGCGCCGAGCGCGGCGAGGAAGTCATCATCACGCGGCACAACAAGCCGGTGGCCAAGCTGGTGCCGATAGGCCGCGAGCGCGCCGAAAGCGCACAGCGGCGGCAGGCCGCGCTGGCGGCGCTGCAATCCTTCGAGCCCATCGCCGTGCCGGGGGCCACGCTGGCCGATCTGATCCGCGCTGGACGCGGTTGATGGCGGCGTCTTCCCGCACGGCCGAGCCGGCGCCCGAGACGGTGGTGATGGATGCGTCCTTCGTGCTGCGCTACGTGCTGCACACGCAGACGCCGCGCCCGCACCCGGGCGGCCTGCAGGCGTTGCGCGACTGCGAACTCGTGGTGCCTGCGCTGTGGAACGCCGAGGTGGCCAATGCCCTGGTGCAGGCCGAACGCCGCGGTGCCGCGACGCCCGATCGCATCGGCGCCGCGCTGGCGGCCATCCTGGCCCTCGACCCGGTGGTCGACGCCCAACCGGTGGACGTGACGCGCAATCTCGAGAGCGCGCGCGCCCATGGCCTGGGGGCTTATGACAGCCTGTACTTCGAACTGGCGCTGCGCCGCAAGGCGGCACTGGCCACCTTTGACTCCGAGATGATCGCCGCCGCGCCGCGTGCCGGCATCCGCCTGTTTCCGAACACGAACCCCGTGGCCTGAGGGCCGCAAGCTGTACTACAAGGCACCGCCATGAAAGCCTCCGAGATCCGCTCCACCTTCCTGAAGTACTTCGAGAGCCAGGGCCACGCCGTGGTGGCCAGCAGCCCGGTGGTGCCCGGCGACGACCCGACGCTGCTGTTCACCAACGCCGGCATGAACCAGTTCAAGGACGTCTTTCTGGGCTTCGACAAGCGGCCCTACAACCGCGCCGCGACGAGCCAGAAGTGCATCCGCGCCGGCGGCAAGCACAACGACCTGGACAACGTGGGCTACACCGCGCGCCACCACACCTTCTTCGAGATGCTGGGCAACTTCAGCTTCGGCGACTACTTCAAGCAGGACGCGCTGCGCATGGCCTGGGAGCTGCTGACGGTGCACTTCAAGCTGCCCGCCGACAAGCTGTGGGCCACCGTCTACGCCGAGGACGACGAGGCCTACGGCATCTGGCAGAACGACATCGGCCTGCCGCCCGAGCGCATCGTCCGCATCGGCGACAACAAGGGCGGCCGCTACATGTCCGACAACTTCTGGATGATGGGCGACACCGGCCCCTGCGGCCCGTCTAGCGAGATCTTCTACGACCACGGCCCCGACGTCGCCGGCGGCCCGCCCGGCAGCCCCGAGCAGGACGGCGACCGCTACATCGAGATCTGGAACAACGTCTTCATGCAGTTCAACCGCACCGAAGACGGTGTGATGCACCGGCTGCCCAAGCCGAGTGTGGACACCGGCATGGGCCTGGAGCGCCTGGCCGCGGTGCTGCAGCACGTGCACAGCAACTATCAGATCGACCTCTTCCAGGCCCTGCTGGCCGCGGCCAAGCAGGCGGTGGACGCGGCGGCCCCGGCGGGCAACGATTGCGACGCCGACAGCCCGAGCCTGAAGGTGATTGCCGACCACATCCGCGCCTGCACCTTCACGGTGGTCGACGGCGTCATCCCCGGCAACGAAGGCCGCGGCTACGTGCTGCGCCGGATTGCCCGCCGCGCCATTCGCCACGGCTACAAGCTGGGCGCGCGCAAGCCCTTCTTCCACAAGCTGGTGGCGCCGCTGGCGGCCGAGATGGGCGAGGCCTACCCCGAACTGAAGCGCGAGGCGGTGCGCGCCACCGAGGTGCTGAAGACCGAGGAAGAGCGCTTCTTCCAGACCATCGCCAATGGCATGGAGATCCTGGAAACGGCGCTCGCGAAACTGCAAACCGCGGGCAGCAGGCAGATCGACGGCGACACCGCCTTCAAGCTGCACGACACCTTCGGTTTCCCGCTTGACCTGACAGCCGACGTCTGCCGCGAGCGCGGCGTGACGGTGGACGACGCCGGCTTCAACGCCGCGATGAACCGCCAGCGCGAAAACGCGCGCGCCGCGGCCAAGTTCAAGGTCGCCGCGGGCCTGGCCTACGACGGCGACGCCACGCAGTTCCACGGTTACGAGCACCTGGTGTGTGAACACAGCAAGGTGGTGGCGATCTACGCCGAGGGCACGCCGGTGCTGAAGGCCAAGGCCGGCGACGATGTCGTCGTCGTGCTCGACCACACCCCGTTCTACGCCGAGAGCGGCGGCCAGGTCGGTGACACCGGCGAACTGCGCAACCCGCGTTCACGTGTGCTCGTCGAGGACACCGTGAAGGTCACGGCCAGCGTGCACGGCCACCAGGGCCGTGTCGTCGAGGGCGAGATCGAGCTCGGCGACAGCTTCGTCGCGCGTGTCGACGCCGAGCAGCGCGCCAGGACCGTGCGCAACCACAGCGCCACACACCTGATGCACAAGGCGCTGCGCGAAGTGCTGGGCGGCCACGTGCAGCAGAAGGGTTCGCTCGTCAACGCCGAGCGCACACGTTTCGACTTCGCGCACAACGCGCCGGTGACGGACGCGCAGGTGGCGCAGATCGAGGCGCTGGTCAACGCCGAGATCCTGTCCAACGCAGCGACGCAGGCGCGTGTGCTGCCGATCGAGGAAGCGCAGAAGACCGGCGCGATGATGCTGTTCGGCGAGAAATACGGCGACGAGGTGCGTGTGCTCGACATCGGCAGCAGCCGCGAACTGTGTGGCGGCACGCATGTGCAGCGCACGGGTGACATTGGCCTCTTCAAGATCGTCGCCGAGGGCGGCGTGGCGGCGGGCATACGCCGCGTCGAGGCCGTCACCGGCGGCAACGCGCTGGCCTACCTGCAGCAGCTGGAAGGCACCGTCAACGGCCTGGCCGGCGCGCTGAAGGCCACGCCGGCCGAGGTGCCGGGGCGCGTGGCCGCGCTGCAGGACCAGCTGCGCACGCTGGAGAAGGAAGTCACCGCGCTGAAGAGCAAACTGGCGTCTTCGCAAGGCGACGAGCTGCTGGCGCAGGCCGTCGACGTCAAGGGCATCAAGGTGCTGGCCGCGATGCTCCAGGGTGCCGACGCCAAGGCACTGCGCGAGACTCTGGACCAGCTGAAAAACAAGCTCAAGAGCGCGGCCATCGTGCTGGCTGTGGTCGATGGCGGCAAGGTGCAGCTGGCGGCCGGTGTCACCGCCGACCACATGGGCAAGGTGAAGGCCGGCGAGCTGGTGAACTTCGTCGCCCAGCAGGTGGGCGGCAAGGGGGGCGGCAAGCCCGATCTGGCGATGGCTGGTGGCAGCGATGCCGCTGCACTGCCGGCGGCGCTGGCCAGCGTGGCGGGGTGGGTGGCGCAGCGGGCCTGAGGCTTGCGCACCGCGCCGAGCGCGGGCAGAAAAAAGGGGCCCGTCGGGCCCCTTTTGCACCTGGCCGCCAGGCGGCCGGAAGATCAGAACTCGTAGCGCAAGGACACCTGCGCCGCCCACTGCGACTCGCCGTTCGTCTGGCGCGTCGAGTAATCCTCCAGCGTACCCAGGCTGTAGATGTAGCGACCCTGGGCGTCGAGACCGTTGTAGTTGACAAAGCTGCGGTTCGAAGGGAAGGTAATCTCGTTGATGCGGCCCCAGCGCTTGGACAGGAGGTTGCCGACGTTCAGGATGTCGAGCGTGACGCTGCCCTTGTGCTTGCTGGTGAACCCGGGCACTTCCTGACTGATGCGCATGTCGAAGCTGTTCACCCAGGCCGCGTAACTGTCGTTGCGGCCGACGAGGCCGCCCTTGGCACTGCTCAGGCCCTTGTAGGTGTTGACGGTGGCCCAGAAACGCGCTTCCTCGGCTGCGCCACCCCGGAACACCACCTCGCTCGAGCCCGGACCGCTGGGGATGTACATCAGGTCGTTGCCGCTGATGCCGTCGCCGTTCAGGTCGTTGATGTAGGTCCAGCTGTACGGCTTGCCACGGCGGCCCTCGTAGAACAGGCCCACCGACGTTTTGTAGTTGTCGACGAAGGCCGTCTGCCAGTTGACCGAGAAGTTGACGCGGTCCTTGGTCAGGTAGTTCGAGTTCTGCAACACCTCTTCATTCGGATTGAAGATATTGCGGTTGCTCCAGTTCGAGCTTGAGGTCGACGATGTCAGCGGGCTCATTTCCTTGGCCGTGGTGCGCGTGTAGGCCACGCTCCAGGACACGCCGGCCGGCCCGGCGGGCTGGCTCAGCGCCAGCGTGATGGCGTCGCCGCCACCCTTGCTGGTCTTGTCGGCCAGCAGCACGTTGCGGCCCCACGACGCATTGCTCAGCGCGCGGTCACGGCCGCCCGAACAGGCGTTCGCGGTGAGCAGGTTGCTGCCGCTCCAGCAGCTCTGGTCGTAGCTCTGCGGCATCCAGAACAGCTGGCGGCCGTCGCTGCCGGTGCGCGTGGCATTGCCCAGGTTCAGGTGTTGGTAGAAGATGCCGCTCTTCACCTTGGAGTGCAGCCACTCGGCGCTGGCCACGACGGCGCCGACCGCAGGCAGCGCGAGCTCCGTCTCGAAAGCCAGGTTCAGCTTCCACAGCGACGGCTGCTCCAGCCGCGGCGACAGGAAATCTATATTCGGCGCCGGCGGCGTGCCGCCGGGCGAACGCTGGTTGTCCGGATTGGCGTTGAACAGTGCCGCGAGGTTGCTCGTGCTGTTGCTGTTGCCGTTGCAGCCCTGGAAGGTGGTGCAGCTGAAGGTGGTGACTGCCGCACCGGTGTTGCTGAACGGGTTGCTCAGCCAGACGTTGGCCGCTGCGCCCTGGAAGAGACCGAGGCCGCCGCGCACTTGCATGCGCCGTTCGTCGCCGCCGAGCTTCCAGTTGAAGCCGAAGCGGGGCTGCAGCAGTTCGCTGTTGTCGAGCGTTACGGTGTTGTCCAGGCCGAAGCCGCCAGTGTTGCGCGTCACCGTGTTGACGCCAGTCACGCTGCCGTCCACGCGTGGCGCGGCGGCGTTGGCGTTGAAGATCGGCCGGCTCGGCACCTTCTGGGTGTCCATGCGCAGACCGAACATCAGGTTCAGCGTCGGGGTGACCTTGAAGGTGTCTTGCAGGAACAGGCCGGTGGTCTCGTACTTCCAGGTGGCCACCGCGTCATTCACGGTGCGGCCGGCCAGTGCCGTCTGCAGCGTGTACGCCGATGGCAGGCCGCGCTGGAAGTTCTCCAGTGTCGCCTGGTCACGTTGCGCCGAAGTCACCGTGGCGGCGTTGCAGTCGGTGATGGCGCCGAAGCTGTAGGTGCCCGGCTCGCAGCCAAAGGTGTAGTTGCCGAAGATGTTCTGCAGGAAGGCGTTGTAGACGTCGTTTTTCGCGTAGTCGGCGCCGAACTTCAGCTCGTGCGTGCCCAGCGTCCAGTTGCCACCGGCGTAGAGGTCGGTGGTCTTGGTCCGCAGCACGTTGAAGTGGCGGCTGTTTTCGGTGCCGAAGTTCAGGAAGCGGTTGTTGCTGCTCACGCCCGCTGGCGAGCCGGCCGGCAGTGCACCCGAATAGCGCAGGCCGATGGCCGGCTGGCGGGCGCCATTGAAGGGCGTGGGCACGCTGTCGTAGTCACGCTTGGAGGCTTTCAGCTCGGTGCTGAAGGTGGGCGTCCAGTCGGCGAACCACTGGCCGACCACGCTCTCGATGGTCTTGGCCTGGTCGAACCACCACGAGCTGAGCGACAGCGCGGTGGTCGAGAAGCCGTTCAGGATGGGTTCGTTCTGCTGCGTCTTGGTGTAGCGAACGCTGGCACGGTGCTCGTCGCTGATGTTCCAGTCGAGCTTGAGCAGCGTGTCCTTGACCTCGAGCTTCAGGCCTTTCGGGATTTCCGACGAGCCGACATCCAGGCCCCAGGTGGTGCGCGAGGCCGCGATGGCCTGGTCGATGGAGCTCTGCGTGATGCCGACGTTGGTGAGGCTGCTGCCCAGCGGGCCGAAGGCCGGGCTGGAGCGCGTGCTGGTGAACTTGTCGTAGCTGGCGAAGAAGAACAGCTTGTCCTGGATGATCGGGCCACCGAGCACGAAGCCATACGAATAGTCCTTGAACTTCGGCGCCAGCGAAGTGGTGTCGTTGGTGCGGTTGTAGCGGTCGCCGACGTAGTCGGAGTTGCGCCACACATAGTGCACGTTGCCGCGGAACTCGTTGGTACCGCTCTTCGTGACGGCGTTGATGTTGGCGCCGGTGTAGCCCTTCTGCGTGACGTCGTAGTTGCTCAGATTGACCTGCACCGACTGGATGGCGTCGATGCTGATCGGTTGCCGCAGCGTGGGCAGGTTGTTGGCTTCCAGGCCAAAGGTGTCGTTGGTGGTGACGCCGTCGATCGTGATCGAGTTGAAGCGCGTGTTCTGGCCCAGTGCCGAGATCTCGCCGCGTTCCTTGTCGGTCTGTGCCAGGCGCGGGTCGGTGCGGGCGAAGTCCTGCAGGTTGCCGGAGATCGAAGGCAGCCCTTGCAGTTCGCGTGTACCGATGCCGGTGCCGGCACCCATGTTGGTGCTGTTGAAGCGGTCTGACGCACGGCGACCCGTGATGGTGACGGACTGCGCCGCGGCGCCCAGCGTCGCGTCGAGGTTGAGGGTCTCGGCCAGCGCCAGGAAGACGCCATCGCGGGCTTCGGTCTGCCCGCCCTTGCTGATGGTGATGGTGAAAGGGCCGCCAGCGCGCAGGCCGCGCGCCACGTAGCGGCCATTGATGTCGGTGACGACGTTGCTCGTCGAGCCCGATTCGACGTGGACGATCTTCACCGCGGCGCCGGCAACCGGCTTGCCGTCAGCTCCCGTCACCTGGCCGCCGATGGCGGCGGTCGTGTTCTGTGCCAGTGCAGGCGCAGCGGCCACAAAAGCCACGGCCACGGCCACTGCCGTGCGCGAGAAGACCATCCAGTCCCGGTTGTTCATGACTTGTTCGCCCTCAAGAAAAAAGTGAAGCTGCACCGCTTGGTGCAGCCTTGTGATAACACTATGCAACGAAGCCGGGCCGCTGGAGCGGCCCGGCAAGACATTGCGCGTCGGAGAAAATCCGGCTTGACGTTGCCGCCCAGCTGTGGTGCACGCCTTCGCAAGAAGCGTGCCCCACGATGATCCCGTCGCGAGGTGCCATTTTGGTGACATCGCGGCCCGTGGGACACTGCAGTCGGCGTTTTCGCCACGCTCATTTGAGTGCCCCACGTGCCCGACCTTTCCGCCGCACCCGTCCTCGTGCGCCGCGCCCGACCTGCCGACGCGGCCGACTTCGCCCGCATGATGGGCCAGCCCGACGTCTACCGGAACCTGATGCAGCTGCCGATGCCGGCCGAAGAGATGTGGCGCAAGCGGCTCGAAGCGCAGTCGGACCCGCACGCCGTCGACATGCATCTGGTGGCCGAACGGAGTGGCCGTGTCGTCGGCAGCGCCGGCCTGCACCCGGCGCCGCAACTGCGCCGCCGCCATGTCGCGATGCTGGGCATCAGCGTCGAGCCTGCCGCACAGGGCCAGGGCGTCGGCGCGGCGCTGATGCACGCGCTGTGCGACTACGCCGACGCCTGGGCGCAGGTCCTGCGCATCGAGCTCACCGTCTTCATCGACAACAACCGCGCCATCCGCCTCTACGAACGCTTCGGCTTCCGCCACGAAGGCACGCACCGCGCGTATGCGCTGCGTGACGGCGTGTTTGCCGACGTGCACGCGATGGCGCGCCTGCATCCGCATCCCCCGCGGGCCGCCTGGCCCGCCGAACCCCCGCCATGAACCCCAGACCGCCGCGCCAGAACTCCAAAGCCGAACTCGAGGCCTTCGACCGCACCTGCGAGCGCCTGGCTGGTTTCGACCCCGGCATCAACTTCGAGTGGGTCGACGGTTTCCTGGCCGCACTGGCCGCCGCGCCGCGCCTGCTGCCGCCCGAGCAGTGGCTGCCGGCGCTGTGCGATGACGCCTTCGAGCGTGCCTATGCCGACCCCGAGGACCACGCCCGCGGTTTGCAGGCCCTGCAGGCGCGACTGAAGGTGCTGTGCGACCAGCTCGACCCCGAAGTGCTGATCGACGCGCCCGACTGGTTGCGGCTGGACCCGCTGATCGGCGAGGTGACCGACGAAGACCGTCGGCTGTTGGTCGAGGAAGAGGGCTTCAGCGAGGAAGAGGCGACCGCCTTCCAGACCGGTAGCGTGTGGGCCGAAGGTTTCTTCGACGGCGTCGAGGCCTTCCCCGACCTGTGGGCCGAGCCCGCCGACGAGGAGGCCGAGGAACTCTTCAAGCAGGCCTTCGACCAGGTGGCTGTGCTGATGTTTCCGCCCGGCAGCGACGAGTGGAAGGCCCACATCGCCAGCCACTACCCCAAGGGCGAGCCGACGCGCGACGACCTGCTGTCCGAGGCCTGCATGGCGGTGCAGGACCTGCGCCTTTACTGGGTCGACTTCGCGCCCAAGCCCGAGACACGGCGCGTCGAGGCCACGCCGGGCCGCAACGACCCGTGCCCCTGCGGCAGCGGAAAGAAGTTCAAGAAGTGCCACGGAGCCTGAAGCCCCGGCCCTCGCCGCCTGTTCAGGCGTAACGCAGCGCGGTGGCCTTGCCCCAGAACACCCGGTACGAGAACACCGTGTAGCCCAGGATGGTGGGCACCGTGATCGCGCAGCCGATGGCGATGACCGCCAGCGACTCGGTGGCGCTGGCCGCCTGCCAGATGGTCAGCCTGTCCATCACCACGTAGGGGAAGAGGCTGTAGGCCAGGCCGATGGCGCCGAGCAGGAACACCGACACCGTCAGCGTGAAGGGCAGCCAGCACAGCTTGCCCAGCACGCGCTGTGAATTGAGCATCGCGCGCGCGCCGACCAGCGCCGCCAGCGTCATCAGCGGGATCGGCAGCAGCGCGATGAATTCGGGCATGCTGAACCACTTGCCGCGCACTGTCTCGCTGACGACGGGCGTGGCCAGCGAGATCAGCCCCATGCCCACCACCAGCGGCGCCCAGGCCAGCTTGGCCCACTTCACGGCATGGCGCTGCAGTTCGCCCTCGGTCTTCATGATCAGCCAGCCGGCGCCCAGCAGCACGTAGGCCGCCGGCAGCAGCAGCGCGATGGCCGCGGCAAACAGCATGTAGGGCCAGCCTTCCTGCAGGCCCGTGATGTAGCGCCCGAGCATCCAGCCCTGTGACGCCGCGGCGAGGCCCGAACCGGCGAAGAAGGCGAAGTTCCACAGCGGCTTGTGCGCGTCTTGCGCCTTGACGCGGAAGTCGAAGGCCACGCCGCGCAGGATCAGCCCCACCAGCATCAGCGCCACCGGCAGGTAGAGCGCGCCCAGCACCATGCCATGGGCCTTCGGGAAGGCGATTAGCAGGATGCCCACGCCCAGCACCAGCCAGGTCTCGTTGGCGTCCCAGAAGGGGCCGATGCTGGCGATCATGGTGTCCTTCTGGTCGTCGGTGGCCCGGTGCAGCAGCAGGCCGACGCCAAGGTCGTAGCCGTCGAGCACCACGTAGAGCAGCATCGACAGGCCCATCAGCGCCATGAAGACGATGGGCAGCGCGGTGGCCCAGCTCATGTCGTTGCTCCCACGGGTTCGGCCTTCACCAGGTCGTGCATGTCGACCGGTTTTTCGGCCATGTACTTCACCACGCTGACGTAGGCCACGATGAGCGCGAGATAGACGGTGACGTAGAGCGCCAGTGTGAACGCGATCATCGGCGCGGGCACCGCCGAGGCCACCTCGTCGACGCGCACCAGGCCGAAGACGATGAAGGGTTGGCGCCCGACCTCGGTGACGTACCAGCCCGAGACCGTGGCCAGCCAGCCCGAGAAGCTCATCCCCGCCAGGCCCCACAGCAGCGGCCGCGGCAGCTTCTCGGCCACCCAGGCGCGGCGCCGGTAGAGCCACAGCCCCGCCCAACTGAACAGCAGCATCAGCATGCCGGTGCCGACCATGATGCGGAAGCCGTAGAACAGCGGTTTCACGGGCGGGTGTTCCCACCCCTTGGCGCCCTTGAACTCGTCCAGGCCGCGGATCTCGCCGTCGGGGTCGTGCTTGAGGATCAGCGCCGCCAGTTTGGGGATGGCGATCTCGAAGTGGTTGCTGCGCGTGGCCTCGTCGGGCACCGCGAAGAGCAGCAGCGGCGCGCCGCGCTCGGTCTTCCAGATGCCTTCCATCGCGGCCACCTTCTGCGGCTGGTGCTGCAGCGTGTTCAGCCCGTGCATGTCGCCGGCCAGGATCTGCAACGGAATCAGCACCGCGGCCACCGTCAGCCCGGTGCGCAGCACCTTCGGCGTCGACGCATTGGCCTTGCCCTTCAGCAACTGCCAGGCGCTGACGCCGGCCAGCACGAAGGCCACCGTCAGCCCCGAGGCCAGCAGCACGTGCACCAGGCGGTAGGGAAAGCTGGGATTGAAGATGACGGCAGCCCACGACTGCACGAAGAACTCGCCGTTCTCGCGGATGACGTGGCCGGCGGGGGTGTGCATCCACGAGTTCAGCGCCAGGATCCAGAAGGCGCTCATCGTGGTGCCGAAGGCGACCAGGAAGGTGGCGATGAGGTGGGCGCGTTCACTCACCCTGCCGTGGCCGAAGAGCATCACGCCCAGGAAGGTGGCCTCGAGGAAGAAGGCGGTCAGCACCTCGTAGCCCAGCAGCGGCCCGGCGATGTTGCCCACGCGTTCCATGTAGCCCGGCCAGTTGGTGCCGAACTGGAAACTCATCGTGATGCCGCTGACCACGCCCAGGGCGAAGGTCAGCGCGAAGACCTTGGTCCAGAAGCGGTAGGCCATCAGCCAGGCGGCGTCGCGGTCCTGCCGTTTGCCGGGCCGCCCCAAGAACGGCAGACCCCCCCGGGGGGCGGGCGCCGTTTGCGGCGACCTGGGGGCGCTGTACAGCCAGCGCAGGCGGAAGAAGAGCAGCGTCCAGCCCAGCGCGATGCTGATGGTGGGGAAGAGGATGTGGAAGGTGATGTTGGCCGCGAACTGCATACGGGCCAGGAGCAGGGCGTCCATCAGACGGTTTCCTTCGCGACTGGCGTGGTCTTCAACTTGCCGGTGAACTCGAGCACACGCTGCACCTTGGCGCCCATCTTCATCAGCTGCGACAGCGTCTGCCGGTCCAGCCGCTGCACGTCGTCGAACCAGCTCGTCATCAGCTCGATGAGGTCGTGCATGTCGCGCATGCGGGCCTGGGCGATGCGGTCTTCGTCGCTGGACGGGTGCTCGAGCAGCGCGTTGCGCAGCATCGACAGCGTGGGTTCGATCTCGCGCCGACGCCGTTCGGCGGCCAGGGTCTGGAAGACCTCCCAGGCGTCGGCCGGGGCCTCGAAGTACTCACGCCGGTCGCCCGGAAAGTGGCGCAGCTTCACCAGCCGCCAGGCCTGCAATTCCTTCAGACCCATGCTCACGTTGCTGCGGCTGAACTCCAGCTTCTCGGCGATGTCGTCGGCGTGCACCGGCGTCGGCGCAACGAAGATCAGCGCGTACATCTGCCCCACGGTGCGGTTGATGCCCCAGCGGCTGCCCATCTCGCCGAAGTGGCCGACAAAACTGCTGACGAGCGGGGAGAGCTGGGTCATGGCGAGGCCGGCGGTCGAAGAAGCGACGGAGGATATCGAAGTTTCAGTACTTACTGAAAACTGGCAAGGCAGAGCCTCGGACCGGCGCGGGGCCTTTGCCAGGCGCGGAGAGCCGCATTGCGGCTGCTAGAGTTCCGCCCCATGTCCAGCCCCCCCGGCCTGCAAGGCAGGCACATCGTTCTCGGCCTGACCGGCGGCGTGGCCTGCTACAAGGCCGCCGAGCTGACGCGCGAACTGGTGCGCGAAGGCGCCACGGTGCAGGTGGTGATGACCGACGCCGCGCAGCAGTTCATCACCGTGGCCACGATGCAGGCGCTGAGCGGGCGTGCCGTGCACACCAGCCAGTGGGACCCACGCGAGCCCAACGCCATGCCGCACATCAACCTGTCGCGGCAGGCCGACGCCATCCTCGTGGCCCCGGCCAGCGCCGACTTCATCGCCCAACTGGCGCAGGGCCGTGCCGGCGAACTGCTGGCCCTGCTGTGCCTGGCGCGGCCGACCGCGACCTGCCCGCTGCTGGTGGCGCCGGCGATGAACCGCGAGATGTGGGCCCACCCCGCCACGCAGCGCAACGTGGCGCAGATCGCTGCCGACGGCGCCACCGTGCTCGGCCCGGCCGCAGGCGACCAGGCCTGCGGCGAGATCGGCGACGGCCGCATGCTCGAAGCCGTGGCATTGCGCGACGAACTGGTCGCCTTCTTCCAGCCCAAGCTGCTGGCCGGCCGCAGCGTGCTGGTGACCGCCGGCCCGACCTTCGAGCCCATCGACCCGGTGCGCGGCATTAGCAACCATTCCAGCGGCAAGATGGGTTTTGCCATCGCGCGCGCCGCGGCCGAGGCCGGCGCGAAGGTCACGCTGGTGGCTGGCCCGGTGCACCTGCCCACGCCCCGCGGCGTGCATCGCATCGACGTGCAGACGGCGCAGCAGATGTTCGACGGCGTGCTGCCGCTGGCGCCTGCCCACGGCTTTTTTGTGGCCACCGCCGCGGTCGCCGATTGGCGGCCGCTACGGGTGGCCGAGCAGAAGGTGAAGAAGGATGCCGGCGGCGCGGCGCCCACGCTGACGCTGACCGAGAACCCCGACATCCTCGCCGCGGTGGCGCGCCTGCCCGAGGCGCAACGCCCGTGGTGCGTGGGCTTCGCGGCGGAGAGCGAGAAGATCCTCGAACACGCCCGTGCCAAGCGCCAGCGCAAGGGCGTGCCGCTGCTCGTGGCCAACCATGGCCCATCGACCTTCGGCCGCGACGACAACACGCTGGTGCTGGTGGACGCGCAGGGCGAGACCGAACTGCCGCCGGGCGACAAGCTGACGCTGGCCCGGATGCTGGTGCGCGAGATGGCGCTGCGTGCGCCGAAGCCGCCGCGGTAAGCGTGGTGGACGTGGCGCGCCTGGAGCCGGCCAGCGCCGATCCCAGCTCGCGCTGAGCCGCGCCGGTTCGGCCTGCGAGCCCTCGTGGCGACGGGTGATTACCCTAGGTGCTGCCTCATACGGCCGGCGCTGTGCCCCTACCCCCCCGACCAAGGGGGGCTGCTTAGATTGACCGCACCCGGGCCCGCCACTAAGTTCCGTACACCGATCGCGTTAGCTTCACGGCAGTGGCTGCACGGTGTGTCAGGTGCTTCGCGACAACGCATTCCCGGTTGTCCGAGACCCCAGGTCGCAACGACAGGCTGAGCTCGTGCTGGACGCCGGGTCTTTCGTCGCTCATCAACCCACCGAGACGAGTCCGCATGAACACACAAGCTACGCAAACCCTCGACCCTTCGAACGTCGCACTGCGCCTGGGCATGTGCGCTGCGGCGCTGGCCGGCGCCGCCGGCACCGTCACCGATGCCCAGGCCACCGTCGTCACCTTCACCACGCCGATTCCGGTGCCCAACACCTTCTCAGGCGTCTACATCAACCTGTTGACCGGCGCCAATGCCATCTCCCCGGCCGCCGTGCCCGGCTGGGACTTCGGCCCCTGGGGCAGCTCGAGCACGCTGACTTTCTTCTTCAGCGGCACCCCCGCCGCCTCCAACGGTGCCGTGGCTGCTACCACCACCGGCCCCTATCTCGACCTGCCCCTGGGTTCGGTGATCTCCGCCGCGTCGACATTTTCCGCCTCGGCGAGCAACCTGCAGACCGGCGCCTTCCAGTCCACTGGCACCCATACGATGGGCTTCCGCTTCTTCAACGAGTCGACGGCGGCTATCAACTATGGCTATCTGACGATGCAGTCGACGGGTCCGCTGGGCTTCCCGGCGACGGTTACCGGCTGGAGCTTCGAGAACAGCGGCGCTGCCATCACCGTGGTGCCCGAACCCTCGACCGGGCTCATGCTGTCGGTGGGGGCGCTCGCCCTCGGTGCGCTGAACCTGCGCAAGATCCGCCGCCAGCGCCGCCAGGCGGCACACTGAAGCTCGCCGTTCCGCACTGACCACTCCTGAACCGCGCCCGCGCCAGTTGTTTGGCGCGGGCGCGGTTTGCATTTGTCGCGCCGCTTTGGCGGCCTGAAGATCGCTGGCATGGCACGTGCATCCCAGCTCGCTGAGCTCCCAATGACCGAAGCCCTCGCCACAAAACTGCTGCTCGTGGGCTGGGACGCCGCCGACTGGCAGCTGATGCATCCGCTGATCGACGCCGGCCGCATGCCGAACCTGAAGCGCCTGGTCGAAGCCGGTGTCATCGGCAACCTGGCGACACTGCAGCCGGTGCTGTCGCCCATCCTCTGGACGTCGATCGCCACCGGCAAGCGGGCCTACCTGCACGGCGTGCACGGTTTCGTCGAGCCGACCCCCGACGGCACCGCGCTGCGGCCCACCGCCAGCAGCACGCGCCAGTGCAAGGCGCTGTGGAACATCCTGGCGCAGTCGGGCAAGCGCTGCCAGGCGCTGGGGTGGTATGCCAGCCACCCGGCCGAGAACATCAACGGTGTCTGCGTCTCGCAGCTGTTCCACGTCGCGCCGGCCTCGGCAACACGCGACGACTGGCCCTTGCAGCCGAACGCGGTTTTCCCGGCCGCGCTGGCCGAAGACCTGGCCGAACTGCGTTTCCACCCCGCCGAGGTCACCGCGGCCCTGCTGCAGCAGTTCATCCCGCAGGCTGCGCAACTGGACCAGCGCGACCCCGAGGTGCAGCGCCTGCTGGGCGCGCTGGCGCGGCGTCTGGCCGAGTGCATCTCGCTGCATGCGCTGACCACGGCGCTGATGGAAGAACAGCCCTGGGACTTCTGCACGGCCTACTACGACACCATCGACCGCGTCGGCCACGACTTCATGGTCTTCCACCCGCCGCGCATGGACAACGTGCGCCACGACCTGTACGAGCCGCTGAAGGGTGTGATGAACGCCGTCTACGAGTTCCATGACCAGATGCTGGGCCGCCTGGTGGAACTGGCCGGCCCGGACGCGCATGTGATGATCGTCTCGGACCACGGTTTCCAGAACGGTGCCGCACGCCCGACCGGGCCGGTGGAGCCGTCGCAATGGCATCGGAACTTCGGCAGTTTCCTGCTCGCCGGGCCCGGCGTCCGGCGCGACGCCACGGTGCATGGCGCCACGCTGCTGGACATCACGCCCACCGTGCTGGCGCTGTTCGGCCTGCCGGTGGCGCGTGACATGGAGGGCAGGGTGCTCGTCAACGCCTTCGAAGCGCCGCCGCAGATCGAGCGCATCGACTCGTGGGAAGAGATCCCCGACCCGGTCTACGACGCGCGGGAACGTGACGCCGCCAGCGACGACCCCGAAGCGGCCGAGGCGGCTGCGGCGTCGATGCGGCAGCTCGTCGAGCTCGGCTACATCGAGGCGCCGGGCGAGGACGTGCAGCGCGACATCGTGCGTGCCCGCGCCGCGCAGAAGTTCAACCTGGCCTGCACCTGCGTCGACGGCAAGCATCCGGCGCGTGCGCTGACCCTGGCGCTGGAACTGGTGGAACAGTTTCCGCAGGAACCGGCCTTCCTGGTCTTCGCCGGGCAGGCCGCGATCTCGGCGGGCGACGCCGCCGCGCTGTGCCAGCTGACCGATGCGCTGCAGCGCCTGCAGCCTGGGCACAAGCAGATCTCGATGTTCCGTGCCTTCCAGTGCTCGATGGGCAACGACGTGAATGGCGCGCTGCGCCACTTCGAGCTGGCCGCCACGCAGGGCCACGACAACGCCTGGCTGCAGTGCCGCATCGGCCGCGCCTACCTTCGCCTGCGCCTGTGGCGCCGGGCCGAAGAGGCGTTTCGCCGGTCGCTCGTGCTGGACAAGGACCACGCCGAGGCCCACTACGGGCTGAGCGTGGCGCTGCCGCGCCAGGGGCGGCTGGAAGAAGGTGTGCAGAGCGGCCTGCAGTCGATCGCGCTGGCGCACGACTTTCCGCTGGCGCATTTCCAGCTGGGCGCGGTGCTCTCGCGCTTGCGCTGGTACGAACGCTCGCTGCAGGCCTTCGAGCTCTGCCTGTCCATCGTGCCGGACTTCGCCATCGCCCACCGCTACGTGTCGCTGGTGGCCGCCAAGCTGGGCGATGTAGAGAGGTCGGCGAAGCACCGCGAACTCGCCCGGCGTGCGCTGGCCGAAGGCCTGCCGCAGCCCGTGGTGGACTGAAGATGGCGCCTGACTTCGTCACCGTCGTCAGCGGCCTGCCGCGCTCGGGCACCTCGCTGATGATGCAGATGCTGCACGCCGGTGGCCTGCCGGCGCTGACCGACGGCCTGCGCGCCGCCGATGAGAACAACCTGCGCGGCTATTTCGAGTTCGAGCCGGTCAAGCGCCTGCGCAGCGACCGGTCATGGCTGCCGCAGGCCCGCGGCCACGTGGTGAAGGTCATCCACCTGCTGCTGCGCGACCTGCTGCTCGACGGCTCCTTGCAGTACCGCCTCGTTTTCATGCAGCGGCCCATCGATGAGGTGCTGGCCAGCCAGCGCGCGATGCTGCAGCGCGAGGGCAAGGACGGCGGCGACCCGGCGCTGCTGAAGAAAGCCTTCGAAGGCCAGCTCGCCCAGCTGGCGCCCTGGCTGGCGAACCAGGCCGGCATCGCGGTGATGCCGGTGCCCTACCACCAGGTGCTCAGCGCGCCGCAGACCGTCGCGGCGGCCTTGAACGCCTTCCTGGGCCTGGACCTGGACACCGCGGCCATGGTGCGTGCGGTGGACCCTGCGCTGCACCGCCAACGCAGCCCGCTGGCCGCTGCGCCGCGAACCGGCTAGGCGCCGACGCCCGTCGATCCGAACCCGCCTTCTCCGCGCTCGCTGGGCGCAGTGAATTCATCCACGACGAGGAACTCGGGCCGCACGACCGGCAGAAAGATCATCTGCGCGATGCGGTCGCCGGGGCTGATCAGGATGTCCTGCTCCGAGCCTGCCGGATTCCGGTTCCACGCGCTGATGAAACACTGGGCCGTGTAGTCGGCGTCGATGAGGCCGGCGCTGTTGCCGAGCACCAGGCCCTTCTTGTGCCCCAGACCCGACCGTGGAAGGATCACGGCGCACAGCGCAGCCGAATTCATGTGCAGTGCCAGGCCGGTGGGGATCAAGACCGCTGCGGCCTGCGGCCTGAGCACGAGCGGGGCATCCAGGCAGGCCATCAGGTCGATGGCGGCGGCCAGGGCGGTCTGGTACTTCGGCAGGCCCCACTCGTGCAGCCGCGTGTCCATGATCTTGACTTCAATGCAGGGCTTCATGCGTCCTCGAGGTGAATCGCGCAGCGCCGCGGCGCCGGTCAGTGCAGCGTGCCCGGCGCCGCCGCCGGCGTGCTGGCCAGCACAGTGAGCGTCGAGCTGCCGAGGCTCTTGGCCTCGACCTCCTGCGGCGTCGCCTCGCGCACGTCGCGCACCTTCACCGCCAGGCGCAGCGACATGCCGGCCAGCGGGTGGTTGCCGTCGAGCACCACGTGCGAGGGGTAGATCTCGGTGACGATGTAGACGTTGTCGGCCGGCATGTCGGGCGTCGCATGGCCCTTGGGCAGGCCCTCGAAGGCCATGCCGGTCTCGAGCTGCTCGGGGAACAGCTTGCGGTCCTCGAAACACGCCAGCTCGGCGCGGTAGTCGCCGAAGGCGTGCTCGGGTTCCAGGTGCAACTGCAACTCGTCGCCGGTGGTGTGGCCGGCCAGCGCCTCTTCCACCTTGGGCAGCAGGTCGTCGCCGCCGAAGAAGAACTCCACCGGCTCGGCCAGTTCGTCGATGGGGCGGTTCTGGCCGTCGCTCAGCGTCCAAGTCAGGCTCACCACGCAGGGGTCGGAAATGATCATCCGGGAATGATGGCACAGGGGCTGTCGGGCGGGCTTGCCGCCGCGCCCGCCCTTCGCCGGGGGCGCCGGGCATGGGCCAGAATGGCGCGATGGACGTGAATGCCGCAACGCCGCTGCTCGGCGGCCTGAGCCCCGCCGCCTTCATGCGGCGGCATTGGCAAAAGAAGCCCCTGCTCGTGCGCCAGGCCTGGCCTGACGTGGTGCCACCGCTGGCACGGCCGGCGCTGTTCGAGCTGGCCGGGCGTGACGGCGTGGAATCGCGCCTGGTGCAGTGCAAGGGCCCGCTCCCGCAGGACTGGCAGGTGCGCCACGGCCCGCTGCCGCGGCGTGCGCTGCCGCCGCTGGCGCGCCCGGGCTGGACGCTGCTGGTGCAGGGCCTGGACCTGCACGTACCGGCGGCGCACGAGATGCTCTCGCGCTTCCGTTTCGTGCCCGACGCACGCCTGGACGACCTGATGGTGTCCTGGGCCAGCCCCGGCGGTGGCGTGGGCCCGCATGTCGACGCCTACGACGTCTTCCTGATCCAGGTGCAGGGCCGCCGGCGCTGGCGTGTGTCGCCGCCCACGCGGGGTGGCGAGCCGGCCTGGGTGGAAGGTGCGCCGCTGAAGCGCCTGCGTGACTTCGAGCCGACGCTGGACTGGGTGCTCGAGCCCGGCGACATGCTCTACCTGCCGCCCTACTGGGGCCACGACGGCACCGCGGTGGACGGCGACTGCATGACCTGCTCGGCCGGCTTCCGCGTGCCCGCAGCCGGCGAGCTGGCGCGTGAGCTGTTGCTGCGGCTGTCCGAGGATGAAAGCGACCCCAGGCTCTACCACGACCCCCGGCAGCCGGCCACGGCACAGCCGGCGGCCATTCCGCCGGCGCTGGAAGCCTTCGCCAGGCAGTCACTGCAGCGCCACCTGGCCGACCCACTGGCCTTGCCGCGGGCTTTGGGCGAAATCCTCACCGAGCCCAAGCCGAACGTCTGGTTCGACGGCCACGATGCCGACAGCGCCGCCGACCCGACCACCGCGCTGCAGCTCGATCCGCGCACCCGCATGGCCTACGACAGCCGTCACGTCTTCGTCAACGGCGAGTCCTTCGTCGCCGCGGGCCGCGATGCGCGGCTGATGCGTTGCCTGGCCGACGCGCGGCAGCTGTCGGCGCGCGAGCGCCGCGGCCTCAGTGCCGGTGCCGCCGAACTGCTGCAGGACTGGCGCGCCGCCGGCTGGCTGCACGAGGTGGCGGCATGACGGCGCCCGCGCCGCCGGCGCTGCCCGTCATCGACAGCCGCCGCGGCTGGCACGCCGCGCTGCAGTGGGGTTTCACGACCGCGATGGCGCAGGGCGCCCGCCGTATCGTCGCCGTCGACCCGAGCTTCGCCGACTGGCCGCTGGACGACCCGGCGCTGCTGCAGGCCCTGACCGACTGGTTGCGCCTGCCGCAGCGCAGGCTGGTGCTGCTGGCGGCGCGTTTCGACGACCTGCCGCGGCGCTGCCCGCGTTTCAACGCCTGGCGTGCACCCTGGGCGCATGCCATCGAAGGCTGGCAGGCGCCCGAGGAACTGGCGCGCGACCTGCCGACGCTGCTGACCTGCGATGGTGCGGTCAGCGTGCAGCTCATCGACGCCCTGCATTGGCGCGGAAGGGTGGCGCTGGACGAACGCCGCGCACGTCAGTGGTGCGAAGAGACCGACGCGGCTTTGCAACGGTCGGAGCGTGCATTAGCCGTCAGAACGCTGGGTCTCTAGGGATACCCCTTGGTTTCGCTATAATTTCGGGTTAGGTTCGCCGGGTGTCGGCCTTGCGGACCGAACTTGAGTATGGGTTGTCCCTGCATCGTCAGGGGCGACCCGCCAGACGTTTCGGTTCCCGACCCTCCACCACCATTGAAGACACCCATGAACAAGTCCCTCGCCATCGCTACCCTGGTCGCCGCCTTCGCCCTCGCCGCTTGCGGCAAGAAGGCCGAAGCTCCCGCGCCTGCCCCCGCCCCCGCTCCCGCCCCGGCCGCTGCCGTGGCTGACGCTGCTGCCAGCGCCGCTTCCGCCGTGGCTGACACCGCGTCGGCCGCGATGGGCGCCGCCAACGCTGTCGCCGCCGCCGCTTCGGCCGCTGCCAGCGCCGGCATGAAGTAAGCCGACACGCCGCAAGGCGTGTTTCGGATCAGGAAGGGCCGCCGCGAGGCGGCTTTTCCGCTTCTGGCGCCGATGGCGCCGCCGCGGGCCGCAAAGATCAAGGCCTTGCGCGGATCCGGCTCCGCCGGTCCGCTGCCAGAGCCCCCCCGGGGGGTAGCGAACGCAGTGAGCTTGGGGGTCCAACCTATGCCGCTTCGAGCCCGCTCTCGAAGTGGGCCTTCATCAGCCGCGCCGCAGCTGGCGCGTCATGCGCCTCGATGGCCTGCATCAGCGCCCGGTGCTCGGCCAGCGACTCCGCCAGCCGCCCCTGCTTGAACAGCGAGTGATGGCGGTTGAGCTTCATCACCTTGCGCAGGTCCTGCACCGTCTGCAGCGCCCAGCGGTTGCCTGCGACCTGCAGCAGCATGACGTGGAAGCGTTCGTTGGCGGCGAAAAACTCGTCGCGCCGGCGCACCTGCTTCTCGAGTTGCGCGTGCAGCGCCGCCAGCTCGGCCCGCTGAGCGGGGCTGGCCTCGGCGGCCACCGTGGCCGCGGCGTCGCTTTCCAGCAGCGCCAGCAGGTGGTAGATCTGCGCCACGTCGTCGCGCGACATCTCGGTGACGTAGGCGCCGCGCCGCACCTTCATCGTCACCAGCCCTTCGGCGGCCAGCACCTTCAGCGCCTCGCGCAGCGGCGTGCGACTGATGCCGAAGGCGGCGGCGAGTTTCATCTCGTCGATCCAGCCGCCCGGTTCGAGTTCGCGCGCGAAGATCTGCTGGCGCAGGCGTTCGGCCACGTCCTGGTACAGGGCGCGGGGCGACAGCGGCGGGTTCGGATCGGCGAGCGCGGCCAAGGCAATGGTCTGTCAGGCTGACGTGGGTTTTGAATTCATAATTATGCATAATGCGCCGCCGCCCTCAACGGTCGATGTGACGGCGGCGCGAATTCCGACGGCCTGGCCCGTCGCCGTGGGCCACGACAGCGGGCCCGGGAGCAGATGCATGAGTGAAGAGAAGACCCCGCCCGAATTCGCCGCGGCCACGCTGGTGATGTGGCAGAAGGCGGCCGCGAAGTCGGCCCCCGGTGGCGACGTCGCGGCACTGGGCTGGCACACGCCCGAGGGCATCGCCGTCAAGCCGTTGTACACCGCGGCCGACATCGCCGCGCTGCCGCAACCGGCGCTGGCCGACACGCTGCCCGGCTTCGAGCCCTACATCCGCGGCCCGCAGGCCACGATGTACGCCGTGCGGCCTTGGACCATCCGCCAGTACGCGGGCTTTTCCACCGCCGAAGACAGCAACGCCTTCTACCGCCAGGCGCTGGCTGCCGGCGGCCAGGGCGTCAGCGTGGCCTTCGACCTCGCCACCCACCGCGGCTACGACAGCGACCACCCACGCGTCACCGGTGATGTGGGCAAAGCGGGTGTGGCCATCGACAGCGTCGAGGACATGAAGATCCTCTTCGACGGCATTCCGCTCGACAAGGTGAGCGTGAGCATGACGATGAACGGCGCCGTGCTGCCGGTGCTGGCGGGTTATGTCGTCGCGGCCGAAGAGCAGGGGGTTTCACAAGAGCAACTGAGCGGCACCATCCAGAACGACATCCTCAAGGAGTTCATGGTCCGCAACACCTACATCTACCCGCCGGCGCCCAGCATGCGCATCGTGGCCGACATCATCGAGTACACGGCGCAGAAGATGCCGAAGTTCAACTCGATCAGCATCAGCGGCTACCACATGCAGGAAGCCGGTGCGAACCAGGCGCTGGAGCTCGCATTCACCCTCGCGGACGGCAAGGAGTACGTGAAGACGGCCATCAACAAGGGCCTGGACGTCGACGCCTTCGCCGGGCGGTTGAGCTTCTTCTGGGCCATCGGGATGAACTTCTATCTCGAGATCGCCAAGATGCGCGCTGCGCGGCTGCTGTGGACACGCATCATGAAGGGCTTCAACGCGAAGAGCCCGAAGAGCCTGATGCTGCGCACGCACTGCCAGACCAGCGGCTGGAGCCTGACCGAGCAGGACCCGTACAACAACGTCGTGCGCACGACGGTCGAGGCCATGGCCGCGGTGTTCGGCGGCACGCAGAGCCTGCACACCAACAGCTTCGACGAGGCCATCGCGCTGCCCACCGAAACGAGTTCGCGCATCGCGCGCAACACGCAGCTCATCATCCAGGAAGAGACCCACATCACCAGCGTCGTCGACCCCTGGGCCGGCAGCTACATGATGGAGTCACTGACGCAGGAAATGGCCGCCAAGGCGTGGGCCATCATCGAGGAGGTCGAGGCCCAGGGCGGCATGACGCAGGCGGTGGACAGCGGCTGGGCCAAGCTGAAGATCGAGGCCAGCGCGGCCGAGAAGCAGGCGCGCATCGACAGCGGCAAGGACGTCATCGTCGGCGTGAACAAGTACAAGCTGGCGAAGGAAGACGCCATCGAGATCCGCGAGGTCGACAACGTGACTGTGCGCGAAGGTCAGATCGAGCGGCTGCGGCAGATCCGCGCCACACGCGATGGCGCGAAGGTGCAGGCCGCGCTGGACGCGCTGGCGGCCGCCGCGGCGTCTGGCCAGGGCAACCTGCTGGGCCTGAGCATCGAGGCCGTGCGCCTTCGCGCCACGGTGGGTGAAGTCAGCGATGCGCTGGAAAAGGTCTACGGGCGCCACCGCGCCGACATCCAGAAGGTGACCGGGGTGTATGCAGCCGAGTACGCAAGTCAATACGACAGCGCCGAGGGTTGGGACAAGCTCAAGGGCGAGATCGCCGAATTCGGCGAACAACAGGGCCGCCGCCCGCGCGTGATGATCGCCAAGCTGGGCCAGGACGGCCACGACCGCGGTGCCAAGGTGGTGGCCACGGCGTTTGCCGATCTCGGCTACGACGTCGACATCGGCCCGCTCTTCCAGACACCCGAGGAATGCGCGCGCCAGGCCATCGAGAACGACGTGCACGCGGTCGGTGTCAGTACGCTGGCCGCAGGGCACAAGACACTGGTGCCGGCCATCATTGCCGCGTTGAAGCAGCAGGGCGCCGACGACATCATCGTCTTCGTCGGCGGCGTGATCCCGGCCCAGGACTACGACTTCCTCTACGAAGCGGGCGTGAAGGGCATCTACGGGCCGGGCACACCGATCCCGGTGAGCGCCAAGGACGTGCTCGAACAGATCCGGCAGGCCCGGCGCTGAAAGATCGGCGATGAAGGTCAAGCCCACCCCGGCCGACGGCTTTGCGCTGGAGACGGCGCGTGCCGACGACTTCGAGGCGCTGCATGCGCTGCGCCTGCGTGCCATGCGCGAGAGCCTGCAAGCGCTGGGGCGCTACGACGAACGACGCTCGCGCGAACGCCTGGCGGATGGTTTTGTGCCCGCGCACACGCAGCACATCGTCGTCGGCGGCCAGCGGGTCGGTTTCCTGGTGCTGCGGCGCCTGTCGCATTCGCTGCGTCTGAACCATTTCTACATCGACCCGACACACGCACGCCAGGGCATAGGCAGTGCCGTGCTGCGTTGGATGCTGGCGCAGGCCGACGCGGCGCAACTGCCCGTGGAACTCGTCGCGTTGAAGGGCAGCGCCGCCAACCGCTTCTACCTGCGGCACGGCTTCGTCGGCGCCGGCGAAGGGCTCTGGGATATCGACTACCTGCGCCCCCCCGTCACCCCGGCGTTGCGCGTCGTACGCGCGCTCTGGGCTGCGACGCAGGCGCGCGACTGGGCCGCCGCGCGCGCGCTGCTGCGCGACGACCTGCAGTGCACCTTGTGGACCAGCGGCGAACACTACGCCAGCGCCGACGGCTACATCGCGGTGCAGGCCGCCTATCCCGAGGGCTGGTCGCTGCTGCTGAAGGAACTGGTGCGCCTGGACGACGGCCGCGTGCTGGCGCTGGCACGTGTCGACCACCCGCCCGGCCACTTCTACGCGACGGCGCTGTGCCGCATCGACGACGGGCTGATCGCGGGCATCGACGAATACTGGTCGACGCTGGAGCCGCCGCCCGACTGGCGCACGCCTGAACGCTTTGCAGGCCTGTCGCGCTTCGACCCCCTGGCCGACCCGCGGGCGCGCGAGCCTTGAACATGTCCCAGCCTGCCGAACTGCCTGTCGAACTGCATGAAGCCGACCGCCGCTGGGCCGAGGCCCTGCTGGGCGCGCCCGGCGCGGCGCAGCGCCGCGCGCTGGCCAAAACCATCACGCTGCTGGAGAGCACCCGCGCCGACCACCGCGCGCGCGCCGACGCGCTGCTGAACGCGCTGCTGCCGCACAGCGGGCGTGCCTTCCGGCTCGGCATCAGCGGCGTGCCGGGCGTGGGCAAGAGCACCTTCATCGAAGCGCTGGGCCTCTTCCTCGTTGAACGCGGCCACCGTGTGGCGGTGCTGGCCGTCGACCCCAGCAGCAGCCTCAGCGGCGGCAGCATCCTGGGCGACAAGACGCGCATGGAACGGCTCTGCATGGACGAACGGGCCTACATCCGCCCCAGCCCGGCCTGCGGCACGCTGGGCGGCGTGGCCGAGAAGACGCGTGAATCGCTGCTGGTCTGCGAGGCCGCAGGCTACGACGTCGTCATTGTCGAGACCGTGGGCGTGGGCCAGAGCGAAACCGCGGTGGCCGGCATGACCGACCTCTTCGTGCTGCTGCAATTGCCCAACGCCGGCGACGACCTGCAGGCCATCAAGAAGGGCGTGATGGAGCTGGCCGATCTGGTGGTCATCAACAAGGCCGACCTCGACGAGGCCGCCGCCACGCGCGCCCGCGCCCAGATCACCAGCGCGCTGCGCTTCTTCGGCCCGCACGCGCAGCACGGCGCCGAGGTATTGCAGACGAGCGCGCTGAAGGGCACCGGCCTGCCGGCGTTCTGGCAGGCCGTGACCGCGCAGCGCGAAGCCCGGCAGGCCAGCGGTGAGCTGACCCACCGCCGCCGCCGGCAGGACGAAGCCTGGATGTGGGAACGTATCCAGGCGGGCCTGCAGCAGCGTTTCCGACAGCACCCCGCCGTGCGCGCGGCGCTGCCCGGCATCAGCGCCGACGTCACCGCCGGGCGCCTGGCCGCCTCGGTGGCCGCACGCCGGCTGCTGGACCTGTTGAACTGAACGAATACCGGAAGAAGAGAGCCGACATGCACGACATCATCGAACAGCTGGAAACAAAACGCGCCGCGGCCCGACTGGGCGGCGGTGAAAAGCGCATTGCCGGCCAGCACGCCAAGGGCAAGCTCACGGCGCGCGAGCGGCTGGAACTGCTGCTCGACGAAGGCACCTTCGAAGAGTGGGACATGTTCGTCGAGCACCGCTGCGCCGAGTTCGGCATGCAGGACAACAAGATCCCGGGCGACGGTGTCGTCACCGGCTACGGCATGATCAACGGCCGCCTGGTCTTCGTCTTCAGCCAGGACTTCACGGTCTTCGGCGGTGCGCTCAGCGAAGCCCACGCCGAGAAGATCTGCAAGGTGATGGACCAGGCGATGAAGGTGGGCGCGCCCGTCATCGGCCTGAACGACAGCGGCGGCGCACGCATCCAGGAAGGCGTGGCCTCGCTCGGCGGCTACGCCGAGGTCTTCCAGCGCAACGTGATGGCCAGTGGCGTGGTGCCACAGATCAGCCTGATCATGGGCCCCTGCGCCGGCGGCGCGGTGTATTCACCGGCCATGACCGACTTCATCTTCATGGTCAAGGACTCGTCCTACATGTTTGTCACCGGCCCCGAGGTGGTGAAGACGGTGACCCACGAGGAAGTCACCGCCGAGGAACTGGGCGGCGCCATCGCGCACACCACCAAGAGCGGCGTGGCCGACCTGGCCTTCGAGAACGACGTCGAGGCCATCGCCATGCTGCGGCGCTTCTTCAACTACCTGCCGCTGAACAACCGCGAGAAGCCGCCGGTCCGCAAGAGCGGCGACGCCGCCGATCGGCTGGACCACTCGCTCGACACGCTGGTGCCCGACAACCCGAACAAGCCCTACGACATCAAGGAGCTGATCTACAAGGTGGTCGACGACGGCGACTTCTTCGAACTGCAGCGCGACAACGCGAAGAACATCGTCATCGGCTTCGGCCGCATGGATGGGCAGCCCGTGGGCATCGTCGCCAACAACCCGCTCGTGATGGCCGGCTGTCTGGACATCAAGAGCAGCATCAAGGCCGCGCGCTTCGTGCGCTTCTGCGACGCCTTCAACATCCCCGTGCTCACCTTCGTCGACGTGCCGGGTTTCATGCCGGGCACGGCGCAGGAGTACGGCGGCATCATCAAGCACGGCGCCAAGCTGCTGTACGCCTATGCCGAGTGCACGGTGCCCAAGGTGACGGTGATCACGCGCAAGGCCTACGGTGGCGCTTACGACGTGATGAGCTCCAAGCACCTGCGCGGCGACGTCAACTTCGCCTGGCCTAACGCGGAAATTGCGGTGATGGGCGCCAAGGGCGCGGTGGAGATCATCTTCCGCGAGGACAAGGGCGACCCGGTCAAGCTGGCGGCGCGTGAGGCCGAGTACAAGGCGCAGTTTGCCAACCCGTTTGTGGCCGGTAGCCGAGGCTTTATCGACGACGTGATCCAGCCGCACGAAACCCGCAAGCGCATCTGCCGCAGCCTGGTGATGCTGCGCGACAAAAAGCTTGAAAAC
>JBBRBW010000003.1:0-104884 GCA_038205425.1 Burkholderiales bacterium | reverse complement strand
ATCATCCCGGCCTTCGCGCGCAAGCGCCTGTTCGGGTACACGTCGATGGTCTACGCCACCTCGTCGATCGCCATCTTGTCGTTCATCGTCTGGGCCCACCACATGTACACCACCGGCATGCCGGTGACGGGGCAGCTGTTCTTCATGTACGCGACGATGTTGATCGCGGTGCCGACCGGTGTGAAGATCTTCAACTGGATTGCCACCATGTGGCGGGGTTCGATGACATTCGAGACCCCCATGCTGTGGGCCGTCGGTTTCATCTTCGTCTTCACGATGGGCGGCTTCACCGGGCTGATCCTGGCGATGGCGCCCATCGACATCCAGCTGCAGGACACCTACTACGTGGTGGCCCACTTCCACTACGTGCTGGTGGCGGGTTCGCTGTTCGGCATGTTCGCCGGCTACTACTACTGGGCGCCGAAGTGGACCGGGGTGATGTACTCCGAGTTCCGCGGCAAGGTGCATTTCTGGGGTTCGTTGTTCTTTTTCAACCTGACCTTCTTCCCGATGCACTTCCTGGGCCTGGCCGGCATGCCGCGTCGGTACGCCGATTACCCGATGCAGTTCGCCGACTTCAACATGGTGGCCTCCGTCGGAGCCTTCGGGTTCGGGTTGATGCAGGTCTTTTTCTTCCTCGCCGTCGTCGTGCCGATGATGCGCGGCAAGGGTGAGCCGGCGCCGCAGAAGCCCTGGGAAGGCGCCGAGGGTCTGGAGTGGGAAGTGCCGTCACCGGCCCCCTGGCATACCTTCGAGACGCCACCCAAGCTCGACGCCACCGCCACGCGCGTGGTCGGCTGAGGGACGGCACCTTGGCGCTGAACGAGCAGCAACGCAAGGCCAACGTCCGGCTGGGGCTCATCCTGGCCTCGGTGGCGGTGATGTTCGCGGTCGGCTTTTTCGCCAAGATTGCTTTCTTCAGCCTATGAAGGCCGCATCCGCCGTGGTCAGCCAACTCTTCGCCGACAACCGCCGCATGCTTGGCAAGCTGCTCGTCATCGTTGCGGTCATGTTCGGCTTCGGTTATGCACTGGTGCCGATGTACCGCGCCATCTGCGATGCCCTGGGCATCAACGTGCTCAGCCTGGCCGACCAGCGTGTGGCCAGCGGCAGCTGGAGCAAGCCCAAGCTGCCCGCCAACACCCAGGTCGACACCACACGCACGATCACGGTCGAGTTCGACGCCAACGCGCGCGGGCCCTGGGACTTCAAGCCCGCGCAGCGTTCGCTGCAGGTGCACCCGGGCGCGATGACGACCGTGATGTACGAGTTCCGCAACAAGCAGAACCGCACCATGGCCGCGCAAGCCATTCCCAGCTACGCGCCGATGCAGGCCAGCGCGCACTTCAACAAGGTGGAGTGCTTCTGTTTCACCGAGTGGACGCTGGCCCCGGGCGAAAGCAAGTCGTGGCCGGTGGCTTTTGTCATCGACCCCAAGCTGCCGAAGGACGTCACCACGATCACGCTGTCCTATACCTTCTTCGAGGTCGGCGGCAAGGTGCCCCCGGCCCCCGCCGGCACGGTGGGGACCGCACGGCAGCCCACGCCCGCCGACACGGCGGGCGTCACGCCGGTGGCCCTGCAGGGTGCCAGTCTGTGAGCGAACTCAAGGACGCCGCCACGCGGCCGGCATCGCCTCTGCAGACTCTGCGTGCGGTGTTCTGGTCGTTCTTCGGCGTGCGCCGCTCGGCCGACCTGGCGCACGACCTGCAGAAGCTCAACCCGGTGCACTTGGTCATTGCCGGGCTGCTGGGTGCTGCGCTGTTCGTCGCCGCGCTGGTCGTGCTCGTACGCTGGGTCGTCGGCAGCGGCGTCGCCGGGGCTTGATCGGCAAACCCGCACATACTGATATTTCTGGTTCGAGGAGAGAGTCCCCCCATGTCCGCCAGCACTTCCACCACCGCGTCCGGCAGCACGCCGTACTACTTCATTCCCACGCCCTCACGCCATCCGGTGCTGGTGGCCTTCGGCCTGCTGCTCGTCATCTTCGGCGCCGGCCAATGGATCAACGGCGCCGGCTGGGGTGCCTACGTGCTGCTGACCGGCATGGTGGTCTGGCTGACGGTGCTGTTCCAGTGGTTCAGCCAGGCCATCGGTGAGAGCGAAGGGGGGCTGTACTCCGACCGCATCGACGTCTCCTTCCGCTGGAGCATGAGCTGGTTCATCTTCAGCGAGGTGATGTTCTTCGCCGCCTTCTTCGGCGCCTTGTATTGGGCACGGGTGCACGCCGTGCCCAACCTCGGCAGCCTGGAGAACCAACTGCTTTGGCCCGACTTCAAGGCCCTGTGGCCCAGCGTCGGCGGCGGCGTCACGGCCTCGCCGGCCGGCACGGTGGAGCCCTTCACCACGGTCGGCCCGTGGCCGCTGCCCACCATCAACACGGCGCTCCTGTTGACTTCGGGCGTGACGCTAACCATCGCCCACCACGCGCTCATCGCCGGCCAGCGCAGCAAGACCATCGCCTGGATGTGGATCACGGTGATCCTGGGCGCCACCTTCGTCGGCGTGCAGGCCTACGAGTACATGCATGCCTACCGCGACCTGAACCTCAAGCTCAGCTCGGGCATCTTCGGCAGCACTTTCTTCATGCTGACCGGCTTCCACGGCTTCCACGTCTTCGTCGGCATGCTGATGCTGACCTTCATCACGCTGCGCTTGATGAAGGGTCACTTCACGCCGGAGCGCCACTTCGGTTTCGAGGGCGCGGCCTGGTACTGGCACTTCGTCGACGTGGTCTGGCTGGGCCTGTACTTCCTGGTGTACTGGTTGTGACCGTAGGCCTCCGAGCTCGCTGACGCTGGCACCCCCCCGAGGGGGCCGTCCGCCTACGGCCCGGCAGGGCCGGTTCCGTGGCGGGAAGCCTGGTCAAGCGCCGCTTTGTGCGGCCTTCCTGTTGATGGATCAGTGGCCGGTGGGAATGCCCGTCGGCCGCACCCAGCCCATGTACCAGCTGAGCAGGATGAACAGGAACAGCGCCACCGACAGCGCCACGCGCACGGCCAGTGCACGCGCCATCAGGCCACGGCGGTCGTTTGGCTTGCCCTTGCGCAGCATGAACACGCCAGCGCTGGCCAGGGCCCCCAGCACCGCCACCAGCATCAGCACCATCACGGTTTTCATCGGCGCTGATTATCCGCGCGCGGGCCGGCGGCCGTGCTGAAGCCGCGCGCCGCGCTGGTGCTGCTGGCCGCGCTGGTGGCGGCGGCGGGCACGGCGCGCCTGGGCCTGTGGCAACTTGACCGCGCGGCGCAGAAGGTGGCCTTGCGCGACGCGCAGCAGCGGCAGCGCGCGCTGCCGCCGCTGGCGCCGGCAGAACTGGCGCGCACGCCTGACGCGGTGCCGGCGCAGGTGCACCGCAGCGTGGTGCTGCAGGGTACCTGGTTGGGCGCGTACACCGTCTTCCTGGAAAACCGGCAGATGAACGGACGGCCTGGCTTCTACGCCGTGACGCCGCTGCGCCTGGACGACGGCAGTGCCGTGCTGGTGGAACGCGGCTGGGCGCCGCGCGACCTGATGGACCGCACTCGCGTGGCGGTGCCGTCGCCGCCCGCCGGCAGGGTGCAGGTGCACGGCCGCATCGCCCCCCGTCCGGGCCGGTTGTACGAGTTCGCGGACGCAGCCTCGGGGCCGATCCGGCAAAATCTCGAGCTCGCAGCGTATGCCGAGGAAACCGGTCTGCCGTTGCGCCCCTTCAGCGTGGTGCAGGACGACGGCACCGCCGCCCCCGCCGACGGCCTGCTGCGCCAGTGGCCCGCGCCCGCCGCCGACGTGCAGAAGCACTACGGCTACGCCTTCCAGTGGTTTGCGCTCTGCACTCTCATCATCGGTCTCTATGTCTGGTTCCAACTCATCCGCCCCCGGCGCACCGGCCGCCGCGCAGATCCCGCCTGAGGCGCTGGCGCTGACCGTGCACGGCGTCGCCGGGCCCGACCTCGCCGACCCTGCCACGGCCGCGAACGGCCGCACCCGGCTCGGCCGCGTGAAGATGCTGCTCGTGCTGCTGGTCTGTGCGGCCCCGGTGATCGCGTCCTACTTCACCTACTTCGTGGTCCGCCCCGAGGGCCGCACGAACTACGGCACGCTGATCCTGCCGACGCGCACGCTGCCCGAGTTGGCGCTGCGCACGCTCGACGGCACGCCGGTAGCGGCGCGCTCGCTGCACGGCCAGTGGCTGATGGTGCTGGTGGGCCCGTCGGCCTGCGACGCGGCCTGCGATCAGCGCCTCTTCATGCAGCGCCAGCTGCGCGAGATGATGGGCCGCGAACGCGACCGGCTCGACAAGGTCTGGCTCATCACCGACGACGGCCCGATCTCGCCGGCGCTGCGCGAGGCCCTCGCCGGCAAGGTGCCGGTGACGGCGCTGCGCGCCGACCGCGCCGCCGTCGCGCGCTGGCTCGCGCCGGCCAACGGCCAGGCGCTGGAAGACCACCTCTACATCGTCGACCCGATGGGCGAGTGGATGATGCGCATGCCGCCGCAGCCTGAGCCGGCGCGCGTCAAGCGCGACCTCGAGCGTGTGCTGCGCGCCTCGGCCTTCTGGGACCAGCCCGGAAGATGAAGCCCTCAAGCTCGCTCGCGCTCCACGCAACGCCAGAAGCGTTGCTGGCTCGGCCGTTCAAGTCCGCGCAGGCGGACTTGGAGCCGCGGCCTGCGCCCCCCCCGGGGGGGGGCGCCGGACGAGGAACAGTCCCTGCGGACTGGTCCTCGCCTGCGAGCGCCTGCGGCGTCCTCGCCGCAGGCCATCCGCCAGCGGCCCGGCATAGCCGGTTCCGCGGCGGGAAGCTTGATTCCTGCGTCGCGCCGCAGCAGTTTCGGGCGCGGTGTTGCGCCGTCGCCGGCTGACATGGACCCGCAACCCCTCGTCGACTTCGCGCCCACGCTGCGCCTGGCGCTGCTGGCGCTGGTGATCGCGCTGCTGCCGCTGTCCTGGGTGTGGCTGCGCCAGCGGGGTGGCCAGCCGACGCAGCGCCTGGCGGCGCTGACGGCGCTGACGCTCTTCCTGACCTTTGATCTGGTGGTCTTCGGCTCCTTCACCCGCCTGAGCGATTCGGGGCTGGGCTGCCCCGACTGGCCGGGCTGTTACGGCGAAGTGTCGCCGCTGGGTGCGCGCGAAGAGATCCACGCCGCGCAGACGGCGATGCCCAGCGGGCCCGTCACCTGGGGCAAGGCCTGGATCGAGATGGTCCACCGCTACCTGGCGATGACGGTCGGCGTGCTCATCCTCGTGATGGCCGCGGCCGCCTGGCGCGACAGGCAACGGCTGCCGTTTTCGCCCTGGTGGCCGACGCTGACCCTGGCCTGGGTGATCGTGCAGGGGCTGTTCGGCAAGTACACGGTGACACTCAAGCTCTACCCGGCCATCGTCACGCTGCACCTGCTGGGCGGGCTGACGCTGCTGGCCCTGCTGGCAGCACAGCACGAGGCCTTCCGCCAGCGGCCGCTGGCGCTGCCGGCCGCGCTGCGCCGCGGGGCGTGGGTGGCGCTGGCGGTGCTGGCCCTGCAGATCGCGCTCGGCGGCTGGGTGAGCACCAACTACGCGGTGCTGGCTTGCACCGGCTTCCCGCAGTGCAACGGGCAGTGGTGGCCTGCGATGGACGCCGGCCACGGTTTCACGTTGCTGCGTGAACTGGGCATGGCCGGGCACGGCGGCCTGCTGCCCTTCGAGGCGCTGGTGGCCATCCACATGGCGCACCGGCTGTTCTCGCTGGTGGCCACCCTCGTTCTGGGATCGCTGGCCTGGCGCCTCTGGCGTGCCGGCGAGCCTGTGGCGCGGCGCTTCGGTGTGGCTCTGGCGACGTTGCTGCTGGCGCAGCTGGCCAGCGGCCTGTCGAACGTCGTGCTCGGCTGGCCGCTGGTGGCGGCGATCGGCCACGCCGCTGGCGCCGCGGCGCTGGTGCTGACCCTGGTGCTGCTGCTGGCACGCTCGGCATCGCGACGATCTGCCGCCCAGCCGCTGCGGCATCCGGCAGCCGCCTAAAATGCGCGGTTACCCCCGATGAGCCAGACCCTCGCCGCCCCCCGCCCCGCCATGACACGCTGGGGCCAGTACTACGCGCTGACCAAGCCGCGCGTGGTTCAGCTGATCGTCTTCTGTGCCCTCGTCGGCGTGTTGCTGGCCCAGCCCGGCCTGCCTGACTGGCGCCTGGCCGGCGCGGCCACGCTGGGCATCTGGCTGGTGGCCAGTGCCGCCGCGGCCTTCAACTGCCTGGTCGAGCAGCAGATCGACAGCCGCATGAAACGCACCGCCTGGCGCCCGACGGCCAAGGGTGAGCTGACGACTCCCTACACGCTGAGCTTCTCGGCCGTGCTGTGCGCCCTGGGCAGCGCGGTGCTGTACTTCTGGGTCAACCCGCTGACGATGTGGCTGACCTTCGCCACCTTCGTCGGCTACGCCGTGGTCTACACCGTGGTGCTGAAGCCGCTGACGCCGCAGAACATCGTCATCGGCGGCGCCAGTGGCGCCATGCCGCCGGTGCTGGGCTGGGCCGCGATGACGGGCGACGTAGGCCCCGAAGCGCTGATGCTGTGCCTGATCATCTTCCTGTGGACACCGCCACACTTCTGGGCGCTGGCGCTGTACCGGGTAGAGGACTACCGCAAGGCTGGCCTGCCCATGCTGCCCATCACCCACGGCTCCGAGTTCACGCGGCTGCAGGTGCTGCTCTACACCTTCGTGCTCTTCGCCGCCACGCTGCTGCCCTTCGTTTATGGCATGAGCGGCTGGATCTACCTCGCCGCCGCCGTGGTGCTGGGCGTGATGTTCATGGTCTACGCCTGGAACCTGTGGCGCGACTACAGCGACCTGCTGGCACGCAAGACCTTCCGCTTCTCGATCTGGCACCTGTCGCTGCTGTTTGCCGCGCTGCTGGTCGACCACTATGTGAGCCCATGGCTGTCACGCGTCGTTTCCTGATCACCCTGGGCCTGGCGGCGCTGCTGCCGCTGGCGCTGTCGGCCTGCGACGCCGCCAGGCCTTCGGCCTACAAGGCCATCGACATCACCGGCGCCGAATACGCGCAGGACCTGGACCTGCCCGACACCGATGGCCGTGTGCGGCACATGGCCGAGTTCAAGGGCAAGCTGGTGGTCGTCTTCTTCGGCTTCACGCAATGCCCGGACGTCTGCCCGACGACGATGCTGGAGCTGGCCGAGGTGAAGAAGGCCATGGGCGCCGACGGCGAACGGGTGCAGGGCGTCTTCGTCAGCATCGACCCCGAGCGCGACACGCCCGAGGTACTGAAAGCCTACGTCGCCAACTTCAGCCCCGACTTCATCGCGCTGCGCGGCAGCCTCGACGAGACCAAGGCCGCCGCCAAGCGCTTCAAGGTCTTCTACGCCAAGGTGCCGGGCAAGACCGAAGGCAGCTACACGATGGACCATACCGCCGGCAGCTACGTTTTCGACACCCAGGGAAAGGTGCGGCTGTTCACTCGCTACGGCACGGGCGCCGAGTCGCTGAAGCACGACCTGCAGCTACTGCTCAAGCAGGGCTGAAAGCGGCAGCGGCCCCGCAGGGCCGCTGTCTATCGGGGCGAGGCTGTCTTCAGACGGTTTCGAGGGCCTTGCGCATCTTCTTCATGGCCGCCACTTCGATCTGGCGGATGCGCTCGGCGCTAACGCCGTAGACCGCCGCCAGCTCGTGCAGCGTCATGCCGCCGGAGCTGTCGTCGTTGACCTTCAGCCAGCGCTCCTCGACGATGCGGCGGCTGCGCTCGTCCAGCGCGTTCAGCGCGTGCGAGATGCCGTCGCCAGACAGCCAGTCGCGGTGGCGGGCCTCGATGCGGCGTGTGGGTTCGCTGCTGTCGTCGGCCAGGTAGGCAATGGGCGCGTAGCTCTCCTCGCCGTCGTCGTTCTGCGGCTCCAGCGCGACGTCGCCGCCCGACAGGCGCATTTCCATCTCGACCACTTCTTCGGGCTTGACCTTGAGCTCGCGCGCCATGCTGGCCACCTCGGTGGGTGTCAGCGTGTTGCGGTGCGTGTCGCCCTCGGCGGCGTCGCCCTTCATGCCCTGCTTCATCGAGCGCAGGTTGAAGAACAGCTTGCGCTGCGCCTTGGTGGTGGCCACCTTCACCATGCGCCAGTTCTTCAGGATGTATTCGTGGATCTCGGCCTTGATCCAGTGCATCGCGTAGCTGACCAGACGCACGCCCTGCTCGGGGTCGAAGCGCTTGACCGCCTTCATCAGACCGACGTTGCCTTCCTGGATCAGGTCGCCCTGTGGCAGGCCGTAACCCAGGTACTGGCGCGAGATCGACACCACCAGCCGCAGGTGCGACAACACGAGCCGCCCGGCCGCCTGCACGTCGCTCTGGTCGCGCAGCGCGCGGGCGAGCTCGGTTTCCTGCGACGGCGTCAGCATCGGCATGCGGTTGACCGCCGAAACGTAGGCTTCCAGGTTGCCCAGCGAGGGCACCAGGGACCAGGGGTCGCGCAGGGTGAGGGCGGTGGTGGCAGTGGCGTTCATGCGGCTTGTGAGTACCTCTCGGAGCAGCGGGTTCCACAAATATTAGCACTCTCGGGTTGCGAGTGCTGATGCGCTGGCGTACAGACGCCGCTGCGGGAGGGGCCGGCAGGCGCTGGGTGTCGGTTCTCTTGTCGGTTGTTGCCGAGTTTCGAACTTTTCGAACCTACCTTTGAGCTCTGCGGCTTCAAGAATGTGAGCAAACACTCTTGTTGCATGGCCTGAAAAACCACAGCCCGTGTGCTGAGCGTTCTGTCCGGTCGCCATCGGGCAGCCATGCGCCCCAGACTCTTGGGGCCTTCGAACCAGCCCGAGTCGACATCGCGCGACAGCCCTCGGGCACTTCAAACTCCTGGGCGAGGCCAAGAAGACTTCCGTTTCTCCTGGAAGTGTGGCTCTGCCACATGCCTTGACCCCTGGGGCCGGAACGACGAAGTCTGGCTGGAGGTGCTCAGTAGACGGCTTGGCGCCAACCACTCTCATGGCAGTGGGTTGCCCCACCTCCACGCACCTGATGCCGGAGAACAATGGCTGAACGACCCATGCATCTTCAGAGGCGTAGCGCGTTCCTTCTGAACACACGTCGCGAGCGGACCGGTTCAGAAGACGCGGGCGAGACGCGTCGTGTCGATACCGTCGTTGTGGCACTCATCCCCGAGTACCACCAGGTCAAGGTTCGCGATGGTGATGGACACCTGTATGCGCTCACACGCAAGACGCAGGGCGTTGATCTGGCCGCGTTGCACGAAGGCCAGCGAGTCGTTTGTACGGTGGCGCGGTCGCGCCACTACGCGAGCCGCTCGTCCCTGCGGCGTGGCCTGGGATCCGCGTGCCGAACTTCAGCGACTGGCGCGAAGGTGACATCGTCCTCGTGCATCGCGCTCCCGCTGCGAGCGGCTACGCGATCCAGGCCTCGCAGGCGGGCAGCTTCAGTCCGATCACCCGCGCCGGCAGCATCTGCTCGCACGCAGCCATTTACACCGGCGGCGGTATGGTCGTCGACGCAACGCGGCGCGTCGACGTATCGATGCCATCGGTCTGGAACTATTGTCGGAGCCGAGCGATTCAGGTCCGTCGCCTGTCGGACACCCGGACCCGACCGACGTGCTCCTGGAGTGGCGCAGCCTGTAGGCGCTGCCGGCCTGCTCAGCTGCAAGCGGGCTGTAGCCCTCTTGCCGCCGTACCAGTTGCGCCTCGGGGCGCGGTTGACTCGGCGATCTGAACGCAACGGCAACGAACGTATCCCTTCGCTGCCTCGGCCTCGTCCAACTGAAGGATTCCCACCGAAGGCACGGCCCCGCAGCTGACGTGATCAGCGCTCATTGATTCATTTGGGCGCCGCTGCGAGGTGCATGGACGAGTGCGCCACGGCTGGGGTCGACGTCGACACCCAGCGTCGGCCGCGGCATCACCGGCACCGTTTCGGCCGACGTCAACGACGCCTGCAGACGCTGGTCCAGGGCCACGGACAGTGCAGCGCGGCCGGCTACCAGGGCGAGTGTGAAACCCAGGGTGCGAAGGATGAAAGCCATGACCAAGCCCTCGATCCGTGCTGGTCCACCACCGCGCCAGCCACTCTGGAACGACCGGCCCTGCCGCTGAGACTTCCAGCCTGGACCTGCCGCAACCCGAAGGAATTGATGCGCCGCAACACCGGTCGCGGCACCTGGCCTCAGGCGGCAGCGGCCACGTCCGCCACTGCGCGCACGCGGTGCGCCGGCAGCAGGATGCGGAACTGCGAGCCCTTGCCCACTTCGCTGGTGATGAGCAGTTCGCCGCCGTGGCGCTGCACCACGTGCTTGACGATGGCCAGCCCAAGGCCAGTGCCGCCGGTGGAGCGCGAGCGGCTCGGGTCGACGCGGTAGAAGCGTTCGGTCAGGCGCGGGATGTGCTCGCGCGCGATGCCCGGGCCGCTGTCGACGACGCAGAACTCGCCACCGCCTTCGGGCGTCAGCCGCCAGCGCACCGTCACCTCGCCGCCGGCCGGGGTGTAGCGCAGCGCGTTGCCGGCCAGGTTCCAGAAGGCGCTGAACAGCTCGGACTCGACGCCGCCGATCTCCGCCGCACCTTCGACGCTGAGGGTCACCACATGGCGCCCGGCGTCGCTGGCGGCGATGTCGGTCTGCAGGCGGTGCATCAGCTCGCTCACGTCGACCCAGTGCTCGACCGAAGGACGCGGCGCGCCTTCGATCTGCGCCAGCGCCAGCAGGTCGGTCACCAGCGACTGCATGCGGTCGGCCTGCTGGTGCATCACCGCCAGCGCACGCTTGCTCTCGGCCTCGGTCAAAGGCAGCTGCAGCATCGAATCGACGAAGCCCAGCAGCACCGTCAGCGGGCTGCGGATCTCGTGCGAGACGTTGGCGACGAAGTCGCGCCGCATCGCGTCGTTGCGCTCGCGCTCGGTGATGTCCTGCGACAGCAGCAGCCGCATGTGGTTGCCGTAGGGGCGCAGCAGCAGCAGCAGCGTGGCGTCGCCGCGCGGGCTGGGCAGCACGAGCTCGGCGCCGGTGTCGCCACCCTGCAGGTGGCCGACGAAGGCCGGCGCGCGCACGAGGTGGGTGATGCGCTGGTTGAGGTCGCGCTGCGTGTCGAGACCGAAGTGCACGGCCGCGGTGCGGTTCAGCCACTGGATGCCGTCGGCCTCGTCGAGCAGCACCACACCGTTGGGCGACGCTTCGATCGCCGACAGGAACTGCGCCAGCCGCTCGCGTTCGACCGCGGACTCGGCCTCGCGGCTGCGCAGCGCGCGCTGCATGCGTTCGCCGATCTCACCGACGCTGCCACCATGTTCGGGTGGCGGGGCGTCCAGCGGGCCGCTCAGCCAGTCCCTCAGCTGCGACAGCCGGTGGCGGTCGCGCAGCCATAGCAGCGCGAAGGCCAGCGCCAGGCCGACGGCCAGCGCCAGCGAGACCGAGCCGCCGCTGCCCGCGGCCAGCGCGGTGGCCGGCAAGCCTGTCGCCGTGCCGCCCACCAGCCAGGGCGTCGCGCTGCGCGCCTTGCGCGTTTCAGGCACTGGTGGTGACGGGTCGGGCCAGGCGGTAGCCGGCACCCCGCACGGTTTCCACCATGCCGGCGCACTCGGCCGCGGCCAGCGCCTCGCGCAGGCGCTTGACGTGCACGTCCACCGTGCGCTCCTCGATGAAGACATGGTCGCCCCAGACGCGGTCGAGCAGCTGGGCGCGCGAGTGCACACGCTCGGGGTGGTTCATCAGGAAGCGCAGCAGGCGGAACTCGGTCGGGCCGAGCTTGATGGACACATCGCCGGCGCTGACGCGCATCGTGGCCGGGTCGAGCTTCAGGCTGCCGATCTGCACCGCCGTGTCCAGCGTCTGCGGTGCCTTGCGCCGCAGCAGCGAACGGATGCGCGCCACCAGCACGCTGGTGGCGAAGGGCTTGGTCATGTAGTCGTCGGCGCCGCAGTCCAGGCCCTGCACCACGTCGCGTTCGTCGGAACGCGCGGTCAGCATCAGCAGCGGCAGTTCACGCGTGCGCGGGTCGCGACGCAAGCGTTGCGCGAGCTGGACGCCCGATTCACCCGGCAGCATCCAGTCCAGCAGCACCAGGTCGGGCAGCGCGGCGCGGATGGCGTCGTCGGCCTCCTGCGAGCTGGCCGCCAGCTGCACCTCGTGGCCGTCGTGGCGCAGGTTGAGCGTGATCAGCTCCGCGATCGCGGGTTCGTCCTCGACGACCAGGATTCTTGCCATGCTGCTGCCTCCTCTTGTGGCTGCCGTCTCAGCGCACCGCCGACTCGATGTCGTCGGTAGGCGTGTGGCGAACGTCGGTGCCCTTGACGACGTAGATCACCTGCTCGGCCAGGTTCTTGGCGTGGTCGCCCACGCGCTCGATGGCCTTGGCGCAGAACACGAGGTCGATGCTGGCCGAGATGGTGCGCGGGTCTTCCATCATGTAGGTCACCAGCTTGCGCATCAGGCCGTCGAACTCGACGTCGATCTCGTTGTCCTGCTTGATGACCTGCAGCGCGGCGTGGGCGTCCAGGCGCGCGAAGGCGTCGAGCGACTTGCGCAGCAGCTTGATGGCCAGTTCGGCCTCGAAGGCGATGTCGCCCACCGGCAGCCGCATCTTGCTCGACACGCCGGTGTTCATCAGCCGCTGCACGGTGCGCGCGATGCGCGCCGCCTCGTCGCCCACGCGCTCGAGGTTGCCGATGGTCTTGCTGATGGCGATCAGCAGTCGCAGGTCGCGCGCAGTGGGCTGGCGGCGGGCGATGATGGTCGAGAGGTCGCGGTCGATGCCGACTTCCATCGCGTTGACCTGCTCCTCGATCCTCAGCACCTGGGTGGCGGTCTCGCCGCTGAATTGCGTGAGGGCATACATGGCCTGCACGACCTGGGATTCGACCATGCCGCCCATCTCCAGAACACGCGTGGAGATGCCGCTGAGCTCGTTGTCGAACTGGGTCGAGATGTGCTTGTCGTTCATGCTGTTTTCCCGAGGTGGCGGCGGCTCAGCCGAAGCGCCCGGTAATGTAGTCTTCGGTGTCTTTCTTCTTCGGTTTCGTGAAGACGTCCGACGTGGCCCCGAACTCGACCAGGTCGCCGAGGTACATGTAGGCCGTGTAGTCGCTGCAGCGGGCCGCCTGCTGCATGTTGTGGGTGACGATCATCACCGTGTAGTCGGCCTTCAGCTCGTGGATCAGTTCCTCGATCTTGCCGGTGGAGATGGGGTCGAGCGCCGAGCAGGGTTCGTCGAGCAGCAGCACTTCGGGCTTGATGGCGATGCCGCGCGCGATGCACAGGCGCTGCTGCTGGCCCCCCGAGAGGCTGGCCCCGTTCTGGTCGAGCTTGTCCTTCACCTCACCCCAGAGTGCGGCCTTCTTCAGTGCCCACTCCACGCGCTCGTCCATTTCCACGCGCGGCAGCCTTTCGAACAGGCGCACGCCGAAGGCGATGTTGTCGTAGATCGACATCGGGAAGGGCGTGGGCTTCTGGAAGACCATGCCGATCTTGGCGCGGATCAGCGTCACGTCGGTCTTCGACTTCAGGATGTTTTCGCCGGCGATGCTGATGCTGCCTTCGGCACGCTGTTCGGGGTAGAGCTCGAACATGCGATTGAAGGTGCGCAGCAGCGTGCTCTTGCCGCAGCCGGAAGGTCCGATGAAGGCCGTGACCTTGCGCTCGGGGATGTCGAGGTTGATGTGCTTCAGCGCATGGAAGCTGCCGTAGTAGAAGTTGAGGTCGCGCACCGAAAGCTTGACGCTTTCGTTGGCAGGCAGGTCGACTTTGGTGTCCATGGCGGGGCCTGGTTCAGTTCTTGTTGCGGAACAGCACACGCGCCGTGATGTTCAGCGCCAGCACGCCCAGCGTGATGAGGAAAACACCCGCCCAGGCCAGCTTCTGCCAGTTCTCGTAGGGACTCATGGCGAACTTGAAGATGGTCACCGGCAGGCTGGCCATCGGCGAATCGAGCGAAGTGGTGAAAAACTGGTTCGACAGCGCCGTGAAGAGCAGCGGCGCGGTTTCGCCAGCCACGCGCGCCAGCGCCAGCAGGACGCCGGTGACGACCCCCGCACGCGCCGCCTTCAGCGTCACCGACGAGATCACCTTCCATTTCGGCGTGCCCAGGGCGTAGGCCGCCTCGCGCAATGCATTCGGGATCAGGCTGAGCATGTTCTCGGTGGTGCGCACGACCACCGGGATGACGATCAACGCCAGCGCAAGCACACCGGCGTAGCCCGAGAAGGTTTTTGTCGTGGCCACCACCACGGCGTAGATGAACAGGCCGATGACGATGGACGGTGCCGACAGCAGGATGTCGTTGATGAAGCCGGTGACGTTGCCGAGCGCGGTGCCCTTGCCGTACTCGGCCAGGAAGACGCCGGCCATGACGCCGATGGGCGTGCCCAGCAGCGTGGCCAGCGACACCATGATGAGCGAACCGACGATGGCGTTGGCCAGGCCGCCGACTTCGGCCTGCGGCGCCGGGGTCGATTCGGTGAACACCGACAGCGCCAGGCCGCCGAAGCCCAGACGCACGGTCTCGACGAGGATCCATGTCAGCCAGAAGAGGCCGAAGGCCATGGCCGACAGCGCCAGCGTCAGTGCAAGCACGTTGATGTGCTTGCGGCGGCGGTGCAAGGCCATGCGGCCCGGGTCGATCGATGCGCTTTTCACGTGCGGCTCCCTTCACCGCGCTTCAGGCGCATCAGCAGCAACTTCGAAAACGACAGCACGACGAAGGTGATGAAAAACAGCACCAGGCCCAGGTAGATCAGCGAGGCCTGGTGCAGGCCCTCGCCGGCCTCGGCAAATTCGTTGGCCAAGGCGGAGGTGATGCTGTTGGCGGCCTGGAAGAGAGAAAGGTTGTCGAGCTGGTTGAAGTTGCCGATGACGAAGGTCACCGCCATCGTCTCGCCTAAAGCGCGCCCGAGGCCGAGCATGATGGCGCCGACGACGCCCGTCTTGGTATAGGGCAGCACGACCTTGTAGACCACCTCCCAGGTCGTCGAGCCCAGCCCGTAGGCCGATTCCTTCAGCATCGGGGGCGTGGTCTCGAACACGTCGCGCATCACCGAAGCGATGAACGGGATGACCATGATCGCCAGGATGATGCCCGCCGAAAGGATGCCGATGCCCACCGGCGGCCCCGAGAACAGGGTCCCGAGGACGGGCACATCGCCAAACGCGGCCTGCAGCGGCTGCTGCACGTAGGTGGACAGGATCGGGCTGAAGACCAGCAGGCCCCACATGCCGTAGACGATGGAGGGCACAGCCGCCAGCAGTTCGATGGCCACGCCCAGCGGACGCTTGAGCCAACTCGGCGAGAGCTCGGTAAGGAATATGGCGATGCCGAAGCTCACCGGCACGGCGATCAGCAGTGCCACGATGGAGGTCATCAGCGTGCCGTAGATCATCACCAGGCCGCCGAACTTCTCCTGCACCGGATCCCAGTCGGTCGAGACCAGGAAGCCCAGGCCGAAGTGCTTGATTGCCGGCATGGCGCCGATCAAGAGCGAGCCGATGATGGCCACCAGCAGGCCCAGGGTCAGCCAAGCGGCGCCGTGGGCCAGGAAGGAGAAGACGGCGTCGCCCCAAGGCAGGGTACGACGCCGACCGGGTGGATCGCCCCTCGGGGTGGCTCGCTCCATGTCGTTCTTGTGGTCAAACGGGCTGGCAGGGAGTGTAGCGGCCATGGGGCAGTCTCGAGGTGGCGGCTTGGGGCGCGGAAAGACCCCCCGGACCCAGCGGCGCCGGGGGGCTGGGCGCTTCGAACTACTTGTAGGCGATCGCCTTGCCGGCACCGTCCTTGATGCTGTCGGCCCATAGCTTGCGGACGAGTCCCTTCACCGAATCCGGCAGCGGGACATACTCGAGGTCCGTGGTCATCTTGTCTCCGTTGGTGTAGGCCCAATCGAAGAACTTGAGCGCGGATGCCGCTTGTGCCGGCTTGTCTTGCGACTTGTACATGAGGATGAAAGTCGTGCTGGTGATCGGCCAGGAGGCCTTGCCCGGCTTGTCGGTAAGGTCTTGCGCGAAGGTGCGCGTCCAGTCGGCGCCTGCTGCAGCCGCTTTGAAGCTCTCGTCGTCGGGGCTGACGTAGCTGCCGGCCTGGTTCCGCAACATGACAAACGACATCTTGTTCTGCTTGGCGTAGGAGTACTCGACGTAGCCGATCGAGTTGGGCAGGCGCTGCACGAAGGCCGAGACGCCCTCGTTGCCCTTGCCGCCAGCACCCACGGGCCAGTTGACCGCCGCACCGGCGCCGACCTTCTCTTTCCACTCGGCGTTGACCTTGGAGAGGTAGGTCGTGAAGCCGAAGGTGGTGCCCGAACCGTCGGCGCGGCGCACCTGCGCGATCGCAGCGTCGGGCAGGGGCACGCCAGGGTTGAGACTGGCGATGGCGGGGTCGGTCCAGCGTGTCACCTTGCCAAGGTAGATGTCGCCCAGCACCTGGCCGGTCAACTTGATCTGGCCCGGCTGGATGCCCTGGATGTTCACCACCGGCACCACGCCGCCGATGACGGTGGGGAACTGGACCAGGCCGTCCTTGGCCAGATCCTCGTCTGACATGGGTGCGTCGCTGGCGCCGAAGTCGACGACCTTGGACTTGATCTGCTTGATGCCACCGCTGGAGCCGATGGACTGGTAGTTGACACGCGCGCCGGTCGCCTTGTTGTAGGCGGCGGCCCACGCGGCGTAGACGGGAGCAGGGAAGGAGGCGCCGGCACCGGTGACATCCTGGGCCAGGGAAGCGCCTGCCACCAGGGCCAATGCGGACGCCAGAGCGGCGGTACGGAACAGAATCATGGCTACCTTTCGTGCGGTTGTTCGCAGTGGAGGAACTCTAGGGGTGGCACATGACGGCCATGTGACAGGAAACGCACCTCGCAGGGACGTTGTCACAAAGCGCCTGCGGCGTTGTCCGGCGAAAAGCGTGGGGGGAGCGGGTCCTGGAGCGCCAGCCGAGCGAGTGACTTCACCGCTGGCACTTGATCACGCCCCCCTCCCCGGATGCGGGTCAGCGAGGGACAGTTGGACGCCGCGAGCGAATGTCCGTTCAGCCGGCTGGCCCGCCAGGCGCCGGGCTCGCGCGGCATCGCTTGCGGTCAACGGCCAGCGCATGCCGTACATGGTGCGGCGCGCCTGTGACAGACCGATGACCACCGTCACTCCGGGCACAAATCGGCCGCCGCAGCCAGAATGGTCAGGACGCCACTCCCGCAGAACCCCAGGACATGCCCCCAGCCACTGCCCCGTCGCCCCCCGCGCCCAGCCCGCGTCGGCTCATCGTCGCCATCACCGGCGCCTCGGGCGTGATCTACGGCGTGCGGGCGCTGCAGCTGCTGCGCGCGATGGGCGGCATCGAGACCCACCTCATCCTCACCGCTTCGGGCGCGCGCACGCTGGCCGAGGAAACCGATTTCAGCGCGGCCGAGGTGCGCGCGCTGGCGCACCAGGTGCATAGCGCCCGCGACATCGGCGCCAGCATCTCGTCGGGCTCCTTCCGCACGCTGGGCATGCTGGTGGCGCCGTGCTCGATCAAGACGCTGAGCGGCATCGCCAACTGCTACAACGACGAGCTGGTGGTGCGTGCGGCCGACGTCTGCCTGAAGGAGCGCCGGCGCGTCGTGCTGCTGCTGCGCGAAACGCCGCTGCATGCCGGCCATATCGCGTTGATGGACCAGGCCACGCGCAACGGCGCCGTGATCATGCCGCCGGTGCCGGCCTTCTACTCGCGGCCGGCGACGGTGCTGGACATCGTCGACCAGACGGTGGGCCGCGCGCTCGACCTCTTCGACCTCGAGCTGCCGGGTGTGCAGCGCTGGGACGGCGGCGGTGCACGCGGGGCGGCTGGAGACGAGCCAGCCTGAGCCGGCGCCAGTTTCAGTTTCTGCGGTCTGGCTCGCGGTCGCGGCCCCGCTCGGGCTTGCGGTCGGGGCCGCGGTCAGAACCGCGATCAGAGCCGCGGTCGGACCCTCGGTCGTCGTCTCGGTCCGCACCACGCTGCGGCGGACCACCACGTTCGGGCTGGCGTTCACGCTCGGGCGGCTGGTTGCGCTCGGGCTGGTTGCGTTCGGGGTGGCGTTCACGCTCGGGCGGGCGGCCGCGCGGCGGCTCGGCGTTCGGGCGTTCGTAGGCCGGCGGGCGCTGTTGCGGGCCGTGCCAGTCACCACGCTCACGCGGGTCGCGGCGCTGCCAGTCCTGCTGCTGCTGCGGCGCCGGGTAGCGGTCGCCATGGTACTCGCGCTGGTAGACCGGCAGCGGCGCCGGCGCCGGCGCTCGGCGGCGGTCCCATTGGTCCCAGCCCCGACGCTGGTTCTGCCAGGACGGGCCCCAATGTTCACCCCAGCGTGGCGCCGCGTCGCGCTGCCAGCCGCGGAAGTAGGTGGGCGGCTGACGGTAGTAGCGCACCGGGATGCGCAGCACGAACAGCGGCACCACCTCGGGTTGCACATAGGCCCAGGGGCCGTTGTACCAGTCGCTCGCGTACCAACGGTCGTCCTCGTAGACCCAGTAGCGGTCTTCGTAGAAGAAGTAGTTGGCCGACAGCTGCGGGGCGTAGTAGGCCGGGCTGTTGGGCACACGCACGAGGTTGGGAAACAGTGGCACGTTGACGCCGATGCGCACACCGGGCAGGTCGACACCAATGCCGATGCCCACGCTGACCTGCGCCAGGGCCGGTGTCGCGGCGCCGAAACTCAGGGCGCTGGCGGCCAGCGCCAGGGCCAGCTTGCGCAGGGGTGCTTGCAGGGTCTTCTTCATGCTTGCCTTTCGCGGCGGGCGGTCGCCGAAGGGCGACCAGAAGACCACCATGCCCGTGGTGTCAGGGGCAGTCGGTGTGCCACCACACCGTTCGATCGTCAGCCGATGAGGGCGAAGCGGGGCTGCAAATGCCCGTCGAAGAGCACCCGCTCGAAGAACATCGCGTGCGGCCGCACCCACAGCCCCGCGTCACCGTAGAGCGGCCGGTAGACCACCAGCGGCTCCAGCGTCTCGCTGTCGCGGGCGGTGCCCAGCACCTCGTATTCGCCGCCCTTGTAGTGGCGGTAGCGGCCGGGCGGCGTGGTGGGCAGGGGGGCGAGGTCGGTCATGGGCGGGCGCGGCGTACATTCGATTCGGGGGGGTACAAACTTGTCGGAGTTTCTTACAGTTCGCCACCCGACATAGGGCGGTGCGCGTGCCGGTTCAGGCCGAGTCGCCCAGCGGCTGCGTGGCAGCCCGTCTCTTTCCCCCGCATCGGCGCCACGCGCGGTGCACTTCTTGCATCTGGTATACCAGATGGAATTCTGGAGTACGAATTGAGCTCTTCCCTTGCCAAGACCCTGAAGCTGGCGCTGTTGAGCAGCGTCGTGGCGCTGGGCGTCGCGCGCAACGCCGACGCGGCCTATGTCGTGATCAATGCCGACCCGGTGTATGGCACGCAGTTCCCGGGTCTGGGCTGGCGCGCCACGGGCGCGCTCTACATCCCCGACGGCTGCACGCTGGCCGCCGGCATCAGCAGCCTGTTCTGGAGCCCGTTCACGGTGACGATCGCGGGTGACACGTCGCCCGTCGACATCCCGCTCGTTTCCGCCCTCTGCGCCGGCGCCAGGATCCAGGACACCACGCTCTACTTCTACAACACCGCGGCACCGCTGACGATGGTCGAGGCCATCGGCATCGGCACCTACGCGCCCGACACCGCCCCGGTCGCCAGCGCCAACGACCAGTCGCAGAACCTGATCGACTTCAGCATGGCGACGGGCCAGGTGGTGGGCTTCCACAGCACGCTGTCGGCGCCGAAACACGCCACCGACCTGCTGGCTGGCGGCGGGGCGAATTGCTTCTCGCTCGAGTTCAGTTCCGACACCGCGCGGCTGGTGTCGTACAACTACGTGAACGGCGCCTGCAGCACGACCCCGATCGCCGGGGGCCAGTCCCAGAACGCGGCCCAGGTGACGATAGGCAGCTTCATCTCGAATGCCGCCTACCGGGCCCCGGTCGTCCTGCCTGTGGTGGCGACGGTGCCCGAGCCGACCAGCCTGGCCCTCGCGCTGCTGGCGCTGGGCGCCGCCGCCACCCGCCGCCGCCGCGGCGCCAGCGCGCGCGCCTAGACCAGCGCGTCGCAGCGCAGTGCCGCCGCGACAGCGTCGTCGACCGACCAGCTTCGCAGCGGCGCAGCCGCAGCGCCGTTCGCCTGTGCTTGTGCCTGCGCCAGCCCGGGCCGCTGCTTCGCCCAGCGCGCCTGCACACGCGGCGCGCGCACCAGCTGCCAACGCTCACGCATCTGCTCGACGGCGTCGGCCAGGGCCACGGCGCGCGCCAGGGCCGCCGTGTCGCCCGCGGCCTGTTCCTGCAGCGCAAGCTCGACCAGGCTTTCCAGGCAGCCGAGCATCTGGTCGCGCATCTCGAAGTCGCGGAAGCCGCGCAGAGCCAGCGCCAGCCGCTGCTGCGCCGATGCGGTATCGCGCGTCAGCAGGGCGACGCGGCCCAGCCCCCACTGCGCGCAGGCCTCGCCGCGCTTGTTGCCCGCGTCGTGGCTGACGCGCAGCGCATCGTCCAGCCAGCGCTGCGCCCGTTGGGCATCGCCGGCGCCGCAGGCCAGCGTGCCCAGCTCGAAGCAGCACTCGGCCTCCAACTCCTGCTGGCCGATCTCGCGCGCGATCGCCAGGCCGCGTTCCAGCCTCTCGGCGGCCTGGATGTCGTCGCCCAGCCAGGCGGCACACTGCCCCAGGTGCAGGTGGCCGATGACCTCGCCCTGGCGGTGGCGGATCTGCTGGAACAGCTGCAGGGCCTCGGTCTCGCTGGCCATCGCGGCCAGCGCGTCGCCGCCCTGCAGCTGGGCCACCGCCAGCGTCGACAGCGTGGCCGCGATCTCCATCAGGTTGCCCAGGCGGCGCGCCAGCACGAGGCCGGTCTCCAGCATCTGGCGCGCCTCGGCGTGGTCGTTCTGCGCCGACGCCAGCACGGCACCGACGTACAGGCCCCAGGCCTGTGAACGGTCCGAGGCCTGCACCGCCGGCAGCGCCAGCGCCGCGCGCAGCGCGGCGCGGCCCTCGCTGACGTAACCGCGCAGCAGCCAGAAGCTCTGCACCGCCATCGCCAGCTTGACGGCGATGACGGCGTCGACTCCGCCCGTCAAGGCCGTGGCCATCGCACCACGCAGGTTGTCGATCTCGACCTCGGCGCGCTCGATCCAGGCCGCGGGTTCGGGGCTCTGCATGCCGTCGCGCACCTGCTTGGCGACGACGAAGTAGTGCTGGGCGTGGCGCGCCGCGGTGTCGGGCGCCTCGCTGTCCTGCACCAGCTTCTCGTGCGCGTAGTCGCGCAGCGTCTCCAGCATGCGGTAGCGGGTGTCGTCGCCGCGTGGCTCCATCATCACCAGCGACTTTTCGACCAGCGAGCTCAGCCAGTCCATGACGGCGAAGTCCTCGAGCGGCTCGGCACCGCACACCCCCTCGGCGGCGGCGAGGTCGAAGCCGCCGGCGAATACGGCCAGGCGCTTGAAGACCAGTTGCTCCTCGGGCTGCAGGATTTCGTAGGACCAGTCGACCAGCGCGCGCAGCGTCTGCTGGCGTTCCTGCAGCACGCGGCTGCCGCCGGTGAGGATCTTGTAGCGGTCGGCCAGGCGCTTGTTGATGTCGGCCACGCTCAGCGAGCGCACACGCGCCGCGGCCAGCTCCAGCGCCAGCGGTATGCCTTCAAGCCGCGCCACCAGCTCGGCCACCGCCGGCGCCTCGCGCTCGTTGAGCTCGAAGCTGGGTTTGTGGGTCTGCGCGCGTTCGACGAACAGGCGCACAGCGGTGGAGCGTTGCAGGGTTTCCAGACTGTCGCCGCGCGCCGGCACCGGCAGCGGCAGGATGGGCACGGCCTGCTCGCCGGGCACCCGCAGCGCCTCGCGGCTGCTGGCCATCAGGCGCACGCCCGGCGCGGCGCGCAGCAGCGCGTGCGCCAGCTCGGCGGCGGGCTTGATGAGGTGCTCGCAGTTGTCGATGACCAGCAGCACCCGCCTGCCCGCCAGGTGAGCGCACAGCGTCTGCAGCAGCGGCCGGCCCGGTTCTTCGCGCACCGCCAGCACCTGCGCCGCCTCGCCGACGACGAGCGCGGGGTCGCGGATGGGCGAGAGGTCGAGGAACCAGACACCGTCCGGGAACTCGGCCATCAGCTCGGCCGCCACCTGCAGCGAAAGGCGCGTCTTGCCCAGGCCCCCCATGCCCAGCAGCGTGACGAGTCGCGACTGGCCCAGCGCAGCCTTCAGCTCGTCGAGCTCACGCTCGCGGCCGATGAAGGACGTGGCCTGCTGCGGCAGGTTGTTCGGGATCTCGCGCGCCGGCAGCCAGCGTTCGCCGACCCGCACCACTCGGTAGACCTTCTCGCTGTCGCGCGGCGCGGCGAAGGTGGCAGCGTCCGGGCCGGCCTCGAAGAGCTCGATGGGCTCCGACACGCCCTTCATCACCCAATGGCCGTGCGACTGCATCGGCAGCGCGATTTCACCCACGGCCTGCCTCGCCTCGGGCGTCAGCAGCGTCTGGCCGCCGCGGGCCAGCGACATCACGCGCGCCGCGGTGGGCTTGGCCAGGCCGTCGACCTCCAGCGGCTTGGCGCCTCGCGCCACGTCGTCGGCGCTGTTTTCGCGCAGGATCACGGGCCCCACGTGCAGCCCGGCGCGTGCCTGCAACGGCACCGGCAGCGCGGCCAGCGCGCGGTGGTAGGCCAGCGCGTACTGCACGGCGTCGGCGGCGGCCTCGAAGAGCAACAGCATGCCGTCGGTCTTGTCGATCTCGCGGCCGCGCCAGGGCGGCAGCAGGTCGCGCGCGGCGCGGTCGTGCGCGGCCCACACGCCCGCCATGACCGCGTCGCCCAGCGTCTCGGACAGCTGGGTGCTGTCCACCACGTCGGTCAGCAGCAGGGCGCGGGCGTCGGTCATGGGTGCGGGCAGGAAACGATCATCGGCGCCGGGGAGTCCGGCCGGCGCCGATTGTCGTCGCTGGACAGCCGTGGTCGCCTCGCTGCCGCGCCTGCCCCTGCCCGACGTCGGGCGTCAGTCGGACTTGACGCCCGAGTCCTTGACCAGCTTGGCCCAGAAACGGCTGTCCTCGGCGAGGAAGGCCGCGAAGTCCTCGGGCGATTTCGACAGCGCCACCTCAGTGCCTTCACGCGCCAGCGCGGCCTTGACGTCGGCGCGCTGCATCACCTCGCGCACGGCCTCGAAAAGCCGCTTGACGGCCTCTGGCGGTGTGCCCGCGGGCGCGAAGAAGCCGTACCAGAAGGACATGCTGTAGCCCGGCAGGCCGGACTCGGCGGCGGCGGGCACGCCGGGCACCAATGGCGAGGCGGCGACGCTGGTGACGGCCAGCGCCTTCAGCCGCCCCGCGGTCACCATCGGCAGCACCGAGGGCGGCGTGCCGAAGGTCAGCTGCGCGTCGCCCGCGACGACGGCCTGGATCGCCGGTGCGCCGCCCTTGTACGGGATGTGCACCATCTGCACCCCGGCCACGCTGCTGAAGTGCGCGGCGCCCAGGTGCGGCGCCGAGCCGTTGCCCGAGCTGGTGTAGTTCAGCATGCCCGGTGACTTCTTCGCCGTGTTGATCAGTTCCTGCAACGTGTTGATGCCGGCCTTGGGGTTCACCGCCACCACCAGCGGCGAAGTCGTCACCAGCGTCACTGGCATCAGGTCCTTCATGTAGGTCAGCTTGGGGTTCAGCGTCGGGTTCACCGAGACGCTGCTGGGGCTGGCGATGAGCAGCGTGTAGCCGTCGGCCGGCGCCTTGGAGACAAAGTCGGCGGCCAGGCTGCTGCCGGCGCCGGCCCGGTTCTCGACCACCACCGATTGCCCGAGCACCTTGGACAGCGGGTCGCTGATGGCGCGCGCCACGTAGTCGGCCGCGCCACCGGGCGCAAAGCCGACGACCACGCGCACTGTCTTGTTGGGCCAGGCCTGAGCCCATGCGCTGCCGCTGCTGGCCAGCAGGCCGAACAGGCCGGCCGCGGCGGCCATGGTGATGCGGCGTGCGGGCGCCTTCGGGGTCGTCTTGAAGCTCATCGGAGGTCTCCTGTCGTCGGTCGGGAAAGGGGGCGCCGGCGCGCTCTGCGGCGCATGCGGCGGGGGCGGGAAGTTCAGGCGGCGATCTGCAGCACGATCTTGCCGAGGTGGCGGTTGGCCTCCATGTAGGCCTGCGCCGCGGGCAGGGCGTCGAAGGCGAAGACGCGGTCGACCAGCGGGCGGATGCGGCCGTCGGCGAAGGCCGGCAGCAGTTGCTCGACGAAAGCCGGCACGCCGGCGGCGCGCTGCTCGGCGCTGCGCTGCTTGTTCGAGACGCCGAACAGCGTCAGCCGCTTGACGTGCAGGGCCTGCAGGTCGATCTCGGCGTTCAACTGGCGGTCGACGTAACCGACGATGGCCATGCGCCCCTCGAAGGCCATGCAGCGGATGCACTCGGCGAAGACCGAGCCGCCGACGGTGTTGACCACCAGGTCGGCGCCGTGGCCGCCGGTGGCTTCCATCACCGCGGCAGCGAAGTCGGGTGCGCGGGTATTCAGCGCCACGTCCAGGCCCAGCGCCTTCAGTTTGTCCAGCTTCTCGGCCGCGCCCGAGGTGCCGATGACCTTTGCGCCCAGCGCCCTGGCGGCCTGCAGCGCGGCCACGCCGGCGCCGGACGACACACCCGTCACCAGCAACCATGCACCGGCCTTCAGCTGGCCCTGCAGCACCAGCATGTCGTGCACGACCAGGAAGCTCAGCGGCACCGCGGCGGCCTCCACCATCGACAGGCCGGCCGGCACCGGCATCACCTCGCGCACGTCCATCACGGCGTACTCGGAGAAGGCGCCGGGGCAGCGGCCCATCACGCGCGCGCCAACCTGCAGGCCGGTGACCCCCGCGCCCAGCGCGACGACTTCGCCCGCGCCTTCGATGCCGGCGGGCTTGGAGTTGTTGCCCTTGATCAGGCCGCCGGGAATGAATTCACCGCGGTTCAGGCCGGCGGCGTGCATCTTCAACAGCACCTGGCCGGGGCCGGGCGCGGGCATGGCCGCATCGACGGCTTGCAGCACGGCCTGTGTGCCTTCGACGCGCAGGGCGTAGGACTTCATCGCGAGGGTCTCTTTCTGTCTCAGTTGTCTACGCCGGGCCGATGCACCCGCAGCAGGTGACGCACCAGGTCGAACCCAAGCTTCCCGCCACGGAACCGGCTCTGCCGGGCCGTTGACGGGCGGCCCCCTCGGGGGGTAGCGAACGCGAGCGAGCTTGGGGGCGTCACTTCAGCGGCCCTGGAACACGGGCCGGCGCTTTTCCATGAACGCGCGGCGGCCTTCGGCGTAGTCCTCGCTTTCGAAGCAACCGAGGATCAAGTCGCGGCAGCGCTGCATGTCGAGCTCGGGGCCGGGCTTGAGGATCTCGCCCATGATGGCCTTGCCGGCCATCACCGTCAGTGGCGCGTTGTCGCCGATGCTGCCGGTGTACTCGGCCAGCAGCGCGGCCAGGTCTTCCACCGCGCAGGTGCGCGTGACGAGGCCGATGCGCAGCGCCTCGGCGGCGTCGATGCGGCGCGCCGTGAAGAAGAGGTCTTTCGCCGGCCCGACGCCGACCAGGTCGACCAGGTTCTTCAGCGCCGAGTAGCGGTAGCCCAGGCCCAGGCGCGCGGCCGGGATGCTGAATACCGCATCGCTGGCGGCGATGCGGATGTCGCAGCTGATGGCCACGTTCACGCCGCCGCCGATGCACCAGCCGCGGATGCAGGCCAGCGTGGGTTTGGTGACGCGGTAGATGGCCATCAGCGCGTCTTCGGCCAGGCTCTCGTAGACCTTCACGGCCTCTTTGGCGGCGCGCTGGTCTTCGAACTGCGAGATGTCGGCGCCCGAGACGAAGGCCTTCTCGCCGGCGCCGCTGAAGACCACCAGGCGCACCCGCTCGTCGTGCTCGGCCTGCTTCAGCAGCGCGGGCACGGCGCCCCACATGTCGACCGACAGCGCGTTGTGGCGCGCCAGGTTGTTGAAGACGATGTGCAGCGCGCTGCCTTCCAGGCGCACCTGGACGCGCTCGGTGGGCGAAACGTAGTCGCCGGTGTTCGAGGTCTGCATCAGAAAACGCCTCTTGTCTTGAGTTGCGCGATGTCACCCGCCGTCATGCCCAGTTCGCCCAGCACTTCCTCGGTGTGTTCACCGCGCCGCGGCGCCGCGCGCACCAGCTTGCTCGGCGTGCGCTCCAGCGTCATCGGCTGGCCGACGTGGCGCTGCGGGCCCAGGCGGTTCGACACCACGTCCTGCACCATGCCCAGGTGCTGCACCTGCGGCTCGGCGAAGACCTCGTCCATGCTGTTGATGTGGCCGCAGGCCACGCCGTCGTTGTTGAAGCGTTCGATCCAGTGGTCTCGGTCGTGGTGCGCCAGGTGTTCGTTGATGGCGGCGTTCAGTGCATCGCGGTTGACGCTGCGGCTGGGCTTGTCGGCAAAGCGCGGGTCGGTGATCCACTCCGGCGCGCCCAGCGTGTGGCAGAAACGCTCCCAGATCTTGCTGCCGAAGACGGCGATGTTCATGTAGCCGTCGCGCGCCTTGTAGACGCCGGTGGGGATGCTCGTGGGGTGGAAGTTGCCGGCCTGACCGGCCACCTCGCCGTCGACCAGCCAGCGCGCGGTCTGGAAGTCCATCATGTAGACCATCGATTCCAGCAGCGAGCTCTGCACCCACTGGCCGCGGCCGCTGACCTCGCGTTCCAGCAGAGCGACCAGCACACCCTGCGCGGCGAAGATGCCGGCGCACAGGTCGGCGATCGGGATGCCCACGCGCACGGGGCCCTGGCCGGCCAGGCCGGTGACGCTCATCAGCCCGCCCATGCCTTGCGCGATCTGGTCGAAGCCGGGGCGCTCGGCCAGCGGGCCGCTCTGGCCGAAACCCGAGATGCTGGCGTAGACCAGACCGGGGTGGTCGGCGGCGAGCGTTTCGTAGTCGATGCCGAGGCGGAACTTGACGTCGGGGCGGAAGTTCTCGACCACCACGTCGGCGGTGTTGATCAGCTTCTTCAGCGCGGTGATGCCCTCGGGCTCTTTCAGGTTCAGCGTCACGCTGCGCTTGTTGCGGTGCGTGTACTGGTAGTCGGAACCGTCCTGGCCACCCAGTGTGTCGTCGCCGCGCATGTGCTCGGGCATCTGCACCTGGATGACGTCGGCGCCCCAGTCGGCGAGTTGGCGGCAGGCGGTGGGGCCGGCACGCACCTGGGTGAGGTCGATGACGCGGAAACGCGCCAGCGCGGGTGAAGCGGGCAGGTGGGGCATGGCAGCGGCCGGGCAGGAAATCGAGCGGGCAAGTGTCTTGGCGGGGTGGTCAAAGTGTCAACACTTTTGAGGCTATCGCAAACACTTAGGGCGGCTTCGTCGGCGCGCCCCGGGCCGCGCGCTAGCATCCGGGGGACATGGCCACCCGCGCTCAAGACCCCGCTGCGACCGCCCCGCCTGCGCCGCCGGGCCTGGCCCAGACCATCGCCGACCAGCTGCAGGCGCTGATCCACAGCGGCGAGGTGGCGCCCGGCGAACGCCTCAACGAAGCCGCACTGGCGCTGCGCATGGGCACCAGCCGCGGCCCCATCCGCGAGGCCATCCGCATCCTCACCGGCATCGGCCTGGTGACGGCGGTGCCCAACCGCGGTGTCTTCGTGCGCCAGATCTCGGTGCGCGAGATGCTGGAGATCTACGAGCTGCGTGCACTGCTCTTCGGTCATGCCGCGGAACAGGCCGCCGGACAGCTGGACGCGGTGCACCGCGCCGAGTTCGAGCAGCTGCTGGCGCAGATGGACCAGATGTGCGAGCGCGGCGACGGCACACGCTATTACGCCGTGAACCTGCGTTTCCACGCGCTGATCCTGGAGCTGGGCGGCAACCGCCGCGCCCATCAGGCCTACGACGATTACGTCAAGGAACTGCACCTCTTCCGCCGCCGCTACTTCGACGCTGCGGGCAACATGCGGCGCTCGAACAGCGAGCATCGCGCGATCTACGAGGCCATCGCCGCCGGCGCCGGGGCCCGGGCGCGAACGCTGGCCGGCCGGCATGTGTTGGAAGGGCGGCAGCGGTTGCTGGCGACGATGGACGCAGCGCCGGAGCCGGCCGCTGCGCCGGCGCGGCGCCGGCCGGCGCGCTGATCTGGCCCGCGGCCGCGGCCGGCCGCGCGTCGGGGCTCATCGGCTGCGCCTGCGCCCACGGCTGGAACAGCGGCTGTAACGCCTGCTTCGGCGTCGACCCGCAAGACGGGCTCTCGATGCTATTGCTGGCCCGGCCGCAGTACCTGCCGCCCGGCTTGACGCTTTGCACGACACGGCGAGGCGGATCACTGTCGATGGCGGCAGTCCGCCGCGGTGCATCAGGGTGCAATCAGTCTTGTGCCCTCCTGCATTAAGCATATAAACTATTTATACATTTAACGATGCCCATTCCAGCCATGCCCACCACCCGGAAGATCCCCTCGGCCGCCGTCAGCTCCACCGTCAGCCCCACCGTCAGCCCCACCGTCAGCCCCGCCGCAGACGAGCCGGCCCCCACCGAGCCCCTGACCGCGACCCGGCCCGCCCGGGCCCGCAAGGCGCCGGCTGCCGCGGCCAAGCCTGCCAAGGCTGCGAAGCCTGCCAAGCCGGCCAGGCCGGCCAGGCCTGCCGCGGCCCCCGTCGCCAAGGCCGCGCCGAAGGCGGCCAAGCCCGCCAAGCCGCCGAAGAAGCCGCCCAAAGTGCAGGCGCTGCTGGTGCGCGACGGTTTCACGATGCCCGAGGCCGACTTTGCCCTCATCGCCACGCTCAAGGCGCGGGCCCTGGCGGCTCATCGCGAGGCGAAGAAGAGCGAGTTGCTGCGTGCCGGCCTGCACGCCCTGGCCGCGCTCGACGGCGCGGCGCTGATCGCTGCGCTGGCCGCGCTAGAGCCGGTGAAGATCGGCCGGCCGAAGAAGGGGCACTGAGAGCCGAAGCGCGGTGCTGCCGCGAACCCCCTGAGCCCTGCCATGCCCGCCGACACACTGAACTGGTGGATGCTGCTGTGCACGGTGGCGGCGCTGAACGTGCTGGCCTGGGCGCTGTCGGCCGCCGTGCTGCAGCGCCGCCATGCCGGGCAGCCGCCGGCGGCCTGGTCCTTCCAGCGTCTGCAACTGCTGCTCTCGGCCGGCTACGTGCTGGGCTGCGCCTACCGCTCGGTGCTGCCGGTGTTCGACGTGCAGCGTCTGTGCCTGTTCGACAGCTGGCTGTCCAGCGTCGTGGTCGGGCGCACCGTGGCCACCGTGGCCGAGCTGTGCTTCGCCGCGCAGTGGGCGCTGCTGCTGCGCAGCGTCTCGCAGGCCACCGGCAGCGCCGCGGGGCTGCGGGTGTCGCGCTGGGTGGTGCCGCTGATCGCGCTGGCCGAGCTCTTCTCGTGGCACGCGGTGCTGACGACGTCGAACTTCGGCCACGTCGTCGAGGAGTCGATCTGGGGCCTGTGCGCGGCGCTGCTGGTGGCCAGCCTGGCGATCCTGTGGCCGCGCTGCCGGCGCGAGGCGCGGCCCCTGCTGGCGGCCTGCTGCGCCGCCGGTCTGGCCTACGTGGTCTACATGTTCGGTGTCGACGTGCCCATGTACTGGGCGCGCTGGGTGGCCGACGAGGCCAGCGGGCGCGCCTACCTCGGCGTGGCGCAGGGGCTGGTCGATGCCTCGGTGCGCTGGGTTGTCTCGCACAGCTGGCACGACTGGAAGTCGGAAGTGGTGTGGATGACGCTGTACTTCAGCGTCGCGGTCTGGCTGAGCATCGGCCTGGCGCACACGCCACCCTTGCAGCGCCTGGCCCGCTGAGCGCGGCGCCCGACGTGGCCGCGGCGTCGCCCACGCTGGCGCGGCGAACTGCGGCGGTGCAACGCCTTCAGCGCTGGCCAGCGCCGTGCCTCGCCCCCCGGGAGCTCAGGGCGCCGGCAACTGCACCACCACCCGGCGCGGGTTCATGCCCAGGCGTGGAAAGTCCATCAGCGCGGCCTCGAACAGTGCGCCCAGCGTGGCGCTGTCGGCGCGCACGTTGCTCTCGGTGACAGCGCGGGTTTCGTACAGTGGCTTGCCGCTGGTGCGGTCGCGCAGCAGCATGCCGATCTGGGTCTGGTAGCGCGGAAAGTCGTACTGCATGCCCATCGCCCAGCGCGGCGAGCCCCAGGGGCCATGGCGCCAGTAGCCGAAGCCGCCGCGCCACCACAGCGGGTCGTCCCAGGGCTGCACGACGTAGCGGCTGTCGCGCGCACCCACCTGCACCAGCACCTCGGGTTCCTTGCCGGCTTCAACCGGCTTGAAACCCGCCTTGGCCAGCGCGCCGACGGCGGCGGCCTCCAGGCGTTCGCTCTCCTGCGCCTGCGCCTGCTGCGACGGCAGGCGCTCGAAGGCGTAGCTGCCGGGCACACGCCCAGCCGGCCAATCGCCGAAGCTCGAGACCTCGCTCGTCACGCTGCGCACCGTGGCACAGCCAGCCAGCACGGCAGCGCCGGCCACGCAGCCCGCCAGCAACAGCCGGCGGTGCATCCGTAAGGGGTTCTGCATGAATCACTCCTGGGTTTCGCGGGGCGCGGCCGCCTGCCAATGCACGGCGCTGGCAGTGGCCGGCGGGGCGCAGGGTTCTTCGTCGAAGGCCATGTCACCCGCCGGGTCAGCCACACCGGAGGGTTGGATCGTCGTGAAGGGAAAGAGTTTCCGGTCCATCAGGTGCGAAGGCACGACATGGCCCATCGCGCGCAGCATGTTGTCGCTGCGGCCGGGGTACTGGCGTTCCCACTCGCGCAGCATCTTCTTCACCTGCACACGCTGCAGGTTGTCCTGGCTGCCACAGAGTGTGCACGGGATGATGGGGTACTGGCGGTGGCGCGCCCACTTCTCGATCTCGGTCTCGGCCACGTAGGCCAGCGGGCGGATGACGACGTTCCTGCCGTCGTCGCTGACCAGCTTGGGCGGCATGCCCTTGAGCCGCCCGCCGAAGAACATGTTGATGAGCATCGTCACCACCATGTCGTCGCGGTGGTGGCCCAGCGCGATCTTGGTCGCCCCGAGTTCACCTGCCACGCGGTAGAGGACGCCGCGGCGCAGCCGGCTGCACAGGCTGCACATCGTCTGGCCCTCGGGCACCAGTTTCTTGACGATGCTGTAGGTGTCCTGGTTCTCGATGTGGAAGGGGATGTCCAGCGTTTCGAGGTAGGCCGGCAGGATGTGCTCGGGGAAGCCGGGCTGCTTCTGGTCGAGATTGACGGCGACGATGTCGAAGTGGATGGGCGCGCGCTTGCGCAGCGACAGCAGGATGTCGAGCATCGTGTAGCTGTCCTTGCCGCCTGACAGGCAGACCATGACCTTGTCGCCGGCCTCGATCATGTTGAAGTCGGTGATGGCCAGGCCCACCTGGTGGTGCAGGCGCTTGCTGAGCTTGTTGGCCTCGAAGTCGGCCTTGCGCGTGTCCTTCAGCGGCGCCGGTGTGGCCGCAGCGATGGCGGCCATGTCGGTCAGGTCGTTCATGCGCAGCGCCTGCACGGCCGCCCGAAAGGCGCTGAGCCCCCTCGGGGGGTAGCGAACGAAGTGAGCTTGGGGTTCATTTTTCTTCCTTCAGACCGAAAACTTCCACGCCCACGGCGTCGCAGTCCGGATAGACGTCGGGCTTGGCGGTCGACACCATCGCCGCGCGCACCTGCGGGTGGGCCAGCATCAGCGCCAGCACGTCGTCGGCCAGCGTCTCCTGCAGGTGGATGTGGCCGTGGGCCACGCGGGCCATGATGGTGCGGCGGATGAAGTCGTAGTCCAGCACCTCGTCGAGCTTGTCGTCCTTGGGCGTCGACAGCGCCAGCGGCACGTAAAGGTCGACGTTGATCAGCACGCGCTGCTCGCCCTTCTTCTCGAAGTCGTGCACACCGATGTTGATCCACACCGCGTAGTTGCGCAGGAAGAGGCGCCGGCAGTCCATCAGGCGCGGGTGGTTCAGCAGGCTTTGCATCAGGGGGCTTTCGTTTCGCAGGCCAGGAACATCACGTCGCGCGTCCTGGAAGTTCACGGGCCATGAACATCACGTCCCGTGGTTGGGCCTGCAGGTGCTGGCCGCCATCGACCAGCAGCGTGGTGCCGGTGATGGCGGGGGATTCGAGCAGGAAGCGCACGGCGCGAGCGACGTCGGCGGGCGTGGAGCTGCGCTGCAGCGGGGTCATCGTGTGCGACGCGTCGAACTCGGCGCCCGACATCTCGCCCGACAGCAGCGTCACCCCCGGCGCCACGCCACACACCCGCACCCGCGGCGCCAGCGCCTGCGCCAGCAGCGTGTTGGCGGCTTCCAGCGCCGCCTTGCTGAGCGTGTAGCTCAGGTAGTCGGGGTTGGGGTTCCAGAGCTTCTGGTCGAGAATGTTGACGACGCAACCGGTCGCGCTTTCGCCCACGGCCGCATGCAGCGCACGCGCCAGCAGGATGGCCGGCAGGGTGTTGGCACGCCAGTGCGCTTCCATGCGCGCCGCGCTGAAGCTGGCCACGTCGTCGTACTCGAAAAGCGAGGCGTTGTTGACCACCGCGTCGGCGCGGCCGAAGGCGGCGCGCACGGCGGGCACCAGGGCGTTGCAGGCGGCCTCGTCGGCCAGGTCGGCGGCGAAGGCCTGCGCGGTGCCGCCGGCGGCCTGGATCGCGGCCACCGTCGCTTCGGCAGGGGCCACCGAAGTGCGGTAGTGCACCCCTACGCGCCAGCCGCTGGCGGCCAGGTGCAGGGCGATCTCGCGGCCGATGCGCTGGGCGGCGCCGGTGACGAGCACGACGGGAAGGGATTCCATGGGCGCGGTGCGGGCCGGCTGCACGCGCTGCGGCGGCCGGCGAGGGGGTTGGGCGGTTTCTACAATGGCGCGGATGCAAGCACCCGGGGCACCGAGTCTATCGGCGCGCCCTTCCATCCGCCCGCACACGGCCATCGCGCAGCGCATCAGCCGCGCCATCGTCGAGGCGGGGGGCTGGCTGCCCTTCGACCGCGTCATGGCGCTGGCGCTTTACGAGCCCGGCCTGGGCTACTACGCCCGCGGCAGCCGGCAGTTCGGCGCCCTGCCGTCTTCGGGCAGCGACTTCGTCACCGCGCCCGAGCTGAGCCCGCTGTTCGGCCGCACGCTGGCGCGCCAGGTGGCGCAGGCGCTCAACGCCGCCGCGGCCGACACGGTGTTCGAGTTCGGCGCTGGCTCGGGCGCGCTGGCCGAGCAGCTGCTCATCGCCCTGGGCGAACGTGTGCGGTGTTACGCCATCGTCGACGTCTCGGGCGCCTTGCGGCAACGCCAGGCGGTGCGGCTGGCGCCCTTCGGCGAACGTGTGCAATGGCTCGACGCCTGGCCCGACACGCTGCACGGCGTGGTGGTGGGCAACGAGGTGCTCGACGCGATGCCGGTGCAGCTGCTGCACTTCGACGGCGGCGCCTGGCACGAACGCGGCGTCGTGGCGCAGGACGGCGCCTTCGCCTGGGCCGACCGGCCGACCGCGCTGCGCCCGCCCGTCGACGGCCCTTTTGTGCCTGGTACCGTGACCGAGATCCACCCCCAGGCCGAAGCCTTCGTGCGCAGCCTGGCCGAGCGCCTGCAGCGCGGCGCGGCATTTTTCATCGACTACGGCTTTCCCGAGGCCGAGTACTACCACCCGCAACGCACGGGTGGCACGCTGATGTGCCACCGCGCGCACCTGGCCGACACCGACCCGCTGACCGACGTCGGCGACAAGGACATCACAGCGCACGTCAACTTCACCGGCATCGCACTGGCCGCGCAGGACGCCGGCATGGACGTGCTGGGCTACACCAGCCAGGCGCGTTTCCTGTTCAACTGCGGTCTCGTCGAGCTGTTGCAGCAGGCCGACCTGCGGGAACGCGCCGGGGCGCAGAAGCTGATCAACGAACACGAGATGGGTGAACTCTTCAAGGTGCTGGCGCTGGGCCGCGGCGTCACGCTCGACCTCTTGGGCTTCGCGGCGGGCGACCGCATGCATACGCTGTGACGCGCACCTGACGCGATGCGCTGGCTGCTCGTCTTCCTGCTCGCCTGCCTGGTCTTCAACGGCCTGCAGGGTTGGCTGCGCAAGATCGGGCTGGGCAAGCTGCCGGGCGACTTCAGCTTCCGCCTGCGCGGGCGCGACTGGTATCTGCCCTTCGCCAGCTCGGTGGTGCTGAGCGTGATCGCGATGCTCATCGGCATGCTTCTCTAGCGCGCGCGGTCGAATGTCGGCCCCCGTCCTGCTGGCCTTCGTGCTGGGCTACTTCGCGCTGCTGCTGGGCGTGGCCTGGTGGACCTCGCGCCGTGCCGACAACGAGGCGTTTTTCATCGGCAGCCGCAACAGCCCCTGGCTGCTGGTGGCCTTCGGCATGGTGGGCACCTCGCTGTCGGGCGTGACCTTCATCAGCGTGCCCGGCGCAGTGGGGCTGACGCAGTTCAGCTACCTGCAGATCGTGCTCGGCCACGTGCTGGGCTACCTGGTGGTGGCCTTCGTGCTGCTGCCGCTGTACTACCGCCACGGCCTGACGTCGATCTACGGCTACCTCGAGCACCGCCTGGGCCCGCGCAGCTACCGCACCGGCGCGGCCATCTTCGTCGTCTCGCGCACGCTGGGCGCCACGGCGCGGCTGTACCTGGTGGTGCGTGTGCTGCAGGACACCATCCTCGACAGCTTCGGCATGCCGTTCTGGCTGACCGCCGCCGTCATCCTGCTGATGGTGCTGCTGTACACGGTGGAAGGCGGCGTGCGCACCATCGTCTACACCGACACCCTGCAGACCGCCGGCATGCTGCTGGGCTTGATGGTGTGCACCGGCTTCCTGCTGCAAAGGCTGGACCTGACGGTGGCCGGCAGCCTGGCGCAGATGCAGGAGCGCAGCCTCGCCACCGTCTTCGGCACCGACCCGCAGGCCAAGACCTGGTGGCTGAAGCAGGTCGTCGCCGGCGCCTTCATCGCCATCGCGATGACGGGCCTGGACCAGGAGATGATGCAGAAGAGCATCTCGGTCAAGCGCCTGCGCGATGCGCAGAAGAACGTCGTCCTGCTCTCGCTCGTGCTGCTGGCGGTGGTCTCGCTTTTCCTCTACCTCGGCGGGCTGCTGGCGCTGTTTGCACCGACGGTGGGGCTGCAGGTGGCGGGCGACCGCCTTTTCCCGGCCGTGGTGCTGGGTTACCTGCCGGTGGCCGTTCAGGTGCTCTTCGTCATCGCGCTGATCTCGGCACTCTTCCCCAGCGCGGACGGCGCACTCACCGCGCTCACCAGCAGCTTCTGCATCGACCTGCTGGGCCTGCACAAGCGCGCCGACTGGGACGAGGCCAGACGCACCCGTGTGCGCCACAGCGTGCACCTGGGCTTCGCGGCGCTCTTCATGGCGCTGGTGATGGGCTTCAAGGCGCTGGACGACCCGAGCATGATCGGCCTCATCCTGAAGATCGCGGCCTACACCTACGGCCCGCTGCTGGGCCTGTTTGCCTTCGGCGTGCTGACGCAGCGTGCCGTGAACGACCGCTGGGTGCCGCTGGTGGCGCTGGCCGCGCCGGCGCTGTGCTGGCTGATCGACGTCAACCAGCGCGCGCTGTTCGGCGCCTGGCAGCTGGGGCTGGAACTGCTGGTGCTCAACGGGGCACTGACTTTCGTCGGGCTCTGGGGTCTGTCGCGCCGCCAGGCCGCGCCGGCCTGAGGCGCCGGCTGTCCTCTCGAGCGCCGCCGCAGCCCGGCGCACGCCTTGCCCTGCGGTGAGGTGCGGCTGCCATCGATGAACCCCGTCACCCCCCCCCGAATCCGTCCAGGCCCTGGCATGGCGCGGGCCGGCGGGTGCGACGCGTTGAACCGCCTGGCCACCGCGTTGCGCCTGGCGGGCGATCACGCCTCGGCCATCGCTACGCTCGGACGGGCCGCGCTGCTGGCGCGCGAACCGGGCCAGCAGGCGCGCCCGGGCCTGGGGGCGTTCAGCCGGTGGCCAACCGGGCGGCCACCGCCTCGGTGCGTGCCGCGTGCACCGCAGCGCCGATGTCGGGCCCCTGGCGGCCCTGCGCCAGTGCGGCGGCGGCCACCGAAGCGGTGTCGATGCCGCGCGCCGCAGCCAGCAGCGCCGGCAGGCGCACCGCGGGTTCGTAGGGCCGGTCCTCGAGCCCGGTACGGCCGCGGGCGTCGCAGGCGCAGGCCTGCAGCACCTGCAGGAAACGTTCGGGCCGGCGCAGTGCGTCGCAGCGCTCGAACAGCCGCACCAGCGCCGCCGCGCCCAGCGTGCCGCTGGCGTGCACGTGGCCGTGTTCACGCGCCACCACGTCGGCCAGTTCGCGGTCGGCGTTGGGCACACGCAGACGGTCGGCCAACGCCGCAGCCATCCTGGCGCTGCGACCTTCGTGGCCGATGTGGCGTGGCCACTGCTCGCGCGGCGTCGTGCCCTTGCCCAGGTCGTGGCACAGGCAGGCCCAGCGCACCGGCAGCGGGGCCTGTTCGCGCGCGGCTTCGTCCAGCACCAGCATCAGGTGCAGGCCGGTGTCGACTTCGGGGTGGTGCGCCGGCGGCTGGGGCACGCCCCACAGCCGTTCCACCTCCGGCAGCAGGCGTGCCAGCGCGCCGCAGCGGCGCAGCACCTCGAACATGCGGCTGGGGCGCTGCGCCATCAGGCCACGCGAAAGTTCCTGCCACACACGTTCGGGCACCAGGTGGTCGACCTCGCCGGCATCGACCATCTGCCGCAGCAGCGCCGCGGTTTCGGGTGCGAGTGTGAAGTCGGGGAAACGCGCCGCCAGCCTTGCTGTGCGCAGCAGGCGCACCGGGTCTTCGACAAAGGCCTCGGAGACATGCCGCAGCACCCGTGCCGCCAGGTCGCGCTGGCCGCCGTGGGGGTCGATCAGCGCGCCGTCCTCGGCTTGCGCGATGGCGTTGATGGTGAGGTCGCGGCGCAGCAGGTCTTCTTCCAGCGTCACGCCAGGCGCGGCGTGGACGACGAAGCCGCGGTAGCCGGGCGCGGTCTTGCGCTCGGTGCGTGCCAGCGCCACCTCTTCGCCGGTTTGCGGGTGCAGGAACACCGGGAAGTCCTTGCCGACCGGCTTGTAGCCGAGGGTCAGCAGTTCCTCGGGCGTGGCGCCCACGGCGACCCAGTCGCGGTCGGCGTGCGGCAGGCCCAGCAGTGCATCGCGCACCGCGCCGCCGACGACGTAGAGCTTCAGCGGCACTGCGCCATCACACCGTTGTGCCGGCCGGCTCAGGGGTGCTTGCGGTAGGGTTCCTCGAAGTCGAGGAAGTCCTGCTCGGCCAGCGCGTCGACCACCCAGGCGCGCACGCCCGGCGCGGCGGCCACGCGGGCGATGTAGGCGGTGGTGGTGGGGGGCATCGGCAGCGCGTAGGTGCGCAGCCGCATGCACACCGGCGCGAACATCGCGTCGGCGGCACCGAAGGCGCCGAACAGGAAGGGCCCGCCGCTTTCCAGCAGTGCCTCGGCCCACATGCCCTCGATGCGCGCGACATCGCTGCGCAGCGCGCTGTGCTCTTGCCACAGGCGCGCGCCGACGTCGGGCAGCGCGGCCTCGATGTTCATCGGGCACAGGCTGCGCAGCGCGCTGAAGCCGCTGTGCATTTCGGCCGCCAGGCTGCGCGCGCGGGCCCGCTGGCGCATGTCCTCGGGCCACACGCCGTGGCCGGGAAACTTGTCGTGCAGGTATTCGCAGATGGCCAGCGTGTCCCAGACCGCGAAGTCGTCGTCCAGCAGCACGGGCACCTTGCCCGAGGGCGAGAAGTTCGCCAGTTCGCGCCGGAAGGCCGAGCCGGGGTTGAAGTCGAAGCGCAGCTTGTGTTCCTCGAACGGCATGCCCAGCTGTTTCATCAGCACCCACGGCCGCATCGACCACGACGAATAGTTCTTGTTGCCGATCACCAGATGCATGTCTGCAGTCTCCTGTCTTCTGCGGCGCAGGTTACTCGCGCCCGGCACCGGCGCGCAGCTTTTCGAGCCGGGCGCGCCCGTGCTGCCCGCCCAGGTAGCCCGGGGCCACCGCTTCCAGCGCGGTCGGCGTGATGCCCAGTGCCGGCAGGCCCGGCAGCTGGCCGCTGGCGATGTTGGGCAGCTTCATGCTGTCGACGTTGTCGCGCGACATCAGCGTCGGCCCCGGCAGCCATTCCATGGCCAGCGCCTGCAAGCGGCCGACGAAGCCGGGCAGCGGAATCTGCGGCCTTTCGTGGCCCGACCAGCGCCCGGCCAGGCGCACCAGCTCCGACAGCGTGTAGACCGTGGGGCCGGTGCATTCGTAGGTCTTGCCGATGGTGTCGGCGCGGTCGAGCGCGGTGACGATGGCAAGCGCCACGTCGTGCACCCAGACGGGCTGAAAACGGGCGTCGCTGCCGGCCAGAGGCAGCACAGGCGCCAGGCGCTGGATTTGCGCAAAGAGGTTGAGGAAACTGTCCTCGGCGCCGAAGATCACCGAGGGCCGGAACATCGTCAGCTGCGGCCCGGCCTGTTCCAGCACGTGTTCGCCGGCGGTCTTGCTGCGCAGGTAGTTCGACGGCGCCGATGCCACGTCCTTGGCCACGCCCAAGGCGCTGACGTGCAGCAACCGTTGCACGCCGGCCTGCTGGCAGGCCTGGGCCAGGCGCCGCGGCAGCTGCACGTGCACGTGGTCGAAAGCGGCGACGCTGCCGTGCAGGATGGCCACCAGGTTGATCACCGCGTCGTGGCCGGCCACCAGGCGGGCCAGCGCGTCGTCGTCGTGCACGTCGGCCTGCACCACCTGCACCGTGGGCAGGGAGCGCACGGCGTTGGCGTGCGCGGCGCGGCGCGTCGGCACCGTGATCTGGCCGCTGGCGCTGCGTTCGGCCAGGTGTTCGCAGACCACGCGGCCGACGAAGCCGGTGCCACCGAGTACGAGGATCCTGCTCATGGGTTTTCTTTTCGATGCATTCAGGGAATGTCGCGGTCGGGCGTGGCGGCGCCCAGGGCGCGCGGGCCGATGGGCGCGCCCAGGCGCTCTTTCAGCGTCGGCGCTTGTGCGCCCAGGACAGCGGCGTAGGCCACGCTGTTGGCCAGCACCTTCTGCACGTAGTCGCGCGTCTCGTTGATGGGGATGCTCTCGGCCCTGGCCGCGGCTTCCATCACCGCGCCGCCCGCGCGCCAGCGGCGCGGCCGGCCGGGGCCGGCGTTGTAGGCGGCCGCGGCCATCGCCAGCGAACCGCCGAAGTCGTCGAGCACACGTTTCAGGTAGGCCGCGCCGAGCTGCAGGTTGACCTGCGGGTCGGTGACCATCTCGGGCTTGAACGGCAGGCCCACCTTCTTCGCCGTCCACAGCGCGGTGGCCGGCATCAGCTGCATCAGGCCCGACGCGCCGACGCCGGAGCGGGCGTCGGTGATGAAACGCGACTCCTGGCGGATGAGGCCGAACAGCACCGCCGGGTCGAGGCCCGTGGCCTGCGCCGTGGCCAGGATCTGCTCGCGGAAGGCCAGCGGGTAGCGCTGGGCAACGTCGATCTCGGTGCGGCTGCGGTCGCTGGTGTTGATGCAGCGGTCCCACAGCGCGCGTTCGCAAGCCCATTGCGCGGCCGCCAGCAGTTCACGTTCGGGCAGGCCGCGCAGCGTGAAGTTCCACTCACGCACGCCTTCGCTGCGCAGGCCCAGCGTGATGAGCTGCAGTGCACGCACGAAGCCCGGCTGGGCGCGCGCTGCCTCGCGTTCGGCGGCGCTCGGCGCGGGCGGCGCGGCGGGCAGGGCGAAGGGCTGGCCCAGGGCCTCGGCGGCGAGCAGGCCGTAGAAATCCAGCGCGTTGGCGATGCCGGCCAGCGCGGCGCGCGCCGCATCGCGTGTGGCCTCGCCTTCCGGGCCCGGCCGTGCCCGGGCCTGCTGGGCACGAGCCTTCCAGTAGACCCAGGCCGGGCGTGCCTGCTCGGTCGCGGGCATGGCGGCAATGGCGCGCTCGACCAGCGCCCAGCGCCGCGGCTCGCGTTCGCTTTCACGCAGCGCGGCGCGCACGTGCCAGGCCAGCAGCTCGTCGCTCCAGTTCGGCTGGGTGCCGGGCGGGTGGGCGCGGTCCCACAGCCGGAAGGCGTGGCGCGCGTGTTCTGCGGCGCCCGGCAGGTGCTTCAGCGCCGCCTGCCGCGCCACGTGCGCCCAGGCCGTGGCTTCCAGCGCGGCGGGCAGGCGGTGCGAGGTGGGCGATTGCAGCAGCTCGGCGGCGCGGTCGGGGTCGGCGGCGGCCAGGCGCATCACCGCCAGCATGACGAGGTCGTGGCCGTGTTTGCCGCCGCCGGCGTTGGGCCGGGCCAGGTACCGGGCGGGGTCGTTCAGCGCATCGACGACGCGCGCCGAGGTCGGCACGCCGAGCAGCGCCACGGCGTCGCGCGCGGCGCGCAGGCGGTTGTTTTCCACCGAGGTGCGCAGCTCCAGCCAGACATCGTCTTCGGTGAAGTGGCCGGCCTCGAACAGCGTGCGCGCCATCAGCGAGCAACCCTCGTCGGTGTCGCGCTGCGCCAGCCAGGCGGCCAGCGCCGGTGCATGCACGTCCTGCCCCTCGCGGTGGCGTGCGAGCAACGCGTAGCAGGTGACGACGCGGTCGTCGTTCATGCGGAAGCGTGGATATTCGTTGCGGAAGTTGGCCCAGTCGCGGCGCTTGCCCAGTTCCAGCAGCCAGTCGTTGCGCAGCCGGTCTTCGACGTAACTGCCGCGCCAGCGCGCGTAGAAGGCGTCGAGTTCGGGCTGCTGCGCGGTGGCCAGGCGGTTGCCCAGTTCCCAGTACTCGACCCACATCGCCAGCGGGTGGCGCGCCTGGTTCACGGCGGTGCGCGCGCTGGCCAGCGCGGCGGCGTCCTTTTTCGTCAGCGCGTCGCGGGCGCGCAGCACCGTGTCGTCGCCCGGCGCGGCGTGCAGCGCCGCCGCGCCCGCCAGCGCGCACAGCAGCGTGAGTCGCAGCACGAGGCGCAGGCCGGGCAGCGAGCCGGGTACGTGGCGGAGCAAGGTGGGCATGGTCTTGAATTTAGCGCAGGGGTGGGTCTGGGCGCGGCCAGGGTTCATGCGGACGGCTGCGCCGTGAGGGCTTCATCACCCAGCCCGGCACGTGTGCGCGCAGCCTCGTCGAGCAGCCAGGCCTCGAAGGCGGCCAGCGCCGGCCGTTCACGGCGCGCCGGCCAGCGCACCAGCCAGTAGGCGTAGGGCGAGCTGACGCGGCCAGCGACGCCGAAGGGCTCGACCAGGTCACCGCGCTGCAGCGCCTCGCGCACCAGCGCCAGCCGGGCCAGCGCCACGCCCTGGCCGGCCAGCGCGGCCTGGATCTGCTGGTAGGTGAAGTTCAGGTAGACCCAGCCGCGCGGTTCCACCCCAGGTGCGGCGCTCAGGCGCAGCCAGTGGCGCCAGCTGAGGTAGGCGGCGCTGGGCCGCTGGTCGTCCTCTTCCAACAGCGTGTGGCGGGCCAGGTCTGCGGCGTGCTGCAGCGGCAGGCGCTGCAGCAGCGCCGGGCTGGCCACCGGCGTGAGCTGTTCACCGAAGAGCTGGGTCGAGCCGGCCGGTGCCTGGGCCGGCAGGCCGTAGCGCAGCGCGAGGTCGATGTCGGGGTCGTCGGGGTCGGCGAGGTGGTCGTAGGCGGAGATGCGGATGTCGGCCTCGGGGTTCAGGTTCTGGAAGCCGGCCAGCCGCGGCAGCAGCCACAGCGAGGCGAAGGACGCAAAGGTCGTCACGCCCACCGGCTGGCGGCGTTGCGCGCTGCGGATGTGGCGCACGCTGCCGTCGAGCTGCGCCAGCAGCGGTGCCACGCTGCGCAGCAGCAGCGCACCGGGGCCGGTGAGCTCGACATGGCGTGTGCCGCGCAGGAAGAGCACGGCGCCGAGTTCGTCTTCCAGCGCGCGGATCTGGCGGCTGATGGCCGGCTGCGTGAGGTGCAGCTCTTCACCGGCGGCGCGAAAGTTGAGCCGGCGCGCCACCGCCTCGAAGGCCCGCAGCGGGCCCACGGCGAGTGGCCGGTGGCGTGGCGCATTCATGAGCTTTCATTATCAATCAAGGTCTCAAGCCTGATTGGACGATGGCGCGGGATTACCCGATATTTCGTCTGCGCCGATTGACCGGCAGGAAAGACCGACATGAAAAACTCGCTCATGACAGAACCGCATCAGCCGAGGGCCACCGACGTGGCCCCGTGGGTGTGGCCGCTCGAGCCGCGCCAGGCGCGCACGCTGCCGGCCGCCGCCGTGGCGCGCTGGTTGCGTGTGGACGCGGGCTGTGTCTGGGTCACCCAGAAGCGCAGCGACGCGCCGGCCGAAGATGTTTGGCTGCAGGCCGGCGAGAGCCTTGCGCTGCCGGCGGGCACGGCCTGGATCGCCGAAGCCTGGCCGCGTGCACAGCTCAGCGTGCTCCAGGCGGCGCCCAGCTTCAGCCGCGCCGCGCCTTGGCCGCAGGCCTGGGGCTGGCTGGCCGCGCTGCTGCGCTGGCCGGCGCGGCCCATGCGCACGCTGGTCTGAGCGGCGTCGCTTTCGTCGCCTTCGCGGCCCGAGCCGCCAGTGCGGCCTGCAGTGCCAGCCGCGCCCAGGGCTGCATCAGCGCGGGGGCGTCCAGCGCCTCGGGCGGCACCGTCCAGTAGCCCAGGGTCACACACTTGCCGTCGGCGCTGTAGACGAAGGGCTCGCAGCTGGCGGCGGCGAAGCGTTCACGGCTGCCGGCGTCGGTCTTCAGGTAGAGGCGGTCGGCGGCGATGAGCGCCACGAAGAGGCCGTCCGCATAAAGCCCCCAGCCGCCGAACATGCGCCGCGCGTGCACCCGGCCCAGCGGCGCCAGCAGCTCCAGGCAGTGATCGACGAAGGGCGGCGGGTCCATCGCGCGACAATATACGCATGAGCTTCCCGATGCCGCCCCTGGAACCCTCGCGCGACAAGAAGACGCTGCGGCGCCAGCTGCAGGCCGAGCGCCAGAGCCTGATCGACCGCCACCTGCGCGCCATGCACCTGCAGGAAGTGCTGCGTGTGTGGCTGATGGGGCGCGAAGACACGGCCATCGGCGCCTACTGGCCGATCAAGGGTGAGTTCGACGCGCTGCCAGCGTTGTACCGCTGGACCGAGGCCGACGAGGAACGCTGCATCGGCCTGCCGGTGATCGACAAGACGAGCAAGCAGCTCAGCTTCCAGATGTGGTTTCCGGGCTGCGAGATGGAAGACGACGCCTACGGCATCCCGAAACCGAAGGACACGCCGGTGTTCCACCCGACGCTGCTGCTGGTGCCCTGCGTGGGCTACGGTGACGGCGGCGTGCGCCTGGGTTACGGCGGCGGCTTCTACGACCGCACGCTGGGCACGCTGCAGCCGCGGCCCTACACCGTGGGCCTGGCCTACAGCTTCGGCTACGTGCCCTGGCTGCAGGCCGAGCCGCACGACGTGCCGCTCGACGCCGTGCTCACCGAGGACGGCGTGGCCTGGCAGCGCCCCGTTCCGGGTACTCCGCCGCAAACGCACGAGCGCAGCTGAACGCGCCGCGGCGCGTTCAGTGGACGCAGCTCAGAAGCGCTTGCCGACGCCCAGGCTGATCAGCGTCGGATCGACCTTCAAAGTGCCGATCTTGGTGCCAAACGAGCTGACGTCGGTCTTGAGCTGCACCTTCTTGATGTCGGCGTTGAACAGCCAGCCGCCGCCCATCGGCACGTCGAAGCCGGCGCCGATCGACAGCCCGTAGCTGTTGCGCTTGAGGTTCAGGCCCAGGCTCTGGGCGGTGGCGCCCCACTGCACGTCGGAGATGTTGGTGTAGTTCAGGCCGGCACCGACATAGGGGCGGAAACCGCTCAGGCCGGTGAAGTGGTACTGCAGCGACAGCGTCGGCGGCAGGTGCTTGAAGGTGCCGATCTTGCCGACGTTGGTGATCGAAAGCGTCTGCTTCTGCGGGTAGGTCAGCACCAGTTCCACCGCCAGGTTGGGCGAGAAGAAGTAGGTGATGTCGAATTCAGGCAGCCAGCGGTCGTTGATCGAGGCTTCAGACGAGCCCAGCGTGGTCAGCGTGGCCTTGAGGTCGCCGCTGTTGGTGTTGGCCGACTGCAGGTGCAGGGCGCGGCCGCGCACGATCCAGTTGCCGGTGTCCTGGGCCAACGCGAGCGGGGTTGCGGCGACCAGCGCCAGCGTGGCCATGCCGATGAGCTTCTTCATGTCGTTTCTCCGTAGTGCTGAGGTTCGGCCTCTTGGGGCCGCATGCCATTGCACGGCGAAGAAAGGACGTGAAGCTGACACGACAGCAGGGTTTTGTCTGGACTTGATGCGGGTCAAGTGGCCGCGCACGCCGCTGTTGTTGCGGCGCATCAATCCAGTCGCGTGAGCCTCAGGCCAGACCCAGGCGGCGGCAGATTTCCAGCGTCACCGCGCTTTGGTTCAGCGCATAGAAGTGGATGCTGGGCACGCCACCGGCGATCAGGCGTTCGCACAGCTTCGTCACCACGTCGATGCCGAAGGCGCGGATGCTGGCGGCGTCGTCCATGTAGCCTTCCATCTTCAGCGCCACCCAGCGCGGGATGTCGATGCCGTCGCGCGCCGCGATCTGCGCGATGCGGCCAAAGTTGTGGAAGGGCATGATGCCCGGCACGATGGGTACCGTGACACCCAGGGCGCGCACCTCGTCGACGAAGTGGAAGTAGGCGTCGGGGTTGAAGAAGAACTGCGTGATGGCCGAGTCGGCCCCCACCTTTACCTTGTGCGCGAAGTGCTCCAGATCCTTGCGGATGTAGCGCTCCTGCGGGTGGTATTCGGGGTAGGCGGCAACCTCGATGTGCCAGTCGTCGCCCTGGGTCTTGCGGATGAACTCGATCAGTTCGCTCGCGTAGCGGAATTCACCTGCGGTGGCCATGCCGCTGGGCAGGTCGCCGCGCAGCGCCACGATGCGGCGTATGCCCTGGGCACGGTAGGTGGCCAGGATCTCTGAAATGCTCTCGGCGGTGCTGCCGATGCACGACAGGTGCGGCGCCGCCTCGTAGCCCATGGCCGCGATGTCTCGCACGGTGGCCAGCGTCTTCTCGCGCGTCGAGCCGCCCGCGCCGTAGGTGACGCTGAAGAACTCGGGCTGGGCGGCCGCCAGTTCCTGCACCACGGTCTTCAGCTTCTCGCTGCCGACCGGGGTGTTGGGGGGGAAAAACTCGAAACTGACTGGGACGTGAGCGTTCACCGAAGCCTCCGTGCCGGTGTGAGAGCAAAACCGGTCCAGCGCGCAGCGCGGACCGTCATCAAGCGGCCGCCGCGGAACCGGCTGCGCCGGGCCGCTGGCGGCGCTCCCCCCTGGGGGGAGCGCCGCGGGCGCTTCGGGGGGGGCTTCAATACCTGTAGGTGTCGGCCTTGTAGGGGCCGGTCTTCGCAACGCCGATGTAGGCCGCCTGCTCGTCGCTCAGCTCGGTCAGCATGGCGCCGACCTTCTTCAGGTGCAGGCGCGCCACCTTCTCGTCCAGGTGCTTCGGCAGCACGTAGACCTTGCCGTTTTGATACTGATCGCTCTTGGTGAAGAGCTCGATCTGGGCGATGGTCTGGTTGGCGAAGCTGGCCGACATCACGAAGCTGGGGTGGCCGGTGGCGCAGCCCAGGTTCACCAGGCGGCCCTTGGCCAGCAGCGTGATCTTCTTGCCGTCGGGAAACTTCACGTGGTCGACCTGCGGCTTGATCTCGTCCCACTCGTACTGTTCGAGCGACGCGATGTCGATCTCGTTGTCGAAGTGGCCGATGTTGCAGACGATGGCCTCGTCCTTCATCGCCAGCATGTGCGCGTGGCTGATGACACGCTTGTTGCCGGTGGCGCTGACGAAGATGTCGGCCTTGTCGGCAGCGTAGTCCATGGTCACGACCTTGTAGCCTTCCATCGCGGCCTGCAGGGCGTTGATGGGGTCGATCTCGGTCACCCACACCTGGGCGCTCAGTGCGCGCAGAGCCTGGGCCGAGCCCTTGCCCACGTCGCCGTAGCCGGCGACGACGGCCACCTTGCCGGCGATCATCACGTCGGTCGCGCGCTTGATCGAGTCGACCAGGCTTTCGCGGCAGCCGTAGAGGTTGTCGAACTTGCTCTTCGTGACCGAATCGTTGACGTTGATGGCGCGGAACATCAGCGTGCCGGCGGCCGACATCTCGTTCAGGCGGTGCACGCCGGTGGTCGTCTCTTCGGTGACGCCGATGATCTGCGCGCCCTTGCGGCTGTACCAGGTCGGGTCGACGGCCAGCTTGGCCTTGATGGCGTTGAACAGGCAGATCTCTTCCTCGCTGCCCGGGTTGGCCAGCAGCGACAGGTCCGTCTCGGCGCGTTTGCCCAGGTGCATCAGCAGCGTGGCGTCGCCGCCGTCGTCCAGGATCATGTTCGGGCCTTCGGCTTCGGTGCCCTTGGCGCCCGCAGGGGCGCCCTTCACGCCTTCGCCGAACTCGAAGATGCTGTGCGTGTAGTCCCAGTAGTCCTTCAGCGTCTCGCCCTTGTAGGCAAAGATCGGCGTGCCCTGGACCACCAGCGCGGCGGCGGCGTGGTCCTGCGTGCTGTAGATGTTGCAGCTGGCCCAGCGCACCTGCGCGCCCAGCGCCTGCAGCGTCTCGATCAGCACGGCGGTCTGGATCGTCATGTGGATGCTGCCCGTGATGCGCGCACCCTTCAGCGGCTGGCTGGCGGTGAACTCGTCACGGATAGCCATCAGGCCGGGCATCTCGGTCTCGGCGATCTTGATTTCCTTGCGGCCCCAGTCGGCCAGGGAAAGATCGGCCACCGCGTAGTCGGCGGTGTGCAGGGGTTTCAGAACGGCATTCATGGTCGGGCTCCAGGCGGTTGAGGACCTGCACGACACGCACGAGGGGCGGATGGACCACTCACCCACGACACGGGTCGTGCAGGTGAGCGCGGTTGCAATGAAGTTTCGGTGAAGCCCAAACTTGAGTACAAGTTAGTCTTCCCCAGCTTTGCAAGCTTCCGAGCCTGGCCTTCGTGATGAAGGTTGCAACGCTCCTCGGAGAGAACCCGAATTCTAGCCACAAGCCCCGTTTCGCGTGTGGCGCGGAAGGGTCTCGTGCGGGCCTGGCGAATCAGGCGTTGCTGCTGGGCGTGAATTCCTCCGCCAGCCCGGCCACCAGCGAGGCGCGGCCCACCAGCAGCGGGTCCACCGGGCCGATGACAAGCGGGTCCTTGTTCTTGTAGGGAAGCCGGTGCAGCAGGTAGCGCATGGCGTTCAGCCGCGCGCGCTTCTTGCAATCGGACTTGACCACCGTCCACGGCGAGTCCGAGGTGTCGGTGTGCACGAACATCGCTTCCTTGGCCAGTGTGTAGGCGTCCCACTTGTCCAGCGATGCCAGGTCGATGGGACTCAGCTTCCACTGCTTCAGCGGGTGCGCCTGGCGTTCCTTGAAGCGCCGGCGCTGCTCTTCGCGGCTGACGCTGAACCAGAACTTGAACAGCCGCACGCCTGAGCGCACCAGGTGGCGCTCGAACTCGGGCACGGCACGCAGGAACTCGTCGTACTCGGTGTCGCTGCAGAAGCCCATTACCTTCTCGACGCCGGCGCGGTTGTACCAGCTGCGGTCGAACATGACGATTTCGCCGGCCGTGGGCAGGTGGGCGATGTAGCGCTGGAAGTACCACTGGCCGCGTTCGACGTCGCTGGGCTTTTCGAGCGCCACGACACGCGCGCCGCGCGGGTTCAGGTTTTCCATCAGGCGCTTGATGGTGCCGCCCTTGCCGGCGGCGTCGCGGCCCTCGAAGAGGATGATCACGCGCTGCCCGGTTTCCTTGACCCAGGCCTGCAGCTTCAGCAGTTCCACCTGCAGGCGGTACTTCTGCTTCTCGTAATTGCGCCGCGACATCAGATTCTTGTAGGGGTAGCCGCCTTCGCGCCAGCGCGGCGCGAGTTCGCTGTCGGGGTCGATAGCCGGACCTTCGGCCGGTTTCGTTTCGAAGAGCAACTGGCGCAGCGCCTTTTTCTCGTCGGGCGAGGCGCCCTTGATCAGCGCCTGGATCTTGCGCAGCCCGTCGGCCGCGGCGACTGGTGCGGCGGCCTGGCCGGCATCGGTGCCCGCGTCGCGTGCATGCTGCGCCAGCACGTCAGCCAGCGCCATCGCGGCGACGGTCTCGCGGCGTGTCGTGGCACGGTCCACCACCGTGCGTTCGATCGCACTCGGGCTGCGTGTGTCGACGACGTCGCCGGCCTTGGCGCGGCGCGGTGCCGCGGAACGGCGCGCCGTCTTGCGGGCCGGCGTGGGCGTGGTGGGGGTCTTCTTGGTCATGGGCGGGTGCGGCTGTGGGACGATCCTCTGATGATGATTCACAAGCCCCCGTCGGCGGCCCTTGATGCGGGTCAATCACGGCCCTGGGCCGGCGTGCCGATGTCGCAGCTGGCCTGCGTCGTGGGCGTGATGACCGACATCGACGACACGCTGACACGCGAAGGCGCCATCGAGCCCGCGGCGCTGGACGCGCTGCACACGCTGCAGGCGGCGGGGGTGCCGGTGGTGGCCATCACCGGCCGGCCGCTGGGCTGGAGCGAGCCGTTTGCGCGCGACTGGCCCGTGCTCGCCATCGTGGCAGAAAACGGCGCCGTGGCGCTGGTCCGCGACGGCACGCAGCTGCACACCGAATTTGCCCAGGACGCCGCCACGCGCGCGGCCAACGCGCAGCGCCTGCAGGCGGCGGCGCAGCGTGTGCTGCGCGAAGTGCCGGGCGCCACGCTGGCGCAGGACAGCGCCGGGCGTGTCACCGACATCGCCGTCGACCACAGCGAGTTCACGCAGCTGCCTGCAGCGGCCATTGAACACGTCGTCGCGGTGATGCGGGCCGCGGGCATGAACGCCACCGTCAGCAGCATCCACGTCAACGGCTGGTTCGGCGAGCACACGAAGTGGAGCGCGGCGCAGTGGATGACGCAACGTCTGTTCGGCCGCGAGCTGCAGGGCGAGATCCACCGCTGGGTCTACGTCGGCGACAGCACCAACGACCAGCTGATGTTCCGGCACTTCCCGCTGTCGGTGGGCGTGGCCAACCTGCGCCGCTTTGCCGCCGCGCTGCAGCACTGGCCGGCCTATATCACCGAAGGCGAACGTGGCAAGGGTTTTGCCGAGGTGGCGCGCGCCGTGCTGGCGGTGCGTGCGCCGACAACGCGGCGCTAACACCGGCCGGCCTAAGCTGCTTCGTATCGGGCCCGGTATTTTGCTGCGCTCCTTCGAGACATCCATGCAATCCGGTCTGCGCCCGCGTTCCACTCCGGTGCCCTCGTCGACAGCTGGCTGGCGCAGCAGCGCGCACGCGGCGCTGGCAAGGTTCGAACGCACGGCCTCCACCGCCGACGCCGCCGGCGCCGAGCACCGCCTGGCGCAGCTGTTCCAGCAGCTGGGGCAGCCGGCGCGCGCGAAGCTGCTGCTGGAGCCCGAGCGCAGCGGCCTGCCACCCGGCCTGGCCATGATGCGGCTCGTGCACCGTGCCGACCTGGCCCACCAGCTCGGCCGCGACGGGCTGCCCCAGCTGCGCCAGGCGCTGACCGTGATCGACCGGCCCGACGACGTCTACCACCGCATGGCCAGCCTGTTTGCCACCCGCCTGCTGCCGCCCGACGAAGGCGAGGCCGTGGCCACCAGCCTGGCGGCCTGGGCCAGCGCACGTGAACGCCTGGGCATGGCGCTGGCCGGCCACGTGCGCGCCGCCGCCTGCGCCCTGGCGCCGGGCGCGCCACGGCGCGCCCGGCCGCACATCGAACGGCTCTGCACCTGGTGGCCGAACGCAGGCCCGACAGCTTCCACCTGCCCGAGCTGTGGTGGGTGGCCGGGCAGGTGGAAGCGGCGCTGGGCCAGGCGGCTGCGGCCGCGGCGCATTGGCACACCGGTGCGGCGTGGGTGCAGCACACGGCCGCCACGCACGTGCCGCCGGGCTACCAGGAAAGTTTCCTGCGCCGCAACGCGGTGAATGCCGAACTGCTGCAGCACGCAGCGGGTGCTGCCGGCGGCAGTTGAACTGAACCGCCACCGCGCCCGCTCAGCGTGGCGCCAGGAAGGCCGTCATGCGCTGCAGCTCGTCGTCCAGCGCGGCCCGGAAACCACCGCGTGGCGCCCTGCCGCTGACGAAGCCGATGTCGGCGTCGAGCCGGCCGTCCTTCCAGGCCAGGTTGCCCCAGCCGATGACCTGTTCGCGCCACAGCAGCGGTAGCGCGTAGTAGCCGCGCAGGCGTTTCGGCGCCGGCGTGTAGGCCTCGAAGCGGTAGGCCCAGCCCCAGAAAGCCTCGAAGCGGCGGCGGTCCCAGACCACGGGGTCGAAAGGCGCCAGCAGGCGCACCGCATCGTCGACGGCGTGGCGTTTGCTGGCGGGGTTTTCGCCGGCGGGCCAGAACCAGTTCAGGCCTTCGACCCGCACGTTCGGCAGCCGCTGTTTGGCGCGCGCCAGCGCGGCGCGGCACAGCGCAGCCCACTGCGGCGCGCCGTAGCGCACGCGGCTGGCCAGCATGTTCAGGCTCAGCTCGGGCAGCGGCGCGTACTTGGCCACCACCACCTCGACCAGCGCATCCAGCGCCGCGGCGGGGTCGGGCGCGGGGCCGTGCACGTCGCGCGCGGCGTAGAGGCGTACGCCGCCTTCGCGCCGCGCGATGCGCACGAGGCCGCGGTAGTGCATGCCGTCGAGCAGCTGCGTGCTGGCGTTGCTGCTGCCGCCGAACCAGTTTTTCGCCTTGCCATGCTGGAAGTGCGCGTCGACGTCGCGCGGGTGCACCACGCCGCGTTCGCGCACGAAGTCCAGCACCGCGTGCGCCTGCTTCCAGCGCGCTGCCGACCACGGGCTGCAACCTTCGCGCGGATGCATCAGCGTGTGCGTGGTGCGCAGCAGGAAGCCGTAGTTGACGAAGAAGTCTTCCTCGATCTCGAGTTTCGGGTAGCGGCGTTCCAGGTCGCCGGCGCGGTAGTGGCGCACACGCTGGCGCAGTGTCAGGTCCTGCGCGCGCGCCGGGGCACGAATGGGATCGGCCTGCACGAAGCCCAGCCGGCGCAGCGCCTGCGGCAGCGTCGTCGGCGTGAACAAACTGCGTGCGACAGCGTGGCGGCGCAGGTCTTCGAGGCCGGGCGCCTTCACGGCAGCGGCGGCGCCGGCCGCAGTTCGAAGGCCCGCGCGCCGTCGGCCCCGACGACCGCGGCCTGCGTCACGCGGGCCTGGTGCATCGTCAGCGCCACGACGCTGACCCGTGGGTCGCGGCAGGCTTCGGCCTGCACCTGCTGCAGGGCGGCGCAGGCGTAGCCGTTGCAGATCCAGGCGCGGCGCTCGCGTGGCAGGGCGCAACCCTGCGCCGTCTGGTACAGGCAGGCGCCGTGCACATGCGCGGTGGGCAGCGCATCGACGTAGGCCTCGACGGCGTTGTCGAGCGTGCGGCCGGGGTGGTCGTCGGTCCATTGCCGCAGCACGGTGATGTCGATGAAGGCATGCCAGGCGGCGCCGTGCTGGCAACAGCGGCCGCCGCAGTGGCTGCAGAGGTGGCCGCTCTGGGGGTGGCTGTCGTCGGCGCTGGCCTCGGCCAGCCGCGAGCGGTCGATGGCCACGCCCTCGGCCGCCACCTGCCGCAGGTGCGCCGCGTGGCGGACGCGGTCGTCGTCGCTCACGGCCACGAGCGCGCGGCTGCAGGGCTCGAGCCAGACCACGGTGGTGGCTGCGGGCTGGCCGCTGGGCAGCAGGCGGGCGGCGTCCTGCAGCGCCTGCGTGGCCAGCGTGGCCTTCAGCGCGATGATGCGGGCGGCCTCTTCCTTTTGCAGGCAGGCCGAGAGCCCGCAATGCCCGCGGCCCCCGCGGCGGGCGAGTTCGCTCAGCGTGGCGCCGCAGTGGCGGCAGCGGATCGGCGCGGGTGGGGCGGGCATGGGCTGCGGATGATGCCGCAGCGGGGGCGGCTTGTGCCGGGCGGAAACGACGACGGGCGACTGTTGTCGCCCGTTTGAAGTGCGGCTTCGCCGTGTATTCCGTTGTCTACGGCCGGGGCTGGCGCCCCTTAACTTTGCTACGCAAAGTCAGCCTTCGACGACGTGCCGGCAAACCGCGCGCTTTGCGCGCGGCGGCCTTACAGGCCGGCTGCGGCGCGCAGCGCCGCAGCTTTGTCGGTACGTTCCCACGTGAACTCGGGCTCTTCGCGGCCGAAGTGGCCGTAGGCCGCGGTCTTCTCGTAGATCGGGCGCAGCAGGTCCAACATCAGGATGATGCCCTTGGGGCGCAGGTCGAAGTGCTCCTTCACCAGTGCGGCGAGCCGCTCGTCGCTCATCACGCCGGTGCCTTCGGTGTAGACCGTCACGTTCATCGGCTTGGCCACGCCGATGGCGTAGGCCACCTGCACCTGGCACTGGCGCGCCAGGCCAGCCGCAACCACGTTTTTCGCCACGTAGCGCGCGGCGTAGGCGGCCGAGCGGTCGACCTTGCTCGGGTCCTTGCCGCTGAAGGCGCCGCCGCCGTGAGGGCAGGCGCCGCCGTAGGTGTCGACGATGATCTTGCGCCCGGTCAGGCCGCAGTCGCCCTGCGGGCCGCCGACGACGAAGCGGCCGGTCGGGTTGATCAGGTACTTGGTGTCTTTGGTCAGCCACTCGTGCGGCAGCACGGGCTTGATGATCTCTTCGCGCACGGCCTCGTAGAAGGTCTCGGTCATCTTGTGACCCAGGCTGTACTCGGGCGCGTGCTGACTCGACAAGACCACGGTGTCGATGGAGTGGGGTTTGCCATCCACGTAGCGCATCGTCACCTGGCTCTTCGCATCGGGGCGCAGGAAAGGCAGGCGGCCGTCCTTGCGCAACTGGGCCTGGCGCTCGACCAGCCGGTGCGCGTAGTAGATCGGCGCGGGCATCAGCTCGGGTGTTTCGTCGCAGGCGTAGCCGAACATCAGGCCCTGGTCGCCGGCGCCGGTGTTGAGGTGGTCATCGGACGCATGGTCAACGCCCTGGGCGATGTCGTTGCTCTGCTTGTCGTAGCAGACCATCACCGCGCAGCCCTTGTAGTCGATGCCGTACTCGGTGTTGTCGTAGCCGATGCGCTTGATGGTGTCGCGTGCGACCTGGATGTAGTCGACGTGCGCGTTGGTCGTGATCTCGCCGGCCAGCACCACGAGGCCCGTGTTGCACAGCGTCTCGGCGGCCACGCGGCTGCGTGGGTCCTGCTTGAAGATCGCGTCGAGGATGGCGTCGGAGATCTGGTCGGCCACCTTGTCGGGGTGACCTTCAGAGACAGATTCGGACGTGAAGAGGAAGTCGTTCGCCACTTGAAAAGCTCCAATGAAGTTGCACTGATTTGCGTCGTCGCTGGTCAGATGCTCTGGAGCCGCGGCGAACGCTTTAGCGGATTTGTTGAGGCGCTGGGCAGGGTGCCCAGCGACCCGGCGGTCGGGTGCATGGCCATGTGGCTATGCTTCACGTCCGCGTCGCCCCGCAAGTTGTTCTTTAACTCGGCGACGCAGCGATTATACGAACGATGCCCTTTCTGCTGCCCTGGCTGTCCCGACGCTCGTTGCGGCATCTGCACGCCCTGGGCGGGCTGATGGGGTGGCTGGCCTACCTGCTGTCACCTTCCTACCGCGGCCGCCTGAAGGCCAATGCCACGCTGGCGGGTGTGCCCGCGGCCGAGCGTCGCGCCGCCGTCGCCGACGCCGGCCGGCTGGTGATGGAATTGCCGCGGCTGTGGCTGCGCCCGCGCGAGCAGGCCATCGCCGACCCGGTGCGCTGGGAAGGCGCCGAGCTGCTGGAAGACCTGCTCGCCCGCAGCCGCGGCCTGGTGCTGCTGACGCCGCACATGGGCAGCTTCGAGGTTTCGGCACAGGCCTATGCCGAACGTTTCGGCGCACGGCAGCCCATCACCGTGCTCTACCGCCCGGCGCGCCAGCCCTGGCTGCGCGAACTGGAGGAGACGGCGCGCGCACGCCCCGCGCTGGCCACCGCGCCGGCCAACCTGGCCGGCGTGCGCCTGATGCTGCGTGCGCTGCGCCAGGGCCAGACCGTAGGCCTGCTGCCCGACCAGGTGCCGCCCGACGGCATGGGCGTGTGGGTGCCGTTTTTCGGCCAGCCCGCCTACACGATGACACTGGCCGCGCGCCTGGTGCTGCAGACCGGCGCCGCCGTGGCGGTGCTGTGGACCGAGCGCCTGCCGCAGGGTGCCGGCTATGTGGTGCGCGCGCTGCCCCTGCCGGTGGCGCTGCCGCAGAAGGCCGCCGACGGCAGCTACGACGAGGCCGCGGCCGCGCTGGCCATCAACCGCAGCATGGAAGCGGTGATCCTGCAGAAACCGTCGCAGTACCTGTGGGGCTACCACCGCTACAAACAACCGCGCCGGGTGGCGCCGGTTGCATGAAGAACGCGGCCGCGTACGCGTTACTGGCGCTCGTATGGCTGCTGCACTGGCTGCCACTGCCGCTGCTGGCGTTGCTGGGCCGCGCCTTCGGGCTGCTGCTGCACGCCGTGGGCGGCGCGCGGCGGCGTGTGGCGTTGCGCAACGTGGCGCTGTGTTTTCCCGAGCTCAACGCGGCGCAGCAGGCGGCGATGGTGCGCGAACACTTTCAGTGGCTGGGCCGCAGCCTGATCGAACGCGGTGTGCTCTGGCATGCCAGCCGCGAACGCCTGAAGCGCCTGATCCAGTTCGAGGGGGAGCCGCGTTTTGCCGAGGGCCACCCCGGTGCGGTGATGTGGCTGGCGCCGCACTTCCTGGGCATCGAGATCGCCGGCATGGCCACCCAGCTCTACCAGCAGCGCGCCGCCTTCGACGTCTATTCGCCGCAGAGCAACGCCGTGCTCGACGCCGCACTGCTGGCCGGCCGCAGCCGCTTCGGCACGGCCGAGTTCTTCACGCGCAGCGACGGAGCACGCGCCATCGTGCGCGCCATCCGCCGCGGCCTGGTCTTCTTCAACCCGCCCGACATGGACTTCGGCCTGCGCGACGCCGCCTTCGTGCCTTTTTTCGGCCAGCCCGCGGCCACGCTGCTGGCGCCCAGCCGCATGGCCAAGAGTCTGAACATGACGGTGCAGCCCGTGGTGGCCGACATGCTGCCCGGCGGCCAGGGTTACCGCGTGCGTTTTCTGCCGCCGTGGACCGACTGGCCCACCGACGACCCGTTGGCCGACGCCGCGCACATGAACGCCTTCATCGAGCAGCAGGTGCGCCTGCACCCGGCGCAGTACTTCTGGGTGCACAAGCGCTTCAAGACCCGGCCACCCGGTGAAGCGCCGCTCTACTGAAGAACGCGCCGCCTGGGCGCTGCTGCGCCGCGGCTTGGCGCTGGCCTGGGTCGACCTCGGCGCGGGCCGCAGCGAACTGCGTGACGCGGCCGCGCGTCTGCACGCCGCTGGCGACGCCCAGGGCTGGCTGCTGGCGTCGAGCGCGCTGGTGGTCTTCATCGGCATCGCCGACGACGACTACACCGGCTTCGAGGCCGCCGCCGCGGTGGTCAGCGCCGGCGCGGCCGGCGCGCCGCCCTTTGCCGACCCCGGCGATGCCTTGTTGGCCGAAGCCGGGGCGCTGATCGCCGGTTGGTTCCGAGCCCTGGACGCGCCGCGGCTGGCCGCACACGCCGCGGCCATTGCCGCGGCGCTGGACAACCCGGCGATTGCGGCGCCGTTGCGCTGCTGCGCCGGTCTCACCGCGGCGGGCTACCACCACATCGGCATGGACCTCGACGGTCTGCTGTGGCTGGAGCTGGCGATGCGTCCACTGCTGGCCGACCCGGCCGTGGGCGCACGCCTGGCCGACGAGGCGTTTCACATGTTCGTGCAGGCGCTGTACCAGTGCGAGGCCGCCGACCGCGCCGTCGCCCTGCGCCAGCGCCGGCTCGAAGCCGGCCCGGCGCCACTGCCGGTGATCGAGCTCAAGCTGGCGCTGCTGGACGCGCAAATGGCGCTCGGTGCCGGCCGCACAGCGCAAGGCCGCGCGGCGCTGCAACGCGCCGAGCCGCTGCTCGACCCGCGCCTGCCGCGGCCGGCCGGGTGGTGGCACCTGCTGCATTCGCGGCTGGACGTGCTGGAAGGCAGGCATCGCCAGGCGCTGACCCACGCCCGCCTGGCGTTGCGCCTGGCCGGCGCCAGCCAGTTGCCCGAGCGCTGGATGGGGGTGACGGTGATGCAGGAGGGGCAGGTGCAGGTGGCGCAGGGGGCCTACCTGCAGGCAGTGCCCTTCTTCGAGCGCGCCGGCCGCGCGTCCAGTGGCTCGCAGGCGCGCTTTTGTTGGTGCCTGGCCCACCTGGCGCGCGCCCTGCACCACGCGGCGGAGCCGGCCCCGTCGGAGCAGCAGGCGGCCGTGGTGGAACTGTCCAGCGGCCTGGCGATCGCGCGCGAGCTGGCCTGGCTCAACTTCTTTCGCGCCGTGCCGGCAGTGGCGGCCGCGGTGTGTGCGCTGGCCTTGCAGCACGGCGTCGAGGCGGGCTTCGTGCGCCAGGTCATTGCCGAGCGAGGTCTGGTCGCGGCGCGACCCGACCTCGCCGAATGGCCGTGGCCGATCCGGGTGCGCAGCTTCGGGGGCCTGCGCATCGAACTCGACGGCCGGGCGCTGGCCTTCAGGGGCAAGGTGGCGCGCCGGCCGCTGGAGCTGCTGATGTTCGTCATCGCCTCGGGTGGCAGCGATGTCTCGGCTGCCACCGTGGCCTTCGCCCTGTGGCGCGAGCTCGACGGCGACAAGGCGCGCGCCGCGCTGGCGGCGGCCTTGCACCGCCTGCGCAAACTGCTGGGCACCGACGACGCCGTGTTGCTGGAACATGGCCGCCTGAGCCTGAACCCGCAGCAGGTGTGGGTCGACTGCCTGGCCTTCGAACAGCTGGCCGACAGCGTCGGTACGCCGCCCGCAGCGGCGCTGCCCGAGCCCCTGCGGGCCGCCGCCGAGCGGGCACAGGCGCTGTACGGCGGCCCTTTTCTGCAGGACAGCGAAGACGAAGCCTGGCAGTTGGCCTGCCGTTCGCGCCTGGCCAGCAAGTTCAAGCGCATGGTCACGCTGCTGGCGCAAGCCGCCATGGGCCGCGGCGACATCCTGTCCGCGCGGGCTCTGCTGGAGCGCGGACTCGAGTTCGACCCGGTCGCCGAGGATCTGGCGCGCGACCTCATGCGCGCCCTGATCGACGCTGGCGAACAGGCCGCTGCGCTGGCGGTGTTTGAACGCTGTCGCGAGGCCATCGCGCTGCGCCTGGGTGCCTTGCCGTCGTCGGCCACGCTGGCCGTGCTGGCGCAGGCGCGCCGGGCAGCCTGACTGGCAGCGAGTCCGCCCGTGGGATTGGGGGGGTCGGCGGCGCCGGCGCCATCGGTACGGCTTTCGTCATGCCATCGGCACCAGGCTACCGGCACCCCATCCGAAAGCCGCCCGCCATGTCACAACAACTCCACCTGCCGCCGCCGGGCCGCCGCTTGCCGGCCTGGCGCGCCCTTGTCGCCTGCGTTGCCGTGCTGGCGCCGCCACCTGTGCTGGCCTTTGGCGACGTCGGCGTGCTGCCGGCTTGCGCTACGTTCATCACCTGCAGCGCCGCCGTGGGCAGCAGCGGCACCTGGGGGGTGCGCGAGGAAGTGAGCAACATCGGCTCCGGCTTCATCATGCCGACCGACCTGGCCCCCGGGGTCGTTGTGTTCCAGGGTTCAGGCACTGTCGCCACCGCCGCCGCGCTGACGGTGGGCCGCGGCGTCGGCCTGCCCGTCCCCGGCGCCACGCCGGAGTTCTTCCGCGCCGCGACCGCGCGTGCGCAATCCGACTTTGGCGTCAACCGGGTCGAAACCAGCATGAGCCGCGGTGTGAGCGGGGTGCTGACACGCGGCAGCGGTTCGGCCAGCGTCAGCCTGCGCACGTTTGCCGAGTCCTCCAGCGCGTGGCGCGATGTCTTGAGCTTCAGCCGCAGCGGCCACTTCAGCGCGGTGTATGCCGTCGACGGCCGTTCCGCCCTGGGAGCGATCGGCCCCTTCGACGCGTCTTTCAATTTCAACCCCACGGGCACCTACGCCGACTGGTTCCTCGACGTGCGGGTGTGGGACGTCACCAACCTGTCGGTGTCCGACGAATTCGAACTCGGCGGGCCGACCCCGATCGCCCGCGCACGCCTGGCCGGCAACGACGAGCAGCGGGCCGTGCTCGACGGCAGCGCCGCACTCGCATTCGACTTCGCCGCCCGTGTCTCTTAGGTCGTCACGGCGGAACTGCGCGCCACGTCCGTCGATGGCCGCGAGATCGACCTCTACAACACGGCGCGCTTGCGCGACGTGGTGCCGTCGGGCGGCGCAGTGATGAGCGCGCTGTCCGGCCACGACTACGTGACGGTGGTTCCCGAGCCGGCGTCGCTCGCGTTCTGGCTGGCTGGCCTGGCCGCGCTGGCCTGGCGCCGGCGCGGCCAGGCGTCGCGCTGCCGCCTGGCAGACGGTGCGCGGCGATGACGGCAGCCGGTGGCGGCCTGCGCTGCAGCGGCCCGCTTGGAGTGGGCCTGTTGGCGCTGACGCTGGCGCTGACGCTGGCGCTGGGGGCCTGCGGCGGCGCGGGCGAAGGCAGCGCGCCGGCTGGCGAGGCGCCGTCGACACCCGCCCCGGCCCCGGCTGCCGCGGGCTTCGTGATGCTGCCGCAGCGTGCGGCGATGGGTGTCGGCGCCAATCGCCATCTGCTGGTGCTGCAACCCGGCGGCGCCCTGGTGTGGACGTCCAGCAACCCGGCGGTGGCCAGCGTGGACGCCGACGGCAAGGTCACGGCGCTGGCTGCAGGCCAGGCGACGATCAGCGCCAGCGTCGGGGCCCAGAGCCTCTCGGCCACGGTCACCGTGCATGGCGCAGCGGCCGCGGTGCCGGGGGCCTTGATCGCCGCTGCGTTGGCGCAGAACGCGATCACGGCCGAACAGGCCTTGAGCTACCGGGTCTTCGCCTTCTTTGGCGACCCGCGGCTGCCGGCGGCCTATGAAGGCCCGCCGTCGGCGCTGCCCGACCATCAACTGCTGCGCGAAGTGGCGGGCAAGCTGCCGACCCTGTCGCCAGCCACGCAGGACCTGCTGCTGCCCTTCCTGCTGCCACCGATTTACCAGGAGAGCTGGCACGCGCAGCAGCTGGCGCCGGCGGCAGCGCCGGGTCTGGCGGCCGGCCGCATGCGCGCCCTGGCCAGTGCCCTGCGCGAGGGCCGCAGCGCCACCAGCGTCAACTGCCGAGTGGCACAGAACCCCACCGGCTGGCTGCGCCTGGCCACCGCGCACTTCAACATCCACTACCCCGACGTGCAGCCCGGCAATGGCGCCGAGGCCAACATCGCGCAGGCCATCGCCGCGGTGGTGGAAGACGCCTACGCGTCGCTGACCGGCGTGCTCGGCCGCTACCCGATCTCCGACCTGGGCCGGGCCTGCAACGGCGGCGACGGTGCGCTGGACATCTACCTGAACTACTTCATGGCCGGCGCCCAGTTCGCCGCCACTACCACTTACCCTGGCGCGTGCGAGGCCACACCGTCCTACATCGCGATCAACTCCAGCCAGCCGCTGTTCCGCGTCGATGCCGCCCAGCGCCCCGGCGACGCCGGCGTGCTGCGCGCGGTGAAGGCCGTGCTGGCGCACGAGATCGCGCACGTGCTGCAGTTCACGATGGACCGCCAGGCCGCCTGCGACGACTACGTCTGGGCCGACGAAGGCACCGCCCAGTGGGCCATGGAGCACGTCGATTCGACCTTCGACCTCGAAGACGGCTTCACCCACCTCACCACGGCGGCCACGCGCAGCGGCAGCTTCCTGCTGCGCTACCTGTCACGCGACCACCTGTCGTCGATCGAGAAGCCGGGTGCCGACGAACAGATCGCCGACCACGGTTACGCCGAGTACCTGTTCTTCCAGTACCTGGCGCGCCAGTTTTCGCCCGCCGTCATCCGGCAGGTGCACGACGCCCAGGTCGGCCATGCCAGTGTCGAAGCGGTGGCGTCGGCACTGGCGTCGCACGGTGGCTTCAAGGCCGTCTGGCCCGACTTCGCACGCACGCTGTGGATCGGCCGCGCCGAACAGGTGCTCGACTACTGGAGCGTGCAGGACCGCTACGACTACGGCCTGGCCCGCATCTACGCGCCAAGCGCGGGCGACGCCTTCGCCGCGGGGCTGCCCAGGCTCAAGACCGTGAAGGTCGACCAGCTGGGCCAAGCGCGTGCCACCTTCAAGCTGCTGGACAACGCACTCAACACCGCCAGCGGCAGCTACGAGATCGACCAGCGCAGCGTGCACTACGAACACCTGAAGTTCAGCGACGCCACCGTCAGCTCGGTGATGCTGATCAACCCCATCGCCATCCTGCCGCAGCACGACCACATGAAGCTGCAGGCGGTGAAGAAGATCGGCGGCGTCTGGCAGGCAGTGGAAGACTGGACGCAGGACAGCACCAAGAGCCTGTGCCTGGACAAGAAGGACGAAAGGATCGAAGAACTGATCCTGATCGTCAGCAACAGCGAAGTCGAGCGCGGCGCCGACGAACCGTTCCGCATTCCGGGGTTGTTCCCGATGCGGCTGAGCACGTCCAACGTCGGCTGCTGGAAGTGGACGGGCACGGCATCGACCACCACGACCTACGACGACGGCAACGGCCTCAGCGGCAGCGCCACCGGCAGCGCTGTCGTCAGCTGGGAGGTCAGCGCCACGCTGCCGGGCAGCGTGCACTTCGAGCCGCACACGGGTTTCGTCGACGGTGTCTCTCGCGGCCGGCTGGCCGGCTGCACCTTCGAAGAGACCGCCGAACGGCGGCTGCTCGATGCCAACGGGCCGTCGGCGGGCCGACTGTACGTCAACCTCGACCTCGAGTTCGGCCTCGGCGAGCCGCCCAACCGCGAACTCAGCGCCTTCGACGGCTTGGCCGCCCTGCAGGCCAGTCGCACGTTGACCTGCCCGGGTGTCGTGGTGACCCGAACCGGCCCGGCGGGCTACACCTGGCTGCAGGTCGACAGTGCGGTGAGCTACGCGGTGGCCGCCGACGGGCGCACCCTGCAAGGCCAGTACATCGCCAGTTTTCCGGCCACGCGCTCGTCGATCTCGACGGTCTTCAACTTCACTGCCCAGCGCGAGTAGGGCCGCGTGCCCGAGGCGGGATAATCCCGCCCCATGCGGCTGCCGTTCACCAAGATGCAAGGCGCGGGCAACGACTTCGTCGTGCTCGACGGCACGGCCGCGCCGCTGCAGCTGACGCCGGCGCAGCTGCAGCGCCTGGGCGACCGGCGTTTCGGCGTCGGCGCCGACCAGATCCTGCTCGTCGAGCGCAGCGCCACGCCGGGCGTCGACTTCCGCTACCGCATCTTCAACGGCGCCAGCGGTGAAGAGGTCGAGCATTGCGGCAACGGCGCACGCTGCTTTTTGCGCTACGTGCACGAGCGCGGCCTGACCGACAAACACACCGTGAGGGTCGAGACCGTCAACAACGTGCTCGAACTGCGACTGCGCGATGACGGCCGTGTCACTGTCGACATGAACCGGCCGCTGTTCGAGCACGCGCGCATCCCCTTCGACGCCGCCGGCCTGCAGCCGCGCGCCGTCGGCGGCTTCGAACTCTGGCCGCTGGCCGACGTGGCGCCTGATTGCGAAGTGGCGGTGCTGTCGATGGGCAACCCGCACGCCGTGCTGCGTGTGACCGACGTCGACAACGCGCCGGTGGCCGACTGGGGCCCGCGCATCGAGACCCACGTGCGTTTCCCGCGCCGCGTCAACGTCGGCTTCCTGCAGGTGGTGCACCGCGGCGGGCTGCGACTGAGGGTGCATGAACGCGACGCCGGCGAGACGCTGGCCTGCGGCACCGGCGCCTGCGCCGCCGTCGTCGCCGGCATCCGCCTGGGCTGGCTCGACACGCAGGTGGAAGTGCACACCCGCGGCGGCGGCCTGCGTGTCGACTGGGCCGGCGGCGACAGCCCCGTCCTCATGACCGGCCCGGCCGATACCGTTTTCCAAGGAGAGATTCAACTGTGAGCACAAATTCAACGCCAGGCTCGGGGCAGGGGGTGCAGGGCATCACCGAAGCCGACATCGCCAACTACCTGGCCAACACGCCCGGCTTCTTCGAGCGCCACGCCGAGCTGCTGGGCGCCATCCAGCTGACCAGCCCGCACGGCCAACGCGCCATCTCGCTGCAGGAGCGGCAGATGGAAATGCTGCGCGAACGCATCAAGGGCCTGGAGCTGAAGATCGTCGAGATGATCCGCAACAGCCAGGAGAACGTGGCCATCGCCGACCGCCTGCAGCGCTACATCCGCACCATCCTGCTCACGGGCGAGGCGCGTGAACTGCCCGGCCGCATGGTGGCGACGTTGAAGCACGAATTCCTGATCCCGCAGGCCGCCATCCGGCTGTGGGGCGTGGACGCGGAGCACAACGGCGCCGTCTACACCGAGCCGGCCAGCGACGACGTGAAGAGTTTCGCGTCGAGCCTGACGCTGCCCTACTGCGGCGTCAACGCCGGCTTCGAGGCCAGCGAATGGCTGGACGACAGCAGCACCGTGACGAGCATGGCGATGATCCCGCTGCGCTCGGGCCTGGACGGCAAGGAAGGCGCCTTCGGCCTGCTCGTGCTGGGCTCGCCCGACCCCACGCGTTACGCCGCCGACATGGGCACCGAGTTCCTGATGCGCATCGGCGAGGTTTCGTCGGCCGCGCTCGCGCGCCTGAAATGAAGCCCCCAAGCTCACTTCGTTCGCTACCCCCCGGGGGCGCCGTCCGCCTGCGGCCCGGCAGAGCCGGCTCCGCGGCGGGAAGCTTGGTCATGCTGCGGTGAACCCAGCGGTCGAACTGGAGGTCCCGCTCAAGGACTTCCTCACCCACCTGCAGGTCGAGCGCCGCCTGGCGGCGCGCACGCTGGCCATGTACCGCGAAGCACTGCTGCGCCTGCAGGCCTCGGCGTCGGCCGCGGGCGTGGCGCTGCGTGCGGCGCAGGTGCATCACGTGCGCAGCTGGGTGGCGCAGCTGCGCACCCGTGGGCTGGCGCCACGCAGCATCGCCATCCACCTGGCGGCCTGGCGCGGCCTCTACCGCTGGTGGGGTCGCAACGGCGTCGTGCCGGTGAACCCGGTGGAAGGTGTGCGGCCGCCCAAGGGCGCCAAGCCGCTGCCCAAGGCGCTGTCGGTCGAACAGGCGGTGGCGCTGGCCACGCACCGCACGCAGCGCAGCACGCCCGCGCTGGCCGCGCGCGACCACGCCATTACCGAGCTGCTCTACGGCTGCGGCTTGCGCGTGGCCGAAGTCACCGGGCTGGACGTGGCGGCCGGGCCGCAGTCGCCCGGCTGGCTGGACATCCAAGACGCCACCGCGCATGTGCTGGGCAAGGGCAGCAAGCGCCGCAGCGTGCCGGTGGGCGGGCCGGCCTTGGCGGCAGTGCAGGCCTGGCTGCGCCAGCGGCCGACGCTGGCCAAGGCGGGCGAGACGGCACTCTTCGTCAGCCGCCTGGGCACACGCCTGACGGCCAACCAGCTGCGCAACCGGCTGCAGGCGCAGGCGGCGCAGGCCGGCCTGCCCACGCGGGTGCACCCGCACATGCTGCGCCACAGCTACGCCAGCCACCTGCTGCAGAGCAGCGGCGACCTGCGCGCGGTGCAGGAACTGCTGGGCCACGCCAGCATCGGCACGACGCAGGTCTACACCAAGCTCGACTTCCAGCACCTGGCCAAGGTCTACGACGCCGCACACCCGAGGGCCAGGCGCAAGGCATGACGCGCTCATGAAATCCATCCGCCTGCGTGAAGGCAAGGAACGATCGCTGCAACGCCGCCACCCCTGGGTGTTCGAGGGCAGCATCGCACGCGGCAAGGCCGACCCCGGCGAGACCGTGCGCGTGGAAGACGCGGCCGGCGGCTTCCTGGCCTGGGGCGCGTTCAGCCCGAGTTCGATGATCCGCGTGCGCGCCTTCAGCTTCGACGAAGCCGAGCGCATCGACCGCGGTTTCTTCGAGCGCCGGGTGGCCGCAGCGGTGGCGCTGCGCAAGCGCCTGCCCATCAACAGCACCGGCCTGCGCCTGGTGCACGGTGAGGCCGACGGCCTGCCGGGCCTGATCGTCGACCGCTACGGCGACACGCTGTGTGCGCAGTTCGGGTCGGCCGGCGCCGAACGCTGGAAGGCCACGCTGGTGGAGTTGCTGCTGCAGGCCACCGGCTGCACGCGCCTGTACGAACGTTCCGATGCCAGCGTGCGTGCGCTCGAAGGCCTGCCCGAGACCACGGGCTGGTTGCGTGGTGATGGCGACACCGAACTCACCATCACCGAGCACGGCTGGCAGCTGACGCTGGACATGGCCACCGGCCACAAGACCGGCTTCTACCTCGACCAGCGCGACAACCGTGCGCTGCTGGGCCGCTGGGTGCAGCACTACGGCCTGCAGGACGTGCTGAACTGCTACTGCTACACCGGCGGCTTCACGGTGGCTGCGCTGGCTGGCGGCGCGGCGCGCGTCACCAGCGTCGATTCGTCGGCCCCGGCGCTGCAACGTGTGGCCGCCCACGTGGCGCTGAACGGCTTTGATGCCGCGCGCAGCAGTAGCCACGACGCCGACGTCAACCAGTTCCTGCGCGACGCACTGCAGGCCGGCCGCAGCTACGACGCCATCGTGCTCGACCCGCCCAAGTTCGCGCCCACCGCAGCGCACGCCGAACGCGCCGCGCGTGCCTACAAGGACATCAACCGCCTGGCGCTGAAGCTGCTGGCGCCCGGCGGGTTGCTGCTCACCTTCAGCTGCTCGGGCGGCATCAATGCCGACTTGTTCCACAAGATCGTCGCCGGCGCGGCCATCGACGCCGGTGTCGACGGCGCCATCCTGCAGCGCCTGGAAGGGGCCTGCGACCACCCGACCACGCTGCTGTTCCCCGAGGGCGAGTACCTCAAGGGGCTGGCGATCCTGAAGAGCTGACGGTGCGCGAGCGCGTGCCTCAAGCCGCTGGGCGGCGCAGCCGTTCGGCGAGCGTCAGCAAGTCGCGGTGCACCGGGTTGCGCAGCAGGAAACCTTCGCGGTAGGTCGCGTCCAGGTGCAGTGCGGCCGAGGTCTGCACGGCGTCGGCACCCTGGGTTGCCGCCTGCGCGGCCTGCGCGCGGTCGCCGGCGGCTTCGGCACAGCGGGCCAGCGTCAGCGCCACCTCGGCGGGCGTGATGTCCAGCGGCTGCAGAGCCTGCAGCCAGTCTGCCGCGCGCTGCGCGTGCCGCAGCGCCTCGGCCGGGCGCTGCAGCGCCAGCAGGGCCTGCGCCAGCCGCGCCTGCACCGGCAGCGCGGCGGCTGCGTTGTTGCGAACTGCGAGTTCGTCCGCCATGGTCTGCAGCAGCGCCAGGGCGTCCGCTGGCGGCAGCGCCTGGGCCAGCACGAGGCGCAGGCGCCGCAGCGCGCGGTGCTCGGCGGCGGCCTGCAGCGTGGCCTCGGCGGAACGCAACACTGGCAGGGCATCCTGCCCGAGCAGCAGCGCCAGCCGCGCGCGCACGCCGGCCAGCTCGGCGTCGGCCAGCGGCAGCGCCGCGGTGCGCGCTGTCGCGCGGTCCAGCGCCTCGCGTGCCAGATTGGGCCGGCCCAGGTCGAGCCAGAGCGCGGCGCGCTGGCGGTGCAGTTCGTCCTCGCGCTTGTGCGGCTGCGTCTGTAGCAGGCGTTCGGCCTCGTCCAGGTGGGCCAGCGCGTCGCGCCAGCGGCCCAGGTAGCGTGCGTTGGCGCCCAGCTGCACGGCGAGGTTGATCTCGACCACGCCGGCCGCCCCGTGCACCCGGCGCGCTGCCGTCAGGCACTGCTCGCGCGCCAGCGCCGCATGTCCGCGCGCTTCCAGCGAGATGGCCAGGTTGTTGATGACACGGGCGCGCACGAGTGGGTCGGTCTGTCTTTCGGCGGCTTCCTGCATCAGCGCGATGGCGCCCAGGTGGTCGTCGTGGTCCTGCAGCAACAGGCCCAGGTTGTTGAGCACCGCGGGCAGGTCGACACCGTCGGCGTCGGTGGCGGCGCGGGCCAGTGCCAGCGCTTCTTCGAAGGCGGCGCGTGCGGCCAGCGGCTGGCCGCTGCGGCGCAGCACCACGCCGTGCATGTTCAGCAGCGCCACGCGGGCCTCGACAGGTGCGTCCGGGCCCAGCGCCTGCAGCCCGAGTGCCACGCTCGCCACGGCGGCGGGCGCGTCGCCGCGCGCGTGGTGCATGGCAGCGCGCAGTTCGTGGGCACGGGCGTGCTGCAGGCCGTCACCGGCCAGGGTCTGCAGCCGCGTGATGGCTTCGTCCAGCGGCGAGCCCGAGGTGGCCGAACGCAGCAGCAGCACCGCCTGCTCGGCCGCGGCGAAGGCTGCCGCGGGTTCGCCCACGCGCTGGCGCACCTCTGCCAGCCGGCCCCACAGGTGGGCGGCGGCGGCGGGTTCCAACGCACGTGCGGCATCCTGCGCCGCGCGTTCCAGCTGTGGCGCCGCGCGCGCGGGCTGGCCGGCGTCGAGCCAGTGGTGCGCCAGCCGGGCCGGCGCGCCGCCGCCTTCGCTTTCGAGGTGGGTGGCGATCTCGGCGTGCAGGTGGCGCGCCAGCGGTGCAGGCAGCGAGGCCAGCGCGGCTTCGTGGAAGAGGTCATGCACGAAGGCCCGGTCTTGCAGGATCTGCGTCTGTTCGAGTTCGGCCCAGGCGTCGGCCAGCGCCAGCGTGGTGCTGCCGAGCACGTGCGTGGCCAGCCGGGGCGAAAAGTCCTGCCCAGCCACCGCGACACAGCGCGCCAGCGCCAGCGCCGGCGGCGACAGTTGGGCCAGGCGGCGTTCCACCAGGCGCATCACCGACAGCGGCCGCGGAAGCGCCACGGTGTCGCCCAGCGCGCAAAGGCCCTGGCGGCCGACAAGCTGGTCGTCGACCCAAGCCTGCTTGAGCGTTTCCAGCGCGTACAGCGGGTTACCGCCGGTTCGCGCCAGCAGGCCAGGTGCCAGGCGCGCGCCGTCGACGCCCGGCAGCGCCAGCGAATCGACCAGCGCCGCCAGCGCCGCCACGTCCAGCGGCGCCAGCGCTACGGCGTGCAGGCGGGCCTGGTCGAGCAGGCCCTCGTTGAGCACGTGCAGCGCCGAGCCGGCCTCGGCCGGGCGGTAGGCCAGCGCCCAGCGCAGCGGGCTGGCGTCGTCGTCCAGCAGTGCCTGCAGCATTTGCAGGCTGGCGGTGTCGGCGAAGTGCAGGTCGTCCAGCGCCAGCGCCGGCAGGTCGACGCAGGCGGCCAGCACCGAGGCCACCGCCCGCTGAAGCTGCAGCCGGCGCCCGACGCCCAGCGGCGCGCCGGAGTCGTCCCACTCGGGCAGTATGCGGGCCAGTTCCTGGCGCGCCGGTGCCGCCACGGCGCGCGGGGTGCGCTCGGCCAGGGCACGCAGCAGCCGCGCCAGGGTGGCTAGCGGCACGCCGGCGTCGCCGGGGCGCGCGGCCACGGTCAGCGCGTCGGCCGGCAGCAGGTGCTGCAGCAGCCGGCTCTTGCCCATGCCCGCCTCGCCGACCAGCGCCACCACCTGACCGCGCGCCCAGGCGGCATCGGCGGCGAGCATTTCGGCGTCGCGCCCCACCAGGCGAGGCGGCCGCAGCACCGAAGCAGGCAGCGACGACGGCGAGCCGCGTGCGGTCAGGGCCGCGCCGGCGCCTTGCAGCGTCTGCAGCAGCGTCAGCGTCTCGGTCGACGGTTGTGCGCCGACCTCGTCCTTGAGCAGATGTTCGCAGCGGTCGAAGGCCAGCAGTGCGGCGGCTCGGTCGCCGGCCAGGTAGTGCAGCCGCATCAGACGGCGGTGCGCGGCTTCGCTCAGCGGTGTGGCGGCCAGCACTTCGCGCGCCAGCGCCAGGCCCTCGGGCCAGCGGCCGGCCAGCTCGGCGTCGTCGCAACGCGCCTGCAACTGCTGCAGGCGGTGCTCGCTGCGACGCTGGCGCTGGTCTTGCAGCCAGGCGCCCAACTCGTTGCGCAGGGCCAAAGGCGCGGTGCCCAGCAAGGTATCGGCGTCGGCCAGGTCGTGCGCCACACCGGCCGCCAGGGCCAGCGTCAGGTTGCCGGCGACGAGATCAGCGTCGCAGTGTCGGCGCAGCTTGAACAGCCGCTGGCGCAGCGAGTTGCGCGCCGACTCGGGCTCGCTATCGGGCCACAGCAGGGTGGCCAAGCGGGCCCGTGGCGTGGGCCCCTCCAGCGCCAGCCAGGCCAGCAGCACACCGTCCAGCGGCGACAAGGGCACGCGTGTGCCGTCGGCGCCTTGTAGCGCCGGCGCCGCCGCCAGCCACAAGCGCGGCCCGCGTTGTGGCGGCAGATGCGCCGCGTTGGCGGCCGGTGACGGCTTCAGGCGCGTCGGCATCGATGGCCTGCAGGGTCTGAGGCGTCGGCGCTGAACGGCAGGGCGGGGCGTACCGGCATGGGGCTCGACATCACGGGGATCGGCATCCCGTCACTGCGGGCCTGTCATCGTACGCCGCCGCCTTCGTCCCGCGGCTTCAGGCCGCCTTGCGGCCACACGAGCGCCGTACCGCGCCCGCGCCGGCCAGCGCCGCCAGGCACAGTGCCAGCGACGTGGGCTCGGGTACCGTGCCGCCGCCGCCACCGCCGTCGACCGAACCGTAGGTCAGCGTGTCGAACATGGCCAGCCGCGACACGCCGCCGGTGGTGGCGAGCGAACCTGTCAGGCGGATGGCCTTGATGTTCGCGCTGGCGCTGGTGATCGACAGCGTGTCCCAGCCGCTGCTGCAGAAGTTGCCCGTCAGGCAGGCGTCGCCGGCGATGTTCCACGCGTCCAGGTCGATGCGGTTGGCCAACGAGATGACATCGCTGCTGTAGGCCGCCATGAAGGGCGTGCCACCGATGCCGAGGAACGCGTCGGTGGCAACGATGAACGCGGCCTCGATGCTGACGAAGCTGACCGCGGTGTCAAAGACGATGTCGATGGCGCCGGTGGACTGGTTGAAGGCATAGAAGTTGTTCTGGCCCGACAGCCCGAGCTGGTTGCTTGCCGTGTGCGCGGCCGGCGTGGCCCAGGTGCGCACCGGTCCGGTGCCGGCCAGCGGCGCGTTGAAGGTGAGCCCGGCGTAGGCGTTGGTGATGTCGGTATTGACCGCACCGTCGAAGTTGACGGTGACGGTTGCGGCCTGCGCCGCGCTGGCGCCCAGTGCAGTGGCCAGCAGAACAAGAAGCTTGGCTTTCATGGTGAATCCCCTGTGAGTCGTGGATGGAACGCGGGCCGCTGCCGGTTGTCGGCGCACTGCCCGCGAAGTGGAATCTAGGCCTGCAGGTGTTATCCGGCCGTTAGCACCGCAGAGGACGGTCTGGCCGGCCCGGCGTGCAGCCGGGCTTGCGGCCCGCACTGCGGCTACGGCCACAGCCGAAGGCCAGCGCGGTTGTGTCCCTCAGACGGTGCGCAGCGGCAGCGGCAGCCGGGGGTCGAACTTGGCGCGCTTGACGCTGAAGTAGGCCTTCACGTTGCGCACGTTGGCGTCCTGCGTGAACAGGCGCTGCACCAGCGCCTGGTAGGCCGGCATGCCGGCCACCCAGAGCACCAGCACGAAGTCGGGTCCGGGGCTGACACGCCAGCACTGCTGCACGGCCGCTTCCGCCACGGCGCGGGTCTCGAAGGCGTCGAGGTGCTCGGCGCCCTGGCGGTCGAGCGTGATCTCCACCAGTGCCGTCAGCCCCGCGCCCAGCGCCGCCGGGTTCAGCAGCGCCACGCGGCGTTCGATCACACCTTCGTCGACCAGGCGCCGCACGCGGCGAAGCGCCGTGGCGGGCGAGGTGCCGGCCGCTTCGGCCAGCGCCTGGTTCGACAGTGAGGCATCGGTCTGCAGCAGGTCGAGCAGGCGCAAGTCGGTGGCATCGAGTTCCATGACGAAATATTAGTTCAAATTTCTTGGCAGCTTGGCGATTGATTGCATAGACAGATATGGACGGTGATTTGTTTCATTCACGCGGGCAAGAATGAACGAACACGCCACCGTGCCTGGCCTAGCATTCCGCCACCCCAGTTCCCAGGAAACAGCACCATGTGTGGCATCGTCGGCGCCGTCAGCACCCGCAACATCGTTCCCATCCTGCTCGAAGGCCTGAAGCGCCTGGAATACCGCGGCTACGACAGCTGTGGCGTGGCCGTGCACCAGGGCGGCGAACTGCGGCGTGCGCGCAGCACCAGCCGCGTGGCCGAGCTGGAAGCCAACGTGCAGGCCGACGGCGTGGCCAGCGGCACCGGCATCGCCCACACGCGCTGGGCCACGCACGGCGCGCCTGCGGTGCACAACGCGCATCCGCACTTCAGCGCCGGGCCGCATGTCGACGCCATGGCCACCGGCTTCGGCGGCCTGGAGGGCGACGGCAACGCCGCACCGGCGGCGCGCATCGGCCTCGTGCACAACGGCATCATCGAGAACCACGACGAGCTGCGCGCCGAACTGCGCCAGCGTGGTTACGTCTTTGCGAGCCAGACCGACACCGAGGTCATCGCCCACCTCGTGCACAGCCTCTACGACGGCGACCTGCTCGAGGCCGTGCAGCGTGCCCTGCCGCGGCTGCGCGGTGCCTACGCCATTGCCGTGTTCTGTCGCGACGAGCCACAACGCGTGGTGGGCGCGCGCCAGGGCTCGCCGCTGGTGCTGGGCGTCGGCGAGGTGGGCAAGGGCGCGCAGGAGAACTTCCTGGCCAGCGACGCCATGGCGCTGGCCGGTGTCACCGACCAGATCGTCTACCTGGAGGAAGGCGATGTCGTCGACCTGCAACTGGGCAAGGTGTGGATCACGGCGCCCGACGTGAACGTCCCAGGCGGACCTGACGGCCCGCGTGGCCGTTACCTGCCGGTGCAGCGCCCGGTGCGCACCGTGCATGCCCACAGCGGCGCGGTCGAACTCGGCCCCTACCGCCACTACATGCAGAAGGAGATCTTCGAGCAACCGCGTGCGCTGGCCGACACGCTGGAAGGTGTGGCCGGCATCAGCCCCGAGCTCTTCGGCAACGGCGCCCACGGCATCTTCAAGGCCATCGACCGTGTGCTAATCCTGGCCTGCGGCACCAGCAGCTACGCCGGCATGACGGCCAAGTACTGGCTGGAGAGCATCGCCGCCATCCCCACCAGCGTGGAAGTCGCCAGCGAATACCGCTACCGCGACAGCGTGCCCGACCCCCGTACGCTGGTCGTCACCATCACGCAGAGCGGCGAAACCGCCGACACGCTGGCGGCACTGAAGCACGCGCGCAGCCTGGGTATGGAGCACACGCTCACCATCTGCAACGTCGGTACCAGCGCCATGGTGCGTGAGTGCCGGCTGGCCTACATCACGCGTGCCGGGGTGGAGATTGGTGTCGCCAGCACCAAGGCCTTCAGCACCCAGCTCGCGGGCCTGTACCTGCTGACGCTGGCGCTGGCCCAGGTGCGCGGGCGCCTGAGCGACGCCCAGGAAGCGGCCGAGCTGAAGGCACTGCGTCACCTGCCGGTGGCGCTGCAGGCGGTGCTGGCGCTGGAGCCGCAGATCATCGCCTGGAGCGAGGACTTCGCGCGCAAGGAGAACGCGCTCTTCCTCGGCCGCGGCCTGCACTACCCGATCGCGCTGGAAGGCGCGCTGAAGCTCAAGGAAATCAGCTACATCCACGCCGAGGCCTACCCGGCGGGCGAGCTGAAACACGGCCCGCTGGCGCTGGTGACCGAGCAGATGCCGGTGGTGACGGTGGCGCCCAACGACGCGCTGCTGGAAAAGCTGAAGAGCAACATGCAGGAAGTGCGCGCGCGCGGCGGCCAGCTCTACGTCTTCGCCGACGGCGACACGAAGATCGAGAACGAGCCGGGGGTGCACGTCATCCGCATGCCCGAGCATTACGGCGCGCTCAGCCCCATCCTGCACGTCGTGCCGCTGCAGCTGCTGGCCTACCACACGGCCTGCGCGCGGGGGACAGACGTCGACAAGCCGCGCAATCTGGCCAAGAGCGTGACGGTGGAGTAGGCCGGCCCTCGGTGGCTGCTCATAACAAAGTTGCCAACTGGCCAATAAAATTGCTAACAGCGATCTCCGTCGAACAACAAAGTTGCGACCCTGCACGGGCCAGTGGATGTTTACGGCCGTGGCGCCGCGGCGAAGTTCCTTGCGGATATCGGGCTGCGCCAACGGCGCGGCTTGCGCCGGCAGCGTCAACGAAGTCAGCGCGCCCCGTGGCGCCGACAAGCGCTGACGGCTGCGCGATCGCCGCCTGGGCTTCTCGTCGCCACTTCTACACGAGGTTCGCGTTCAGCCCATGCGCCAGCGCGAACTTGGCCACTGGCATACCCTGCTGCGAGCACTCGACCCGTACCTTCGCTTTCAACTGTGCACTGTGCGGCCGGCGTGATGCTCGTTAGGTGTCGTCCATGCTGGCCGACCAGAGTGACCTGGACCTGCGCATGGTGCGCAAGGCGGCCGAACACCACGCCATCATCACCACGCTGGACTGCGCCAACGACAACATCGTCAAGGCGGCCGAGATCCTCCGCGTCAGCCGGCTGACGCTTTACGATCTCGTCAAGCGCCAGGCCATCAAACAGCCACGGTGATGTTATTGCGCCCAGCGCCCAGCCGGCGGCCGCGCCAGAACGCTTCAGCCGCCATTCCCACCGTGAGGAGAACACGCATGACCCGTATCGTTGCCGTCATCTGCCTCGCCAGTGTCGCGCTAGCCCTGGCCGGCTGCGCAGGCGAGTCAGAGAGGGACCTTATCGCCTCGGCCAAGACCTTGATCGACAAGAAGGACGGCAAGGCGGCGGTGATCCAGCTCAAGAACGCGCTCAACAAGAATCCGGAGTCGACAGAAGCGAGGCTCTTGCTCGGCCAGGCCTTGCTCGAGTCTGGCGACCCGGTGGCGGCCGCCGTGGAGTTGCGCAAGGCGCAGGAGCTGCAAGCACCCGATGAGCAGGTGATCCCCGATCTGGCGCGCGCCATGCTGGCCATGGGCGAAGAGGCCAAGGTCATCGTGCAGTACAACAACATGCGTCTGAAGGACGACGTCGCCACGGCCGACCTGCAGACCACGGTAGCCACCGCCTACGCGGTGCAATCAGACCCGGCCAAGGCGCGCGAAGCTGCCGGCATGGCCTTGCAGGCCAAGCCGCAGTTCGCCCCGGCCGTGATCCTGCTGGCGCGCATGAAGGCGGTCGAGCAGGACTTCGCCGGCGCGCTGGAGCTGCTCGACCAAGTCCTCGCCAAGGAACCTGACAACCAGCGCGCCGGTGTGCTCAAGGGCGAGCTGCTGGCCAACGGCAAGAAAGACGTGGCTGGCGCGCTCGAGGCCTATCGCAAGGTGCTGGCAGCCAATCCCGAGTCGGTAAGCGCCAATACCTCGGTCACTACGATCCTGTTCGAGCAGGGCAAGGCTACCGAGGCCAAGGCGCAGCTCGAAGAGCTAAAAAAGTATGTACCCAATCACCCGGAGACGCTCTTCCTACAGGCCCAGATCGCTTTTGCCGACAAGGACTACAAGCACACGCGCGCGATCACAGAACGCATGCTGAAGGTCATGCCTGATAACGTGCGCGTGCTCGAGCTTGCCGGCGCCACCGAGTTCCGCATGCAGCAGTACGGGCAGGCGGAGTTTTTCCTGGGCAAGGCGCTCAAGGGCGCGCCGGGCCTGCTGCGTGCGCGCCACCTGCTGGCCCAGACTTATCTGCGCGCCAACCAGCCCAACAAGGTGATCGAGTTGCTGCAGCCGGTGCTCGATGGCAAGACGGTTGACGGCACCACCTTGGCGCTGGCCGGCGAGGCCTGGGTGCAGACGGGCGAAACCAAGAAGTCCGAAGCCGCCTTCAAGGCGGCCGCCAAGTTGGCGCCCAACGATGCACGGTTGCGCACCGCCGTGGCCCTGTCGCAGCTGGCGCGCGGCAACAGCGGTGTGGCCATTGCCGAGCTCGAAAGCATCGTCTCGGGCGACGAGGGCGCCCGGGCAGATCTGGCGCTGATCAGCGCGCGCCTGGCGCAGAACGATCTGCCCGGCGTGTTGAAGGCCATCGATGGGCTCGAACGCAAGTTACCCGACCGCGCCCTGCCCTACAACCTGCGCGGCCGTGTGCTGCTGCTCAAGCGCGACATCCCGGGCGCTACCAAGGCCTTCGAGGCGGCGCTGGCCAAGGACGCCACTGACTTCCCGTCGATCGCCAGTCTGGCGGCCATCGAACTGGCCAGTGGCAAACCAAAGCTGGCGCGCAAGCGCTTCGAAGACGTGGTCACTTCACAGCCCAAGAACTTCCAGGCCCAGCTCGCGCTGGCCGAGCTCAGCGCGCGCACCGGCGGCAGCCCGGCCGAGGTCGTCAAACTGATGCGCGATGCCGTGCGCGCCAGCCCCGCGGAGGCCATGCCGAACCTGGTGCTCATCGGCCACCTGTTGACTGCGGGCGAGGCCAAGGGCGCTCTCGAAGCCGCTCAGGCCGCCACCGCGGCGATGCCCAATGACCTGGCCCTGATGGACGCCCTGGGGCGCGCGCAACTGGCTCTGGGCGAAGCCAACCAGGCCGTGGCGACATTCAAGAAGCTTGCCGCCTTGCAGCCCACCAACGGCATGCACCAGGTGCGGCTGGCCGATGCGCATCTGGCCGGCAAGGAAAACGAGAACGCTGCCCGCGCGCTACGCCGGGCGCTCGAGATCAAGCCCGGTCTCGTAGCCGCACAGCGTGGGTTGGTGGCGCTGGCGCTGATCGACAGGCGCCCGCAAGACGGCCTGGCGCTGGCGCGCGAGATGCAGAAGAAGGATCCCAAGGACGCCATGGCGTACTCGCTGGAGGGCGATGTCGAGGCCAGCCAGCGCCACTGGGATGGCGCCATCGACGCCTATCGCAATGCCTTGCAGCGCGCCAGATCCAGCGACAACGCCGTCAAGCTGCACAGCGTGCTGCGCCGCGCCAACAAGAGCGCCGAGGCAGGCAAGTTGGCTGCCGACTGGATCAAGGCCTACCCCAAGGACGCCGCCTTCCAGTACTACCTGGGCGACGTGGCGCTGGCTGGCAACGACCCGGCCGGCGCCGAGGCGCGCTACCGCGCGGTGCTTGAGTTGCAACCCGAGAACGGGTTGGCGCTGAATAACATCGCCTGGTTGATGGTCAAACAAGGCAGGCCCGGAGCCGTGGCCCTGGCGCAAAGAGCCAACGAACTGCTGCCCGATCGAGGCCCGCTGCTCGACACCCTGGCCGCTGCGCTGGCGGCCGAGAACCAACTGCCCCAGGCCGTCGCGACGCAGCTGAAGGCCGTGGCGCGCAGCCCCAACGAACCGTCGATGAAGCTCAACCTGGCCAAGTACTACGCCAAGTCTGGCGACAAGGCCAAGGCGAAGATCGAACTCGAGGCCCTGGCCAAGCTGGGCGACAAGTTTGCCGGCCAGTCTGAGGTGGCCTCGCTGATGAAGTCGCTTTAGGCAGCCCGGCGCCGTGCGACTGATGGGCCGGCATGGTTTCGTTGGCCTGCGCGCTGGCCAATGCCGGCCGCCGCTGCCCGTGCTGGCGATCGACAAACCCGGCACCGCGCGCGAAGACCAGTCGGTGGCGCTGATGGGCTTCCTGATTGGCCGCGTGCTCAGTTTTGACCCGGTTGCGCACCGCGGCATCATCACCTCGATCACTACTGGGGCGCTGCCGGCGGTCACCGCGCCGGGGCACCGTCACACTCAAGGGCATTAAGTCGCGCGCCAGGACCCGCTGCCCCTGCCGGTGGTCACCGGCCGAGCCCAGGAGGCCTCTCCGCGGCACGCAGCGTTCCAAGACCAGCTCTACTGCCATGTTCGTGCGCCGGCTGGCGCCGGATGAAGAGCCAATCGGCGTGGACGCGAACGGGAACAGCCCGCCGGCAACAGAAACGAAAGAGCCCTTCCGAAGAAGGGCTCTGGCAACAGGCCGAAGCCCGGCTTACTTGCTCATGCGGCGGCGCAGGCCCAGCAGGGCCAAGCCGGCGATGGCGACCAACGGCAGGCTGCCGGGTTCGGGGACCCCGCATGGCGGCTGGCCCAGCTGGCCGCAACCGATCACCGTGCCGGCGCCGCCACCGATGACGACCGCTCGGCCGAGGTTGTCTGTCACCAGCGCCTGCAGGCCACCGAAGTTGCCCGAGAAATGGTTATGCCAAGGTGTGCCGGCATTGATGTCGGCGTTCGTCAGGCCGGGGAAGGCGGCAATGCCGGCTGCAGTCAGCGACAGGTTGGCGCCACCGCCGCTTTCGGTGGCGACGATGCCCGGGATCAGCGTCGTCAACCAACCCCAGGCGCCAGCCGTGCCGCCTTCGCCGTGCGCGAACAAACCACCGCCCGCCGCCGGATTGCCGGCACCGCCGACAAAACTGTTGATCAGCGCCGCATTGGCATTCAGGACCCCGAGTTCGACGCCTGTGATGCCGCCGGCCGTGTTGCCGCCGGTCGGGATGTACAGCAAGCCGGTGTTGGCCAGAGTCCGGGTCAATGAGTTCGCGAAGTAACTGGTGAGATTGGCATCGCCGTCGATGTTCTCTCGCGTCCAGCCAACCGGCTTGGCAGCCTGGTCGAATGCCGAGTTGAACGCGGCCAACGTGTTGCCGGTGCAGCCGAGGCAGACAGCCACCGTATTGCCGTTGCCCACTTGGGGCAGCAGGTTTTCGAAGCCGCGTTGGAAATACTCCCAGCCACCAGTGTTCACGACGCCGTTGAAACCGCCGTGCTCTTCGGCATCGGTGCCGTCAATGATCACCGGGCCGGCGTGAACCGCGATGCCGGCCATCATGGCTGTCGCGGCGAACGCGTTGATGAGAAAACGCTTCATGAAACTCTCCTTGAAGGGGCTCGATCGCGAGTCTTGGGTGATTGGGGAAGACCACCCTCCCGTTCCTAAAAGGGGAGGACGAGCACCCGTCAGCAAAATATGGGCCAGAACTCGAAACCGCAAGGATGACAAGGCGTTGCCCGAATTCGATAGGCATCACTGGACAGTGGTGTAAAGAAGTTCGACTGGCACGTCCCCGACGACGGGAACAGGTGTCTCAAACGGCACTTTTCAGGCTCATTGGGCAGGGCCCGCCTGCTCTGGATTGGTCCACGGAGGTGGTTCGGCCTGGCCGAGCACACGCTGAGCAGCGGCACGCTCGCGGCCTGACCTGAAGGCGGCTTCGGCTTCCAGGTAACCCTCGTTATCCGTACCCCGCACAGTGGCCTACCCGCGCCAGGCGCAGCCGGTCACCGCAGCCCGGAGCGCCGGTCCGCCCTTCCGAGAACTGCTGCGTGAGCTCCAGCGGGGACATCGCGATATGCGTGATGCAGTCGCGCCACGCGGTCCGCACGCCAGGACCCCGCGCGCCGACTGGGCTGGGACGATCTGGTGCAGATCGCCCATCGCTGCTGCCACCGTCTGCCCGCCGGCATGGAACCGGGGATTGCAGGAGAAGTTCGTCTGATGCTGCGTGAAACGCCGCTGCACGCCGGGCACATCCAGAGCAAGCTGCAGGCCAAGAACAACCGCGCCATCATCATGCCGCCGGTGCCGGCCTGGTACACGCGGCCGCGGCCGCTGGACGACATCGCCAACCACAGCGTGGGCCGCGTGCTCGATCTGTTCGACATCGAAACCGACCTGGTGGGGCGCTGGGCCGGCCTGGGCAAGTCCGGATGGAAGCGACGCCCCCTGGCGCCGTGCTCTACGTCTACTACAAGGTGGACTCGTCGCAGCAGGCCGCCCTGGCAGCCGCAGACGCCGGCCCGCCCGCGCCCCGACATGCCGAAGCCTTCATGCCCCTGCGCTGAAGCCTTTCGCCCCGCCCCCCCGGAGACCCGATGACGAACAACGATTCCCTGGCCGAGGCCGTGAGTGCACAGGACGGCAGCGCCGAGCGCGGCTACCGTGACCTGCACCAAACCCTGGCCGCGCTGGAGCGCGAGGGCCTGCTCATCACGGTCGACCGCGAGATCAACAAGGACACCGAGTTGCACCCGCTGGTGCGCTGGCAATACCGCGGCGGCATCAAGGAGCCCGACCGCAAGGCCTTCCTGCTGACCAAAGTCGTCGACGCCAAGGGCCGAAAATACGACATCCCCGTCGTCGTCGGTGCACTGGCCGCCAGCCGCAAGATCTACGGCGTCGACACGAGCTGCGAGCTGGCGCAGATCGGCGCCAGCTGGACGCGCGCCATCGCCAACCCGGTCAAGCCGCTGGTAGTGCTGGACGCGCCCTGCCAGGAAGTCGTAATTACCGGCGACCAACTGGACTTACCCGGCAAGGGCCTGGACGGCCGCCCATCCTCCTTCAGCACGCCGGGTCGGGACCACGCGCCCCACACCACGCTGTCGAAGTACATCAGCAAGGACCCCGACAGCGGCATCCAGAACTTGGGCATCCACCGCGGCCAGGTGAAGGCGCCGCGGCGGCTGGGCATCAACCCTTCGCTGGAGATTCAGCCTGGCATCTGCGCCCACTGGGAGAAGGCCAAGGCGCGCGGCGAACGCCTGCCCGCCGCCGTTACCCTGGGCTGCCCGCCCTGCGTGGCCTTCACCTCAGCGCAGAAGCTGCCCATCGACCTCGACGAACTGCACGTGGCCGGCGGCCTGGCCGGCGCGCCCATCCGCGTCGTGAAGTGCAAAACGGTGGACCTGCTGGTGCCTGCCGAAGCCGAGATCGTCATCGAAGGCTTCATCAACACCGAATGGCTGGAGCCCGAAGCGCCGTTCGGCGAGTCGCACGGCCATGTCAACCCGCAGGAATTCAACGCCTACATGGAGATGACGGCCATCACGCACCGCAGGAAGGCCATCCTCACCGCCATCACTTCGCAGGTCACGCCCAGTGAGAGCAGCCTCATCAAGCGCATGGCACTGGAACGTGTGTTCCTGAACCACCTGACGAAGGCCCTGGGCATCCGGGGCGTCAAGCGGGTGTCGATGCACGAACCGCTGACCAACCTGCGCAAGGTGCTGGTGGTGGGTGGTCGACTGGTGGTTGCGGCCAACAAGGAGGGCCGCCTGACGCTATATACGGCGTTTCGCCCCCAGGACCTGCCGGCGCTGATCGAGCCCTTCGAGAAGAAGACCGGCATCAGGGTCACGAAAAGGTTCGTCCAGCGCCGAAAGGCCGGCGCGGCCGCTGGACAGCCGCACCACGGCACGGCCGGCCACCTCGTGCTCGTGCTGTACGGGCGGCGCACGTTCGCTGTCGCCACCGCCACCAACGCACGCGGCCACCAGGCCGCCACGGGTCGCGGCGGCCGGCAGGCTTCGTCCCTTCAGGATCCTTCCTGAAGTTTCAAGTGCTTGCACGATGCCGCGCCGGCCGGCAGGAACGGAGTGCTGCCGGCTGGGGCGAGGACGCGGCGTGCCAGGCGCGCTGCCACTGCCGCGCGGCGTGCGCCTGCGAACAGACGCGTCTCGCGGGGCGGCGCACTGTGCCGGGCATCGGCCGCCCGCTGCGGCTGTCCGATGCCCCCGCCGCCAAACGCGGCAATCACGAAGGAAACTGACCATGAACGCTACAAGAATTGCAATGCTCGGCGCCACGCTCGCCTTCGTCGGCGTGGCCGTGGTGGGTTGTGCCTCCGACCGGGGCGACGATCGCAGCATGCGCATGCGCGACCCGGTCGCACCGGTGGTTCTGGCGCCCGTCGTTGCCGAGCCGGCACCTGTGATGGTGTACGCGCCCGCGCCGACACCCATCGCCCCAGCCTATGTCGCGCCGGTCGTGGTGCAGGCGCCGGCCATGACCCAGAACTCGACGTCGCCCTATGGCGTCGGCGAGCCGATGCTGACCGAACGCGCGCCGCGCGCCGACCGCAACTGACCGCCCGTCCCGGCCCATTCCCATCGCCATCCGGCGTGCGCAAGCGCCGGACCGGATGGGCGTGGGCGCGACAAGTGTTACCTGTTCACCCGCCATACCTGAGGCTTCCCGCGCGCGAAGCTGGCTAGCATCGTCTTGCCCAAGGGGCCCTGCGGGGCCGTCCTTGAGCGAGGCGGCAGCGGCTTTCGGCCATCTGCCATATCCGATGGCAGGCCGGGCGACGGGGCGGGTAGGGCATGCGGTGTGCACTTCTAGGGTGGCTGGCGCTGTGCCTGGCTGCCGTATCCACCGCGCCCGCCGGCGCTGGGCAGCAGCCACCGACCACCGCCGTCGGGGAGCCGCGCACCGCCGCCGTGCCCGCAGCGGCGCGCGCGCTGGCGCGCTGGGCGCACGACAGCGGCGACCACCTCGGACTGCCCTACGTCGTCGTCGACAAGCGTGCGGCCGTGCTCGCGGCCTACCGCGCCGACGGCAGCCTGGTCGGTGTCTCCGCGGCCTTGATCGGTCGCACACCGGGTGATGCATCGCTGACGGGTGTCGGCGAACGCACGCAACAGCAGGGGCTGCGCCCGGAAGACCTCACCACGCCGGCCGGCCGCTTCGTCTCCGAGCCCGGCCGCAATCTCGACGGCGAGGCCGTCATCTGGATCGACTACGGACACGCGCTGGCCATCCACCGGCTGCGACCCGGCCCGGCGTGGGCGCAGCGCGCACAGCGCCTGGCCGGCAGCGACGCAGCGGCCCGGCGCATGTCGGCCGGCTGCGTGGTGCTGCCCGAGCGCTTCTACGATCAGGTCGTGCGGCCCCTGCTCGGCCGTGGCCGCGGCGTCGTCTACGTGCTGCCGGAGTCGGGCTCACTGCCCGCGGCCGCCCAAGCGGCGTTCGCGCGCCGACGCTGAGGCCCGGCAAGCGGCGTTTTGTGCGCTGGTGCACGGACTTGGCGCCGCCGCCGCGCCAAGCTGCGGGCAAGCCATCGCTTTGACGTCCGCGTTCTGCTCGCCCACGGCGGGCGCGGCCAGGCGCCGGCTTGCGAATGCACCCCGACACAGCCACTCCTGCAGCTCCCGCCACGCCGCCGCGACGCGGCAGGGCGACGCCTGGTGCCGTCCGCGTGGCCGTGGGCTGGGCGATATTGCTCGTCGCCGCGCTCGTCATCCTGCTGCTCGGGCTGGGCGCGCAGGCACCGCCGGCGCCCGCATCGGCGCCTGCGCCCGCCGCGCCGCTGGTGCCACGTACCGAGCTGGCCTTCCGCCGCGCCGAATTCGGTGGCGTCGAGGCCTCAGCGCAGACGCGCCAGGTGGCCGACTGGGTGGCGGCCAGTGGCGACCATGGCGGCCGGCCGTTCATCCTGGTCGACAAGCGGCAGGCCCGGCTCTTCCTGTTCGATGCTGGCGCGCGCCTGCACGCAACGACGCCCGTGCTGCTGGGCGCAGCGCCCGGCGACGACACCGTGCCGGGCATCGGCGCGCGGCCGTTGGCCGAAATGCTGCCGGCCGAGCGCACTACGCCGGCCGGCCGCTTCGTCGGCGAGCGCGGGCACAACGCGGCCGGCCAGGAGGTGGTGTGGGTCGACTACGACGCAGCGGTTTCGATGCACCGCGTCGTCACCAGCCAGCCGCACGAGCGCCGCCTGGCGCGGCTGGCGACGACGTCGCTGGCCGACAAGCGCATCTCCTACGGCTGCATCAACGTGCCCGCGGCCTTCTTCGACGATCACATCCGCCCCGTCTTTGCGCTGCGGCGTGCGTTGATCTATGTGCTGCCGGAGCAGAAGTCCCTGCAGCAGGTCTTCGGCCCGCTGCAGCGGGCAGCGGCGCTGGGCACCGCGGCCCCCGTCACCGCGGCTCCGGGCTGAAGCGCGGCGGACGCGCGGCCGACGCACCGGTTGAACATGCCCGGCTAACTGGTGCAAGGCGCGCGGCGGCCGCACTGCTACGACCGCACCACCGACGGCCCGCGCCCGCGACTGGACCATCGTACGGGTGGCGGGCCGGGCTCCTGTTTGTCGTCGGCATCCTGGTCCCGACGGCCGCGGCGCTGTTGTGCCGCAGCGAACGATTGCCCACCCAGCCCATCGGTGACGGAGAGGGCTTCGCCGCACATGAACATCGAGACTTCCAGCGTGCTGCTGCGGCGTGAGGGCGCCGCCCGTGCACGCCAACGGCCACCTCTCGACGCCGCCGGGAGTGAGCAACACCCGGGTCCTTGCGCCGTGGCCTGACGCGCCCGCTACTTGGCCGCGTTAGCCAGGAAGCCTTGCAGACGCTCGGTCTGCGGCCGCGCCAGCACGTCGCGGGGCGCACCCTGTTCCTCGATGCGGCCCTGGTGCAGGAACACGAGGTGGCTGCCCACCTCGCGCGCGAAACCCATCTCGTGGGTGACGACGATCATGGTGCGGCCTTCTTCGGCCACGCTGCGCATCACGCGCAGCACCTCGCCCACCAGCTCCGGGTCCAGCGCCGAAGTGGGCTCGTCGAAGAGCATGACTTCGGGTTCCATGGCCAGGGCGCGGGCGATGGCCACACGCTGCTGTTCGCCGCCCGAAAGGTGGGCCGGGTAGGCGTCCTTGCGGTGGTGGACACCGACGCGTTGCAGGTAGTGCTCGGCGCGCGCCACGGCCTCGGCCCGCGACAAGCCCAGCACCTGCATCGGCGCTTCGATGACGTTCTGCAGCGCCGTCATGTGCGCCCACAGGTTGAAGTGCTGGAACACCATGGCCACGCGGCTGCGCAGGCGCTGCAGCTGTGCGGCGCTGCGCGCCTTCAGCGCGCCGGTCCTGGCGTCGGGCACCAGGTCCAGCACTTCGCCGGCCAGTGCGATGGTGCCGGCGTTGGGCGCCTCCAGCAGGTTCAGGCATCGCAGAAAGGTGCTCTTGCCGGAGCCGCTGGCGCCAATCATCGCGATGACATCACCCGCGCGGGCCTGTACGCTGACGCCCTTGAGTACCTCGCTCGCGCCGTAGCGCTTGACGATGCCGCTGGCTTGCAGCTTGGAGGGTGGTGGCTGCTGCATCATGGGCTGAGCAGCTTGCCGGTGCGCGCCAGGGTGGTGCCGGCGATCTTGGCCACGCGCTGGCCGGCTTCGGCCCAGCGCGTCAACGAACAGGCATACAGCCGTCCGCCAGCCACCGCGCGCAGCGGCGTCACGGCACCGGTTTCGACATCGACCAGGTCGCAAACCAGCTGCCCAGCCTGCAGCATGGCGCCCGGTGCGGCGTGGAAGACCAGCACGCCGGCGTGCGGCGCGCACACCGGCTCGCTGCCGGCCAGCGGCGTGGCTTCGCAGCTGGCGGCGGGCAGCGGCGCGGCGGCACCGGCCACGATGCCGCGGCGGCGCAGGAATTCGATCAACGCGGCAGCGTCCCGCTCGGCAGCGGCGTGGTCGGTGTCGCGCTGGCCGCGCAGTTCCACCGTGGCCGCAAAGCAGCCCAGCGCGATGGGGTGGCCGGGAAAGCGTTCGCGCAGCTTCAGCCAGGGTGTGCTGCAGGCTTCGTCGAAGGGGCTGTCGCCCGACTCGGTGGCCAACAGCACGGCCCCGGCGCCCAGCAGCGCGCCGAGCTCAACGGCCAGCTCGCGCTGCGGCGTCGGCGCATAGACGTGCATCAGCGCGTCGCCGTCGCAGTGCAGGTCCAGCACGATGTCGCTGGCGGCTGACAGCTGCAGCAGGCGGCGCTTCAGGTCCTGCGGGGTGTCGCTGGCGCTCAGGGCGTCGGCGGCAGCCTGCAGTGCAGCGCGGGCGGCCTGGGTGTTGGCGGCCTCGTCGTCCGTCAACAGGCCTTGCAGCGCGGCGGCTGCGGGTGTGGCCAGGTCGCTGTAGCCGCGGTTGAAGTTGACACCGTCGCGCAGCGCGAAGCGGCCCTGGTGCTGGCCCATCAGCTGCTGGGCCAGGCCCAGCGGGTTGGCCACCGGCACCAGCACCACTTCGCCCAGCACGTGGCCGGCGGCCTCCAGCGCAAGCAACTGCCGGCGCAGCTGCTGGGCGACCAGCAGGGCCGGCACTTCGTCGGCATGCAGCGCCGCCTGGACAGTGACGCGCAGGCCGCGGCCCGGCTGGCCGAAGCGCAGCACACGCAACTGCACGCGTGTGCCGGGCGTGGTGCCGATGAGGTCGATAGTCTGTTCTTGCATGGGGTCAGGCCGCGTGGGCTGGAACGGGTGCGGGTGCGGTGGCGCGTTGCGGCTGCAGGTGCTGCAGCCAGCGCCGCTCCATCAGCTTGAAGGCACCCACCAGCACGAAGGTGAGCGTGAAGTAGATGAGCGCGGCCGTGCCGAAGGCCTCCACCGGCAACAGGTGGTTGGCATAGACGTCGCGCGCCACGCGCGTCACGTCCACCAGCGACACGGTGCTGGCAATGGCCGTGGCGTGCATCAGGCCCACCACCTCGTTGCTGTATTGCGGCAAGGCACGGCGCAGCGCGCCGGGCAGCAGGATGCGGGCATAGAGGCGCCAGCCGGCCAGGCCGTAGGCGCGTGCGGCTTCCGCTTCACCGGCGGGCGTGGCTTTCAACGCGCCCGCAAAGATCTCGGTGGTGTAGGCCGTGGTGTTCAATGAAAACGCCAGCCAGGCGCAGAACCAGGCTTCGCGGAACAGCGGCCACAACGCGCTCTGGCGCAGGGCGTCGAACTGCGCAAAGCCGTAGTAGGAGATGAAGAGCTGCACCAGCAGCGGCGTGCCGCGAAAGACATAGGTGTAGAGCCACACCGGCGCCGACAGCCAGCGCCGCGACGACACCCGCGCCATGGCCAGCGGCACCGACAGCACCAAGCCCGTAGTCAGGCTGATGACCAGCAGCAGCAGGCATACGCGCAGCCCCTGCGCAAAGGCGGGCAGGCTCTCGGCGATGACGGCGGTGTCGATCATGGTCTCAAGCCCACGTGGCTTCGCCACTTGGCTTGACTCCCGGGGGACGGGAACGACGAAGTCATTTCCTTGGGGGGCATCAAAAACTCACGGCCTTCACGCCCAGGCTGTAGCGCTTTTCCAGCGCGCCAAGCAATGCGATGGACACCGTGGTCACCGCCAGGTAGATGCCGGCGATGAGGACGAAGAAGGTGAAGGGTTCGCGCGTGGCTGCAGCGGCCAGGTTGGCGCGGTGCACCATGTCGTCCAGCCCGATGATGGACACCAGCGCCGTGGCCTTGACCATCACCAGCCAGTTGTTGGCAAAGCCGGGCACGGCGTGCCGCACCAATTGCGGCAGCATCACGCGGCGCAGCACCTGGCCGGGGCGCATGCCGAAGGCGCGCGCGGCTTCCAGCTGCCCGCGTGGCACGGCCAGGATGGCGCCACGAAAGGTCTCGGTGAGGTAGGCGCCGAAGATGAAGCCGATGGTCAGCACGCCGGCGGCGAAGGGCGGCACGTCGATGTAGTCCAGGCCCAGCGCCAAACCCGCGCGGTTCAGCAGCGCCTGGCCGCCATAGAAGATGGCGAGCATCAACACCAGTTCGGGCAGGCTGCGGATGAGCGTGGTGTAGACCGTGGCCGCCCAGCGCAGGGCGCGCGACGCCGACAGCTTGGCCAGCGCGCCGGCCAGGCCGAAGACGGCCGCCAGAGCCAGCGATGTGGTGGCCACCGCCAGCGTCACCCAGAGCCCGCCCACGATGGCCGCGCCGTAGCCTTGCAGGTCCATGGAACGGTCAGTTCGTGCCGGAGACGTCGAAATCGAAGTAGGCGTCGGCCATCTTCTTGTAGCTGCCGTCGGCGCGTATCGCCTTCAGTGCCGCGTTGATGCGGTCGCGCAGCGCCGTGTCGCCCTTGCGCAGCGCGATGCCCACGCCACCACCACCGTCCTGCAAGCGCACCGCAGGGCCCACCGTGGTGTAGCCCTTGCCGCTGGGCTTCTTCAGAAAGGCCTCGCTGGCGACGACCGATGAGCCGAGGCCGATGTCACCCCGACCCGCCACCAGTTCCAGGTAGACGTCGGTTTCCTTGGCCACCAGCAGCACCTCGCTGAGTTTGTATTGCTCGGCCACGAACTTGGCGCGCGGGCTGTTGCGCAGCACGATGATCTTGCGGCCGGCCAGCGCGGCGGGCGTCGCTTCCTTGAACTGGCCGGCGCGGGCCACCCAGCGCGAAGGCACGTCGTAGTAGGGGTCGCTGAAATCGACCGCCCTCTTGCGTTCGTCGCTGATGGTCATCGAGGCGACGATGAAGTCGAACTTGCGCACGTTCAGCGCCGGGATCATGCCGTCCCATTCCTGCTGCACCAGCGTGCACTCCACCTTCATCTGCGCGCACAGCCCGCGCGCGATGTCGATGTCGAAGCCCGACAACTGGCCGTCGGGTGACATCTTGGAGAAAGGCGGGTAGTTGCCTTCGACGCCGACACGCAACTTGGTGGGTGCCGGTGCTTGCGCGGCGGCGATGAAGGGCAGGGCGGCGCTCAGGACGAGCAGCAGGCGGCGGGCAGATGACATGGGCAGTTCCGAACCGCAGCACGGGCTGCGAAGGCCGCGTTTGTACCGTCCGCGGTGCGCAGCCACCAGGGGGTTGGCCGCGCGATGTCGAAGAACGGCAAGCCGATGTCGCGTGGGCTCAGCCCGGCGCGTGGTTCAGCAGCAGAACCGGGCCTGCGTCGTCGATGCAGACATGGTCGCTCGGATGGAAGCCGGCGGCTCGCAAGGCCTCTTGAAGGGCTGCGGCTTCGGGCGCTGCCGTGCCTATGGCCGCCTGGGCCGCTTCGGGCAGAAAGGCCGTGTAGACCAGCTGTCGTGGCAGCAGGGCCGCGACATGGCCGCGCCAGGCGCTGCCGTGGCAGGCCAGCGCGTCATGCGGGTCGCCGCCGTAGAAGTGGCGGCCCAGACCCTGCCAGAAGGGCGATTGCCCGGCGGTGTCGCGCAGGCCGGGCAACTCGACGATGACGCGGCCCGCCGGCAGGCGAGCCAGCGCGTCGGCGAGCAAGGCCTGCAGGGCCGGCCCCTGGCCTTGCAGTTCGCACAGCTCGGCAGCGCCCGTGAGGTCGTTGCCCAGCAGCAGCGTGGCCTGTTCCTGGAAGATGCCCAGTTCACGCGCCGCGTGCACCACGCGGCCGACGTGGTACCAGTGCCGGGGCGTGTCGCGCCCGATGGCGTGCAGCAGGCGCAGCCGCGCGCCCACCTGGCCTTCGTGTTCGGCCACCAGCACCTGGGGTTCAGTCTCTCTGACGCTCCATTCGCGGCTCATGCCACACCCCCTGTCCTGAACGCTGCCACGCGCAAGGTGTCGCCCGGCGTTGCGGCCAGCCGGTGTGAGGCGGCTTCGCCCAGCACAACGCCACCATCGCCCGCCTGCGCCGGTGCCACCACGGCGCGGAAGTGCGCACGGTCCGTGGTGGTCAGCAGATGAAGGTCCCCGGCCGGCGGGACGCCGGCATCGACGCCCGACAGCACACGCGCCCGGCAAGCCACCACGCTCTTGAGCAGGGCCACACGCGCTTCGACGATAGGGCCGCCGTCGAAGATGTCGACGTAGGTTTCGCTGTCGAAGCCCTCGTCCTGCAAGATGGCAAAGGGCAGCTCGGCCACCGGGTGCATCTGCCCGATGGCGAACTGCGCCTGCTCGGGCAGCAGCGGCACGTAGATGGGGCTCTGCGGCAGCAGCTCGGCAATGAAGGCCTTGTTGCGCGCGCCGGTGAGCTTTTCCGCCGCCGCGTAGTCCATGCCGAAAAAGCGCCGGCCCACCGCGTCCCAGAAGGGGCAGCGGCCCTGCTCGTCCGACAGGCCCGGGCTTTCGGCCGCGATGCGGTCGGAGAAGCGCTCGCCGTGCTGCGCAATGAACAGCAGCCGGGCCCGCGAAAGCAGCTGCGCGCCCGCGCTGCCTTCATAGGCCGGCTCGACATAGAACGAGGTCAGCAGCGTGTGGCCGGTGAGGTCGTGGCACAGGTGCAGGGTGTGGATGCGGTTGCGCGCCGCCAGTGCCGCGCTGGCGGCCACCACCATCTCGTTGCGGTAGCTGTAGAAGCGGTCGGCGAAGCCGGCACTGGCGGCAATGCCGCTGGTGCCGACGATGCGGCCCTGCGCCAGGTCTTCCAGCACGAAGAGGTAGATCTCTTCGCCGCTGGCGTCGTCGGCAGTGGCAAAGGCCTGTGCCGAGCGTTCGAGGCGCCGCGCCAGTGCGTCGCGGTCGGGCGGCAGCGTGGTGATGCCCACCGCGCTGGCGCGTGCCATGCGTTCGAGCGCGTCCAGGTCGGCGGCCGTGGCGGCCCGCAGCAGAAAGTCTTCAGGGTTCATGGGATCGTCCTTCGCCGGGGGCGGCGACGGGTGGTGTGACGGGTGGTGCGTCGGCCGAAGCGTCGCTGTGGCTGCGCCAGGCGGCGGCGCGCGGGCGCCGTTCGTCGCGCGGGGTGTGGCCGTAGTGGGCGCGGTAGGCGTTGCTGAAGTGCGAGCCCGAGGAAAAGCCGCAGGCCAGACCGACCTGCAAGATGGACTGGCTGGTCTGCTGCAGCAGACGCCGCGCACGGGCCAGCCGCAGCTCGGCATACCAGCGGCTGGGCAGGGCGTCCATGTGCTGCTTGAACAGACGTTCCAGCTGGCGGCGTGACACACCCACCAGCCGCGCAATGTCGTCGGTGGGCAGCGGCTCGCCCAGGTTGGCTTCCATCAGCGCCACGGCTTCGGCCAGCTTGGCGTTGCCGCCGGGCGCGCGTGCGGGCATCCGCTGTCGTTCGTCGCGTGCGCGCAGGCGCTCCAGGCCGAAGTGGGCCAGCAGTGCGGCGCCCAGCTTGTCGCCGTGGCGCTGGGTCAGCCAGGCCAGCATCAGGTCGAGGCTGGCGGTACCGGCGGCGCAGGACAGGCGGCCGCGGTCGATCTCGTAGAGGTTGGTGGAGAAGACGACATCGGCATGCGCCTCGGACAGTTGCGGCACGTGCTCGTGCTGCAGCGTGGCGCGGTAGCCGGCCAGCACACCCGCATGCGCCAGCACGGCAGCGCCTGTGCCCATGCCGCCGAGCAGCAGGCCGGCGGCGGCCTGCTCGCGCAGCCAGGCGTGCAGCGGGGCGGCGTGTGCGCTGGCTTCGGGCAAGGGCGTGTCGCTCAGCACATGCAGCGCGTCCAGCAGCAGCGCGGGTGTCAGGGCCTGGTGCACCGGGATCAACAGGCCGTTGCCGGCCACCACGGGCCTGCCGTCCAGCGACAGCAGCACGCTGGCATGGGTGGGTGCGCTGCCCCCCAGGTGCTGGTTGGCGGCGTCCAGTGCGTCCAGCGCGCCGGCCAGGCCGAGCAACGAGAAGCGTGGCAGCAGCAGGAAGCCGTGGCGCTGCGTCATCGGGCGGACCCGGTGGGCGCCGGCAACCAAGGCTGGTAGGGCGGCCAGGCCAGCCGCACCGGTCGCACGGCCAGCATCACGTCGGTCACCGAATCGCCCAGGCGGCCGACGTGCGCGCGCGTGGCGGGGCCGGCGCTGAGCGTCCATTCGAAGCCCAGCTGCGGCTGCGGATCCTCAGCGTCGGGCAGTGCGGTCCAGGCCAGGCCCACGGCTTCGGCGCGGCGGCCCAGGGCCAGTTGCGACAGCGCCTTCACGATGACCTGGCTGCCCAGCATGTCGGCATGGAAGGCGCGGCCTTCGCGCTGCGCCGGCGCGGGCTGCATGCGCTTGTCGGCGGCAATGCGCACCTGGCGCGTGGCCAGGTCCACGCCGTCGCCGCTCTCCAGCCAGGCCAGCCGCACACCGCTGACATTGAAGGCACCCAAGGCGCCGTCTTGCCGCGCCGCCGTGGCGTCCACGAACAGCACGCCGCGCGCGCCGATCACGTCCACCCGATTGCCGCGCACGACGGCGGCCGAGTTCTCCTCGACGCCCAGGCCCAGCGGCACGCGCCGGGCCAGCATCAGCGGCAGCAGGCGACCGATGCGACCGCGCTGCACAAAATGCTGGTCGACGATGACGCCGGCCGGCACGAACGCAAAGCCCCGGCCCACCTCGGCGCCGTCCTGCGCCAGCCGCTGCGGCGTTTTCAGCGCGCGCAGCGGGTCGGGCAGGTCGCGGAAGACGGCGTCGCTGAGCACGGCCGCGCCGGCACTGCTGCCGGCGACCACGCCGCCGCGGCAATGCAGCTGGCGCAGGGCCGTGAGCACGGCGCTGGTGCGGCCTTGCGGCAGCAGGGCGTCGAGCAGCCGCGCCTGTTCACCACCGGCGAAGTAGACGCCGGTATAACGGGCCACGCGCGCGGCCAGCGCGGGGTCGTCGGCGTCGGCGCTGCCGGCGGCGATGCGCAGGCCCTCGGCCTGGGCGCCGGCCTGCTGCAAGCGTTGCACCAGCGCGGCCTCGGCCGCTTCGGCGTCGCCCGAAGCGGTGGCCACCACGGCCACGCGGGCCCCGGCGCCACCGGCCAGTTGCACAACACGCGACCACACTTCCGTGTTGTCGTCCTTGAGCGCGCCGCCAATGACGACGGTGCTGCCCGTGCACCCGTCCTGGGCGCGGGCTGGTGCGCAGGGCACCAAGGCGGCCCACAGCAGCAGCGCGGCGGCAGCATGAAGACGTGGAATCAAGCGCATGGCGCTATCTTGTCACCAGCGTCCGACGCCTCAGCGGCGCTGACTTGGCCCATAGCGACGCCGACTTTCCTTCAAGCGACCGCTGCGCTTCGCCCCCATGTTCAAGGCGCGGCGCGCTGCCTAGAGTGGCCTTGCCTGAACCAACCGCACCGCACCCACCATGTCGTCACGTCTGCCCCCGTTACACCCCTTGATGCTGGCCGTCGGCCTGCTCGCCATCGCACTGCAGGCCACCGCGCAAACCGCGCCACAACGTGTGGAGGTCACCGGCTCCAGCATCAAGCGCCTGGACGGTGAAACCGCGCTGCCGGTGCAGGTCATCAAGCGTGAAGACATCGAGCGCACCGGCGTCACCACGGCGGCCGAACTGCTGAAGACACTCAGCGCCAACACCGCGCCGCTGAGCGACGGTGCCAGCATCACCGACGGCACCAGCGGCCAGCGCGGCTTCAACGGCGCCCACCTGCGTGGCATCGGCGTCAGCAGCACGCTGGTGCTGCTCAACGGCCGTCGCCTGGCCAATTTCGCGACCCCCGGCGACAGCGCCGGTGTCGACCTGAACAACATCCCGGCCGGCGCCATTCAGCGCGTCGAAGTGCTGAAAGACGGTGCCTCCGCCGTCTACGGCAGTGATGCGATCGGTGGTGTCATCAACTTCATCACCCGCAAGGACTACCAGGGCCTGGACCTGGGCGCCTTTGTGTCGCGCACGCAAGAAGGCGGCGCAGGCAAGGTGACGGCCACCGTGTCGGGCGGCTATGGCGACGTGCAGCGCGACGGCTTCAACCTGTTCGGTTCGCTGGATCTGCAGAGGCTCGACAGCCTGCGTTCGAGCCAGCGCCAGTTCATCCAGGACCGCCCGCTGGCCACCACGTTGCCGGCGCTGATGTCCAGCAACACCTTCCCGGCCAACATCGACATCAGCTCGGCGCAGCGCAACGCGCTCATCGCCGCCGGCGCGCTGCCCGCGGGCAGCACGCGCACGCGCATCAACTCGGCCAACCCCACCTGCAACACGCTCAACAGCGCCACCGTCAACGCACCCGCCGGCCCCGGCGGCCCGCTGGCCTGCAGCTACGACTACATGCAGGACACCGAGATCTACCCCGAGAGCAAGCGCATCGGCTTCGTCGGCCGCGGCACCTTCCAGCTGAGCCGTGACCACCAGCTCTTCGCCGAAGCGGTGCTGGCCAATGCCCAGAGCACCTATGTGCTCAGCCCCAACCCGCAGCGCTTCCGCAACCTGCCCGTCAGCGTGCTGCCGGACAAGTACCGCGTGCCGCTGGTGGCCGCCGGCTTTGCGCCCACCAGCACCTTCAGCGGCATCCGCTACCGCATGACGGAGGCCGGCAACCGCAGCAACGAAGTCAGCAGCGACGCCACGCGCGTGGTGGTCGGCGCACAGGGCACGCTGGGGAGCTGGGACTACGAAACCGCCCTCAGCCGCGCCGAGAACAAGGTGGCGGACCGCTATGTCAACGGCTACTCGCTGTTCGACCGATACGACGCGGGCATCCGCGCCGGCACCATCAACCCCTTCGGCCCGTCGTCGCAGACCGGCAAGGACCTCATCAACAGCCTCCGCGTCAACGACGCCGCGCGCAAGAGCACCGGCACCACCGAGGCCGTGGACGTGAAGGGCAGCACCGTGCTGAGCCGCCTGGACGGCGGTGAACTGGCGCTGGCAGTGGGTGCCGAGCTGCGCCGCGAAAAGCAGAGCTTCCGCCCCAGTGCGCTGCTGCTGTCCAACAACATCCTGGGCGACCGCGGCACCACGGGCGTGGCCAGCCTCACGCCCACCGACAACGAGCGCAAGGTCAGCTCGGCCTATGCCGAGATCAACGCGCCTTTCAGCAAGGAACTGGAAGGCCAGTTCGCCTTGCGGACCGACCGCTACAGCGACGCCGGCGGCACCACCAACCCGAAGGTGGGCTTGCGTTGGCAGCCCAGCAAGCAGGTGCTGGTGCGCACGTCGGCCAACACCGGCTTCCGCGCGCCCTCACTGAGTGACCTGTACCGCCCAGACATCTTCGGCAGCGCGTCCAGCTTCCTGACCGACCCGCAGTGCGTGAGGACAAACCTGGACACCATCGACGGTTGTACCGACCAGTGGGCCGTCACCCGCAAGAGCAACCCCAAGCTGAAGCCCGAGAAGAGCAGGCAGTTTTCGCTGGGCGCGGTGTTCGAGCCGGTGGCTGACCTGAGCCTCTCCATCGACTACTGGAACATCAACGTCAAGGACGTCATCAGCACGCTGGGAGAACAGATCATTGTCGACAGCCCCGACAAGTACAACGGCAGCTACATCACGCGTGACGTCGACGGCTTCATCAGCAACATCCTGCTGCAGAAGGAAAACCAGGGCAAGCTGAAGACCAGCGGTATCGACCTGAGCGTGGACTGGAAGGGCATCACCACGTCGGCCGGCCGTTTCAGCGCCGGCATCAACGCCACCGTGGTGCTGAAGTACGACCGTCAGTTCGGCCCCCAGGAGCCCTTCCGCAGCAACCTGGGCGTCTTTCTGAACGACCAGGTCATCCAGAAGTGGCGCCACCGTCTCAGCTTCGGCTGGGACTTGGGGCCGGTGGCACTGACGCTGTCCAACCAGTACTCGGCTGGCTACACGGACCAGAACACCACCTATGACCCGGTGGCCAACCAGCTGCTGCCCACACGCAAGGTGGCCGCCTATTCGTTGTGGGACCTGACGGGCAGCTGGGCCGTGGACAAGAACCTGAAGCTGCGCGCCGGTGTGCTTAACCTGGCCGATGCCGCGCCGCCGTTCTCGAACCAGGCCTACTACTTCCTGGCTGGCTACGACCCGACCTACACCGACCCGCGGGGCCGCACCTGGCAGGTGAGCGCAAGTTACACCTTCAAGTGAGTGGATACCGGGTCGAAGGGACCGCGGCGGCCCTGCAGTCAGCAGACGGCGCTCTGACCGCACGCAAAACGCGTCGCCCTGGCGCTCATCGAGAGCCTGGCGCCCGGCGCCGTGTGGGTGGGCTTGCAGGCGAGCGATCGCGCGGTCTGCCGGTACCACGTCTGCCGCGCGCTGGCGCCCGGCTGGCGCAGCGGCGGCACGGGTCGCCGGGCGGAACACGGTGAGCGGCGTCTGACCCTGGCGATTCGTTTCGACCACGACGCCGTCGGACAGGCTCTCGAGCCGGCCCACGGCCACGGCGATGGCCGAGAGCGCCACCGCGCAGACCAGCCACCGCCACCACGCCGGCCAGCGCCGGGCCGTGCCCTGGCGCGGCAACGCCGCCCACTTCATGCGAGGCCGACGAGCCGTTCGCTCAGCTCCCACAGGCGGCTCGCGCGGGCCTCGTCGCTGGCCTTCGCCGACAGCGGCTGCGCGAACGCCGCGCGGCCCGCCTGCTGGCGGTTGCCCCAGCTCCAGTGCACGCCGGACTGCGCAAAGGCCGGGTCGATCACCACCTGGGCGACACGTTCGCCGGCAAGTTGTTGCGTCACGTAGCCCTTGGTGATGTTCTTCTGGAACCAGGGGAAGATCGTGCGGAAGGCCTGGGGCGTGTCGCGGAACAGCGCCGTGTCGGCGACGCAGCCCGGGTACAGCGTGTTGAACACGATGCCGGTCTCGGTGTGGTAGCGGCGGTGCAACTCGCGGCTCGTGATCATGTTGCAGAGCTTGCTGTCCTTGTAGGCCTTGCCGGGCTTGAAGGGCTTGCCGTCGATCATCGCCACCGGCGCCTTGAAGCCGGCTGCCAGGCCCTGCAGCTGGCCCAGGTCGGCCGGGGCGGGAATCGGCACCTTGCCGCCGAACTCCTCGGAGTTGGCCGTGACGGTGCCGAGCGTGACCAGCCGCCCGGTCGGGTGGCTCGCGCGGCGCAGGTCGTCGAGCAGCAGCCGGCTGAGCAGGAAGTGGCCGAAGTGGTTGGTGGCCACGCTGATCTCGAAGCCCTCGGGCGAGCGCATCGGTGCCTTCAGCCGCGGCAGGTAGACGGCGGCGTTGTTGACCAGGGCGTGCAGCGGCCGGCCGAGGGCATGGAAGGCGTCGACGAAGGCGTGCACGCTGCGCTGCGAGCCCAGATCGATGGGCAGCACTACATGGCGATCGACCGCGATGCCCTGCGCGCGGGCGGCGTGTTCGGCCTTGACGAGATCTCGACAGGCCATCACGACGAACCAGCCGCGCGCGGCGAGCGACTTGGCGGCGTACAGCCCGACGCCCGACGAAGCGCCGGTGACGATCACGCTGGGCAGCGTCGAAGAGGACGAGGGCGAGGACGGGGACGGGGACGGGGACTGTGGCATCCCCCGATTCTGCTGTCAGGCGCGCTTTACGTAAGATCGCGTCAACCCCATTGGCAACCCGGACACGCCATGACCCCAGCCCAGGCCATCGTCTTTGACGCCCCGCGACAACTGTCGGTCCAGACCCTGGACCTCAAGCCCTTCGAGGCTGCCGACCTCGAGGTCGAGGTCGGCTTCAGCGGCATCAGCACCGGCACCGAGCGGCTGCTGTGGGACGGCACGATGCCGCCGTTCCCCGGCCTCGGTTATCCACTCGTGCCGGGTTACGAGACCGTCGGCACGGTGGTGCGGGCGGGTGAATCGGCCACCGTGCCGGTGGGCGCGTCCGTGTTCGTGCCGGGCTCGTACAGCTTCCAGGGTGTGCGCAACATCTTCGGCGGCGCGGGCTCGCGGCTGATCGTGGCGCACGACCGCGTCGTGCAGCTTGCGCCCGAACTCGGCGCGAAGTCGGTGCTGCTCGCACTGGCCGCGACCTGCTACCACGCGGTGGCCTTCGGCGGGCTGCGCGATCCCGTTGTTGCCCCCGACCTGATCGTCGGCCACGGCGTCATGGGCCGGCTGCTGGCGCGCATCACGCTGGCGCTGGGCCGGCCCGCGCCGACGGTCTGGGAGGTGCAGCCCGCGCGCCGCGAGGGCGCAGCCGGTTACGCGGTGATCCACCCTGACGACGACCCGCGCAAGAACTACGCCGCCATCTGCGACGTGAGTGGCGACGCCTCGATCCTGAACGGCCTGGTCTCGCGCCTCGCCCCCGGCGGCGAGGTCGTGCTGGCGGGCTTCTACAAGCAGGACCTGAGCTTCGCGTTCGCCCCGGCGTTCATGCGCGAGGCCACCCTGCGCGTCGCCGCGCAGTGGAAGAAGAGCGACCTGCTGGCGGTGACGGCGCTGGTCGAGCGCGGCGCACTGTCGCTCGACGGGTTGATCACGCACACGCTGAGCCCGGGCCGCGCCCGCGAGGCCTACGAAATCGCCTTCGGCGACCCGCAGTGCTTGAAGATGATGATGGACTGGCGCGCCTGATGGATGACCTGGTGCGCGGGGCGACACCGCGGCGCGTCTTCGTCCTCGGCGCCACCGGCACGATCGGGCGTGCGACTGTGCGCGCCCTGCTGCGGCGCGGGCACGAGGTGGTGTGCTTCGTGCGCCCGCGAGCCGCCGTCCGTGGCGCGGCGACGGAAGACCCCGCAGCGCTGCCCAATGGTGCCGAGGTGCGGACGGGCGACGTGTGCGACCCGGCATCGCTGGCCCGCGACGGCTTGCGCGGCGAGCACTTCGACGTGCTGGTCTCGTGCATGGCCTCGCGCAGCGGCGCGCCGAAGGACGCCTGGGCGATCGACCACCAGGCCCACGTGCAGGCGCTCGAGGCGGCGCGCTCGGCCGGTGTGACGCAAATGGTTCTGCTGTCGGCGATCTGCGTTCAGAAGCCGCTGCTCGCCTTCCAGCACGCCAAGCTCGCGTTCGAGAAAGTGCTGATCGAGTCCGGCTTGAGCTACTCGATCGTGCGGGCGACGGCGTTCTTCAAGTCGCTGTCGGGCCAGGTCGAGCGTGTGCGCCAGGGCAAGCCCTTCCTGGTCTTCGGCGACGGCACGCTCACCGCCTGCAAGCCGATCAGCGACGACGACCTCGGCGACTACCTCGCCGACTGCATCGATCACCCGGAGCGCCGCAACCGCATCCTGCCGATCGGCGGCCCGGGCGAAGCGATCACGCCGCGCGAGCAGGGCGAACGCCTGTTCGCCTTGTTCGGCCGACGCGCGCGTTTCAAGCAGGTGCCGCTGCGGCTGCTCGACGTGATCGTCGCCGTCCTCGGTGCCGCCGGGCGCGTGGTGCCGACGCTGGCCGAGAAGGCCGAGCTGGCACGCATCGGCCGCTACTACGCAACCGAGTCGATGCTGGTGCTGGACCCACAGACCGGCCGCTACGACGCCGCAGCGACGCCTTCGGCGGGCCGCGAAACGCTGTTCGACTTCTACGCGCGGATCGTTCGCGGCGAAGCCGCCGCCGAGCGCGGAGACCACGCGGTGTTCTGACCTTCTGCGCCGGGCGTTTTTGTGACGCGCCCGCTTGGCGTTCGACCTTGCGCGGTGCGCTTCAAGTGGCCGGGGGTGATGCGCTGCGCGATGCACGCGCCGTCGTGGCGCATGGTCAAGCCTGTGGTGCGCGGCACCGGAGGCTCAATCGTGCGGCGCGTCGACCGAAGACGCGGCGGGCGGCTCGGAGAGCACGATCTCCACCCGCCGGTTCAGCGCCCGCCCGTAGGGCTGTTCATTGCTGACCATGGGTTGCCTCTCGCCGCGGCCCTCGACCGTGATGCGGCGCGCATCGACGCCTTTGCCCTGGATTTGCCTGGCCACGCTGTGAGCGCGGGCCAAGGACAAGGGATCGTTCATGGCGTCGGAGCCCTGGTCGTCGGTGTAGCCGACGACCAGCAAGCGCATGCGAACGGCCGCAGGGCTGTTCAGACTGACGGCAAGTTGCTCCAGGTCTTCTTGCATGCTGGCGTTGATGTCGGCGCTGTCGCTGTCGAAAGCGAAGTCGGTGGGCAGGTTGAATTGGAGCTGGTCGTCCTTGTTGCGCACTGCCGAAACGCCGCTGTTGCGCATGGCTTGACTCAAGGCCACACGCTGAGCTTCCATGGCGGTCGACCAGTTCGAACGGGCGCCGCGCGTGGCCGGGCCGAGCTCGGGTGCCGGCGTCGTGCAGCCCCACAGCATCAGCGCCAGGGCTGACAGTGCCACCTTCGTCAATCTGCGGTTCATTCGGTTCCACCTGCGCGTCGAAGTCACCCCAAGGCGGCTGCCCGGGAAGCTGGCGAGCGCCAGCCCCTGCATCGTGGGCCGCCGTCCAGCCCGCTGCCATCGGCCGGCAGCGTGCCCGGCTGTAGGCGCAGACCCCGTCACCGCACGAACGGGACATGGCGCTGCGGCGCAGCGCGGGCGCCCGCCCGACGGGGCTGCGGTGCGTGGGTCGCCATCGCGCGCACCCGTGGCGTGGCGTCGTCGCGCCAGCACGCCTGACAGCGCCGAAACGACTGGGTGCAAGAATCGGTGCCATGCCGCGTCGCCTTGTCATCGCCACTGCGGTCCTCGCCGTCGTCCTTCTCGCTGCCCTTGCCGCCTGGTGGATGACACGCGCACCGTTGGTGCCGGCGGTCAGCGCCCGCATGGCGCCGCTGGTGCGCACCCTGCAGTTCTCGGCCCGCGCGGCCACTGCGTCGCGTGTCGAGCTGGGCAGCACGCTCACCGGCCGCGTGCTGGCGGTCGCCGTGGCCGAAGGCGCGCAGGTCAAGGCCGGCGACGTGCTCGTGCGGCTCGAGAGCGACGAATTGCGGGCCTCGCTGGCGCAAAGCCAGGCCAGCGAACGCCAGGCCGCCGCGCGCCTGGCCGGCTTGCGCAGCACCGGGCGCAGCGCGGCGCAGGCCGGTGTGGTGCAGGCGGAATCGGTGCGGGTGGCCGCTCAGGCCGAACTGCAACGCACGCTGGACCTCGTGGCCAAGGGCTTTCTCAGCGAGGCGCGTCTGGACGAGGTGCGCCGCGCGGTTGCGGTGGCGCAGGCGCAACTCGACGGCGCGCGCGCGCAGCGTGCCGCCAACGCCGAGCCGGGCACCGACGTCGCGCAGGCCCAGGCGCAGCTGGCACTGGCCAGTGCAGCCCGCGCCGCCGCCGAGGCCCGCCTGGCCGAGGCGGTGCTCACTGCACCGGCCGATGCGCGCGTACTGTCGCGCCTGGTCGAGCCCGGTCAGATCGTGCAGCCCGGACGCGCCTTGCTCGGCCTGGCGCTGGCCGGACCACTGCAACTCGTGGCGCAGGTGGACGAGCGTTACCTGGGGCAGCTCCAACCCGGCCAACCGGCCGGCGCAGTGGCCGACGCCTACCCGACGCAGAGATTCACTGCCCGCGTGCTGTCCATCGCGCCCTTGGTTGATGCGCAGCGCGGCGCGATAGAGGTCAAGTTTTCGCTGCCGCCGCCCATGCCGGCCTTCCTGCGCGAGGACATGACACTGTCGGTGGAAGTGGAGACTGCACGCCGCGAGCAGGCGCTGGTGGTGCCGGCCGACGCGCTGCGGGGTGACGAATCGACAGGCACCAGCGTCTGGCTCGCGCGCGACGGGCGCGTCGAGGCGCGCAAGGTGCGCATCGGGCTGCGCACACTCGACGCTGCAGAGATTCTCGACGGCCTGCGCGAGGGCGAACTCGTGCTGATCGGCACGGCACCGAAGCCCGGCCTGCGTGTGCGCGTCGACACCCGGCCCGCGGCGCCGGCCCGCGCCGGCAGCGGCACCAAGGAAGACGCCGGCGCCGCGATGAGCAACGCGATGGGCCGCTGAGGCGTACCCGAGATGCTCGGATTCGAAAGCCGCGTCGCAACGCGCTTCCTGCGCGAAGGGCGCATGCAGACCGTGCTGATCATCGTCGGCGTGGCCGCGGGCGTGGCCGTCGTCGCCTACATCTCGGCGCTGATCACCGGGCTGCAAAGCAACACGATCGAGAAGACCCTGGGGGCTCAGGCGCACCTGACGCTGAGCCCGCGCGACGACGTGGTGCTGGCCGCCCGCGCGCCGGCCAGCGCCGGCACGCGCGAACTGGTGCAGACGCAGCCGCGTGCGCAGCGGCCACGCTCGATCGGCAACTGGCAGCTGCTGGTGCCCCTGCTCGAAGCCATGCCGGAGGTGGCCGCGGTCTCGCCGATGGTGTCGGCCGCGGGCCTGGCGGTGCGCGGCGAGGCGTCCAAGGCGATCGCCCTGATGGGTGTCGACCTCGACCGCTACGACCGCATCGTCAACCTGCGCTCGAAGGTCGTCGACGGCACGGCACGGCTCGAGCCGGGCGAGGGCATCATCGGCCGCGAGCTCGCCGACGACCTGGGCGTGCGCGTCGGCGACCGGGTGGGCATCGTCACCGGCGGCGTCAGCGACTCCCTGCGCGTCACGGCGCTGGTGGACCTGGGTGTGCGTGAACTGAACCGGCGCACGGTGATCGTGCCGCTGCGCACGGCGCAGAGCCTGGTCGGCCTGCCCGGCGGCGCGACCGGACTGGATCTGACGCTGGTCGACATCTGGTCGGCGCAGACACTGGCCGACGACCTCGCCGCGCGCTGGCCCTACAAGGCCGAGAGCTGGCAACAGGCGAACGCGCAACTCGTGGCCGCGCTGAATGCGCAATCGGTGAGCACGGCGGTGATCCGCGGCGTGGTGATGATCGTCGTCGTGCTGGGCATCGCCAGCGTGCTGGTGGTGTCGGTGGTGCAGAAGCGGCGCGAGATCGGCATCTTGCGCGCGATGGGCGCCACCCAGGGCCAGGTGCTGCGCATCTTCCTGCTTCAGGGCGCGATCGTCGGTGCGCTGGGCTCGGCGCTCGGGGTCGTGCTCGCGTTGCTGCTGATCTGGGTTTTCACCCAGTTTGCACTCGGCTCCGATGGCCGGCCGCTCTTCAACATCACGCTCGAGCCGGCGCTGGCGCTGCGCGTGGCCGCCATCGCCACGGTGTGCGGCGTGCTCGCCGCGGTGGCGCCGGCGCGGCGTGCCGCCAAGCTCGACCCTGCGGAAGCGATCCGCCTATGAGCGCACCCGCCGCGCAGGCGCCGCCTGCAGGGTTGCTCGAGCTCGACGGCGTCCGCAAGAGCTACAACGTCGGCCTGCCGAACGAGGCCGAGGTGCTGCACGGCGTGTCGTTGCGCATCGGCCGCGGCGAATTCGTGGCGCTGATCGGCCCGTCGGGTTCGGGCAAGAGCACGCTGCTGAACATCGTGGGCCTGCTCGAACACATGACGGCCGGCAGCTACCGCATCGACGGCGAAGAGGTGATGGGTCTCGACGACGCCGCGCTCACGCTGCGCCGTCGAAGCACGCTCGGCTTCGTGTTCCAGTTCCACCACCTGCTGCCCGCCTTCAGCGCGCTGGAGAACGTGACCCTGCCGGCGCTGATGCGCGAAGGGCGCATCACAACGGCACAGCGCGAACGTGCGCGCGCCGTGCTCGCCGCCGTCGGCCTGGGCGATGCGATGGGCAAGCGCCCGGGTGAGTTGTCCGGCGGCATGCAGCAGCGCGTGGCGATCGCACGCGCACTGGTGCTCGAGCCCCCGCTGGTGCTGGCGGACGAACCCACCGGCAACCTCGACACCGCCTCGTCCGACGAGGTCTTCGCCCTGATGCGGCGCATGCACGCCGAGTTGCACACCTCGTTCCTGGTGGTCACGCACGACCCGCGCCTGGCCGCACGCTGCGACCGCGTGCTCGAGCTCGTGGACGGGCGGCTCGTGCATGACGGCGCGGCAGCGGGCGCCGCCGGGTAGGGTCGGACACCCAGGCACTTCGAGGCGCGCAGCGCGGCACGCGTGGGCGCCGGACGGGCTCAACCGGGGGGCGGCGACGTTTGCTCGTGGGCCAGTTGAATGACCAGCTTGCCGAAGTTCCTGCCTTGCAGCAGGCCGATGAAGGCTTCGGGCGCGTTCTCGAGGCCGAAGACGATGTCCTCTCGGACCTTGACCAGGTCCTGCTGCACCCAAGCGCCCATCGCGCCGGCAAACTCGCCCCAGCGCGGCCCGTAGTCGTCGAACACGATGAAGCCCTGCATCTTGATGCGCTTGCGCAGCAGCGTGCCCGCCAACAGGCCCAACCTGTCGGGGCCAGGCGGCAAGTCGGTGGCGTTGTAGGCGGCGATCAGCCCGCACACCGGGATGCGGGCCTTGGCGTTGAGCAGCGGCAGCACGGCATCGAACACGGCGCCGCCCACGCTCTCGAAGTACACGTCGATGCCCTTCGGGCAGGCGGCTGCCAGGTGGCCGGGCAAGTCGTCGGCACGGTGATCGACGCAGAAGTCGAAACCCAGTTCGTCGACCACGTACCGACACTTGTCCGCACCACCCGCGATGCCCACCACGGTGCAGCCCTTGATCTTGGCGATCTGGCCAACCACCGAGCCGACGGCACCACTGGCCGCGGCAACGACGACGGTTTCGCCGGTGACCGGCCTGCCGATGTCCAGCAAGCCCATGTAAGCGGTGAAGCCCGGCATGCCCAGCACGCCCAGGGCGCGCGAGGGGTGACGCTGCTCACCAGAGATCTTCGTCAGGCCCCTGCCGTCGGACAGCGCGCGGTCCTGCCAACCGCTGTAGCCGAGAACAAGTTCGCCGACCTTGAAGTCGCCGTGCCGCGACACCTCGACGCGCGACACCGTGCCGCCGACCATCACGTCGCCGACGGCAACGGGCGCGGCGTACGAAGGGCCATCGCTCATGCGGCCGCGCATGTAGGGGTCGAGCGACAGGTACAAGGTGCGCAGCAAGACCTGGCCGACCTCGGGCTTCGGCACCGGAACGGCTTCGAGGCGGAAGTTGTCGGCGGTCGGCGCACCGCGCGGCCGGGCGTTGAGGACGATGCGGCGATTGACGGTGGTGTTCTGCGACATGGAACGAGCCTCCTCCGGGTTGATCGAACTGCTTCAAGACCTTGACCCAGCGCCTCGAACTGCGCGCGTATCGACAACGCCCTGCGCCGGTGGCGCAGGCTTGCCTATCGGCGCGATGGCGGCCGCGTCGTCGGTGGCGCTGGCTTCAAGTGCGGGTGAATCACTGCAGCTTGAAGGCTGGTCGAAGCGCCACGGGTGGTCGGTGTGGTGGGCAACGCCAGGCTGTCGACATCGTCGGTGCGACGCTCGGCCCATCAAGACACGCAATAAGACACGCAAGGCGCTCTGAGCAGCCCGGTGGCCGGCGATGGCCCCATCGAACCTCAGGGGCTGCGCCGTGCACGGTACGCAGCCGAACAGACCGCGCTGACCCCGGCGCGCAGGCTGCACCTCCCAGACACCCCAGACCTTGCCCCTTGCCAGTTGCGCGTCCCCTCGCGGCTTGCCGGAGCGCCGTTTTCCAGGAGTCCATCGGATGCTCTTCGACACTTTTTCTGCCCGCTCGCTGCAACTCGCCAACCGCACCGTCATGGCACCGATGACACGCAACCGGGCGACACCCCAGCACACGCCGAATGCACTGATGGCCACGTACTACGGCCAGCGTGCGGGTGCCGGCCTGATCATCACCGAGGGCACCTCGCCCAGTGCCGACGGCCTGGGCTACCCACGCATCCCCGGGCTCCACGACGCGGCGCAGGCCGACGCATGGAAATCCACCACGGCCGCCGTCCACGCCCAAGGCGGCAAGATCTTCGTGCAGCTGATGCATTGCGGCCGGGTGGCGCATGTCGCCAACCTGCCGGCCGGTGCCGAGGTGCTCGGGCCGGGCGCGGCCGTGTGCCCGGGCGAGATGTACACCGACACACTGGGCCTGCAGCCGCACAGCCCGCCGCGCGCGATGACCGAGGCGGACATCGCACAAGCCGTCAAGACGCATGTGGCTTCTGCGAAGCTCGCCCTGGACGCGGGTTTCGACGGCGTCGAATTGCACGGCGCCAACGGCTACCTGATCGAACAGTTCCTGAACCCGCTCGTCAATCTGCGCACAGACGCTCACGGCGGCAGCATCGAAGGCCGCAACCGCCTGGCGCTGGAGATCGCGCGTGAAACGGTGGCGGCCATCGGCCGCGACCGTGTCGGCATCCGGCTCTCGCCTTACGGCGTCTTCAACGGCACCGGCGCGTTTCCCGAAGTGCAGGCGCAATACCTGGCGCTGGCGCAATCGCTCTCGGCGCTGGGCCTGCTCTACCTCCACCTGGTCGATCACTCGTCCATGGGCGCTCCGCCGGTGCCCGCTGACTTCAAGCTCAAGCTTCGCGCTGGTTTCGACGGGCTGTTCATCCTGTCGGGTGGTTTCGACCACACCAGCGCCGAGCAGGCCTTGGTCGAAAGACGAGGCGACCTGATCGCCTTCGGTCGGCCCTTTCTGGCCAATCCGGACCTCGTGGCGCGCATGCGCAAGGACGCCCCGCTCAACGCCCCGGACATGGCCACGTTCTACGTGCCCGGCGCCAAGGGCTACACCGACTATCCCGCCCTGGCGGCCTGAATCCGCGTCCAGCGCGAAGACGAAGCCATCGCGCTGGCAAACGATTTCGATTTCGGCCGGCGCTGTGGAGCTGTCAAGACTGCGGGTCGGTGCCACCACCTCGGCCCGTGGGGCAGACGGCGTTCTTCGGCCCGTCACCGCGCAGGTACTGCGCCTCTTCTTCCGCCGTCGCCTCGCGCACGTCGCGCAGCACTGCGCGTTTGCCGTAGAGCAGGTGCAGCTGCTCGCTCATCAGCGCACGAACGTCCTGCCCTGGTCGCAACAACTTGGTCCAGCGTCGCGGGTGCCCGTCGTAGCGGAAATCGACGATCCAGGTGGTGGAGGTCTTGAAGAACTCGGACATCGCTGCGCAGTATGCGCTCGGCTTCAGCAGTCCAGCCGCAGCAGAAGTTCCAGCCGCAGCGCCGCCGGCATCGCCGCCGCCATCGCCGCCGGCAGTAGGGCGCGGCCTGCGTTGACGGGACGTCAGCCGCCCGGGCGCGCCGCGGACCGACGCGGCACGCCAGGTGCGGCCGCCATGCGCCGAGCGCGCCGGTCCGCAGCGCCTCATTGAAGCAGGGCCACCGACTTGACCTGGAGCCAGGCGCTCCTGCCGGGCCGCAAGTCAAGAGCATCGAAGGCCTTGCTGGTGATGCGGGCCAGCAGCGTCGACGCGCCCACCCGCACCCGCACCAGGACCTGCGAGGGGTGCGCGTCCAGGGCCGCGGACTCGATGGTGCACGCCAGATGGTTCTGGATGCTGGTGTCATGGGGCTCTTCGACGGCGATGCTCACGTCGCGGGCCAGCACGCGCAGGCGCACCGCGTGCCCGACCGGCAGGCCGCTGTCGCGCAGCCACAGGCTGCCGCCGTCGAAGGCCACCCGGCACAGGTGCCACCGCGGGTCGCGTTCGGCCACCCGCCCCGTCAGCAAGGCGCCGATGTCGTCGCCGGCCAGCACGGGGCTGTCAATGGACGACAGCACGCCGGCCGCGGGGCCCGCGGCCTTGACCCGGCCCTGGTCCAGCACCACCAGATGGTCTGCCAGCCGCGCCAGCTCCTCGGCGGAGTGCGTGACGTACAGCATCGGCGTGCTCAGCTCGTCGCGCATGCGTTCCAGCCAGGGCAGGATTTCCTGCTTGCGGGTGTGGTCCAGCGCCGCCAGCGGCTCGTCCAGCAGCAGCAGGCGCGGCTGCGTGGCCAGCGCCCTGGCGATGGCCACGCGCTGGCGCTCGCCACCCGAGAGCTGGCTGGGCATGCGCGTGAGCAGCCGCTCGATGCCCAGCAGGTCGATCGCCGCGTCGAGCGCCGGCCCGGCTTCGCGCGCCGTGGTGCGCTTCAGGCCGTAACGCATGTTGTCCTTGACCGTGAGGTGTTCGAACAGCGAGGCCTCCTGGAACACATAACCCAGCGGCCGCTGCCAGGTGGGCAGGAAGATGCGGGAGTCGTCGTCCTGCCAGACCTCCGCGCCGATGCGCACCAGGCCCTGGCGCGCACGTTCCAGCCCCGCCACGCAGCGCAGCACGGTCGTCTTGCCCGACCCCGAAGCGCCGAACAGCACGGTGATGCCCTGGGCCGGCAGCGCGAGGTCGACCGCGAGTTCGAAACCCTCGTGCGCCACCTGGAGCCGGATGCGGCTGCTGCCGGCGGCGGTCATTGCATGACCCTTCGCGCTGCGCGCTCCGGGATGAGCGCTTGGGAGCGGCCCGGCGCGGTCACTGGACTTGCCCTCCGCGCTGGGCGCTCCGGGATGAGCGCTTGGGAGCGGCCCGGCGCGGTCACTGGACTTGCCCTCCGCGCTTCGCGCTCCGGGATGAGCGCTTGGG
>JBBRBW010000002.1:0-117774 GCA_038205425.1 Burkholderiales bacterium | reverse complement strand
GGTGCCCGATGTCATCTGCAACGCCGGCGGTGTCACCGTCAGCTACTTCGAATGGGTGCAGGACTTCAGCAGCTTCTTCTGGACCGAAGACGAGATCAACGTGCGCCTGGACAAGATCATGATCGGCGCGCTGAAGAAGATCTGGGACACCGCCGACCGCCACGGCATCACGCTGCGCACGGCGACCTTCGCCGTGGCCTGCGAACGCATCCTGAGGGCGCGCGAGGAGCGCGGGCTGTATCCGTAAGCGCCTGCTGACCGGGCCAGGCCGGTGTACTCCAGGTCGGGTGTTTGTGGGATAAACAGCAGAGGTATCAGGCTTTACATTTGGGCCTGGCCTCGTAAATCGACCTCCCATACCGCCCAGAGGAGCGCTGCTCATGCACCCCACCCCGAATTGCACCGATCGCTGTTTCCGCCTCCGTCGCGCATGGCCGCTTGTCGCGGCCCTGCTGCTGACGCAGGGCTGCGTTTCCACCATGCCCAAGGTCGGCGGCGGCACGGCCTCCGCTGGCGGTGCGGCGGGCGGCGCCAGCGCCGAGGGCCAGAACAAAAGCCTCGAGCGGTGCGAAGAGTCGCTCGGCACCATGGCGATGGAAGAAGACCAGCGTGCGCCGTGGTATGCCCAGTTGCGCGGCTACCAGCTCGGCTCGACGATCCCGGTGCTGCGCCTGATGATCCAGCAGAGCAACTGCTTCGTCATCGTCGAGCGCGGCGGCGGCATGAACGACATGATGCGGGAACGTCAGCTGATGCGCGGCGACGAGGGCCGCGCGGGCAGCAACATGGGCGGCGGCCAGATGGTGGCGGCCGATTACCTCATGCGGCCCGCGATCCAGTTCTCCGGCAACACCGGCGGTAGCCGGGGCGGCCTGGCGGGCTACCTGCCCGGGGCGCTGGGCGCGGTCGCCGGCAGTGTGGGTGTCAACGAGGCCTCGACGACGCTGCTGCTGGTCGACATCCGCTCGGGCGTGCAGATCTCGGCCGCCGAGGGCAGCAGCAAGAACTACGACTTCGGCTTCTTCGGCAGCGCCTTCACCGGCGGCCTGGCCGGCGGTGCAAGCGGCTACTCCAAGACGCCGCAGGGTCGTGTCATCACGGCCGCCTTTGCCGATTCGTTCAACCAGATGGTCAAGACGCTGCGCAACTACAAGGCACAGACGGTCAAGGGTGGCCTGGGCACCGGCGGCCGTCTCGGCGTGCAGGGTGGGCAGACGCCGGCCAGCAAGAAGTGAGTTCGGGCGTGGCGGCTGCGGCCGCGCGGTCTGCCGGGCTCGGTGGGTTGGCGGCCTTGGGGCTGGCACTCTGGCTGGCACCCGGCACGCCGGTCCACGCCCAGATGTACCACCTGTACCTGAACTGCCAAGGCAGCGTGGCGGCCGGGCCAGGGGCGGCCACGCCGGCCGACACCGGCGTGACCACGCGCGCCGCCACGGCCAGTGCTGCGCCGGCCGACAGCGACAAGAACGACAAGAACAGCGCCAGTGCCGATGAAAACGTCCAGGCCCGCACGCGGGCCGTGCGCAGCGCCGCCAAGCGGGGCGACGCCCAGCTCGAGCTGGCGCTGCGGGACAACAACATGAGCATGCTGGTGCAGCGCTCCAACGTGCTGCCCACGGGCCAGCGCCTGCAGTACCAGGCCACCCAGACGCACTACACCGCCACCTTCCTGCCGCAGATGGCGGGCGCCGGGTTTCGCAAGTGGGGCGAGGGCGGGCTGTTCGGCTGGTACCCGCCGTTCCAGAAGATGACGGCGGCGCGCTTCGCCATCGACCGCCAGAGCGGGGTGCTCGAAGGCGAGATCGTCGGGCCCGCCGGCGAGGTGCTGGGCCTCATCGACATGCAGTGCGACCCAAAGCGCAACGAGGACGCGCCAGCGCCGCGCTTCTGATGGCGCCCGCCCGTCGCTGCCTCACGGCCGGGGCGCTGCGTTTGCGGCGGCTCGGGATGGCCGTGGCCGTGGCCGCGACCCTGGCGCTGGCCCTCGTGGCCGCCCCCGCGCAGGCCGCCAGGTTGGCCCTGGTGATCGGCAACGATGGCTACAGCCGCATTCCGCAGCTGCGCAACGCACGCAACGACGCGCGCAGCATCGCTGCCGAGCTCGAGGCAGCCGGCTTCAAGGTGACGCGCGTGTTCGACGGCACGCGGCGCAGCATGAACGAGGCGCTCGACGGCTTCGTGCGCCGCATCGACAAGGGCGACGAGGTCATCTTCTACTTCTCCGGCCACGGCTCACAACCGCCGCAGTCCGGGCCGTTCCTGCTGCCTGTCGACATCGAGGTCTCCAGCGAGCGGTCGATCCTGCGCGACGGCTTGTCGCTGGAACAGGTGGTCGACGACCTGGGCCGGCGCGCGAGATTTTCACTGGTCATCATCGACGCCTGCCGAGACGACCCGTTCCGCCAGACGGGCGCCGGCCGCTCGATGGCCCCGGGCTCCAGCCTGTCGCGCATCGAGCCCCCCAAGGGCACGATGATCATCATGGCGGCGTCCAAGGGTCAGCAAGCGCTCGACCGGCTGGGCGACAACGATCCCGTCGCGAATGGTCTGTTCACCCGTGAGCTGGTCAAGCAGATGCGGCAGCCGGGGGTGTCCGCCGGCGAAGTGCTCAAGCGCGTGCGCGCCAACGTCGAGCGTGCGGCCCAGGCGGTGAACCACGCGCAGAGGCCGTCTCTGGTGGACGAATCCTCCAGCGATTTTTTCTTCCACCTCGGCCGCGCCGGCAGCGTGGCCGCAATGCCGCCGGCGAGCCCGCCGGCCGAACCGCCCGCGTCGCTGCCCACGATGGTTACCGCCGACTACGCGCCCCAGCGTGAATTCGATGCCTGGGAGCAAGCCGCCCGTGCGGGCACACGCGAAAGTCTCGACGCCTATCTGCGACAGTTCCCGGCGGGTCGCTACGTCGCTCACGTCAAAGCCCGCATGGCCCTCATCGCAGGGGGCGCGCCGCCCCCTCCGCCCGAAGCGCAGCACAAGGGGCCACGGCCGCTGGCCCTGTCCCGGGAGCCCTGAGAGCCATGTTCCGCCCCAAGGCCGCCTTCCGCCTGGCCGTACTGGCCGGGCTGGTCACTGCCGGCGCCGCCTGCGCCCAGGACTACTCGCAGCGCCAGCTGCAGGACATCTTCAGCCGTCATCTTGCGGCCGAGTCGCTGCGCCCGGAGGTCACCACCACCGGCAACGTGCGTTTCCGCAGTCAGGGTCGCACGTTCGTGATCCACGTCGACGAGCGCGATCCGCTGTATTTCCGTCTCACCATGGCCTTCGTGGCGGACGACAAGAGCGAGGCCGCACGCCGGCGCTTCCTCGAGGGCTGCAACATCGCCACGGCCGAGGTGAAGGTGATCAAGTGCTTCCTCGACGAGGAGGGCGATCCGACCTTCGCCGCCGAGATGTTCCTCGTTGTACCCGGCGACTTCACGCTGACCTTCGACCGGCTGCTGCGGGCCATGGACAGCGCCTACCGCCGCTACACGCGGCGAATGGGCGAACTGCGCTGATGCGTGCGTTGCGCATGCCGGGCACGGCAGGTTTCCCGAGGTAAAGCGCCGCGGGGCCCCCGCTGGCCCCGCGTCATAATGCCGGGCTGGGCGCAGCAAGACCATGCGCTCCTGGGCCGCACCCGCGTGTCCGCCCCGACCAGGCAAACCCTAGGACCTCCCGAATGACCTCTGCCTTCTCCTCGCGCCGGCTTGCCCTGCTGGCCGCCCTGGCTTCCACCGTCTGGCTGGCCGCATGCGGTGGCGGCGGCAGCAGCGACGCCGGCACGACCAACGTCCGTGCGCTGAACCTCACGACCGACCTGCCCAGCATCGACCTCTACACCGGCGACACCAAGCGCTTCAGCGCCGTGGCGACGGACACGCTGGCGCCCAGCATCTCCTTCGGGGCCGAGACCTACACGCTCAACGTCAAGCGCGCCGGCGACGGCGCCACGCTGCTGACGGGGTCCTACGCGCTGTCCAAGGACCAGAACTACACCGCCGTGGTGTGGGGGCGCGAGACGGCACTGCGCGTAAGCACGCTGCCCGAGAACGAGAACACCGCCGACATCGCCGCCGGCAACACCCGTGTGCGCTTCTTCAACGCCACCACCGACACCGGCGCGCTGGACGTCTTCATCACCGCCACCGCCGCCGACCTGGGTGAAACCTCGTCCACCCAGGGCAACCTGGCCAGCGGCTCGCTCAGCGGCTTCCGCGACCTGTCGCAGGGCACCTACCGGCTGCGCGTGACGGGCGTAGGCGACCCCAACGACGTGCGCCTGGACATCCCGGCCATCACGCTGAAGGAAAAGACCTACGCCACGCTGGTGCTCACCGCCGGCGCCAGCGGCGTGCTCGTCAACGGCACGCTGATCGAGCAGCAGAGCGCAGTGACGACGCTGAAGAACACCAAGGCGCGCATGCGCGTGGTGGCCAGCGTGAACACCGGCGGCAACGTCAACGTGGCCGTCGGCGGCCGCACGCTGGCCGGCGGCCTGCGTTCACCCTCGGTGGGCCCCTACACGCTGGTCGACGCCGGCACGGCGGTCGACCTGACGGTGCGCGTCAACGGCGACGTCGTCACCAGCGGCGCGCGCAGCTTCGCAGCCGGCACCGACTACACGCTGCTGACCTACGGAGCCAGCACGGCCGCCCAGGTGGTGGTGCTCACCGACGACAACCGCCTGCCCACCGCCGCCACGCGCGTGAAGGTGCGCCTGTTGCACGCCGCCGGCGGCACCGCCCCGCTGACGCTGTCCATCGACTACCTGGCGCTGGCCAGCGACATCGCCAGCGGCAGCGTGTCACCCTTCGCGACGACAAACGCCAACAGCTCGGTGCGCATCGACGTCAACTCGGCCGCCGGCGTGACGTCGCTGTTCACGGCCACCGACGTAAACCTGCAAGGCCAGTCGGTCTACACCGTGCTGATGCTCGGCGGCAACGTCGTCAACGGCGTCGAGACGCCCACCGGCGTCATCCGCAAGGAACGCTGAGCCGTGGCTCCGGGCCTGCCGGCGCAGGCCTGGGGACGGCGACGCGGCCGTGAGCTCTGCGAGCGGCGTTGAGCTTTTGCAGCCTCACGGGCCGCACCGCTACCATCAGGGGGTTCGATCGAACCCCCTTTTCCATTCCATGATGAACCCGCAAGACACCCCAGAAATTCCCCTGTCCTTCGACGTCACCGAGGCCGATTTCGAGACCCAGGTGCTCGAGATGTCGATGCAGGTGCCCGTGCTGCTGGACTGCTGGGCGCCGTGGTGCGGGCCCTGCCGCTCGCTCGGGCCCGTGCTCGACAAGCTCGTCGAGGCCTACGGCGGTCGCTTCCTGCTGGCCAAGATCAACACCGACGAGGCGCCGCAGATCAGCGCCGCGCTGCGCATCCGCAGCATCCCGTTTGTCGTGCTCTTCGTCGGTGGCCGGCCGGTGGACCAGTTCATGGGCGCGCTGCCCGAAGGCCAGATCAAGGCCTTCCTCGACAAGCACCTGCCCGCCGACGTGGTGGAAGGTGCAGTCGAGCAGGTCTTCGGCCCGCTGGACGAAGCGGCCGAACTCATCGCCGCGGGCAAACTGGAACAGGCGCAGGCGGTGCTGGACGGCATGCCCGAAGCCGAGCGCGACGACGAACACACCCGGCTCGTGGCGCGCCTGAAGCTGGCCAGCGACAAGCCCGCCGGCGACCCCGCCGCGCTGGCTGCGCGCATCGCCGCCAACCCGAGGGACTTCGAGGCCCGCTTCGCGCTGGCCGCGCTGCACGCCCACGGCGGCAACTTCGGCGCCGCCTTTGACGAGCTGCTGGAAGTGGTGCTGCGCGACAAGGCCGAGGGCAAGCCCGACCGCGAGAAGGCGCGCCTGCAGCTCGTCGAGTGGTTCGCCGTCTGCGCCGACCCCGAGGTCGTCAGCCGCGGCCGACGCTATCTCGGCATGTACTTGAACTAGGCCCCTCCGGCCAGCAGCTCGGCGTTGCCGCCGGCGGCGGCGGTGTTCACCGTCACCGTCTGCTCGGCGCAGAAGCGGTAGAGGTAATGCGGCCCGCCGGCCTTGGGGCCGGTGCCGCTCAGGCCTTCGCCACCGAAGGGCTGCACGCCGACCACAGCGCCGATCATGTTGCGGTTGATGTAGACGTTGCCCACGCGTGCGGTGTCGGCGATGCGCTGCGCCCGGCTGTCGATGCGCGTCTGCACACCGAGCGTCAGGCCATAGCCCAGCGCGTTGATCTGGCGCACCACGGCGTCGACATCGGTCGCCGCGCCTTCGCCGGTCTGGCCCGGGCCCCAGCGCACGACGTGCAGCACGGGGCCGAAGATCTCGGCCTTCAGGTCGGCGATGCGGCCGATCTCGAAGGCCACCGGCGCCACCAGGCGCGGCAGGGCCGACTTCACCGTGGTTTCGCCCAGCAGCCTGGCTTCGCTGCGCAGACGCTGCACGTGGGCCTGGATGCCGCTGAACGCCTCGTCGTCGATGACCGGGCCGACGTCGGTCGCCAGCTCTGCCGGGTCGCCGACCTGCAGCTCGGCCAGCGCGCCGCGCAGCATCTCGATGACACCTTCGGCCACGCTCTCGTGCACGCACAGCAGGCGCAGGGCGCTGCAGCGCTGGCCGGCGCTGCGGAAGGCACTCTGCACCACCGCGTCGATCACCTGCTCGGGCAGCGCGGTGCTGTCGACGACCATCGCATTCAGCCCGCCGGTTTCGGCGATCAGCGGCACGATGGGGCCGTCCTTCGCCGCCAGCGTGCGGTTGATGAGCCGCGCCACCGGCGTGCTGCCGGTGAAACACACGCCGGCGGTGGCCGGGTGCGCCACCAGCGCCGCGCCGACGGTTTCACCCGGGCCGTGCAGCAGCGCCACGGCGTCGGCGGGCACACCCACCTCGTGCAGCAGCGCGACGAAGCGGCGCGCCACCACCGGCGTCTGCTCGGCCGGCTTGGCCGCCACCGTGTTGCCCGCGACCAGGGCCGCTACCACCTGCCCGGCGAAGATGGCGAGCGGGAAATTCCATGGGCTGATGCAGATAAAAACACCGCGGCCGTGCAGGCGCAGCAGGTTGCTTTCGCCGGTGGGGCCAGGCAGCACTTGCTCCTTCAACCGTTCTTCGGCCTGGTCGGCGTAGTAACGGCAGAAGTCCACCGCCTCGCGCACCTCGGCGATGGTGTCGCCCAGGGTCTTGTGGGCTTCCTTGACGAGCAGCGCGCAGTATTCCGGCAGGCGCGCGTCCAGCGTATCAGCGGCGCGGCGCAGCATGGCGGCGCGCTCGGCCAGCGGGCGTGCGGCCCAGGGCTCGAAGCCCGCTTGCAGGCGGGCCATCGTGGTCTGCACCTCGTCCAGCGTGGCCATCGCCAGCGGCTCCAGGCGCACGGCCGCCACGGCCGCCTCCAGCGGGGCACGCATGGCCAAACAGGCCAGGTCGGCGCCGGTGGAATTGGCGCGGCCGCTGCCATAGAGCGCCGGCGGCAAGGGCAGCGCCGGGCCGGCGGCCGGGTGCAGCGGCGAAGCCAGCAGCGCCTCGGGGCTCACCGCCTCGTCGGCCAGCTGGTGCACGAAGGACGAGTTGGCGCCGTTCTCCAGCAGCCGGCGCACGAGATACGCGAGCAGGTCGCGGTGTTCACCCACCGGCGCGTAGATGCGGCAGGCGATGCTGCGGTCTTTCAGCACCTCGCGGTGGATGCCTTCACCCATGCCGTGCAGGCGCTGCAGCTCGAAGTTCGCGCCCACCTTGCGCGCCATCTGCAAGATGGCCGCCATGGTGCCGGCGTTGTGGCTGGCGAACTGGGGGTACAGCACGGCGTGGTGGCTGATCAGCCGCGCCGCGCAGGCCAGGTAGTGGATGTCGGTGTGGTGTTTGTGCGTGAATACCGGGTAGCCCGGCAGCCCGGCTTCCTGGGCGCGCTTGACCTCGCCGTCCCAGTAGGCGCCCTTGACCAGGCGCACGACGAACTTCACGCCGTGACGGCGCGCGATGGCGGCCACCGCGTCCACGGTGGCCAACCCGCGCGTCTGGTAGGCCTGGATGGCCAGGCCCAGCCCGCCCCAGGCCGGGAACTCGCGGCCGACACGTTCGGCCAGCGCGTCGATGAGGTCGAGCGAGAGCTCGAGCCGGTCGCTCTCCTCGGCGTCGATGGCCAGGTTGACGTTGGCGCGCGCCGCCAGCTCGACCAGGCCCCACACGCGCGGCATCAGCTCGGCGAAAACCCGTTCACGCTGCGCGTCCTCGTAGCGCGAGAACAGCGCGCTGAGCTTGACCGAGATCTCGTCGCGCGCCTGCGGCCCGGCCGGCGCGGCGGCCTCTGTTTCGCTGCGGCCCTTGGCGATGGCGGCGATGGCCAGGTGGTAGCCGGCGAGATACTCCTCGGCCGCGGCCTCGGTGCGGGCACCTTCACCCAGCATGTCGAAGCTGAAGCGCAGGCCTGGCTGCTGCCGGCGCTGGTTGTTGGCCTCGGCCATCGCATCGGCGATGGTGCGGGCGTAGACAAACTGCCGCCCCAGCAGCTGGATCGCGCGCACGGTGGCCGCGACCACGGTCTTCGCGCCCAGGCGTTGCATCAGCCCCGGGGCTTCGCCGGCCGCGGCGCCCGACTCGGGCAGGAACTTCTTCGACAGCGCAATCGCGCTCGACGACAGCTGCGACAGCATCCGGTGCGGCCCGCTGCCGTCGCCGCCGTCGAAGTCGGCGCGGCCCAGCTGGTCGGCGGTGAGCGCAATCGCCGTTTCGGCGTCGGGCACGCGCAGCAGCGCCTCGGCCAGCCGCATCAGCGCCAGGCCCTCGGCGGTGGAAATCGGGTACTCACGCAGCAGCGACTCCATGGCCCAGAACGGCGCCGGGTGCGCACGCGCGCCCAGCACCCAGGGCCGTGCGGTGTCGATCACGGCCGGCCAGTCGAGCTGCCCGCTCAGCGCGGCCAGCGATTCGGCGACGACCTCGGCCTCGGGCCGGTAGGGAAAGGGCAGGCGCGGCGGGGCGGGGGTGTTCATGGGCGGGGTCTCGCATAACCGGTGAAGGTTGCGCAGCTTATGCGGCACCGGGCCGAACCGGATGCGGAAATCCACGCCCCTGGCCGAGAATCCTGCGCCATGAGCAGCCCCGACGCGACGCGCACCGAACGCGACATCGACACCATCGACCGCCGCATCCTGCGGGTGCTGCAGGCCGACGGCCGCATCAGCAACCTGAAGCTGGCCGAGGAAGTGCACCTCTCGCCCACCGCCGTGCTGGAACGCGTCAAGCGCCTGCACCGCGACGGCTTCATCCTGGGCTACGAAGCGCGGCTGAACCCCGAGAAGCTGGGCGCCGGGCTGCTGGTCTTCGTCGAGGTGCTGCTCGACCGCACCGTGCACGACGTGATGGACAGCTTCCGCGCCGCGGTGCAGGTGCGCAGCGAGATCCTGGAAGCGCACCTGGTGGCCGGTGGTTTCGACTACCTGCTGAAGACCCGGGTGGCCGACATGGCGGCCTACCGCGAGTTCATCGGCAGCGTCATCTGGACGCTGCCCGGTGTGCGCGAGACGCGCACCTACGTCGTGATGGAAGAGGTGAAGAACAGCGCGCAGTTGCGGCTGTGAGCCCGGCCCTGCGCTAGTGGAAGGTGCCGCGCTGTTCGCGTAGCCACTCGCCCGTCGCCGCGCCGCTCAAGGGCGACGCCATGTGGAAGCCCTGGCCGAAGCCGCAGCCCAGGTCGCGCAGTTGCGCCATCTGCGAGGCCGACTCGATGCCCTCGGCCACCACGGCCTTTCTCAGCGACCCGCCGAGCTGGATGATGGCCCCGACCACCGCCGCGTCGTCGCTGCCCGGTTGCAGGTGGGCGATGAAACTGCGGTCGATCTTCAGGCTGTCGATGGGCAGCTTGCTCAGGTGGCTCAAGCTCGAGTAGCCGGTGCCGAAGTCGTCCACCGCCAGGTGCGCGCCGAGCCGGCGCAGCGCGTCGAGCTTGGCCACGGCGCCTTCGATGTGCGACATCAGGATGTTCTCGGTCAGCTCCAGCGTCAGGTGTTCGGGCTTCACACCGGCCTCGACGAGCGCGCGGCTGACCCGCGCCACCAGCGCCGGGTGCGCCAGGTCGGGCGCCGACAGGTTGATGCTCATCGTCAGTTCGGCCAGACGCGGGTCGCTCAGCTGCCACTGGCGCAGCTGGTGGCAGGCACAGTGCAGCACGAAGTCGCTCAGCTGCAGCATCAGCCCGCTTTCCTCGGCCACGGACAGGAAGTCGGCCGGCGCCAGCGTGCCGTCCTTGGGGTGCTGCCAGCGCACCAGCGCCTCGAAGCCGGCCAGCCGCCCGTTGCCCGCGTCCGGCCCGGGCCCGAGTTCGAACACCGGCTGATAGACCACCGCCAGCTGCCCCTTGGCGATGGCCTGGCGCAGTTCACCTTCCAGGCGCAGGCGGTCGGACACCGCGGCATGCAGCGTGTTGTCGAAGATCGCGTAGCGCGCCTTGCCGGCGCCCTTGGCCTTGTACATCGCGGTGTCGGCGTCGCGCAGCACGTCTTCGGCGGTCTCGTAGCCTATCGAGCTGAAGGTGATGCCGATGCTGGCGGTGGCAATCAGCTCCACGTCGCCCAGCAGGAAGGGCTGGCGCAGCGCTTCCATCAGGCGTTCGGCCAGCATCACGGCGTCGCGTTCGTGGTCGATGTCGGCGACGAGGATGGCGAACTCGTCGCCACCCAGCCGCGCCACGATGTCGCTCGGGCGCAGCTTCTCCTGCACCCGGCGCGCCACCTGCTGCAGCAGATCGTCGCCGGCGCTGTGGCCCAGACTGTCGTTGACGAGCTTGAAGCGGTCGAAGTCGACGAACATCACCGCCCAGGGCCGCCGCGGGTCGGCCTTGTAACGCGTCAGCGCGCTCACCAGGCACTCGTGGAAGCGGCGCCGGTTGGGCAGGCCGGTCAGCGGGTCGTGAAAGGCCAGGTGTTCCAGGCCCGCTTCGGCGCGGCGCCGCGCACTCACGTCCTGGGCCTGCAGGATGAGGCATGGCCGCCCCGAACCGGCCATGCCGGGCGGGGCGACGGCCCCCTCGGGGGGTGGCGCAGGCATCGCCGCAGCCCAGGGGTTGAAGTTGGCATCGGGTTCGGTGAAGAAGCTGCAGTGCAGCGCCAGCCAGACCGTGCCGCCGTCGGGGTGCGGGCAGCGCACCTCGCGCGTGAAACTCTCGAAGTCGTGCGCACCGGCCAGGCCCAGCTGCTGCTCGAGGGTGCCCCGGTCCTCGTCAGCCACGAGGTCGGGAAAACGCCGCTGCTCCAATGCGGTCTCGGCCTGGCCCAGCAGCGCAGCCAGCGCCAGGTTGGCCTGCAGGATACGGCCGTCGAAGTCCATCAGCGCCATGCCGATCGACGCATGCGTGAAGGCGCTGTGAAAACGCCGCTCGCTGGCCTGCAGTTGCTGCAGGTGGCAGGCCGCGGCCTGTGCCTCGCGCGCAGACATCGTGGCCTCGCGCTCGGCCACGCCCTCGCTGGCCTCGCGCAGCGCCTCGTGGGCTTCCTGCTGGCGGAAGTAGTAGTGCAGTGTCACCAGCAGCATGGCCAGCAGCGGCACCATCACCAGCAGCACGCCCACGCCCTGCGTGCGCCAGGTGAAGAACAGCAGCGTGGCCACCGAGGCGCTGCCCGCATACGCCAGGCCCACCCAGCGGAAGTCGCTGAACAGCCCCGCCGGCTGGAAGAAGGGTTCACCGCGCTTGAGGTGCAGCACCCCCGAGACGTTCAGCGCATTGACGAAGAAGTAGATCGCCGACGCCAGCATCGTGACGCCCAGCAGCACCGCCACGCCGTCCACGCCGCGTGTGGCCAGCGCCGCCAGGCCGGCTTGCAGCAGCAGGCCGGCCAGGGCCATCGCCAGCGTCGCCGAGGCCGGGCTGAAGAGGCGGCTCGTCCAGCGCCGCGAGCTGCGCCACGAACCGACGAAACCCTCGATCGCGGCACACACCACGGCCGCCGCCGGCCCCAGTGCCAGCATGAGCAGGAAGATGAAGATCTCGCCCGCGGTGTAGGAATTCCGGGTGCCGGGCACACGCACCGGGAACAAGCCGGCGCCGACGGCCAGCGCCGAAGCCGCCACCACCTGGGTCCATGCCTGCCAGGGCATGTGGCCGACCGTCCACAGGCTGAAACCCAGCACGGCGCCGCCAGCCAGCACCACGGCCCACCAGTACAGGCCGGCCCGCGCGTTGTAGTCGGGCATCAACCCTGCGTGAACACGCCGCCACGCCGACCGCTCGGGCGACGGCAGCGCAGTCATGGCTTCGCGCGCCGGCAAGGCGCGGTGGGGGTCATCGTCAGTGGATCGTCAATGGCGAAGAGATGGTCGACAAACGCTCGGCGCGCAACGGGGCACCGGGCAGAAGTTCGGCAAGCAGTGAGGATACTTCCCCGGGTGTCTTGGGGCGGCCCAGCAGATACCCCTGCCCGAGGCCGCAGCCCATCTCGCGCAACTGCTGCAGTTGCAGTTCGGTCTCGATGCCTTCGGCCACCACCGCCTTTCCCAGCGAGGTGCCCAGCAGCACGATGGAACGCACGACCGCGGCTTCGTTGGAACCCGAGTCCAGGCGCGAAACGAAGGAGCGATCGACCTTCAGGCAGTCGATGGGCAGCGTCGACAGGTGGCTCAGCGACGAGTAGCCGGTGCCGAAGTCGTCGATGGCCAGCGTCACGCCCATGCGGCGCAATTCGGTCAGCGCCGGCAATGCCGCCTCCAGGCGCGACATCAGGATGTTCTCGGTCAACTCCAGGCACAGGTGCGCCGGCTTGATCTCGGCCTCGACTACCGCCCGCGTCACACGCGCCACCAGCGCCGGGTGTCCGACGTCGTGGCCCGCAACGTTGACGTTCATCGTCAAGGCCGCCCAGGCGGCGTCGGACTGCTGCCACTCGCGCAGCTGGCGGCAGGCGCAGTGCAGCACGAAGTCGGTCAGGCGGATCATCAGCCCGGCCTCTTCGGCGATGGGCAGGAAGGCCGCCGGGCTGATGCTGCCGTCCATCGGGTGGTGCCAGCGCACCAGGGCCTCGAAACCGGCCAGACGCGGCGCGCCCGCGCCGGCGAGATCGAACACCGGCTGATAGGCCACGCTCAGGCGACCCTCGTCGATGGCGCGGCGCAGGTCGCATTCGAGGCGCAGGCGGTCGGCCACCTCGGTGTGCAGGCTGGTGTCGAACAGCGCGTAGCGTGCCTTGCCTGCACCCTTGGCCTTGTACATCGCGGTGTCGGCGTCGCGCAGCACATCCTCGGGGCTGGTGTAGCCCAAAGCGCTGAAGGTGATGCCGATGCTGGCGCTGGTCATCAGCTCGGTGCCAGCGACGTGGAAGGGTCGGCGCAGCGCGTCCATCAGCCGCTCGGCCAGACTGACCACGCTGCGCTCGTGTTCGACGTGGCGCACCAGCACCCCGAACTCGTCGCCGCCCAGGCGTGCCACCACGTCGTGCGGGCGCAGCCCGTCGCGGATGCGCTGCGACACCTGCACCAGGAACTCGTCGCCAGCGCTGTGGCCCAGGCTGTCGTTGATGAGCTTGAAACGGTCGAAGTCCAGGAACATCACCGCGTAGGCATGGTGCGGGTCGCCCGAGGTATTCAGCTGGGTCACGGTGTGCCCGAGCAGCTCGTGGAAACGACGGCGGTTGGGCAAGCCGGTCAGGCTGTCATGGAAGGCCAGGTGGTGCAGGCCCTCCTCGGCCTGGCGCCGCGCAGTGATGTCCTGCACCTGCAGAATCAGGCAGGGCGCGGTCGCGCCTGGTTCGCTGAAGAAGCTGCAATGCGCCGTCACCCAGACCGGACGGCCGTCCGAGTGCGCGCAGCGCATCTCCAACGCGAAGCTCTCGAACTCGCGGTTGCTCACCAGGCCCAGCTTCTCGTTCAACGCCTGGCGGTCAGCGTCCAGCACGACATGCTGGAAACGCATATTCAGCAATTCCTCGTTGCGCCGACCTACCAGCGAACGCAGCGCCTCGTTGGCCTGCAGGATGTGCCCGTCGAAAGCCAGCAGCGCCATGCCGATGGAGGCATGCGTGAAGGCGCTGTGGAAGCGCCGCTCGCTGGCCTCGAGCTCACGCACGTGGCGCCGGGCGAGTTCGTTCTCGCGGTCGACCGCCTCGGCGTTGGCTTGGCGCACCGATTCGGACGCTTCCTGCTGGCGGAAGAAGTAGTGCAAGGTGGCCAGCATCATCGCCAGCAGCGGCACCATGGCCGCCAGCACGCCGATGCCCGACTGCAGGTAAACCAGGTACAGCAGCGTGGCCACCGCGGCGCTGCCGACGTAGGCGATGCCGACCCAGCCGAAAAGCTCGAACAAGTCCGACCACTGCAGGCGCTCGTTGCGCTTCAGGCGCGGCACCGCAGTCACCAGCAGCGTGTTGATGACGAAGTAACCCAGCGAAAACAGCATCGCAGCCATCAGCAGCGCGCCGGCCGACGCACTTGTCATGTCGAGCACGGCGTGCAGCGCCGTGCCCACCACCGACATCGCCAGCGCGGCCATTGCCGGGCTCACGATGCGGCTCGTCCAGCGCTTGGAAGTGCGCCATGAACCCACGGCACCCTCGCCGGCCGCGGCCAGCGTGGCGGCCGCCGGGCCGTGCATCAGCAACAGCAGGAAGATGAAGATCTCGCCGGCGGCGAAAGAATTCTTCGAGTGCGGCACCCGTACCGGAAAGATGCCGGCCAGCATCGCGATGGCCACGCCACCCGCCACCTGCAGCAAGGCGGCACGGTCGAGCTGCGCCACTCCGTGCAGCGCCGCCACGATGGCCAGCCCACCGACGACCACCGCAGTCCACCAGTAGACGGTGGCCTTGCGGTTGTAGTCCGGCATCAGCGCGGCGTGCAGCCGGCGCCACCAGGGCAGGTGCGCGGCGGCAGCGGCAGGGCCGGCATCAGGGGTCATGGGCGAGAACTCCTCGGGTCATGGGCGCGGCCCCGGAAGGGCCGCGCGGCAGGATTGCCTTAGGGTTGTCGGCCACGTCCCCGCGACCTTGAGGCGGCGCCGCCGGCCGACCTCGGCGCAGCGCGGGATGTGGCGACAACGGCACACCCCTGCACGCGTCAGCGCTCGCCGCGAACGATGCCCTCGCTGAGCACCAGGCCCTCGCTGAGCACCAGCCCTTCGCTCAGCACCAGACCCTCGCTCAACACGAGCCCGCTGCCGCTGACGAGCCAGTTCGACAGGCTGGCGGTCGGGATGAAGGCGCCGGTCTTGGCACTGAACGATGTCGCGCCGGCCAGTGTGGCGCCGCTCACGACGGCCGAGGTAAGCAGCGACTGCTGGCTCAGTGAGGTCTGGGTGAACGACTTGACGAAAGTGTTCGCGGCGATGCCGGTGCCCGACCAGTAGGTCGGCACGCGTTGCAGCACGACGTCGTTGGCCCAGGTGACCTTCGGATCCCACACCGGCTGGTATTTGGTGAACAGCGCACTGCCGCTGAAAATCTGCGCGCCGCCCAGGAAGACCATGCGCGACCAGTTGAAGCTCTGGCCGTTGATCGTCGAGGTCGTGCTCGGCATCGACTTGCCCGAGGCCAGCATCGACTGGCCGGCGATGATGGCGTTGCTGTTGACCACGGTGGCGAGGTCGGTGCGCACGATGCCGGCCAGGCGCACGGCGCCGTCGACGTTGAGCATGCCCGCGCCCTGCTGCAGCAGGTTGGCGCCCGGCAGCGGCTGCGCGCTGTACTGCAGCATGGCCTTGACCAGCGGCGGCGTGAGGCCGGGGTTGGCCTGCAGCATCAGCGCCACCGCGCCGGCCACCACGGGGGCGGCCACCGAGGTGCCGCTGAGCATCATTTGCGTCTCGCCGTAAATCTGCGTGATGCCCAGCGGCGTCACGAGCGAGCGGCCGAACAGCGCCGCCAGCCGGTTCCAGGACATCGTGCCGTCGGTGCGCGTGGCCGCCGCCGCAATGATCTTGTTGCCCGGCGCCACGAGGTCGGGCTTGAGCAGGTTGTCGACGCGGCGCACGCCGCCGGTGTCGGTCCAGGCGCTGCGCGTCGGGCCGCGCGAGCTGAAGTCGTTGACGACATCGTCGCTGCGCGCTGTCGAGCCCTTGAAGTTCGCCGAGCCGACGGTGATCACCGACGGCTCGTTGCCCGGCGAGCCGATGCGGCCGTAGACCTCGCCACCCAGCGTGCCGGTTCCGAAGTTGCCGGCCGACACCACCACCGTGATGCCGGCGGCGGTGGCGCTGCGCACCGCGACGCACAGCGGGTCGGTCTGCCAGCTCTCGGTCGAATCAGCAGCCAGGCTCAGGTTGAGCACGCGGATGTTGTATTCCTTGGCGTGGAAGATCACCCACTGGATGCCTTCCAGCGCGTCGCTGAGCGTACCGAAACCCTGGTCGTTGAGCACACGCACGTCGTAGATGTCGGCGCCGGGGGCGATGCCCGTGGTGTCGGGCGTGCCGGCCGAGAAGTACTTGGCGCGGCCCGCGGCCACCGCGGCGACGTGCGTGCCGTGGCCGTAGGGGTCCTGGTTGACGCTGGTGTCGGCGTTGATGGCCGCTTCATAGCTGGCCAGCGCGGTGCTGCCGGGCGCGGGCGAGACGGTGGCGCTGCCGGTGGTCCAGTTCGCCAGGTCGGCGTTGAGCATGTTGACGTTGCGCTTCACGCGCGAGACGCCGCTGCCGTTGAACATGGCCTCGTGGCTGCGCATCACGCCCGAGTCGAGCACCGCGATGCCGATGCCGCTGCCGTCCAGGCCGGAATAGCTGGTCTTGGTGCTGCTCGTGCGCACGCTGGTGGTCAACGCGCCGGTGATCGATTCCAGCGTGCTGGCGGTGCGCTGCAGTTGGCGGTTGGGCGACACGCTGACCACGTCGTCGTGCAGCGAAAGCGGCTTAACCTGGCGCGCGCCGATCTGCACCGTCATCGCGTGCACCGCCGGGTGAACGGCATGCACCGAACCGCCCAGGCGCCGCACGTGCTGGCGCAGCTCACGCATTTCCGGGTCGGTGGTGTCGGTGACGACGACGAGCTGCACCTGGCGCACGCCGCCGACGTCGCGCGCCCACTTGCGGCGCACCGCGCGGCTGTCGTCCAGCGCTTCGTCGAGGTCAGCCGCGACCTTGGTGTGCTTGCGGCCGCCGCCGGGTGCGGCCGTCGCCTGCAGGCTGCTGGCACCGACCAGGGCCGCCAGGGCGAGCAGGACCGCCGTGCGGGTGTGCTTCCAGGCCGGCCGTGAGGGCAGCGCCAGACGCTCGATGAGGACGACAAAGGGTGTCGTGATATTCATGTCAGCTCCATGGGGTGGCATGTGCTGCGCACGAGGCGCAGCGCGAACATTGAAATTGTTTTTCTGGTCAGGCGGTTGGCTCTCGAGCCACCCCCGCACTGCCGCCCGGAACTGCAGCTGACTGTGTGCCACCCCTGCTTTCCGGTATGGCGCCATTGTCACCATGCTCGGCAACTTGTGAGCAGTTGTCAGCCGAGAAAGGAGGGTGTTCATGGCGTTCTTCACGTCATCAGAAGCCCTCCCCGCGACCTACGCGCCGGGGCGGCTCCGGCGCTGGGCGCACACCGTGCAGCACGTCTCGGCCACTCGCCAAGCGCGCGCAACCTGCCGGGCAACGCCCGCCATCCACGCTCAGGCGGGTTGCGCCACCCTGTCGGCCCGCTGCGATCGCGCCAGCAAGTAACCCGGGCCGACGACGACACCGAGGGCCTCGAGCATCGCCAGCTTTTCGGCGGTCTCGATGCCCTCGGCGATGAGGGTCTGGCCCAGCGGGCGGCCCTGCGTCAGCGCTGCGCGCACGATCTCCAGGTTCCGCGGCTTTTCGGTCATGCCGGCGATGATGGAGCGGTCGATCTTCAGGCTGTCGAGGGGCGGCGTGTTCAGGCAGGTGAGCGACGAGCGGCCGGTGCCGAAGTCGTCGATGCTGATCTTCACGCCGGCCTCGCGGCAGGGAGCTGCAACACTTCTCGCGCACGCGGTACCAGCGCGGCGCTGATCAGGTCGCGGCCCGAGATGTTGACGTGCGTGCACAGCTTCGCCAGTGCCTCGAGACCGATGAGTCAGTCAGGCGCCTGCCTGAACAGAGGCTGGTAGTCCAGCGCTGGCTGGCCCTCGCCGAGGGCGCGGCGCAGGTCACCCTCGAGCTTGAGCTTCTCGGCCACGCGTTTGTGCATGCCCTGGTTGAACAGCACCTCGTCGGCGTGCGGTCGGCTTGAAGCGGTCGAGGTCCATGAACGTCACCACGAAGCCGTTTTCGGCTTCGGTGCGGTTGCGCTCGACGGCGGCGTGCAGCCGCTCGTTGAAGCAGTTGCGGTTGGCCAGATCGGTGAGGCCGTCCTCGAAGGCGATGTGGTGCAGACGGTCTTCGGCCAGGCAGCGCGAGGTGATGTCGGGCAACTGGAAGGTCAGGCCGCTGCGTTCGGCGCCCGGGTGAATGAACCGGCGGCAGGGCAGCAAGACCCAGACGCTCCAGCCCGGGTCATGGCCGCACAAGCCTTCGGTCCCTCGGCCGCGCCTGAAGTTGTGCAGCCCTTGGACCTGTGGCCGGCGCCGGCCGCGGGGCCCGGGCGGGCATCAAGGCTCGCCGAGCACCAGACTTTCGCTGAGCACCAGGCCCTCGCTGAGGACGAGGCCCTCGCTCAGCACCAGGCCCTCGCTCAGCACCAGCCCCTCGCTCAGCACCAGGCCGCTGCCGGCGGTGAGCCACGCCGAGAGCGTGGCTGTCGGGATGAAAGCACCGGTGCCGCCGATCCACGACGTGCGGCCGGCCAGCTGGGCGCCACTGACGACACCCGCGGTGACCAGCACCTGCAGGCGCGGCACCGTGTCGACGAAGTCCTTCACGTAGGTGTTGGCGGGTATGCCGTTGCCCGACCAGTAGGTGGCCACACGCCGCAGCACGACGCCACCGGCCCAGGTGATGCGCGGGTCCCAGATCGGTTGGTAGCGGGTGAACAGTTCGATGCCGCTGAGCACCCGGGCACCGCCGGCAAAGACCATGCGCGACCAGCTGGCTTCGACCCCGTTGAGCGCGGACTTCGGTTTCGGCATCGCCTTGCCCGAAGCAAGCATCGACTCGCCGGCCACCGCGGTGCCCTTGGCAACCCGGGTGGCGATGTCGGTGCGCACCGACTGGGCCAGGGCCACGGCGCCGGCAACGTTGAGCAGGCCGGCCCCCTGCTGCAGCAAGTTGGCGCCGGGCAGCGGCTGCGCGCTGTATTGCAGCATGGCCTTGACCAGCGGCGGCGTGAGGCCCGGATTGGTCTGCAGCATCAGCGCCACCGCGCCGGCCACCACGGGTGCCGAGACCGAGGTGCCGCTGAGCATCATCTGCGTCTCGCCGTAGATCTGCCGGATGCCCAGTGGCGTCACGAGCTTGCTGCCGTTCAGACTGGCCAGCCGGTTCCAGGCCATCGTGCCGTCGGCGCGTGTGGCCGCGGCTGAGACGATCTTGTTGCCCGGTGCCACCAGGTCGGGCTTGAGCACGTTATCGGCACGGCGCACGCCGTCGCTGCCGATCAGCCCGCCGCGTGTCGGGCCGCGCGAGCTGAAGCCGTTGACGACATCGTCGCCGCGCGCCGTCGTGCCCTTGAAGTTCACCGAACCGACAGTGATCACCGAAGGCTCGTTGCCCGGCGAGCTGATGCGGCCGTAGACCTCGCGGCCCTGCGCGTCCTGGCCGAAGTTGCCGGCGGCCACGACCACGGTGATGCCGGCGGCGGTGGCGCTGCGCAGCGCGATGCACAGGGGGTCGGTCTGCCAGCTGTCGGTGCTGTCGGTGGCCAGGCTCACGTTGAGCACACGGATGTTGTATTGCGCCGCGTTGAAGATCACCCACTGGATGCCTTCCAGCGCGTCACTCAACGTGCCTTCGCCGTTGTCGCCCAGCACCTTCACGTCGACGATGTGTGCGCCGGGCGCGAGGCCGGTGGTGTCGGGGGTGCTGCCGGCGTAGTACTTGGCGCGGCCCGCGGCCACCGCCGCTACGTGCGTGCCGTGGCCGTAGCCGTCCTGCAGCGGGTTGTTGTCGTTGGCCACCGCGGCATCGATGGCGGCCAGCGCGGCGCTGGCGGCGGCATGGGTCGGCTGGCTGCCGAGCCCCGCGGTCCAGGCGGCCAGGTTGACGTTGAGCATGTTGACGTTGCGCTTCACGCGCGAGACGCCGTTGCCGTCGAGCAGCGCGCGGTGGCTGCGCATCACGCCTGAATCCAGCACCGCGATGCCGATGCCGGCGCCGTCCAGGCCGGTATAGCCCGACTTCGTGCTGTTGCCGCGCACACCCGTAGCCAGGGCGCCGGTGATCGACTCCAGCATGCTGGCCGTGCGCCGCAGCAGGCGGTTGGGCGCGATGCTCAGCACGTCGTCGTGCTGCGCCAGCACCTTCACCTGGCGTGCGGGCAGCTGCACCGTCAGCGCCTTCACGGCCATGTGCGTCGCCTGCACCGAGCCGCCCAGGCGCAGCACCTCCGCGCGCAGGTTGGCCATCAGCGGGTCGGCGCCGTTGCTGACGACGATGGCCTGCACCTGGCGCCCGTTGCGGCCCTCGCGCGCCCATTTGTGTTTCACGGCGCGGGTGTCGTCCAGCGCATCGGCCAGGTCGGCCGCCACACGCTGGTGCTTGCCACGGCCGCCATGTGCCTGCGCTGCGACTTGCATGCTGGCGGCGGCCAGGGCTGCGGCCAGCATCAGCAGCAGCGCCGTGCGTGTCTGGCGCCAGGGCTGAAACATGGGCAGCGCCACGCGCTCGATGAGCACGACAAAGGGGTGCGCGGAATGCATAACTGTTCCTCGGGGTGGCAAGGGCCGCGCCGGGCGCGACTACAGAACGTGGGGAACCGGGTTCCGCTGCGGTTGGCCTGAAGGACCACCCCCGTGCGATCGACCGAAGCTGCAGCTGACAGGTGCCACCCCTGCAGTTCGGGACGCGCCCATTCTGCGGTGCCCGCCGCAGTTGTGACCAGGCGTTAGCGCAGCAACGGCGGGTGTTCATGCTGTTGTTCACAGCGCCATGCCGACCAAAAAGCCGGCGAAGGTCGGCAAGGACCGGCGCTCAGCGTGCGCCGAAGATGGCGCTGCCCACGCGCACGATCGTCGCGCCTTCGGCCACGGCCGCCTCGAGGTCGGCGCTCATGCCCATCGACAGCGTGTCCAGCGCCAGACCCTGCGCGTTCAGCGTCTGCAGCAGCCGGTACAACGCGGCGTGCGGCACGCGTTGCGCAGCCGCCATGGCGGCGGGCTCGGGGATGGCCATCAGCCCGCGCAATTGCACGCGCTCGCGCGGCAGCGCAGCCACGGCAGCGGCCAGCGCCGCCACGTCGGCCGGCGCGACCCCGCTCTTGCTGGCCTCTTCGCTGATATTCACCTGCAGGCACAGCTGCAGCGGTGGCAGGCCCGCCGGGCGCTGCGCGGCCAGGCGTTCGGCGACCTTCAGGCGGTCGACCGAGTGCACCCAGTCGAAGGCCTCGGCCACGGCGCGCGTCTTGTTGCTCTGCAGCGGGCCGATCAGGTGCCACTGCAGTTGCGAGCGCAAGTCGGCCAGGGCATCGATCTTGGCCAGCCCCTCCTGCACGTAGTTTTCGCCGAAGGCCGTCTGCCCGGCGGCATGCGCGGTGCGCACCGCCTCGGGGCCGAAGGTCTTGCTCACCGCCAGAAGCGTGACGCTGTTGGCAGGCCGTCCGGCATGGCCACAGGCCTGCACGATGCGCCGCTTCACTTCTTGCAGGTTGCTTCCGATGCTGCCCATAATCCTTTCGAGAGCCCGCGCGGACCCGAGCGCTGCATTCTGACCTGCGCTCACGCGGCGCCGACGACCCCCCCATGGACATCACCCAGCTGTTGGCCTTCTCGGTCAAGAACAAGGCTTCCGACCTGCACCTCTCGGCCGGCCTGCCGCCGATGATCCGCGTGCATGGCGACGTGCGCCGCATCAACGTCGAGGCGCTCGACCACAAGTCGGTGCACGACATGGTGTACGACATCATGAACGACGCCCAGCGCAAGCACTACGAAGACACGCTGGAGTGCGACTTCTCGTTCGAGATCCAGGGCCTGGCGCGTTTCCGCGTGAATGCGTTCAACCAGAACAGAGGCGCCGGAGCGGTGTTCCGCACCATTCCCAGCAAGATCCTGTCGCTGGAACAGCTGGGCGCGCCCAAGGTTTTCGCCGAGCTGTCGCTGAAACCGCGTGGCATGGTGCTGTGCACGGGCCCCACCGGTTCGGGCAAGAGCACGACGCTGGCGGCGATGGTCAACCACCTCAACGAAAACGAGTACGGCCACGTGCTGACGGTGGAAGACCCGATCGAGTTTGTGCACGAAAGCAAGAAATGTCTGATCAATCAACGGGAGGTCGGCCCGCACACGCTGAGCTTCGCCAACGCGCTGCGCAGCGCGCTGCGCGAGGACCCCGACGCCATCCTGGTGGGCGAGATGCGCGACCTGGAAACGATTCGCCTGGCGCTGACGGCTGCCGAGACCGGTCACCTCGTGTTCGGCACCCTGCACACCAGCAGCGCCGCCAAGACCATCGACCGCGTGGTCGACGTCTTCCCGGCGGCCGAGAAGGAGATGGTGCGCGCGATGCTGAGCGAATCACTGGTGGCCGTGGTCTCGCAGTCGCTGTGCAAGCTGAAGGACGGCAGCGGGCGCGTCGCCGCGCATGAGATCATGATCGCCACCTCGGCGATCAAGAACCTGATCCGCGAGAACAAGATCGCGCAGATGTATTCGTCGATCCAGACCGGCCAGAGCCTGGGCATGCAGACGCTCGACCAGAACCTGTCGGACTTGGTGCGGCGCAACATCATCTCGCCGGCCGAGGCCCGCGGGAAGGCCAAGATCCCGGAAAACTTCCCAGGGTAGATGGCGCCCCCAAGCTCGCTCTCGCTCGCTACCCCCCAAGGGGGCTCTTGCTGCGGCCCGGCAGAGCCGGTTCCGCGCAAGGCCCTTGGTCAACCCCAAGAGGCCCGCAATGGAACGTGATCAGGCATCCAAGTTCGTCAACGACCTGCTGCGGCTGATGGTCAGTCGCAACGGCTCCGACCTCTTCCTCACGGCCGACTTCCCGCCGGCCATCAAGGTCGACGGCAAGGTCACCAAGGTCAGCCCGCAGCCGCTGACCGGCCAGCACACGCTGGCCCTCACCCGCGCGGTAATGAACGACAAGCAGGGCGCCGAGTTCGAGCGCACCAAGGAATGCAACTTCGCCATCAGCCCGCAGGGCGTGGGGCGCTTCCGCGTGAATGCGTTTGTTCAACAGGGCAACGTGGGCCTGGTCTTCCGCACCATCCCGGCCACGCTGCCCACCATCGACGGGCTGGGCCTGCCCAAGGTGCTGAAGGAGGTCAGCCTGAGCAAGCGCGGGCTGGTGATCTTCGTCGGCGCCACCGGCTCGGGCAAAAGCACCTCGCTGGCGGCCATCGTCGACCACCGCAACGAAAACAGCTACGGCCACATCATCACCGTCGAAGACCCGGTGGAGTTCGTGCATCCGCACAAGAACTGCATCGTCACGCAGCGTGAACTGGGCATCGACACCGACAGCTGGGAAGCAGCGCTGAAGAACACGCTGCGCCAGGCCCCCGACGTGATCCTGATGGGCGAAATCCGCGACCGCGAGACCATGGAGCACGCGGTGGCCTTCGCCGAGACCGGCCACCTGTGCCTGGCCACGCTGCACGCCAACAGCTCGAACCAGGCGCTCGACCGCATCATCAACTTCTTCCCCGAAGAGCGACGCCAGCAGCTGCTGATGGACCTGAGCCTGAACCTGAAGGCGCTGGTCAGCCAGCGCCTGCTGCCGCGCGAACAGGGCCGCGGGCGCATCGCCGCGGTGGAGATCCTGCTCAACACGCCGCTGGTGGGCGACCTGATCTTCAAGGGCGAAGTCAGCGAGATCAAGGAACTGATGAAGCGCAGCCGCGAACTCGGCATGCAGACCTTCGACCAGAGCCTGTTCGACCTCTACGAGAGCGGCGCCGTGAGCTACGACGACGCACTGCGCAACGCCGACAGCGTCAACGACCTGCGTCTGCAGATCAAGCTGCAGAGCCAGCGCGCGCGCAGCAGCGACCTTTCCGCAGGCACCGAACACCTGAAGATGGTCTGAACGTCGGCCCCGGGGCGGCGCCGGGCCGCGCCGTGGCAGCATTGCGGGCATGAGCACCCGCACCTACGAAAACACCCCCGCGCGCCGCGTCGCCTTTCTCGGCCTGGGCGTCATGGGCCACCCGATGGCCGGGCACCTGGCACGCGCCGGGCATGCCGTCACGGTCTACAACCGCACCGCAGCCAAGGCGAACGACTGGACGACCGCCCACGGCGGCCACGCAGCCGCCACGCCACACGCGGCCGCGGCCGGCGCCGAATTTGTCTTCTCCTGCGTCGGCAACGACGACGACCTGCGCGCCGTCACGTTGGGGCCGGACGGCGCCTTCGCCGGCATGGCGCCGGGCGCCGTCTTCGTCGACCACACCACGGCCTCGGCGGCGGTGGCGCGCGAGTTGCACGCCGCCGCACAGACGCTGGGCCTGCACTTCATCGACGCGCCGGTCTCGGGCGGCGAGGCCGGTGCCGTCAACGGCGTGCTGACGGTCATGTGCGGCGGCGACGCCGCGCCCTTCGACGCCATGAAACCAGTGGCGCTGGCCTACGCCCGCGCCGTCACGCGCATCGGCGAGGCCGGCGCCGGACAGCTGGCGAAGATGGTCAACCAGGTGGCCATTGCCGGCATGGTGCAGGCGTTGGCCGAGTCGATCGCCTTCGGCCAGCGCGCGGGGCTGGACATGCCGCTGGTGCTGGACGTCATCGGCAAAGGCGCGGCGCAGAGCTGGCAGCTCGACCACCGCGGCAAGACCATGGTGGCCGACCAGTTCGAGTTCGGTTTTGCCGTCGACTGGATGCGCAAGGACCTCGGCCTGGTGCTCGACGAGGCACGCCGCAACGGCGCGCAACTGCCGGTGACGGCGCTGGTCGACCAGTTCTACGCCGAAGTGCAGGCGCTGGGCGGGCGGCGCTGGGACACGTCGAGCCTGATCCGCCGCCTCAAGCCGGCTTGAGCGCGGCGGCGCCAGCGTATCAGCCAGCCGGCTGCGCGCTGAAGCTCACAACATTGCCGCCGGCTTCCTTGGCCCGGTACATCGCCGCGTCGGTCTGGTCGAGCAGGCCTTCCGCGGCGCCCTCGCGTTCACTGGGGCCGGCGAACAGCAGCACGCCGACGCTGGCGCTGCAGCGGTACTCGACGGTACCCGCCACACCGTCGTGCGTGGTCGTCAGCCGGTAGGGCTCGGCCAGCGCGTCGCGCGCCTTCTCGGCGATCTGAGCCGCCTGCTGCCGGGCCAGCTCGATCTCGGCAGCCAGACCGCTGAGCAGCACGACAAACTCGTCGCCGCCGAAACGCGCCACCGTGTCGAGCTCGCGCACGCAGTGGCGCAGCCGGCGCGCCACCTCCACCAGCAGCAGGTCGCCGACGTGGTGGCCGTGGCGGTCGTTCAAAGGCTTGAAGTGGTCGAGGTCCAGGAACAGCAGCGCGCCGCGACGGCCGTTGCGGCGGTTGCCGGCCAGCACCAGTTCCAGGTGGTCCAGCAGCAGGCGGCGGTTGGCCAGGCCGGTGAGCGAGTCGTGGTAGGCCAGCTCGTGCACCAGCTCGTCTTCCTGCCTGCGCTCGGTGATGTCGGTGAGGAAGTTCAGCGTCGCCGGCCGGCCCTGCCACTCCAGCGGCACGCCGCTGAGCTCGAACCAGCGTGCGCCGTGGTGGTGTGTCAGCAGCCGCGCCGGGTAGCGCAGGTTGTCGGACTTGCCCTGCAGGCGTGGCTGGTGCTTGCGCGCCACCAGCGTGCGGTCGGCCGCGTGCACGAACTCGAGGAAGGGCCGGCCCAGCAGTTCCGCCTCGGCATGGCCGGTCAGTTCACGCACCTTGGGGTTGGCGTAACGCACGAGGCCGTCCTGCAGCACGCAGATGCCTTCGTTGGCCGACTCGATCAGCTCACGGTACTGGCGCTCGCTGTCGCGCAGGCGCTGCGCGTCGACGCTGCGCTCGATGGCCAGTGCGGCCAGCCGCGTCAGGTCGTCGGCCCGCAGCGTGTCGGCAGCGTCCGGGCCGTCGCGGCAGGCCAGCATCAGCGTGCCCAGGTGCTGGCGGTCCGACGCCAACAGCGGCCAGCCGCGGCAGCGCGCCAGCCCGAGCTGGGCCGCGCGCGACGTGAACGCCGCCGCCGCCGTGCTGCGCTCGCCCTCGCCCACCGAGGCCCGGGCGGCCGTGCCGCCGCCGGGCCAGGGCGGGGTCTCCAGCACGCCCAGCGCCCTGGTCAGCGCAGGGCACAGCACAAGATGGCAGCCGCAGCCAGGATGCAGGCGCTCGACACCCAGCGCAAAGGCCGTCAGCACGGCCGGCAGCGGCTGCCCGCACGACAGGCGGTCGAGCACGTCGCTGCGGAAGAGTTGGTAGGCCTGGCTGGTGGTCAGTGCCATTTCGGCGCGTTCCTGCACCATGCTCAGCATGCCCAGAGCGACCAGCAGCAGCACCAGCACCACGCCGGCAAAACCCGGGCCCTGGCCGTAGGCGCCGCCGAACAGCTGCGACCCGAGGCCTCCGCCCTCGGGCAACGGGCGCAGGCGGCCGAGCGCGATCAACACCAGCAGCAGCGCGCCCGCAGCCAGCAAGGACTGCCCATGCCCGGGCGTCTGCCGCCGGCACTGCCAAAGGGGCAGCAGCACCACGCCCGCCTGCAGCACCACCAGCAGGGCCAGCGTCGACACGCGGGCCGCTGCGCGGTCGATCAGCAGCGCCGCAACGAGGGCAGCGAGCAGCACCGGCGTCCAGATCCAGGCGCGCGGCGGCGCACGACGCTGGAAGTGGTAGACCGCCTCGGCCAGCATCGCCACGCCCGAGGCCAGCGCCAGGTTGGCGCCCAAGACCGTCCAGACGTCGGCGATCTGGCCGCGCTGCGACAGCAGCGTGAAGGCCAGCGCCTGCAGCGCCAGCGCGCCAGCGCCCAGCTCCAGTTCCAGTTCGAACTGGTTGCGCCAGGCGATGACACCCAGTGTCGCGGCGAGTGCACTGCTGACGGTGACGATCAGCAGCAGCGTCGTCGGCGTGTGCAGATCCATGACGGAACGGCATCCCGCCGCCCGAGGGGCGGCATTCCCGTCATGTTACGCACGCGGCACGCGGCCGGCCCGCCTATCGGGCGCGGGCTTGACGCAGGACAGAGGGCCGGCAGAAAGAACCCGCCCGCGCCGTCTACTTCGTCGGCAGCGGTGTCGGCGCCGGCATCGGCACCGCGGGCGGTGCGGGCGCTTGCACGGGCGCAGGGGCCGGCGCACGCGATGGCGCCGCTGCAGGCGCGGAGGCCGGCACCGCCGCGGGCCGGCTGGCGCCCAGCGTGGCGAGTTCCTGCTCGGTGAGGATCTCGAACACGCGCACCACCTTTTGCACGCCCGACACCGAGCGTGCCAGCTCGGTGCCGCGCGCGGCTTCGCGCTCGCTCACGCGGCCCATCAGGTAGACCACCGCACGCTCGACCACCACCTTGTAGGCGTTGGCGTGCACGTCCTTGGCATCGAGCAGCGTGGCCTTCACCTTGCTGGCCAGGAAGACGTCGGTGGTGCGCGAGCCGACGCTGCTGCTCGGCCCGACGCCGAGTTCGTTGACCACCGTCTTGACGTTCTCGACCTTGGCCACGGCCTGCTCGGCGGCGGCCTTTTCGGCGGTGCCGGGCACCTCGCCGGTGAGCAGCACGCTGCGGTTGTAGCTGGTGATGCTGACGTTGCCCAGCGTGGCCAATTCACGCACGCGGGTGCGAGCGCGAACCTCGATGCCTTCGTCCTCGAGCTGGATGCCGGGCGTACGGCGGTCGGTGACGATGAGGCCGCCGCCGACCACGGCGCCGCCCACCAGCAGCGGCGCGCAACCGGCCAACGCGCCGCAGAGCAGGGCCACCGCCGCGGCGGAAGATGTCAATCGGGCGAGTGTCACGGAGCTTGGTCTCCCATCAGCTGGAAATCGAGGGCGTCGCACAGGCAGTGCAGCACCAGCAGTTGCAGTTCGGCCACGCGCGCGGCGCGTTCGTGCGGCACGGCCACCAGCACGTCGGTCTCGGCGAGCAGTTCACCGAAGGCCTGCGCGCCGCGGCCGGCGAGCACGACGATGGTCATGTCCTTGCCCTGGGCGGCCGAGATGACCATCGTGCTGTGACCTTCGCCGTCGTCGATGTACAGCAGCACGTCACCAGGCAGGCCCAAGGCGCGCACCTGCTGCGCGGCATCGGGGCCGGGCAGCAGCGCCAGCGCGGCCAGCGGCGGGCGTTCACGTTCGAAGCGGCCCGCGAGCAGGCGCGCCATGTAGGGTGCCAGCGCCGCACCGGCGCCGCTGCCGCAGACCATGACCTTGCCGCCGCCCGTCAGCGCCGCCAGCAGCGCCGCCGTGGCGTCGGCGATCGGCCGCGCCAGCACCTCGCCCGCCTGGTACTGGAGGTCAGCGCTTTCGAAGAATTGCTGTTGTATGCGCTGTTCGAGCATGGGCCTGCATCATAAGACAGGGGTCTGGCGTGCCGGCTCCCCAAGGCAGCGACCGCGGCGCGCAGCCGATACTCTCCTGCTTTCAGCGCGTGACGGCCCCGCCGCCAGGCCCGGCTGTACAACCCCCCCATGTCACGACCCCGAGCGCCCTGGATTCCGCCGCCGCGCGACGGTGTCAGCGCCAGCCGCGTGGCGGTCGTCGACGGACCCTGGACGGGCGTGGCCGAATACCTGTCGGCGCGCCTGCGGCCGGGCATCGACTGGGCCGCGCGCATGGCGCGCGGTGAGGTGCTGGACGCCGCCGGCCGGCCCCTGCCTCCCGATGCCCCCGCCGTGCCTGGCAGCGTGCTCTGGTACTGGCGCAGCCTGCCGCCCGAGCCCCGCGTGCCCTTCGAGCTGACCGTGCTGCACCGCGACGAGCACCTGGTGGTGGTCGACAAACCTCACTTCCTGTCGGCCATACCCGGCGGCCGCTACCTGCAGGAGACGGCGCTGGTTCGCCTGCGCCGCCTGCTGGACACCGACATGCTGGTGCCGCTGCACCGGCTGGACCGCGAAACCGCGGGCGTGCTGCTGTTCAGCTCCCTGCCGGCCACCCGCAACGCCTACCACGCGCTGATGCGCGAGCGCAGGGTGCACAAGGTCTACGAGGCCGTCGCGCCATGGCGGCCGGACCTGGCGCTGCCGTTGACCGCGCGCCACCGGCTGCAGGACCCGCCCGGGGCGGCGCATCTGCCGGTGCAGGTGGTGGCGGGCGAGCCGAACGCCGAGGTGCGGGTGGAGCTGATCACGCGGCTCGGCACGGCGGCGTCGGACGGCGCCAGCCGCACCGAGCTGGCTCATTTGGCCCATTTGGCCCACTACCGGCTGACGCCTCTCAGCGGGCGCCGCCACCAGCTGCGCGCGCAGCTCAACGCGCTGGGGCTGCCGATCCTCGGCGACCGCATCTACCCGCGGCTGTGGCCCGAGCTGGCACCCGATGCGCCGCCCGACTACACCCAGCCGCTGCAGTTGCTGGCGCGCGAGCTGGCCTTCACCGACCCGATCAGCGGCGAGGAACGCCGCTTCGTGAGCCGGCGGCGGCTGGCCAGCTTGCCGTAGCGTCCGTCGGCGCAGCCGCCGCTGCGGCCCACGGCGGGCGGCCCACGGCGGCGGCGCGCGCCGGGCGGCCGCTGCGCCGGCGTCTCCGAGGCCGCCCGAAGGGTGGGCCGGGCACCCACCGCAAACCGGTGCCCGCAGCCAAAAAGCGGTGCATCCGGCGCCGAGCTCATGCTAGTGTGTGCGCATGGACATGCCGCCCGACTCCACCACCCGCCTGCGTGCGCTGAGCGAAATCCCGGCCCTGGCCGAACGTGCGGCCGACCTGCTGCGCACGCCGCAGACGCTGTTGCCGCTGAACCCGCAGGAGTCGGCGCAGGTGGTCTCGCACATGGGCCTGGTCAACTACACCGCCGGCACCGTCGTGCTGCGCGAGGGCGAGGGTTCACGCTCGTCGCACATGCTGCTGCTGCTGCAGGGCGAGGTGCAGGTCGACATGCACGGCGCCGACTCCAACGAGGAGCTGTCGCTGTCGGCGCTGGGCCCCGGCAGCATCATCGGCGAGATGTCGCTGCTGGACGGCGCGCCGCGCTCGGCCACCTGCACCGCGATGAGCGCGGTGACGGCCGCCGCACTGACCCGCAAGGGCCTGGAGGTGCTGATCGAGCAACACCCGCGCACCGCCGCCAAGCTGCTGATGGGCGTGGCGCAGCGCCTGGCCGACCGGCTGCGCCTGCTCAGCCAGCACACGCAGATGTACGCCAAGCTGGCGGCCGACGCGAACTCGCGTTTCGGCGAAGGGCCTTAGTCGGCCGGGCCCGGCCGAGCCCTGTCAGCCCTGCCGCGCAGGCTTGCAGCCCGCGCCGCCGCCAGCATGCGGCGGCCCCCACGCGGGGGCGGGGCCCCGGCCCCGGGGGGGGCCGCCCCCGCCGCGGGCGGGGCGCCCGGCCCCGCGCGGGCGTCCAGCCGGCGCGCCCCCACCCAGGGGGCGCCCCCCTCGCTGGCGCGCCCCCCTGCGCCGGATGGGGCGCACGTCCCGCTCAGGCATCGAAAGCCGCCTGCAGCCACTCGACGCTGTCGCCGTCGAGCGCCACGACGTCGAAGCGGCAGGGCGGCGGCGCATCGAAGCGCAGCAGGTAGTGCTGCGCGGCGTGCACCAGGCGCCGCTGCTTGGTCGCCGTCACGCTGGCCGCCGCGCCACCGTGGCCGCTGCCGCGGCGCTGGCGCACCTCGACGAAGACCAGCGTGCCGGCGCCGTCGCGCATCACGAGGTCGATCTCGCCGCCCCGCGCCGAAGGGCCGCGTGCGACCCGATAATTGCGCTCGACCAGCTGCAGCCCGCGCGCCTGCAGCCAGGCCAGGGCGCGGGTCTCGGCAGCGTCGCCGCGGGCCTTGGTGCTGGCCGCGGCCTCACGCGGCGCCGAGGCCGGCGCTGGCGCCGTAGCGTCCGCCCTGCCCGCCTTCCTGGCGCCCCACCATCCCGTGACCATCGACCCCTCCCCCCTGCACCGCGCCGCGCTGCTGGCCACTGGCCACCAGAACCACCCGGCCGGCACACTCTACGTGGTGGCCACGCCCATCGGCAACCTGGCCGACCTGACGCTGCGCGCCATCCACATCCTCGGCCGTGTCGACGCCGTGGCCTGCGAGGACACCCGCATCGCGGCGCAGCTGCTCAACCACCTCGGGCTGCACAAGCCGCTGCTGGCGCTGCACGCGCACAACGAACACGAAGCCGCGCAGGGCGTGCTGGCGCGGCTGGTGCAGGGGCAGAGCGTGGCCTACGTCAGCGACGCCGGCACGCCGGCCGTCAGCGACCCGGGCGCGGTGCTGGTGGCCGCGGCCGCCGCGGCCGGGCACCCGGTGGTGCCGGTGCCGGGGCCGAGCAGCGCGCTGGCCGCGCTCAGCGCCGCCGGCGACACCCAGGCCACCGCCTTCTGCTTCATCGGTTTCCTGCCGGCCAGGGGCGGTGAACGCCGCAGCGCGCTGGCCGCCCTGCTGGCCGACCGCCGCACGCAGCTGTTGTTCGAGGCCCCGCACCGCATCGCCGAACTCTGCGCCGCGCTGGCCGGGGCCGCGCCGCAGCGCCCGGTGACGCTGTGCCGTGAGCTCACCAAGCAGTTCGAGACCATCGTCACCCGCTCCGCCGCCGAACTGCCGGCCTGGCTGGCGCAGGACAAAAACCGCGAGCGCGGCGAGTTTGTGCTCGTGCTGCACGCCCTGCCCGCCGCGATGGTGGACGAAGGCGCGCTGCCCGCGGCCACGCTGCACACGCTGCGCGTGCTGCTGCGCGAACTGCCGCTGAAGCAGGCCGTGGCGCTGGCCGCCGAACTCACCGGCGCGGCGCGCAACACGCTCTACCAGCGCGCGCTGGACGAACGCGCCGACGGCGCCGAAGCCCCTTGACCACCGGCCCGCGTCCCGACGCGGCGGCGGGCGGGCGCGGCGGCCTGCGCGGCTGGTGGCACGCCCGCACCGCGCATCTGCCGCCCACCGTGCGCGGGCTGCTGTGGTCGGCGGCCAGCGGGCTGCTGTTCTCCCTGCTCAACGCGCTGCTGCGCGGCCTGTCGCAACAGCTCGACCCGATGCAGGCGCAGTTCCTGCGCTACCTGTTCGGCCTGCTGGTGCTGCTGCCGCTGGTCTGGCACGGCGGCCTGGCCGCCTACTGGCCGAAGAACATGGCGGGCCAGTTCACACGCGGCGCCGTGCACACGGTGGGCCTGGTGCTGTGGTTCCTGGCGCTGCCGCACCTGCCGCTGGCCGACCTGACGGCGATCGGCTTCACGACGCCGCTGTTCATCCTGATCGGCGCCGCGTTTTTCCTGCGTGAACCCATGCACTGGGAACGCTGGGCGGCCACCGGCTTCGGTTTTGCCGGCGTGCTGATCGTCGTCGGGCCGCTGCTGTCGGGCACGGGTGGCGGCTGGCACCTGTTGATGCTGGCGTCGGCGCCGGTGTTCGCGGCCTCCTTCCTCATCACCAAGGTGCTCACGCGCACCGAAACCGCCGGCGTCATCGTCGTCTGGCAGGCCATCAGCGTGGCGCTGTTCAGCCTGCCGATGGCACTGTGGGTGTGGCAGCCGCCCACCGCCGCGCAATGGGCCGGTTTTGCGCTCTGCGGTCTGCTCGGCAGCACGGCGCATTACTGCCTGACGCGCAGCTTCCGCGTCGCCGACATCTCGTCGACGCAGTCGGTGAAGTTCCTCGAACTGGTGTGGGCCTCGGCGCTGGGCTGGGTGCTGTTCACCGACCTGCCGACACAGACCACGCTGCTGGGCGGCGCGGTGATCTTCGCCGCCACGCTGTGGGTGGCACGGCGCGAGCGGCGCCGCGGTGCCGAGACGGTGAATTGATGTCGCTCACGCTGACGCTGCCGAAGAATGCCGCGACGCACACCGAACCCCTGGTCATCCCGTGAGGGCGAGGCCGCCGGGTCGCTTCAGAAGGCGGCCGGGATGGGCCGGCGCAGGCCGCACAACACGGCCGGCGCGCCGGCCCGCTCAACGCCGCTTCGGCGGGGTTCCGTGATGGCCCAGGGCCATGCCCTGCGTGCCGGGATGGCGGCAGGGGCCCTCCTACAATGCCCGTCCACCGTTGTTAAGCAGGGCCTGCCCGCCATGATCACCCGCGAACCCACCGTCGAGCGCCTGGCCATCGCGCAGGGGCTGATGCTCGAACCCTTCGGCATCGGCGAGGCCACGCTGCAGCGGGCGCTGGCGACCATCTCAGAGCACCGCGTCGACGACGCCGACCTCTACTTCCAGACCACGCGCCACGAGGGCTGGAGCCTGGAAGAGGGCATCGTCAAGAGCGGGTCTTTCAGCATCGACCAGGGTGTGGGCGTGCGCGCGGTGGCCGGCGAGAAGACCGCCTTCGCCTATTCCGACGACCTGAGCGTCGACGCGCTGATGGACGCCGCACGCACCGTGCGCACCATCGCCGCGGCGGGCCAGAACAAGCGCGTGAAGCTGGCGCGTGCGCCCAAGGTCGCGGGCAGCCGCAGGCTCTACGCGCCCACCGACCCCATCGCCACACTCGACAGCACGCAGAAGGTGGCGCTGCTGGAACGCGTGGAGAAGATGGCGCGCGCGAAAGACCCGCGCGTGGCGCAGGTGATGGCCAGTCTTTCCGCCGAGTACGACGTGGTGCTGGTGGCCCGTGCCGACGGCACGCGTGCCGCCGACGTGCGCCCGCTGGTGCGGCTGAACGTCACCGTCATCGCCGAGCAGAACGGCCGCCGCGAAGTGGGCAGCGGCGGCGGCGGCGGGCGCTTCGGGCTGGGCTACTTCCAGGACGCCGTGCTGCAGCAGTACGTCGACCACGCGGTGAGCGCCGCGCTGACCAATCTCGAAAGCCGCCCCGCGCCGGCGGGCGAGATGACCGTCGTGCTCGGCCCCGGCTGGCCCGGGGTGCTGCTGCACGAAGCGGTGGGCCACGGCCTCGAGGGCGACTTCAACCGCAAGGGCAGCAGCACCTTCAGCGGCCGCGTCGGCCAGCGTGTGGCAGCCAAGGGCGTGACGGTGCTCGACGACGGCACGCTGGCCGACCGCCGCGGCAGCCTCAACGTCGACGACGAAGGCCATGCCACGCAGCGCAACGTGCTGATCGAGGACGGCATCCTCAAGGGCTATATCCAGGACAGCCTGAACGCGCGACTGATGGGCGTCAAGCCCACCGGCAACGGCCGCCGCGAGAGCTACGCCAGCGTGCCCATGCCGCGCATGACCAACACCTACATGCTGGCCGGCGACAAGACCAAGGAAGAGATCATCGCCAGCATCAAGCGCGGCCTCTATGCCACCAATTTCGGCGGCGGCCAGGTCGACATCACCAGCGGCAAGTTCGTCTTCAGCGCCAGCGAGGCCTACTGGGTCGAGAACGGCAAGATCCTCTACCCGGTGAAAGGCGCCACGCTGGTGGGCAACGGCCCCGAGGCGATGACCCGCGTGAGCATGATCGGCAACGACCTCGAACTCGACACGGGCGTCGGCGTCTGCGGCAAAGACGGCCAGAGCGTGCCGGTGGGCGTCGGTCAGCCGACGCTGCGCATCGAACGGCTCACCGTCGGCGGCACCGCGTAGATGCGGCCCCCGACCTCGCTTCGCTCGGTACCCCCCCGAGGGGGCCGTCCGCCGCCGGCCCGGCGGAGCCGGTTCCGGGGCGGGAAGCTTGATGAGGCGCTGGCCGTGGGTTTGAGCTTCGCGGACATCGAACAGGCGGCCGCGCGGCTGGCCGGGCAGGTGCTGGACACACCCTGTGTCGAGAGCCGTACGCTGGGCCAGATCGTCGGCTGCCGCGTTTTCCTGAAGTTCGAGAACCTGCAGTTCACGGCCTCGTTCAAGGAGCGCGGCGCGCTCAACAAGCTGGCCACCATGCTCGAGAGCGGGCAGCGCATCACGGGCGTGATCGCCGCCAGCGCCGGCAACCACGCTCAGGGCGTGGCCCACCACGCGCAACGCCTGGGGCTGCGCGCGGTGATCGTGATGCCGGTGGCCACGCCGATGGTGAAGGTGGAGCGCACCCGCGGCTTCGGCGCCGAGGTGGTGTTGTTCGGCGACACCTTCGACCAGGCTCGCGACCATGCGCTCCTGCTTGCCACGCGCGAGGCCTTGAGCTTCGTGCACCCCTTCGACGACGAGGCGGTGATCGCTGGCCAGGGCACCATCGGCATCGAGATGCTGCGTGCCCAGCCCGAGCTCGACACGCTGGTCATCGCGGTCGGCGGCGGCGGGCTCATCAGCGGCATCGCCACCGCGGTGCGCAGGCTCAAGCCCGGTGTGCAGATCATCGGCGTGCAGACCAGCCGCTTCCCGGCCATGGTCAACGCCGTCAAGGGCACGGCGCACCCGCAGGGCGCCAGCACCATCGCCGAGGGCATCGCGGTGGGCCAGCCCGGGCGAATCACGCGCGAGATCGTGCGCCAGGCCGTCGATGACCTGGTGCTGGTCGACGAGGGCGACATCGAGCAGGCCGTGCTGATGCTGCTGGAAATCGAGAAGACCGTCGTCGAAGGCGCCGGCGCCGCCGGCCTGGCGGCGCTCTTGAAGGACCCGGCGCGTTACGCCGGCCGCAACGTCGGCCTGGTGCTGTGCGGCGGCAACATCGACCCGCTGCTGCTGGCCGCGATCATCGAGCGCGGCATGGTGCGCGCCGGCCGCCTGGCGCGCATCCGCGTCAACGCGCGCGACACACCTGGCGTGCTGGCCCGCATCACTGCGGTGGTGGCCGAGGCCGGCGCCAACATCGACGAGGTGCACCACCAGCGCGCCTTTTCGACGCTGTCGGCGCAGAGCGTGGAAGTCGAGGTGGTGCTGCAAACGCGCAACCCGGCGCATGTGCTGGAAGTCGTCGCCGCGCTGACCGCGGCGGGCTTCGACGCGCGCGTGTATTGAGCACCCGCAGGGTCAAGCAAAGTGGCAAAGCCACATTTCCTTGAGAGATCGAGGCCGCTGCGGCGCTTGCCCATGAAGTCCTGGCTCGTCGCCTGCTGCATCACCCCGCTGCTGGCGCAGGCGCAGGCGCAGCTGCCCGCTGCGGTGCCGGCCAGTGCCGCCGCGCCGCGGCCCGCGCCACTGCTGGAAGGTGTACGCGCGCTGGGGCTGCCCACGTCCAGCGGGCGTATCACCGCGCACCACGCCGTGGGTGCCGACGAGAAGGCCTTGCGCCTGCGCCAGACGGTGGAGGCCGCGATGGACTTCTACCGCGAGCGTCTGGGCGTCGAACTGCCGCTGCACATGGCCGTGTTGAACCGCGCGCAGTGGGGCGTGCTGGTCCCCTGGCAGCCCTACGGCATTCCCGGCGTGGCCGGCCAGCCGCCGGTGATCTTCATGCCCGCCGGCGACGACGGCCTGGCCGCCGAGGACGCGCTGGCCTTGAAGGGCCGCGCCAAACCGGACACGCAGGCGCTGCTGGCGCGCAGCGGGCTGTCCTTCGACGAGGCCGCGCGTCGCTATGTCGACCTCGTCGGCCTGCACGAACTGGGGCACGCGATGACACGCGCTCTGGGCATCCGTGTGCCCAGCCGCTGGCTCGACGAGTGGCTGGCCACCTACTTCGCCTACGCCTTTCTGCGCGAAAGGCAGCCCTTGCAGGCCCACGTGTGGGACGGCATCCTGCAGACCTACCTCGACGCCGTGCAGCCGGCGCACACCACGCTGGCCGACTTCGACCGCCTGTACTTCGGTGTCGGCGCGAACAACTACGTCTGGTACCAGGCGCAGTTCCAGCGCCGCGTGGCGCAGGCCTACGAAGCCCACGGCTTGGCGCTCGTGGCGGTCTTGCGCGAGATCCTGGCTGCGCCGACGGCCGAAGGCGCACCGGCACTGCTGTCCCCCGCCACACTGATCGAGCGGCTCGAGCCGCGGCTGCCCGGTTTCAGGGCCTGGGCCGCTGGTTTCGAGGCCACCCGGCCCCGCTGAGGCACTGCCGGTGTCAGCCGGCCGTCGTGAGCCGCGTGCTACATTCCCGCTCATGCGTCCTGCATCGTTTTACTTTACGACCTTTTGGTTCTCGCACCGCACGGCGGCTGGAGAGGCAGGCGCGTAAGCAGGAAAGACAGGCAACGCACCCCCAACCAACCGCCGGCAGCCCCGGCGGTTTTTTGTTGCTGGCGTGTTGATGGCCCCCCACGAAAGAGCCCCATGAGTCCGAAGAACGCGAACCCCTCCGACGAGCGCCTGGCCCTCAGCGAGAAGACCAGCCAGACCGACGACCAGCGCATTCACGATGTCACCCCGCTGCCGCCGCCGGAACACCTGATCCGCTTCTTCCCGATCGCCGGCACGCCGGTGGAGACGCTGATCAGCGGCACGCGCGCTGCCATCCGCCAGATCATGAACGGCGACGACGACCGGCTGCTGGTCATCGTCGGCCCGTGCTCGATCCACGACCCGATGGCGGCGCTGGACTACGCGCGCAAGCTGAAGGTGGTGCGCGACCAGCACGCCGGCGAGCTGGAAGTGGTGATGCGCGTCTACTTCGAGAAGCCACGCACGACGGTGGGCTGGAAGGGCCTCATCAACGACCCCTACCTCGACCAGAGCTTCCGCATCCACGAAGGCCTGCGCATCGCGCGCCAGCTGCTGGTGGACATCAACCGCCTGGGCGTGCCGGCGGGCAGCGAGTTCCTCGACGTCATCAGCCCGCAGTACATCGGCGACCTCATCGCCTGGGGCGCCATCGGCGCGCGCACCACCGAAAGCCAGGTGCACCGCGAACTGGCCAGCGGCCTGAGTGCGCCGGTGGGCTTCAAGAACGGCACCGACGGCAACATCAGAATCGCCACCGACGCCATCCAGGCCGCGGCGCGGCCGCACCACTTCCTGTCGGTGCACAAGAACGGCCAGGTGGCCATCGTCGAGACCCGCGGCAACAAGGACTGCCACGTCATCCTGCGCGGTGGCAAGGAACCGAACTACGACGCCGCCAGCGTGGCCGCGGCGTGCAAGGAAATCGAGGCCAGCAAGCTGCCCTGCCGGCTGATGATCGACGCCAGCCACGCCAACAGCAGCAAGCAGCACCAGCGCCAGATCGACGTCATGCGCGACGTCGCCGCGCAGCTCGAAGCCGGCACACGCTGCATCTTCGGTGTCATGGTCGAAAGCCACCTGCACGGCGGCGCGCAGAAGTTCACCCCGGGCAAGGACGACCCGGCCAAGCTGGAATACGGCAAGAGCATCACCGACGCCTGCATCAACTGGGACGACACGGTGAACGTGCTCGACATCCTGGGCGCCGCGGTGAAGGCCCGGCGGCGGCACGCCGCCTGATCACGTCCGGGCGGCACGCCGCCTGATCCCGTGCGGGCGGCACGCCGGGGCCGGGCATGAAGGGGATGGGCGCAGTCACCGCGCCTGCATAGACTCGGGGCCCTGCGCACCACCGGAAGACCTGCATGGCCGGCATCTTCATCAGCTACCGCCGCGACGACAGCCGCCATGCCGCTGGCCGCCTGGGCGACGACCTGGCGTTGAGCTTCGGTGCGCAGCGCATCTTCCGCGACGTCGAGAGCATCGATCCCGGCATCGACTTCGAGGTGGCACTGGACCAGGCGCTGAAGAACTGCGCCGTGATGCTGGTCGTGATCGGCCCGCGCTGGCTCGACATCACCGACGCCGCAGGCCGCCGCCGGCTCGACCAGGAGGGCGACTGGATCCGCATCGAGGTCTCGCGTGCGCTGCAACGCCAGGTGCGGGTGATCCCGGTGCTGTTGGAAGACAGCCCGCTGCCCGATGCCACGGCGCTGCCCGAGGCGATGCGCCCCCTGGTGCGGCGCCAGGCGCTGCCGCTGTCGGACGCGCGCTGGCGCGGTGACCTGCAGCGCCTGGTCGAGACACTGCAACGCATTCCGGGCCTGGAGAGGCCCGCGCCGCCGCCGCCGCCGGCACCAGCGCCGGCACCAGCGCCGGCACCAGCGCCGGCGCCCACGCCAGCGCCCACGCCAGCGCCGGCCACGTCGAAGAAGGCCCTGTGGACCGGCGTGGCCCTGGGCGCCGGGGGCCTGATCGTGGTGGCCAGCATGATGGCCGAAAACCCGCAGCCGCAGACGACGGTCGACTCCGAAACGCTGCGGCTGCAGCCCGCGCTGCAGCCGCCCGCCGCGCAGCCTTCACCCACCCAGGCGCCTGCGCCCATCGTTGCACCCGCGCCCGCGCCCGTGCCGGTTGCCGGGCCTCAGGGTGTGTACCAGGCGGTCGATTCGCCCGAGGTGCGCATCATGCTGCAGCAGCAGGCCGGGCAGGTGAGCATGCAGGCGCAATCCAACGGCCACCTCATCGGGCAGGGCGTAGGCACGTTCGACGGCCAGCGCGTGGTGATGCGCGTGCAGTTCGAGATGCAGGGCCAGCCGCTGATGCAGGGCCAGTGCACGCTGATGTGGCAGCCCCAGTTCGGGCAGTTGCAGGGCCCCTGCCAGTGGCCGGTGGGCAACGAGATCGTTACCTGGCGGCGGCTGGGCGGCTGACATGGCCTCCGCCGGCGCGGGCCGGTAGCCCGGTCCGGCTGCGCCGCGAAGCGGCGTTGCGCTGGCGGCGGCAACCAGGAATTGCCGATGCATTGATCTCGCCCCGGGTCGGCCGCCGCGCGCGGCCGTATGCTGGCGGGCAAGGAGAACCCCGCCATGCGCCCTACCCTGGTCGTCCAGTTTTCACCCGACAGACGCCTCGAATTTGCGCTGCCTGCCGGGGTACCGCCGCTGGCCGCCGACGAAGCGCGACGTTGGCTCGACGAGCAGTTCGTCGCCAACGAGTGCGAGCCGCTGCGCAGCACCGGCAAGGTGCTCACGGTCGACAAGGTGATGGCGCTGGCCAACACCGTGCCGGCTTCGCGCTACAGCGAGGATCCGGCCTGGGCCCAGTCGTTCGCGCAAGCCACGCTGGCGGCGCTGGGGCGGCCGCTGGTGAAGATCGACCTGGGCGGCGGCGGCATCAGCTACTGACCCTGCACCGGCCGCGACCGCAGCGCTTCAGCCTTGCGCTACTCGCCGCCGCGCGCCAGCTTTTCCGAACGCCAGTAGACGTCGTCGCCACCCAGCCCGTCGAGGTTGGCGCGGTTCAGCACCCGCGCCAGCACGAAGAGCAGGTCGCTCAGCCGGTTGAGGTACTGGCGCGGTGCGTCGTTCACCGCTTCCATCGCGTGCAGCGCCACCACCGCACGTTCGGCGCGGCGCGCCACGGTGCGGCTGACATGCGCCAGCGCCGCGCTGCGTGTGCCGGCCGGCAGGATGAATTCCTTCAGCCGCGGCAGCTGCTCGTTGTAAAACGCCAGCGCCTCGTCCAGGCGCAGCACGGCCTCGGCCTTGAGCAGCGTGAAACCGGGGATCGACAGTTCGCCTCCCAGGTTGAAGAGCTCGTGCTGGACGGCCACCAGCAGCGCGCGCACGTCGTCGGGCAGCGGCTCGGCCAGCAGCACGCCGAGGCCCGAGTTGAGCTCGTCGACATCGCCCATGGCCATCACGCGCAGCGCGTCCTTGCGTGTGCGGCTGCCGTCGCCCAGGCCGGTGGAGCCGTCGTCTCCGGTGCGGGTGGCGATCTGCGTGAGGCGGTTGGACATGGGGGTTGCGTGCTGCGTGTGGGCCGCTATTGGACCACTGGCAGGCGGTGGCTGCAGGGCCGGCCGATTCAGCCGCGCAGGCGCTGCGTGAACCACCACAGATGCCCTTCGGGGTCGACGGCGCCGTAGCTGCGGTCGGCCCAGTAGGCGTCGCCGTAGTCGTGCAGTTCGGGCTCGGCCACGATGCGGGCGCCGGCGTCGCGCGCCCGGGCGCAATGTGCGTCGACGTCGTCGACGTAGACCATCAGGTTCTGCGTGTTGCAGCCGGCGTTCAGCGGGCTCAGGCGGTCGGTCTCGAAACGGCGTGCGTCGCCGGCGAGTTCTTCGCCGACCATGATCAGGCCGTCGCCATAGACGAGTTCGCTGTGCTCAATGCGCCCGCACTCGCCATCGACCCTGACCTGCACCTCGAAGCCGAAGGCCGTGCACAGCCAGTCGATCATGCGCGCGGCCTCGCGGTAGTAGACGCCGGCCGAGATGCGTGGCCAGCCGGGCGGCGGCGGTTTCATGAGGGCGGTCTCCAGGCAGCTGCGATGGCCGCACTGTGCCGCGATTCGGCGGCGCCGTCGACAGGCCGCCGTGCCACGCGGGCCGCCGCCCCGGCGGTACCGCGCTGGCCTACGATGTGCGCTGCATCGCGCCCGCCGGAGACCCACCATGAACGCCCCCCTGCCCGACCACGTGCTGCCCGCCTCTCCATCGCGCCCGGTGCCGCCGGCCATGCTGGACGCGCTGCGTGAAACCTTCGGCCCGCGCTGCAGCACCGCCGCCGGCATCCGTGAGCAGCACGGCCGCGGCGAGAGCTTCTACGACGCCGCGCCGCCGGACGCGGTGGTCTTCTGCGAAAGCACCGACGACGTGGTGGCCGTGGTGCGGCTGGCCGCGGCGCACGCGGTGCCCGTCATCCCCTACGGCGTGGGCACCTCGCTCGAAGGCCACCTGCTGGCGGTGCAGGGCGGTGTCAGCCTCGACCTCAGCCGCATGGACCGCGTGCTGCGCATCCACGCCGAAGACCTGACGGCCACCGTGCAGGCCGGCGTCACACGCGAGCAGCTCAACCGCGAAGTCAGGGACGCGGGGCTCTTTTTCCCCATCGACCCCGGCGCCAACGCCACGCTGGGCGGCATGGCGGCGACACGCGCTTCGGGCACAAACGCAGTGCGCTACGGCACGATGCGCGAAAACGTGCTGGGGCTGACCGTCGTCAACGCGCGGGGCGAAGTGATGCGCACCGGCACACGCGCGAAGAAGAGCAGCGCCGGCTACGACCTGACGCGCCTGTTCGTCGGCAGCGAAGGCACCTTGGGCGTGATGACCGAGATCACGCTCAAGCTCTACCCGCTGCCCGAGGCGGTGAGCGCAGCGATCTGCCACTTCCCGACCATCGACGCCGCGGTGCGCACCACCATCCAGACGATCCAGATGGGCGTGCCCATCGCGCGCTGCGAGTTGCTGGACGCGCACGCCATCCGTGCCGTCAACGCCCACAGCAAGCTGGGCCTGCGCGAGGCGCCGATGCTGCTGATGGAATTCCACGGCAGCGAAGCCGGGGTGAAGGAGCAGGCCGAGACGGTGCAGGCGCTGGCGCGTGAACACGGCGGCGAGGACTTCCAGTGGGCACGCACGCCCGAAGAGCGCACGAAGCTCTGGACGGCGCGCCACCAGGCCTATTTCGCGGCGCTGCAGACACGCCCCGGCTGCCGTTCACAGAGCAGCGACACCTGCGTGCCGATCTCGCGCCTGGCCGAGAGCATCAATCACAGCGTGGCCGAAGCCGACGCCTCGGGCATCCCGTACTGGATCGTCGGCCATGTCGGCGACGGCAATTTCCACCTCACCTACCTGATGGACCCGAACGACCCCGCCGAACTCGCCGCGGCCGAGGCGCTGAACGTGAAGATGGTGCAGCGCGCGCTGCGCCTGGAAGGCACCTGCACCGGCGAACACGGCATCGGCCTGCACAAGATGGGCTACCTGCTGGAAGAAGCCGGCGCGCCCGCGGTGGCCGCGATGCGCGCCATCAAACACGCGCTCGACCCGCAGAACATCATGAACCCGGGCAAGGTGTTCAGCTTCGAAGGCTGAGCAGGCCCTCAGGGCGCGCCCGCAGCGCCGCTGACGAAGGCGCTGCGGGCCGGTGCCGCCAGGTCGTCGCTCAGTGTGCCCAGGAAGGCCACGAGGTCGCTCACGTCCTGCGCCGTCAGCCGCGGCCGGCCGCCGGGCAGCACGCCGAAGGGCGCCGTGCTCACGACGTTGCCGCGGAAGCCCAGCGGCAGGTCGTTGAACTTGTCGGGCTGGCCGTTGAGCAGCGGGTACCAGCGCGCCGGGTCGACGTCGCGTGTGGCGTAGAAGGCCACCGCGTCGTTCAGCGTGGGCGAGAAGGCATTGTGGAAGTAGGGCGCGCTGCGCGCCACGTTGCGCAGCGTCGGCACGCGGAAGGCGCCGCAGAGGTCGACGCGCAGCACGAGGTCGTTGCGGTCGGGGCCGCACAGGCCCATGTCGCGGAAGTTGGCGTCGGCGTTGGCCTGGATGGCCACGTTCCGCGGCAGGCCCAGCGCGTGGTAGCGGAAGTCGGTGAACAGCGGCCGCGCGCCGTCGGGGCCCACGGCGCTGGGATGGCAGCTGGCGCAGTTGCCGCGTTGCGGGCTGCTGAAGACGGCCAGGCCGCGCGCTTCGGCCGTCGTCAGCGTCGCCGTGCCGTCGAGCACCTGGTCGTACTTGCTGTTGAAGAGCGCAAAGTCGCTGTCACCGGCCTGGTAGGCGGCCAGCGCACGCTGCAGCAGCTCGATCACCTGCTGGTTGCGCAGGCTGCGTGTGGGCGAGAACAGGCGCACGAGGTCGGTGTAGTACGGCGCCTGGCGCACCTTCGCGGCGAGTCCGTCCACCGTGGTGTTGGCCATCTCCCTCGGGTTGAACAGCGGGCCGACGGCTTGCTCGGCGCGGCTGGCCGCACGGCCGTCCCAGAAGAAGCCGCCGATGGGCAGGCCGCTGGGCTCGAAGCGCATCGCCGTGTTGCCGTTCAGGTAGCCCAGGCTCATGCTGCTGCGGTGGCCCTGCAGCGTGCGTAGCGGTCCGCCCAGCGGCAGCAGCGTGCCGGCGGGGTCGGCCAGGCCGGTGGACCGGGTGTGGCAGCTGGCACAGGCCAGGTTGAGCCCCGCCGACAGGTTCACGTCGTTGAAGACCAGTTCGCCGACGCTGACCGGGGTGGCATCGCTGGCGTCCGCTGCGGGCGGCGTGACGGCTGCCCCGGTGAGCACGGCCAGGCCGGCGAGGGCGGCGGAGAAACGGCGGGCCAGGCGACGGGCCAGGCGGCGAAAACGTGGGACTGGGGTCACGGGCTCGGCCTTCTGCGGGTTGGAGGTGCGCGCGGATTCTGGCGCCCCCCTGCCGATGCAACAAGCGTTCACAGGCACCTGTCTGCGGTGTGCGCCGCGCGCCGTGATGCGGCAGTGCCGCGCTGCGCTACAGCAGCGAAGCCAGCAGCCGCGCCGCGTGCACTGCCTGGCGCTGCGCGCCGTCGGCGATCTGGTGGCGGCAGCTGGTGCCGTCAGCCACCACCACCGCATCGGGCCGCTTTCGGATGGCCGGCAGCAGCGTGGCTTCGGCCATCTGCATCGAGACTTTCTGGTGCCTGGCCTCGTAGCCGAAGCTGCCGGCCATGCCGCAGCACGAGCTCTCGATCAGTTCGGGCCGGGCACCGGGGATCAGCTTCATCACTTCGAGCAGGGGACTCACCGCGCCGAAGGCCTTCTGGTGGCAGTGGCCGTGCACGAGCAACGGGCGGTCCAGCGCCTGCAGCGTCAACGTGAAGCGCCCAGCGTTCATCTCGCGCGCAATGAACTCCTCGAAAAGCAGGGCCTGCGTGGCCACCGTCTCGGCCTTGGCGCCGAGCCCGAGGGCCAGTGCCTCGTCGCGCAGCGTCAGCAGGCAGCTCGGTTCCAGGCCGACGACGGCGATGCCGGCTTCGGCCAGCGGCAGCAGTGCGTCGAGCAGCGCCGACAGCGAGGCCCGCGCGGCGTCCACCATGCCCGCCGCCAGATGGGTGCGGCCACAGCAGTGGTGGCCGCCGTCCTTCGTCACCGTGTGCAGCTGGTAGCCGGCGGCATGCAGCACCTGCGCCGCGGCGTGGGCGTTCTCGGTCTCGAAGCCGCCGCTGAAGCTGTCGACGAAGAGCACGGCGACCTTGCCCCCGGCGCGCGCGGCGGCGAGCGCTTCGTCGCGGTCGATGAAAGGCGTGGGGCCGGGATGGCGCCAGAAGGTGTCGCGGCGGAAGGCCGGCAGCGCGCGCTGCGCTGTCACGCCCATCAGGCGTTCACCCAGGCGGCGCAGCAGCGGCGAGGCGTTGCGCAGGTTCAGCAGCGCGGCCAGGCCGGGCACCGCCGCGGCGCGGTGCGCCTGTTGCGGCAGGCCGGCGAGCAGGCGGTCCTTCAGGCTGAAGCCGTGGCGCGCCTTGTGCTGCGCGGTGAACTCGATCTTCATGCGCGCCATGTCCACGCCGGTGGGGCATTCCCGTCTGCAGCCCTTGCAGCCGACGCAGAGCTCCATCGCTTCGGCCACCGCATCCGAGGTGAAGGCATCCGGCCCGAGTTGCCCGCTCAGCGCCAGCCGCAGCGTGTTCGCGCGGCCGCGCGTCACGTGCTGCTCGTCGCGCGTGACGCGGTAGCTCGGGCACATGGTGCCGGCGTCGAACTTGCGGCAATGGCCGTTGTTGTTGCACATCTCGACCGCCATCGCCAGGCCGTGTGTGCTGTCACCGCCGGTGCCGGGCGCGCTGGTGACTTCGGTGATGGGGTCGGCGCGCACGTTCCAGGCCGACCAGTCGAGCACCGGTGTCAGTGCAATTCGCTTGTAAGGCCTGGGCGCCGCTGCGGGCGGGAAACGCAGCAGCGCGCCGTCGTCCATTTGCGGCGGGTCGATGATCTTGCCGGGGTTCAGCAGGTTGGCCGGGTCCAGCTGCTGCTTGATGGCGCGGAAGGCGTCGTTCAGCTGCGGCCCGAATTGCCACTCGATCCACTCGCCGCGGCACAGGCCGTCGCCGTGTTCACCCGAGTAGGCGCCCTTGAACTTGCGCACCAGTGCCGAGGCCTCTTCGGCGATGGCGCGCATGCGCTGGCCGCCTTCGACACGCATGTCGAGGATGGGCCGCACGTGCAGCGTGCCGACGCTGGCGTGCGCGTACCAGGTGCCGCGTGTGCCGTGGCGCGCGAACACTTCCGTCAGCGCGTCGGTGTATTCGGCCAGGTGCTGAAGCGGCACGGCGCAGTCCTCGATGAAGCTCACCGGCTTGCCGTCGCCCTTCAGGCTCATCATGATGTTGAGGCCCGCCTTGCGCACTTCCCACAGCGCCTTCTGCGGCGCCTCGTCGGGCATCTGAACCACGCTCTCGGGCAGGCCCAGGTCGCCCATCAGCGACACCAGGTCGCGCAGCTTGTGCCGCAGCGCACTGCGGTCTGGGCCGGCGAATTCCACCAGCAGGATGGCCTCGGGGTTGACACCGCCTGGAGCGATCAGCGCCGTCTGCATCGTCGGCCGGAACGCGGGGTTGGCCAGCGCCAGCTCGACCATCGTGCGGTCGACCAGTTCCACCGCGGTGGGGCCGAGCTTGACGATGTGCTGCGCCGAGTCCATCGCGGCGTGGAAGCTGGCGAAATTCACCACACCCAGCACCTTGCCGCGCGGCAGTTCGGCCAGCTTCAGCGTCAGGCTCTTCGTGAAGGCCAGCGTGCCTTCGCTGCCCACCAGCAGGTGGGCCAGGTTGACGCTGCCGTCGGCTGTGTAGGGCAACTCGCTCTGCGGATGGAAGATGTCGAGGTTGTAGCCGGCCACGCGGCGCAGCACCTTGGGCCAGTGGGCTTCGATCGCGGCGCGGTGGGTCTCGGCCAGGCCGCGCACGAAGGCGGCGATCTGTGCCGCCCTGCCGCGGGCCTGGTCGACGCGGCCGAAGCCGACGACTTCGCCGTCGGCCAGCCAAGCCTGCGCGCCGGCCACGTTGTGGACCATGTTGCCGTAGGCGATGCTGCGGCTGCCACAGCTGTTGTTGCCCGCCATGCCGCCCAGCGTGGCCTGCGCGCTTGTCGACACGTCCACCGGGAACCACAGGCCGTGCGCCTTCAGCGCCGCGTTCAGGTGGTCGAGCACCAGGCCGGGTTCGACAGTGGCGGTGCGCGCTTCGACGTCCACGTCCAGCACGCGCCGCAGGTGTTTGCTGCAGTCGATGACGAGCGCCGCACCCGTGGTCTGGCCACACTGGCTGGTGCCGCCGCCTCGCGCCAGCACCGGCACCTGCAGTTCACGCGCGACGGCCAGCGCCGTGGCCACGTCTTCCGTGGTGGTGGGCACGAAGACGCCGACGGGGATGATCTGGTAGACGGAAGCGTCAGTGGCATAACGGCCGCGTGAAGCGGCGTCGAATAGCACTTCGCCGCGCGTTTCGGCGCCCAGGCGGCGCGCCAGCGCCGCGCAGGTTTGATTCGGCGGTAGCGTGGTGTGGGGGTGCGCTGGCGTGGCGGTAATGGTCGCTTCGGCCGGCCGCTTCGTAGCGGCCTTCGTCGTGGCGTTCATGCCTGTTGTCCTTGCGGCGCCTGCGCCAGTTCGCCGGCGCGCATCAGCGTCAGCACCGTGTCGCGCTTGTGTTCGAGGTGGGTCTTGAGCAGGTTGCGCAGTGCGGCACCGTCGCGCGCGTCCAGTGCGTCCATCATCTGCGTGTGTTCGCGCATCGCGCGCTGCCACTTGGCTTCGTTCTGGTTGGTGCGGAAGCGCAGGCTCTGCACGCGCGCATTCACCTGGCGGTAGGTGTGCGCCAGCACCGGGTTGGCCGCCGCGGCGCTGATGCCGGCGTGGATCAGCGCGTTCAGCCGGTAGTAGCCCGAAAGGTCGCGCCGCGCGTGGCAGGCCATCATCTCGTAGTGCTTGGCGCGCAGTTCGTCGCGCGCGGCCGCATCGATGCGCTGCGCCGCCAGTTCGCCCGCCAGGCCTTCCAGTTCGGCCAGCAGCTCGAAGCTGTGTTGCACGTCGGTCTCGGTCAGGCGCACGGCCACGGCGCCCCGGTTGGGCAGCAGGTCGACCAGGCCTTCGCTGGCCAGCATCTTGATGGCCTCGCGCAGCGGCGTGCGCGAGATGTGCAGCGCCTCGGCCAGTTCACGTTCGTTGAGCTTGGCGCCGGGTGCGATGCGCCCTTCGACGAGCATGTTGCGCAGCCTTGCCGCGGCCTGCTCGTGCAGGCCGGCGTGGCGCAAGTCGATGATGTCGGCCATGGTGACTGCATTTTGCATGCAAAGTCAACGCGCCGCAGCCTCCAGCCGCAGGGTTATCCATCAGGCCCCGGTCGCCTTTGCATGCAAAACTTCGGGCCGAAAGGACAGTCCATGCTCACGCTGAACCAGCACCCCACCGGCCGCCACTTCCTGCAGATTCCCGGCCCCAGCCCGGTGCCCGACCGCATCCTGCGGGCCATGAGCCTGCCCACCATCGACCACCGCGGCCCCGAGTTCGGCGCGTTGGGGCTGAAGCTGCTGGCCGGCATCCAGCAGGTGTTCCAGACGAAACACCCGGTGGCCATCTACCCGGCCAGCGGCACGGGCGCCTGGGAAGCTGCGCTGGCCAACACCATGAGCCCGGGTGACCTGGTGCTGATGTATGAAACCGGCCAGTTCGCCGCGCTGTGGCAGAAGATGGCCACGCGGCTGGGCCTGAAGACCGAGTTCATCGCCGAGCCCGGCACCTGCGCCGAGACCGGCCTGCCCATCAGCTGGCGGCGCGGCGTGAATGCGGCGCTGATCGAAGAGCGCCTGCGCGCCGACACCGGCCACCAGATCAAGGCGGTGTGCGTGGTGCACAACGAGACGTCCACCGGCGTCACCAGCGACATCGCCGCCGTGCGCCGTGCCATCGACAGCGCCAGGCACCCGGCGCTGCTGATGGTCGACACCATCTCGGGCCTGGCCAGCGCCGACTACCGGCACGACGCCTGGGGCGTGGACGTCGCCATCAGCGGCTCGCAGAAGGGCCTGATGCTGCCGCCGGGCATCAGCTTCAATGCGCTGTCGCCACGCGCGCTGGAGGTGAACAAGACCGCCGGGCTGCCGCGCAGCTTCTGGGCCTGGGACGAGATCGTCGAGATGAACAAGACCGGCTACTGGCCCTACACGCCCAGCACCAACCTGCTCTACGGCCTGCACGAGGCACTGGAGATGGTGCTGGAACACGGCCTGGATGCCGTGTTCAACCGCCACCAGCGCTGGGCCGCCGGCGTGCGCGCTGCCGTCACGGCCTGGGGCCTGCCCATCCAGTGCAACGACGCTGCCGTGTACTCGCCGGTGCTCACCGGCGTGATCACGCCCGTGGGTGTGGACGCCGACGCGCTGCGCAAGCTCATCCACACACGCTTCGACCTGTCTCTGGGCACCGGCCTGGGCAAGGTGAAGGGCCGCATGTTCCGCATCGGCCACCTGGGTGACTGCAACGACCTCACGCTGGTGGCCACCGTAGGTGGCTGCGAGATGGGCTTGCAACTGGCCGGCGTGAAACTGGCCGGCAGCGGCGTGCAGGCGCTGATGAACCACTTCGCCAGCCATCCGCCGGCGCACGCCGCCTGACGACTCACCCGAACCACAACAGGAGACACCCGACCATGCAAAGACGCACCCTGCTCCAAGGCGCCGCTGCCGCCATCGCCCTGCCCTCGGCCTGGGCCCAGCCGGCCTGGCCGACGGGGCCGGTGCGCATCGTGGTCGGCTTTCCCCCCGGCGGCGGCACCGACGCGCTGGCCCGCGTGGTCGGCGCCAAGCTCACGGCGATGTGGGGCCAGCAGGTCATCGTCGAGACCAAGGCCGGCGCGGCCGGTCTCATCGCCGCCGAGTACACCGCACAGCAGCCCGGCGACGGCAGCGTGCTGCTGATGGCGCACATCAACAGCCACGCCCTCGGCCCCGCCTTGCAGGGCAACAAGCTGCGCTACAACGCCGAGACCGACTTCACGCCGCTGTGCCTGGTGGGCGTGACGCCGAACCTGCTGATCGCCAACCCCAACGTGCCGAACAAGAGCGTGGCCGAGGTGGTGGCGCGCTGCAAGGCCGAACCCGGCAAGGTGGCGTTTGCGTCGGCCGGCCAGGGCTCGGCGCAGCACCTGGCGCTGGAGATGTTCAAGGTGCAGGCCAAGGTGGACGCGATCCACGTGCCCTACAAGGGCAGCGGCCCGGCTCTGACCGACCTGATGGGCGGACAGGTGCAGTACAGCTTCGAGACCATGACCTCGGCCACGCCGCACGTGAAGAGCGGCAAGGTGGTGGCGATTGCGCAGACGCGCCTGAAGCGCGCCAAGGGCCACCCCACGGTGCCGACGATGCAGGAGCAGGGCTTCGAAGGTTTCGAGGCCACCACCTGGTACGGCCTGGTGGCGCCCAAGGGCTTGCCAGCCGCGATCGCCGACAAGGTCAACCGCGACGTCAACACTGTGCTGGCGATGCCCGACGTGCAGGAGAAGATGGAAACCTACGGTGCCGAGGACGGCGGTGGCACACGCGAGAAGTTCGCGCAGTTCATTCTGAGCGAGCAGGTGAAGTGGGCGCGGGTGGTGAAGGATGGGAACGTGAAGGTGGACAGCTGAAAGCTGACGCAGCGCGCACCCCGCGGGGGGCCGTGGCCGATGGGAGGACGGTCTCAGCGGGTCTTCGTCTTTGCAAAATTGCGGATGACGGCGGGCGCTTCGACCCCGTGGCGTGTCGAGTGGCTTTACAGACCGGCCCATGCAGCTTTGGAACCGCGCGTGACTTCTGACCGAAGGCACCCCCCAAGCACTTGGTTCCAAACATCCCTCGAACTGAGGAGTGAAAAGTGGCTCGGATCGTGCGTTCGAGTTCATTGACCCTGTCTATCGCCAGCTTCAACTGCCGATCGTCGGCACCCGACGCAGGATTCCTATCCACAACGAACGGAGGTATTGCATGACTCTCAATCTCGCGCGTTTGACGCGTTGGGCCGCAGTCGCTCTGACAGCAGGCACATTGGGCCAGGTTGTATTCGCGGCCCCCGTGATGCCGAGCTTTGCCACGGTGCCGACAGGTTGGACGACTGACCGCTACGATCCGGCCAGCTTCAGCAACGTCGGCACCTACCAGGGCCGCAGCGACGTGCTTGGCATCGGCATTGACGCCACCGGCGACGCCGCCAACCGTGGCGGCCTGAACGCCACCTTCTACAACACGCAAGGCAGGCAGACTGCTGTCGCGGGCGGTGCGGGCTCGGTGCTGAGTGCCGACCTCTTCATCAACGCCAGCTGGCGCGACAGCAACAGCGGCTTTGTGCGTACGGACATGTGGGCTGTCGGCTCCGACAGTGCAGGGGTCACGGACTACGGCATCATCGGATTCACCAACTATGGTGGCGCCGCTCGTCTACGCGTTTTCGACGGCAATGTGCTTGGTGGTTGGGTTGACCTGTCCAACACAATCGCCTTCGACGCCTGGACGGCCTTCGACATCGAGTTGACCGCCACATCACTGGTCTACCGCGTCAACGGCGCCCAAGTCTACGTGGACAACACCATAGGCGCCGACCGCTTCTCGGCCGTCATCATGCAGGCCTATAACTTCGCCGATCCGGCGCTGGGCAGCCCGACGACGGTGCCGTATGTCGCACACTGGTCGAACACCCAGAACGCCCAGGTTCCTGAGCCAGCGTCACTGGCATTGGTTGCGCTGGCGCTGGCAGGGCTCGGCGTCACCCGCCGCAAGGCCTGATAACGCCCACGACCCCGACAACAGAAAGCGGCCCTTGGGCCGCTTTTTTCTTGGCTTGCCGCACGCGGCATGGGTCCTTCACGCCAGCGCCGGCCCCGGCACGCTCGAGCGTCTCGTCACATCGCCCTTGGCGTTCCCACTTTCGAGCCACACGCCAAAGCCACGAGCCGCGACACGTGCTTCAGCACTTCCTGACCACTTGGGTCGGACGGCCGCTGTGATGGCAGTTGTGCAGCGTCGGTGAACGGCCACCGCGCAGGTTCACGGTCCAGCTTCGGATATTGGGTTCATGCGAGGCCAGGTCGTACCGGCGCGGCACTGCCTCGCAAACATGTATGCCGCCAGTGTCGACCTGGGGTGCGCTGGCATTCTGACCGACCGGGTTTCGTCGCTGGCGATGCAAGCGGGAACTCCTATGTCGTCGGTGACGGGTGACGGTGGCGGCAGGCGCGAGAAGTTTGCGCAGTTCAGCCTGAGCGAGCAGGTGAAGTGGGCTCGGGTGGTGAAGGACGGGAATGCGCAGGTGGACAGCTGAGCAGCCGCCCCGGGCGGCCAGCTGTCGCCGGCCGACGAAAAAAAGCCCGCCGTAGCGGGCTTTTCTGCTTGCGGCAGCCTGAAGCTCAGGCGCGGCGGCGTGTGGCGGCCAGGCCGACCAGCGCCAGGCCGATGAGGGCCAGACTGGTGGGCTCGGGCACGGTGGCGCCGGTGCCGACGATCACCTGGATGGTCGACAGGGCAAGCTCCTGACCGGTGGCCCCGAGCGCTGCCAGGCGAATCGTGTACTGGCCATTGGCGTTCGGGTCAAACGGGAAGCTTCCGTTCTGGAAGAAGGCCAAGTTCCAGGAGTTCTGGACGACATTGTTGCTCGCCTCAAGATTGTCATAGTCGGCAAGGGCTGCGGCCAGCGTGGCTCCCGTGGCCTCGATGCCCGCCGACTGCGCAGTGCCGTTGTTGCCAAAGGAGTGATCCCACAGCGCAAGACCGCCGGCCGCCGGGTTCGGATTCACGGCATTGATCAGGTCGAAAGACTGGAAGTTGGTCCCCAGCCCGGCGTCGTAGTCGATGTCGATGCGGTAGGTGTAGGCGCCGATGCTGGCGGTGCCCGTGTTGATGGACCAATCGAAGTTCCAGCCGGCACGTCCGCCACCGAGCACCCCGCCGGACGTGTACCCGCCGGTAGCATGGTTGTACACATTCGTGCCCACCACGTTGTTGGTCACGCCGGTCGGCGCCGGGTAGCGCACCCGCGCGCGCAAGCCAATCTCGATGCCGTTGTTGGTATCGACCGAGAAGTTATTGCCGTTCGCAATCCCGGTGCCCGTAATCACGTTCCCGGTAATGCTGGTGCTGTTCACGACCGCGGCGTTGGCGACAGCCGATACGCCAAGCGCCGCGCACAGAACGGTCAACTGGAAAACTTTGGAACTCTGCATAGGTTTACTCCTGAGTGGTTTTGCATTGCGGCATTGGCCGATGTGGCAGCGCGCGAGGACGTGCTTCGCCGCAACCAAGCAACGCAGGATCCGTGCCCCCTAGATCAGGGGATGGCAGACGCCTCTCTAGATCAAGAAGCTGGAGTTATGTTGCGTGCGAATATCACGAACAGCGCACACGCCCATTGGAGGCGCCTGTAAGGCAGGCCGACACGCTTTGGGCCTCATCCGGCCGAAACCACGTGGCCACGGCCACGCATCAAGCACCGCCAAGCCGGTGCCGGCACCTCTCAGACCTGCGACGGCCCCGGCACGCTCCACCGCTTCGTCACCTCGCCCTTGGCGTTGGCACTCTCCAGCTGCACGCCGAAGCCCCACAGCCGCGCCACGTGCTTCAGCACTTCCTGGCCGCTTTCGTGCAGCGGCCGGTCGTTGTGCTGGAAGTGGCGCAGCGTCAGCGAACGGTCACCCCGCAGGTTGACGTTCCAGACCTGGATGTTGGGCTCGCGCGAGCCCAGGTCGTACTGGTGCGACAAGGCCTCGCGCACGCGCTTGTAGCCGCTGTCGTCGTGGATGGCGCTGACTTCGAGTTCGCCCTGCTTCTCATCGTCGGTGATGGCAAACAGGCGCAGCTCGCGCATCAGCTTCGGGCTCAGGTACTGGCCGATGAAGCTCTCGTCCTTGAAGTTGCGCATCGCGTGGTCCAGCACCGGCAGCCAGGGCTTGCCGGCGATGTCGGGGAACCATTGCCGGTCCTCTTCGGTGGGTTCTTCGCAGATGCGCTTGATGTCGGTGTACATCGCAAAGCCCAGCGCATACTGGTTGATGCCGCTGTAGGCACGATGCCCCGCCGGAGGCTGGTAGACGACGTTGGTGTGCGAGGTCAGCCACTCGATCATCACGCCGTCGGTCAGGAAGCCGTCGTCGTACATCGTGTTCAGCAGCTTGTGGTGCCAGAACGTTGCCCAGCCTTCATTCATCACCTGCGTCTGGCGCTGCGGGTAGAAGTACTGCGCCACCTTGCGCACGATGCGCACGATCTCGCGCTGCCAGGGTTCCAGCAGCGGCGCGTTTTTCTCGATGAAGTACAGCAGGTTCTCCTGCGGCTCGTCGGGGAAACGCCTGGCCTCGGGCGTGGCACCTTCCTTTTGCGCGGCGCGCGGCAGCGTGCGCCACAGGTCGTTCACCTGTTGCTGCGCGTAGGCCTCGCGGTCGATGCGTTCGGCCAGTTCCTGCGCCAGGCTCTTGCGGCTGGGGCGGCGGTAGCGGTCGACGCCGTGGTTCTGCAGCGCGTGGCAGCTGTCGAGGAAGCTCTCCACCGCGTCCAGCCCGTGTTTCTCTTCGCAGGCCGCGACGTAGTGCTTCGCGTAGACCAGGTAGTCGATGATCGACGCCGCGTCGGTCCACATGCGGAACAGGTAGTTGCCCTTGAAGAAGCTGTTGTGGCCGTAGGCGGCGTGCGCGATGACCAGGGCCTGCATCGCCAGCGTGTTTTCCTCCATCAGATAGCTGATGCAGGGGTTGCTGTTGATGACGATCTCGTAGGCCAGCCCCATGTGGCCGCGCTTGTAGTTCTTCTCGGTGGCAATGAACTCCTTGCCGTAGCTCCAGTGGCGGTAGTTCACCGGCATGCCCACGCTGGCGTAGGCGTCCATCATCTGCTCGGCGGTGATGATCTCGAGCTGGTTCGGGTAGGTGTCGAGGCCGAAGCGCTCGGCCGTGGCGCGGATCACGCGGTGGTACTGGTCGACGAGCTCGAAGCTCCAGTCGCTGGGCGCGGGCAGGTGTTCACTCGGCCGCTGCTCGAGTGGCATGGGCTGGTCCAGCGTCAGGGGCTTGATCTTCATGCGGCTTTCGCGCCTTCCTTCTTGAACAGGTCGCGGAACACCGGGTAGATCTGGCTCGCCTCCACCGCTTTGCGCATCGCGAAGTGTTTGTTGGCGCCCTGCAACTGTGTGTACTCGCTCCACAGGTTCTGCTCTTCCTCGGCCACCTGCACGTAGGCGAAGTAGCGCACCAGCGGCAGCAGTTTCTCGTTCAGGATCTCGCGGCAGCGGCCGCTGTCATGGTGCCAGTTGTCGCCGTCGCTGGCCTGCGCGCCGTAGATGTTCCACATCGCCGGGTCGTAGCGCTCGCGGATGATCGCTTCCATCAGCACCAGTGCACTGCTGACCACGGTGCCGCCGGTCTCGCGGGCGTGGAAGAAGTTCTCTTCGTCGACCTCGGCGGCCTGCGTGTGGTGGCGGATGAAGACGAGGTCGATCTTCTCGTAGTGCCGCGTCAGGAACAGGTAGAGCAGGATGAAGAAGCGCTTGCTCAACTCCTTCCTGCCTTCGTCCATCGAACCGCTGACGTCCATCAGGCAGAACATCACCGCCTTGCTGGTGGGCACCGGCACCTTGATGCGGCTGCGGTACCGCAGGTCGATGGGGTCGAGGTAGGGGATGCGCTCGACGCGCACGCGCAGCTTCGCGATCTCTGCGGCCAGCGCCTGGATCTCGGCTTCGGCGACGGCGTCACCAGGCTGCAGCGCGCGCTGCAACGCGGCCAATCGCTCTTCCATCGCATGCAGCTCGCGCCGGGGCCCGGTGCCCAGCGCGATGCGCCGGCCCAGGGCGCCGCGCATGCTGCGCACCACGTGCAGGTTGCTGGGCGTGCCGTCGCTGGAAAAGCCCGCGCGCTGGCTCTTGAACTCGGGCACTTCGGCCAGCTGCGTGCGCACGAGGTGGGGCAGCGCCAGGTCCTCGAAGAAGACCTGCATGAACTCTTCCCTGCTCAGCGAAAAGACGAAGTCGTCCTCGCCTTCGCCGCTGTCGCCGGCCTGGCCCTTGCCGCTGCCACCGCTGCCTGAGCCGCCCTTCGGCCGTGCGATGCGGTCGCCCTGTACGTATTCCTTGTTGCCCGGATGCACGGTCTCGCGCATGCCGCCCTGGCCGTGGCCGAAGACGGGTTCGCTGAGGTCCTTCTTCGGGATGTGGATGTCTTCGCCGCGCTCGACGTCGCTGATGCTGCGACCGTCGATGGCACGCTTCACCGCCTCGCGAATCTGCTCTTTGTGGCGGCGCAGGAATCGCTCGCGGTTGCCGATCGACTTGTTCTTCCCGGCCAGTCTGCGATCAATGATCTGCTGCACGGCGGCCCTTCAGTGAATCAGCTTGATTTCCTGACGCGCAGGTACCACTCGCACAGCAGCCGCACCTGCTTCTGCGTATAGCCCTTGGCCACCATGCGCGTCACGAAGTCCTCGTGCTTCTTGGCCTCGTCGGCGCTGGCCTTGGCGTTGAAGCTGATCACCGGCAGCAGCTCCTCGGTGTTGCTGAACATCTTCTTCTCGATCACGGTGCGCAGCTTCTCGTAGCTCGTCCACACCGGGTTGTTGCCCTGGTTGTTGGCGCGCGCGCGCAGCACGAAGTTGACGATCTCGTTGCGGAAGTCCTTGGGGTTGGCGATGCCGGCGGGCTTCTCGATCTTCTCGAGTTCGCCATTCAGCGAGCCGCGGTCGAAGACCTCGCCGGTGTCGGTGTCGCGGTACTCGTGGTCCTGGATCCAGTAGTCGGCGTAGGTGACGTAGCGGTCGAAGATGTTCTGGCCGTACTCGCTGTAGCTTTCCAGGTAGGCGGTCTGGATCTCCTTGCCGATGAACTCGGCGTAGCGTGGCGCCAGCAGCTCCTTGATGTAGCCGACGTACTTGTCTTCAAGTTCCTTGGCGAACTGCTCGCGCTCGATCTGCTGCTCCAGCACATACATCAGGTGCACGGGGTTGGCAGCCACTTCCGTGCTGTCGAAGTTGAAGACCTTGGAGAGGATCTTGTACGCGAAGCGCGTGCTGATGCCGTTCATGCCCTCGTCGACACCGGCGTAGTCGCGGTACTCCTGGTAGCTCTTGGCCCGCGGGTCGGTGTCTTTCAGGTTCTCGCCGTCGTAGACCAGCATCTTCGAATAGAGACTGCTGTTCTCGGGCTCCTTCAGCCGCGTCAGGATGGCGAACTGGCTCATCATCTTCAGCGTGCCGGGTGCGCAGGTGGCCTGCGCCAGCGACGAGTTGCGCAGCAGCTTCTCGTAGATCTTCACCTCTTCGCTCACGCGCAGGCAGTAGGGCACCTTGACGATGTAGATGCGGTCGAGGAAGGCCTCGTTGTTCTTGTTGTTGCGGAAAGCCTTCCACTCACTTTCGTTGCTATGCGCAAGCACCACGCCGTCGAAGGGGATGGCACCGAAGCCTTCGGTGCCCTTGAAGTTGCCTTCCTGCGTCGCCGTCAGAAGCGGGTGCAGCACCTTGATCGGCGCCTTGAACATCTCGACGAATTCGAGCAAGCCCTGGTTGGCCAGGCACAGGCCACCGCTGTAGCTGTAGGCGTCGGGGTCGTCCTGGCTGTAGGCCTCGAGCTTGCGGATGTCGACCTTGCCGACCAGGCTGCTGATGTCCTGGTTGTTCTCGTCGCCCGGCTCGGTCTTGCTGATGCCCACCTGCTTGAGGATGCTGGGGTGGCGCTTGACGACCTTGAACTTGCGGATGTCGCCGCCGAACTCTTCGAGCCGCTTCACGGCCCAGGGGCTCAAGATGCGGTTGAGGTAACGCCGCGGGATGCCGTACTCGCTGTCGAGGATCGGGCCGTCTTCCACGGCGTCGAACAGGCCCAGCGGTGACTCGTTCACCGGGCTGCCCTTGATGGCGTAGAAGGGCACGTCCTGCATCAGCAGCTTCAGCCGCTCGGCGATGCTGCTCTTGCCACCGCCCACCGGGCCCAGCAGGTAGAGGATCTGCTTTTTCTCTTCCAGCCCCTGCGCGGCATGGCGGAAGTAGCTCACCACCTGCTCGATGGCGTCTTCCATGCCGTAGAACTCGGCAAAGGCCGGGTAGACCTTGATCACCTTGTTCGCGAACAGGCGCGAAAGACGGGGGTCGTTCCGCGTGTCCACCGTGGTGGGTTCGCCGATGGCCCTGAGCATGCGCTCGGCGGCGGTGGCGTAGGCCAGCGGATTGCGCTTGCACTCTGCCAGGTAATCCTCGAGCGAGATCTCTTCTTCGCGCGTGCGCTCGTAGCGAGCCTTGAGATGACTGATCACGTCCATGCGGGCCTCCAGTGTCCAGGCGGGCACCAGCGGGGGACAGTCCCCACCGAGCCTGGGAAGTTCTGATGGAGTCCCGGCTGTACGGGCCCAGGCTCCATCAGAGCTTTCCTGTCACTGGCTGTGCGTCTTCGTCGTCAGCCTCGCATGTGTAGCATGGTTCAAACTTGGACGGGCTGGCCTGAGATGAAGCCCCGAAGTGCCCGGCAGTTTGCGCCGTAAACCACGTTTGTCGCCAGCTCGCGCCCCGTGCACCGACGTCCGCAAGAGCCGTGCCGCACTGACCCCGCTGGGCCAGCCATCGCAGCCCAGACAACGCACCAGCGTCCGGCGCGGATGACCTCCCGGCGCAGCCTCCCTGATGGAGCCCGGACCGGGCTCGGGGTTCCATCGGCCACTGATGCTCCACGCCGGCCCTGGCGCGCGCACGCACACACGCACGGGGTGCGATGATCGAACCGATGAACCGACATCTGCTGCTGCTGGCCATCTGCCAGGCGCTGTTCCTCACCAACAACGTCACCTTCATCGCCATCAACGGCCTCGTGGGCCTGGCGCTCGCGCCACTGGGCTGGATGGCCACGCTGCCGGTGACGGGCTACGTCGTCGGCGCTGCGCTTTCGGCGATGCCGGTGTCGCGTTTGCAGGCGCGGGTCGGCCGCAAACGGTCGTTCCAGATCGGGCTGCTGGTGGCCATTGTCTCGGCGGCGAGTTGCGCACTGGCCGTCGCCACGCAGAACTTCTGGCTGCTGGTGGCGTCGACCCTGGTGGCCGGCTTCTACAGCGCCAACGGTGCGCTCTACCGCTTCGCCGGGCCCGAACTGGTGGCGCCGGCATTCAAGGAACGGGCGCTTTCGCTGGTGCTGGCGGGCGGTGTCGTGGGCGCCTTCGTCGGGCCCAACCTGGCCAGCGCCACGCGCAGCTGGTTCGTCGTGCCCTTCGCCGGCGCCTACCTCGCCTTGGTGGGCGTGGCGCTGCTTTCGTTGGCCGTGATGTCCTTCATCCGCTTTCCCGCGCACGTGGCGCCGGCACCCGGGCCCGCGGCGGGCCGGCCGACGGCCGAGCTGCTGCGCCAGCCGGTGTTCGCGGTGGCCGTCGTCGCGGCGGCACTGGGTTATGGCGTGATGAACCTGCTGATGGCCGCCACGCCCATTGCGATGCAGCAATGCAAGCACCCCTTTGACAGCGCCGCGCTGGTGCTCGAATGGCACGTGCTGGGGATGTTCGTGCCCAGCTTCTTCACCGGCAACCTGATCCGGCGCTTCGGCGCGTTACCGGTGATGTTCGTCGGCGCGCTGCTGAACCTGTTGTGCGTGGCGGTGGCGCTGTCGGGCGTGGACGTGATGCAGTTCCTGGTGGCGCTCTTTGCGCTGGGCGTGGGCTGGAACTTCCTTTACACGGGCGGCAGCACCCTGCTGACGCAGGCCTACCGGCCCGAGGAGAAGAACCGCGCCCAGGGTCTGATGGACACCACCGTGTTCTGGACCATGGCGGTCAGCTCGTTTTCGTCGGGCGCGCTCATCACGACGCAGGGCTGGACCTGGCTGAACCTGGGCTCGCTGCTGCCCATCGGCGTGGTGATGGTGGCGCTGGTGTGGCTGGCGTTGCAGGCGCGCAAGCCCGCCCGTCTGACCGTCTGACCGCCTGAAGGCAGGCGCCGCGCCGTCAGGTTTCGCCGGCGCCCAGCTTCTCGAGCAGGCCGTTCAGCTCTTCGAGCGAACCGAAGCCGATGGCGATCTCGCCCTGCTCGCCGCGGGCCGTGCGCTTGAGCACGCGGATCTCGACGCTGGCCGTCAGGGCATCGGCCAGGCGTTCTTCCAGCCGCAGCAGGTCGCGCGGCTTGGGCGGCTTGTTGCGCCTGGCGGCCGCCTCGCGGCCCGGTGCACTGCGCGCCACCAGGCGTTCGGCCTCGCGCACGCTCAGCTTCTTGGCGCTGATCTCGTGTGCGGCCATCACCTGCTGTGCCGCGGGCAGGGCCAGCAGCGCGCGCGCGTGGCCCATGTCCAGGTCGCCGGCCAGCAGCATCTGCTGCACGGGCTCGGCCAGCTGCAACAGGCGCAGCAGGTTGGACGCGGCGCTGCGTGAACGGCCCACGGCCTGCGCCGCCTGTTCGTGCGTGAGCTGGAACTCGGTGACCAGGCGCTGCAGGCCCTGCGCTTCTTCCAGCGGGTTCAGGTCTTCGCGCTGGATGTTCTCGATCAGCGCCATCACCGCGGCAGCTTCGTCCGCCACCACCTTGACGAGCACCGGCACGCGGTCGAGCCCGGCCAGGCGCGCAGCGCGGAAACGCCGTTCGCCGGCGATGATCTCGTACTGCCCGTCGTCGACCGGTCGCACGAGAATGGGCTGCATCACGCCCTGGCCCCTGATGCTCTCGGCCAGCTCGTAGAGCGAGCCCTCGTCCATGCGCGTGCGCGGCTGGTAGCGGCCGGGGCGCAGGCGGTCGAGCGCCAGACTGCTGGGCTGGGCGTCGGCGTCGGCCACCGTTTCCGCGACCTTCGGGCCGAGCAGGGCCTCCAGGCCCATGCCCAGGCCCTTCTGTTTTTTCGTCACCATGGCGGCATTGTCGTGCAGCGGCCGCCCTGCGCCGTGCGGCCTGAGGCTTCAGCGGCCCGTGGACGGTCCGGCGCCGTGGCGGTGTCGGGCCGGGAAGAGCACGTCGCGCTCCAGGTAGCGGCGCAGCTTCTGGATGCGCGGTTCATCGCGCCCGGGCATGGTGGCCAGGTGCTGGACGACCGCGTCGACACGCAGCATCAGCACGCCGCGCTCGTCGCGACGCCAGGCGCCGGTGTGGCGCGCAGCCTGGGCTTCGTCGGGCTCGCGCCGGCCCAGCACCCGCTGCAGGCCGGGGCCGTCGACCCAGACGTGGCGGCCGTCGTCTTCGATGCGCAGGCGCACGGCGCCGAAGGCGTGGTGTGTTCCTGCGTCGGCGCGCCCCAGGCGCTCTCGCAGTGCGGCGCTGGCGTCGCCGGTGCGCTGCATCACCGTCCACAAGCCCCAGACCGCCAGCACGCTCGCGACGGTGGCGCCCAGCACGAGCCACCCGATGCGCGAGCCGAGCAGGCTGCTCCAGCCCAGCACGGTGGCCACGAACAGGCCCGCCAGAATGGCGCGGCCGGCACGGCTGTTCATCGCCGCACCGCCTGAAGCGCCTGCAGCGCCCCCAGCCAGGCCAGGCCCGCGGGCCAGTCACCCAGTCCCGATTCGCCGTTGATATGGCCCAGCGCGCCCAGGCTGTGCGCCGCAGCACCCCAGTCGCCCGCCAGACCGCGGGCACGGTCCGCGGCGCAGAAGGGGTCGTCTTCGCTGTAGAGCACGGTCGTCGGAAAGGGCATCGGCGTACGCACGATGGCGCGCCAGCCGGCCAACTGCGGCGGTGTGTCGTCGCGCGCGGTGTCGGGCGGCGCCACCAGCAGCGCGCCATACACGCGGTGCGCGTGCTTCGTGTGCGCGGCCCAGGCCGCCACCAGCTGGCAGCCCAGGCTGTGCGCCACCAGCAGCGCCGGGCCCTCGTCGGCCAGCAGCGCTTCTTCCAGCCGCGCCATCCAGTCGCCGCGGCGCGGCCAGTGCCAGTCGGCCTGCTGCACCCGTTCGTGGGCGTGCAGTGCTTCCCAGCGGCTCTGCCAGTGGGCGGGGCCGCTGTCCTGCCAGCCTGGCAGCAACAGCACGCGCGGCAGCGGCCCCGGCGTGGCGCTCATGACGGGTATCCTTGCTGCATTGCAGCGGCATTGTGCGTGAGGGAATCCATGACCACCACCGTCTTCGTCGATGGCCAGGAAGGCACCACCGGCCTGCGCATCCACGAGTACCTGGCCGCACGGCGCGACGTCGAGGTGTTGCGCATCGACGCCGACAAGCGCAAGGACGCCGCCGAACGGGCGCGGCTGTTGAACGCCGCCGATGTCGCCTTCCTGTGCCTGCCCGACGCGGCGTCGCGCGAGGCGGCGGCGATGATCACCAATCCGCACACCTGCCTCATCGATGCCAGTACGGCCCACCGCACGGTGGCGGGCTGGGCCTACGGCCTGCCGGAACTTGCGCCCGGCCAGCGCGACGCCATCCGCGCCAGCAAGCGCATCGCCAACCCGGGCTGCCACGCCAGCGCCTTCATCCTGCTGCTGCGGCCGCTGGTCGATGCCGGGCTGGTACCGGCGGCGCAGACCGTGACGGCCACGTCGATCACCGGCTATTCGGGTGGCGGCAAGAAGATGATCGAGCAATACGAGGCCGCTCCGATGGAGCCTGCACTCACTTCACCGCGCCCTTACGGGCTCAACCTGGCACACAAGCACCTGCCCGAGATGGCAGCGCACACCGGGCTGACGCAGCCGCCGATCTTCCAGCCCATCGTCGGCAACTTCTACAAGGGGCTGTCGGTCAGCGTGTCGCTGTCGCTTTCGGCGCTGGGTACCACGGCCGAGGCGCTGCAGCGTGCCTATGAGCGGCATTACGCCGGCGAGCGATTCATCCGCGTGATGCCGCTGCGCGACCCAGCCACGCTGGAGAGCGGTTTCTTCGACGTGCAGGGCTGCAACGACACCAACCGCGTCGACCTCTTCGTGTTCGCGAGCGACACCCAGGCCATCGTGATGGCGCGGCTGGACAACCTGGGCAAAGGCGCCAGCGGCGCTGCGGTGCAGGCGATGAACGTGCACATCGGCGTCGACGAAGCGCTGGGGCTGTAGCGCGGCAGCACCACCCGCGGCAGACGAAGCACGGCGTCGCCCACCCAGCTTCCCGCCACGGACCGGCTCCGCTTGGCCGTTGGCGGACGGCCAGCGGCGAGGACGCCGCTGGCGCTCGTAGGCGACGAACAGTCTGCAGGGCCTGTTCTTCGTCCGACTCGCTACCCTGTGGGGGGGGGGGGGCGAAGGCCGCGGCTCCAAGTCCGCCTGCGCGGACTTGGACGGCCAAGCAAGCAACGCCTCTGGCGTTGCGTGGAGCGCCAGCGCGCTTGGGCGCTCCATTTCAAGGCAGCTGCCGGTAGTGGTAGCAGTACTGGTCGGCAAACCCGAGGCGCCGGTAGACACGGCGCGCGGCCTCGTTCGTGGCCTCGGTCTGCAGGTAGGCCAGCCACGCACCCTGCCCTGCCGCCAGCGCCAGCAGGCGCGTGCACAGCAGTCCGGCCAACCCCTGGCCACGCGCGCTGTCGCGCGTGAAGACGTCGTACAGGCCGACCACCTCGGCCTCGCGCGCAAACTGGCCACAGGCCAGCATCTCGCCATCGGCCAGCCGCCGCAGTGCGTGGCCTTCGTAGCGCACAGGCGAAAACGCCAGTCGTTCGGCGTGGGCGCGGCGCTGCTCGGGCGGCGAGCCGCGCAGCGCGCCGACGGTGTCGGCGAAGGCCGTGCCGTCCAGCCGTATCCACACGCAGCCGGGTGGTGCCGCGGCCAGGGCGGCCGCGGTGAGGTCGCCCAGGCCGGGCCGCACCATCACCTGCGTCTCGTCCGCGCGCGCCCAGCCGCGCTGCGCCAGCTGCGTATCGAGGTTCGCCGGCAGCGTGAAGCGCGTCAGCCGCACCACCATCGGCAGGTTGGCGCTGCGGAACAGCGCCTCGGCCAGCGCCAGCTTGTGCTCGATCGGAAGGCGACCCTCGGCCACGGCGTTGATGCAGCGTGCGCGCCGCGGCTTGCCGGGCGAGGTGCGCACGATCCAGCCGTCAAGTCAGAGCTGCTGCGGCGGTGCGCTGGCGTTCAGGCTGGCGTCCTCGATGCGCGAGAGCAGCGCCTCGTCGAGCGCCGGGGCAGCCCTGCTGTCAGCCAAGGCGCCTCACCATTTCCTTGGCGAACTCGATGAAGGCCACCGCACCCTTTGACGCCGGGTCAAAGGTGACGCCGGGCTGGCCATAACTCGGGGCTTCGGCCAGGCGCACGTTGCGCGGGATCACGGTGTCGAAGACCTTTTCGCCGAAGTGCGCCTTGAGCTGTTCGCTGACCTGCTGCTGCAGCGTGATGCGCGGGTCGAACATCACGCGCAGCAGGCCGATGATCTGCAGGTCGGGGTTCAGGTTGGCGTGCACCTGCTTGATGGTATTGACCAGGTCGGACAGGCCTTCGAGCGCAAAGTACTCGCACTGCATCGGCACGACGACGCCGTGCGCGGCGCACAGGCCGTTCAGCGTCAGCAGGCTCAAGCTGGGCGGGCAGTCGATGAGCACAAAATCATGGTCTTCGCGCACGGCCTGCAGGGCGTCCTTCAGGCGCTTCTCTCGGCGCGCGAGCTGCACGAGTTCAATTTCGGCGCCGGCCAGTTCGCGGTTGGCGCCCAGCACCTGGTAGCCGCCCTTGGGGCTCGCGCGACGCGCCTCGGCGATGGTGGCCGAGCCGAGCAGCACGTCGTAGACGCTGCTGTCGAGCGTGCGCTTGTCGATGCCCGAGCCAGTGGTGGCGTTGCCCTGCGGGTCGAGGTCGACCACCAGCACACGCTGGCCCACCTGCGCCAAGCCGGCGGCCAGATTGACCGTGGTGGTGGTCTTGCCGACACCGCCCTTCTGGTTGGCGACGCAGAAGATGCGCGGGCTCTTCAAGGGGGCGGTCATTGCGTTCCCAGCCGGATGCCGAAGCCGACGAGGAAGACACCGGCCAGTCTCTCGAGCGCGCGGCCCAGCTTCTGGTGGGCGCGTACCTGCGCACCGATGACATTGGCAAAGGCGCACAGCGACAAGCCGTAGGCCGCGGTGATGACGGCGATGGTGGCCGCCATGGCGGCGAAGGTGACGGCGCCGCGGTGCTGGGCGGGGTCGATGAAGAGCGGGAAGAAGGCCATGTAGAAGACGATGGCCTTGGGGTTCAGCAACGTGATCAGGAAGGCCTGGCGTGCGTACCGGCGCGCTTCGATGCGGATGGGCGAGGGGCTGCCGGGGCGGGCGAAGATGAGCTTCAGCCCGATCCACGCAAGATAGGCCGCGCCGAGGTACTGCACACCCTGGAAGAGCAACGGGTTGGCGGCCAGCAGCGCGGCCACGCCGGCGACGGCCAGCCAGAGCAGTACCTGGTCGCCAAGGATGACACCCAAGGTGGCGGCCGCCCCGGCCCGCAGCCCGCCCTTGGCAGTGGACGTCAGCAGGGCGAAAGTGCCGGGCCCGGGCAATGCGAGGAAGATCAGGATGGCCGCGCAGAATGCGCCGTAGTCGCCTATGCCGAGCATGGTGGAAGCTTCGTCTTGGAGTTGGTTCACCGCGACCCGACAGGCCGTTCGCGGTGGGAAAGGTGTTGTTTTGGAGGCGGGACTCCTGCGCTTCAGCGCCCCGGCACAGCGTGGGAGCGTAGCGCAGATTTTCGTAGCTTCGGGGCGCCGAAACGCTCAGACAGCGTGCCGCGGTCGCATCCAGACCAGGCAGCGCTGTGCTTCCAACCCCGGCACGGCAAGTTGTTCCACGTGAAACACCTCGACTTCGGGCGGCAAGGCTGCAATCTCATCCTCGGGCACCCTTCCCTTCATGGCGAGCCAAACACCGCCGGGCGCCAAATGCTGTCGCGTCAGTGCCGTGAAGTCGCCCAGCGAAGCAAAGGCGCGCGATGTCACGACGTCGAAGCACGGCGCTTTCAGGAATTCGATGCGGCAGTGTTCGGCGCGCAGATTGGCCAAAGGCAAGGCGCCGGCCACCTGCCGCACGAAGGCCATCTTCTTGCCGACGGCATCGACGCAGGTCACCTGCCACGCCGGCAACAGCGCGGCGATGACCACACCCGGGAGCCCGCCGCCGCTGCCCGCGTCGAGCAGGCGCCCAGTAGTGGCGTAGCGCTGCAGCGGCGCAACCACCGCCAGGCAGTCGGCGAGATGCTGCGTGCGCATCGCGTCGCGTTCACGCACGGACGTGAGGTTGTAGGTCGCGTTCCAGCGCTCCAGCAGATCGAGGAACAGCACCAGCTTCGCGCGCTGCCCGGCCGTGATGGCCAGCCCCAGCGGCGCGCACAGCTGCTCGATGTCGTCGGACAAAGCGGCTGACCTCAGGCGGCTCGGTCCTGGTCGGCCGGCACCCGGGCGAAGCCCTTGAAGCGGCCTTTCTTCAGGTGCACGAGCAACAACGAGATCGCCGCCGGCGTGATGCCCGAGATGCGCGACGCCTGCCCAAGCGTGGCCGGCCGGTGGCGCGCCAGCGTCTGTCTGACCTCGAACGACAAGGCCGGCACCTGGGCGTAGTCCAGTTCGTCGGGCAGCTTCAAGTCTTCAAGGGACGATGCGCGCTCGACCTCGTCGTTCTGCTTGTCGATGTAGCCGGCGTACTTGATGGCGATTTCGGCTTGCTCAATCACCGCGTCGGCGTTGCGCTCACCCCAGGCGGCCCGCAGTGTTTCACGTGAAACACCGTGCCCTGCCCCAGCCGCCAGCGTGCTGACGGCGTCGAAGTCGACACCCGGGCGGCGCAGCAGGTCTTCCAGGTTGTATTCGTGCTCCAGGGCCTTGCCGAGCAGGCGCTCGGCCTCGGCGGCCGGAACCGTCGCCGGGCGCAGCCAAGTGCTGCGTAAACGCTGACGGGCCTGTGCCAACCGCTCGCGCTTGGTTTCGAAGGCGGCCCAGCGCTCGTCATCCACCAGGCCCAGCCCGCGGCCGACTTCCGTCAGCCGCAGGTCGGCGTTGTCCTCGCGCAGCTGCAGCCGGTACTCGGCGCGGCTGGTGAACATGCGGTAGGGCTCGGTCACGCCCTTGTTCACCAGGTCGTCCACCAGCACACCCAGGTAGGCTTGGTCGCGCCGCGGCAGCCACGCTTCGCGGCCCCGCACCTGCAGCGCGGCGTTGGTGCCGGCGTAGAGACCTTGTGCGCCCGCCTCTTCATAGCCCGTCGTGCCGTTGATCTGCCCGGCGAAGAACAGGCCCCGCACCTGCCGCGTCTCGAAGCTGGGCTTCAGCTCGCGCGGGTCGAAGTAGTCGTACTCGATGGCGTAGCCCGGCCGCAGGATGTGCGCATGCTCCAGCCCGGACATCGACTGCACGGCGGCCAGCTGGATGTCGAAGGGCAGCGAGGTCGAGATGCCGTTCGGGTAGAACTCGCGCGTCGTCAGCCCTTCCGGCTCAAGGAAGATCTGGTGGCTGGTCTTGTCGGCGAAGCGGTTGACCTTGTCCTCGATGCTCGGGCAATAGCGCGGCCCCACGCCCTCGATGACGCCGGTGAACATCGGGCTGCGGTCGAAGCCGCTGCGGATGATCTCGTGCGTGCGTTCGTTGGTGTGCGTGATCCAGCATGGCAGCTGCTGTGGGTGCTGCTCCGGGCGGCCGAGAAAGCTGAACACCGGCATCGCAAACGGCGAAGGTGTGCCATCGGCTGCCGGCACGCCGTCGCCCGGCTGTTCCTGCAGCTTCGAGAAGTCGATGCTGCGGCCGTCGATCCGCGGCGGCGTCCCGGTCTTCAGCCGGCCCTGCGGCAGCCGCATTTCCTTCAGGCGGGCTGACAAGCTGATCGCCGGCGGGTCGCCGGCTCTACCGGCGCTGTAGCTCTGCAGGCCGACGTGGATACGCCCGTCGAGAAAGGTGCCGGCCGTCAGCACCACCGCCCGGCCACGGAACCTCACGCCCACTTGCGTGACGGCACCGACAACGCGGTCGCCCTCAAGCATGAGGTCGTCGACGGCCTGCTGGAACAGCCATAGATTGGGCTGGTTCTCGAGCCGGCGCCGGATGGCGGCACGGTAGAGAACACGATCGGCCTGCGCGCGCGTGGCACGCACCGCCGGACCCTTGCTGCTATTGAGGGTGCGGAACTGGATGCCCGCTTCGTCGGTGGCTGCGGCCATCGCGCCGCCCAGCGCGTCGATCTCCTTGACCAGGTGGCCCTTGCCGATGCCGCCGATGCTGGGGTTGCAGCTCATCTGGCCCAGCGTCTCGATGCTGTGGGTCAGCAGCAACGTGGTGCAACCCATGCGTGCCGCGGCCAGCGCAGCCTCGGTGCCCGCATGGCCGCCACCGACCACGATGACATCAAATTCCTGCGGATGCAGCATGGCAAACCTCGAAGAGCCGCGCGGCTCGACGGCCGCACCCAAGTGCCTGATTTTACGAGGGGTGGCCGCAGGCCGCCGAGCTGCTTCGCGGGGCGCCGCGCCCACCCACGGCCAAAGAAGTAGTGCGCCACGGTGTTGACCACCGGCTCGACGAGAGTGGTGGCGCCGGCGGCGCTCAGGCTGCCCGTCAGCGCGTAGCTCACGCCGAAGGCGATGCCGACGTGCAGGACGCCGAAACTTGCCGATCTGGCCACGAAGACACCAATACAACTTATTCTTGTTTGTCTCGTGATCACGCGAAGCCCTGCCGGACATCGCTTGTGGCCATGTCAGCGATAGCATGCCAGCCATGGATTGCCGTTCCGACTGCGGCGCGTGCTGCACCGCGCCCTCGATCTCCTCGCCTATCCCGGGCATGCCGTCGGGCAAGCCGCCCGGCGTGCGTTGCCTGCAGCTCGACGCACACCAGCGCTGCCGCATCTTCGGCCGTCCGGAACGGCCGGCCGTCTGCGCGTCATTGCAGCCGACCGCCGAGATGTGTGGGGGCGCCCGCGTTCACGCCATGGCCTGGCTGGGCCATCTGGAACGGCAGACCACGCCGCACTGAACCCGCATGACACCCGCCGCCCACGCACTAGCCGCCCGCCTGGGCGCGCTCTATCCGGTGCTCGCCGAACTGCCGATCGCAGCCCTTGGCGAAGTCATCGAAGCACATACTCACTTCGTCACGGTCCCCGGTGGATCGATGCTCTTCGACGAGGGCTCACCCTGCCAGGGTTTCCCGATGCTGCTCTCGGGTATGGTGCGCGTGGCGCGGGGCTCGCCCGGCGGACGCAGCCTCGAGCTCTACCGCGTGACGCCGGGCGAGTTGTGTGTGGTTTCCACGGCCTGCCTCTTCGGCCAGCGCCCGCTCAGCGCCCATGGCCAGGCCGTGGAGGCCACCGAACTGGTGCTGCTTCAGCCCCAGGGCCTGGACCTGTGGTGTCAGCACGCCGCCTTCCGCCGCTTCGTTTTCGGCGTCTTCGGTGAACGCCTGGCCGACCTGATGGCGCTGGCCGAAGCCGTCGCCTTCCAGCGCCTGGACCAGCGACTCGCGCAAGCGCTGCTCGGTCACGGCAGCAGCGTGCAGACCACACACCAGGCGCTCGCCGACAGCCTGGGCACGGTGCGCGAGATCGTCACGCGCCTGCTCAGCCGCTTCGAACGTGCGGGCTGGGTGCGCCTGGCGCGCGAACGCATCGAGGTGCTCGACGGCGCCGCGCTGCGCGCCCTGGCCGCCGGCCAAGCTGTGGTGCCAAGCGCCTGAAGGGCGCGGCGCCGACCGCGCCCGTGTGACCCAGGTCACCGACTCGCCCTGCCCGCACCTCCACACTGCGTGGCATCGGCACTACCGCCGAAGCCCCTTGCAGGAGATACACATGAAGACCAACGTCGGCGGCATCGACCGCCTCCTTCGCGCCGCGCTCGGCTTAGTCCTCATCGCGCTGGCAGCCACCGGCACCATCGGCCTTTGGGGCTGGCTGGGCGTCGTGCTGCTGGCCACCGCGGCCTTCAGCTTCTGCCCGCTCTACCCGCTGCTGGGCATCAGCACCTGCCCGCTGAAGAAGGGCTGAGCCAGGACGTGCAAACCCGGACGGGCTTGCACGGCTGGCGAAAGCCCGAGCGCCACTTCACGCGTGAGCGCTGAGCGGCAGCCTGCGACCGGCGGTGTCACCGAGCGGCCCCGGGCTCTCGCCAAGGCCGCCCGGCAGCGGCAGAACCCCCGCGTGTCCAGGCCGCGCGCGTTCAACGTGCGCAAGGCCGCCGTGCAACCCTCCGGGAGCAACACCGATGATGAGCAAGAAGATGTCACGCTACGACCGCGTCTTCGGCATCCTGCTCGGCATGTTCCTCCTCGCCTTCGCGATCTCGGGCAAGGTCGGCATCTGGGGCTGGGTCGTCGCGCTCGTGATGCTGCTCACCGCCACCCCCGCACGCTGCCCGATGTACAGCCTGCTGTGGGCTACAAGCCGCGCAAGTCGACGGCCTGAGCCTGCGCGTGAGGGCCCGGAAAGACCCGAACGGCTGGCGAAGGGCGAGCGGCGATTTCACGCCGCGAGAGGGCACACCAGCCGCCGTCCGTCGGCGGTGCGTTAGACGCCGGGCGTGCTCGACGCCGGGACGCTGCGCAGGTCTTGCGCCACGCGCCCTTCGTGCAGCGCCACCACGCGCCCGGCCGAGGCGATGGTCTCCGGCCGGTGTGCCACGATCACGCGTGTCAGCGCCAGCTGACGGATGGCGTGGTTCACGGCACGCTCGCGGTCGACGTCGAGGTGGCTGGTGGCTTCGTCCAGCAGCAGGATCTTCGGACGCTTGTACAGTGCGCGGGCCAACAGCAGCCGCTGCTTCTGGCCGCCCGACAGGGCCGCACCCATGTCGCCGATCAGCGTGTTGTAGCCCATCGGCATGGCCACGATCTCGTCGTGCACCGAGGCCACCCGCGCACACTGCTCGGCCCAGTCACTGTCAGGCTGGGCGCAGAAAAAGCTGATGTTGTCGATGATCGAACCCGAGAACAGCGGCTCGTCCTGCATCACCACGCCAACATGATCGCGCCAGGCGCGCAAGCCGGCGCGCGCCAACGGCACGCCCCCCACCAGCACTTCGCCGGAGGTCGCCGCATGCACGCCCAGCATCAGCTTGAGCAGCGTGGTCTTGCCGCAGCCCGACGGCCCGACGATGGCGACCGACTCGCCCGGCTCGATCTTCAGGTTCACGCCGCGCAGCACTTCGGGTTCACCGTCGGCATACGCGAAGCGCAGGTCGCGCAGTTCCAGCCCGGCGCCGAGTTCGCGGGCCGCGGTGCCGGTGTCGGCCTCGGGCGCCGTCATCACGATGTCGGCCAGCCGCTCGCCCTGCAGGCGCAGCATCTTCAGGTCGACCGCCTTGTCGACCAGCGCGCTGACACGTCCGGCGAAGGTCTCCTTGTAGGCGAAGAAGGCGAAGAGCATGCCCAGCGACAGTCGCTCGTCGATGACCAGCAGCGCGCCCATCCAGATCACCGCCACGCGCTCCAGCCCGAACAGCAGCCGGTGCATCACGCTGAACATCAGGTTCAGCTTGCGCACGTCGAGCTGGGCGTTCATGGTCTCGACCACCAGGCTGGCGAAACGTGACTGGCGGTCACCCTGGGCGTTGAAGAGCTTGATGGCCTGCACGCCACGCAGCGACTCGAGGAAGTGGCTGGACTGCCGCGCCTCGAACACCAGCGCCTCCTCGGTGGCGGTAGCCAACGGCCGGTAGAACATCCAGCGCAGCAGCCCGTAGCCCACCACTGCGGCCAGCGCCACAAGCGTGAGCGTGACGCTGTACAGCGCCATCATCGCCAGCGTCATCACCACCAGCAGCCCGTCGAGCACAGCCTCGATGAAGCTGGTCGTCAGCGTGCGCTGAATTTGCTGCACGGCACCGAAGCGCGACCAGATGTCGCCCGCATGCCGCTTTTCGAACCAGGCCACCGGCAGGCGCAGCAGGTGCGCAAACACGTTCACCAGCCATTGCAGGTTCAGGCTCGCCGACAACGCCAGCACCGCCCACGAGCGCGCCGCCGCGGTGGCCGCCTGCACCAGCACCAGCAGGCCAAAGCCGACGCCCAGCGTCAGCACCAGGTCGCGGTCGGCGCTGACCACCGCACCGTCCACCACCCACTGCATGAAGAAGGGGCTGAGCAGCACGAAGACTTCCAGCGCCAGCGCCAGCGCAAAGATCTGCCCCAGCGATCGCTTCAGCCCACGCACCGGCCCCAGCAGCTGACGCAGCGTCACGCGCTGGCGCTGCTGCGCCGGCACGAAGCCCGGCGCCGGCTGCAGCTCCAGCACCACGCCGGTGAAGTGGCGCGACAGTTCGGCGAGCTTGATGCGCTGCTGGCCGCGGCCCGGGTCGTGGATCTCTGCCTCGTCGCCTTTCAGCGCCACCAGGACGACGAAGTGGTTCATGTCCCAGTGCAGGATGCAGGGCAGCTGCACGCTGGACAGTTCATCAGGCTCGGCGCGCAGCGCGCGCGAGTTGAACTGCAGCGCGTCGGCCATGCGCACCATCTCGGCCAGCGTCACGCCCTTCAACGACAGCGAAAAGCGCCGGCGCAGGGTCGGCAGGTCGGTGTCCAGGCCGTGCGCGCCGGCCACCATGGCCAGGCAGGCGAGGCCGCATTCAGCCGCCTCGGCCTGCAGGATCACCGGCACCGGGCTGCCGCGCGGGCCCAGGTGCAGTCCGTGGAACTTCACAGCCGGCTCCTCAGGCCCAGCAGCGGCTCGAAAAGCCACTCGATCAGGCGCCGGCGCTCCAGCAGCACGTCGGCTTGCAGGCGCATGCCGGCGGCCAGCGGCTCTGCCACCGGTGGTCCCTCCAGCGCCACCGTGATGCGAAACATCGGTTCGCTGCCGTTACCGAGCGCCGGCAGCGCCAGCGCCGCCAGCTCGCTCGGCGCCAGCGGCGTGCGCGACACCTGCACCACCCGCGCCGGCTGCTGGCCGAACTTTTGATAAGGGAAAGCTTCGAATCTCAGTCGCACGGCCTGCCCGGGCTGAACAGAACCGATGGCGCTGGAGGGCGCGTAAAGCTGAGCCCGCAGCACCGCGCCCTCGGGCACCACGGTGGCCAGTGCGGATGCGGGAGAAACACTCTGCCCCGGCTCGGCCAGCACCGTGCTGACGGTGCCAGACTGTGGCGCGCGCACCACCAGGCGCTGTTCGGCGTCCTGCTCGGCGGCGTCTCGGTTGACCTGCGCGAGATCGCGCTCCAGGGTGCCGGCGCTCGCACTGGCCACCAGCGGCAGTGCGTGGCGCTCGCCGTCGAGTTCGGCCCGTTCTCGCAGCAGCGCGGCGCGCTGCCGTGCCAGCCCTTGCGCCGCGGCGCGCAGGCCGAGCACTTCCTCCGACTTGGCCTGCGACTGCGCCGCGGAGATGAACTGGTCGGCCTGCAGAGCCTTCAGGCGCGCCAGAGACTCCTCGGCCATCACCAGCCGCTGCTTCTGCAGCCCGGCCTCGATGTCGATCTGGACCAGTTCGCCTTCCAGCGCCGCCACGCGACGGTCGAGCGCAGCGCGCTGGGTTTCGGACAGTGCTTGCTGGATGCGTGCGGCTTCCGCCAGGCTGCGCCTGCGGTCATCAAGACTGCGGCGCACCTGGGCTTGGGCGTCGGCGGCGAGCAGCGGACGATCGAGCGACAACACAAAGAGCACATCGCCTGCCCGCACGGCCTGACCTTCGACCGCGCGCCGTTCGACGACCGTTCCGGCAACGGCCGGCACGAGGCGGATGAGCCCGCGGTCGGGCACCAACACGCCATTCGTCGTGGTCTTGCGGGTGTACTCCGCCAGCACAAGGAAGGCGGCGAGCGCAACGACCGCCGCCAGCACCCCGCCGGTGATCCAGGCCAGCGCGGGTGGGCGCACGAGTTGCACGCCCCCCAGCCCGAACTGGCGCTGGGTGTCCACGGCCTCGGGCCGGAACAACGGGCGTTCAATCGCCATAAAAACGCGGGCCGCAAGGGCCGACCCGCAAGTGCCTCAGGGCCGGAGGGACAGGCCAGGCGGCACGGATCCGGAAGCCCGCGGGCTTCAGCCCACGCGCGGCAGCTTGTCGCCGTCTTCCACGGTGACGCTGCTGGTGTCGATCACCATGGCGGCTTGGTCGCCGACGCGGGGCAGACCGCCGCCCACCAGCTTCAGGCTCTCGGGCGAAAGTTCCACGGGCCGACCGGCCGGCACGGTGGTGGCGGCTTGAACTTGGGCGCGGCTGAAAAGCGACTTGAGAGCTTGCATGGGGTGATCTCCATCGAAGAAAACGTGCGAAATCGCACGATTGAGTCGATTGGAGCAGCACCCGGTCAGATAGGGAACTGTCAGGTCTTACAGGTTTACAAGCCCACGTTTGCAGGGGAAAAGCGCCCTCCCCCCTAGAAAGAGGGTCAATCAATGAGCCCGAGGCGCAAGGCCTTCAGCACAGCCTGATGCTTATTGACACACTTTAGTTTGTGCATCGCGTTGTTGATGTGCAGGACCGCGGTGCGTTCGCTGATGCCCAGCACCGCGCCCGCCTCCCAAGCCGTCTTGCCTTCCATCGTCCAGCGCAGCACTTCGAGCTCCCGCGGCGTAAGCGCCGGGCGCTCGGGCTGCAGTTCCAGCGGCACCAGCAGCCGCATCGCAGCTTCCTGGGCATGCACCGCGAAGAGTTGCAAGTCAGCCACCAGACGCTGCAGTTCGTTGGGGTCGCTGGGCAGCGGCCGGTCGCGGTCGACGCCAAGCAGGAAGTGTTTGCCCTCAGGCAGGTGCAGCGCCATCGCGATGCCGGTCCGGTAGCCGAACTGCGCCTGGCGTTCCCACAGATCGCCGACGCCGTTGGCAACGTAGGTGTCCTGGTTCCAGATGATGGGCACGGTCTGCCGCTTGCAGTGCGTCAGCACCGGGTCACGCTTGCAGTCGTTGGCGTTGCTGTAGGGCTCGACGTAGTTGGTCGGGGTGTTGTCGACGGTGATGAATTCGCTATGGCCGCGCCCGCGGTCGATCATCGTGACCGCGGAGACGGTCTCGAAGCCGAGTTGCTGCGTGAAGCGTATGACTTCATCGCGGAACTCCTCACGGTTGCGGGCCTGTAGCACCGCGGTGTAGCCACCCGGGAGCATCACTCTCCTCGCTCGCTGATACGCTGAAGGACACGCTGGCCCTGCAAGGCCTTACAGCTTTCCGCCGCAACGCCACTGACCAAGAATCTCGAGATGCAACATTCAGCACCCCAGACTCCGACGCGCCTCGTTCCCATGACCACCGCGTGGGCGCTACGTGCGTGGCCGCCTTTATTGTGGCAGGCCACCGGGCCGGAACATGTGCGGTTTCACCACCTTGGGACACGTATCACCCTCTCAGGCGACGCCAGCGGCGGCATCGCAGGCCAGACCGTGTGGGCCGCCAAGTCCATGGACGGCGAAGCAGGCATGGCCTGGGACTGGGTGCAGCTGACGCGCGGCGTCGTGGCCATCGCCGACCCCATGTCGGTGGTGACCAACGTACGCCTCATCGGCGAGGAAGGCGAAGTGCTCACTGCACATGAAGCCGCGCGTTATCTCAACGAGATGGTGCGGGCGCTGCCCTGGCAGGAAGAGGTGCAGCGCGCACTCAGCCAGCACCTGAACTGAGCCCGCGCGCGCAAGCCCGGAAGGGCTAGCACGTCTGGCGAAGACCCGAACGCGATTTCACGCGCAAAGCTGAGCGGTCCCGGGCGCGACCGCAGCGCTGCCCGGAACTACTTCAGCGCCGCACTGCGCAGCGTGCGCGCGACGAAGGCGATAGCCAGCACGGCCAGTACCGCGCACACGGCCACTGAAGGCAGCGTCTCGGCCAGGCCGGGCACCTCGCCCTTCAGCACGCTCCCCATCAACGTCGTCTGCGCCAGCGCCGGCACCCACAGGTGCCAGGGCGCCGTACCCTCCTGGTTCAGCACCAGCACCAGCGGCAGCATCGAAACAGCCAGCACCAAAACGGTGGCGTTGGCCTGCGCTTCCTTGAACGTCTTGCAGCGGATGGCGATGGCCATCAGCACCGCTGCCAGCGCGCCGGCCAGCGGCAGCAGCAGCGCGATGAACCACAGTGCCTCGCCAGGCCCGAAGCGGAACATCGCCGCCAGCGCCTCGCTGCGCAGCAGCCATTGCGCTGGCAGGAAGCTCATGCACGACAGCACCGCGATCAGCATGCCCACGGTGACGACCGCGCCCCACTTGCCCAGCACCAGCGCCGTGCGCGCGGCGGGGTTCATCAGCAGCGGCTCCAGCGAACCGCGTTCACGTTCGCCCGCGGTTGTGTCCAGCGCCGCGTTCAGCGCACCGTAGAGCACCGCCATCAGCACGAAAAAGGGCACCATGAAGGCCAGCTGCGCCGCACGCGTCGCCGGGTCGGCCAGGTCACGCTCTTCGACGCGCACGGCTTCCAGCGCCGACGCGGACACACCACGCAACGCCAGGCGCAGCGTGGCCTGCTCCTGGTTGTAGCCGCGCAGCAGGCGCAGCACGCTGCCGGTGCCGCCCTGCGCACGCTGGTTGGCCGCGCTGGAGACGAGCTCGACCACCGGCGCCTCGCCGCGCGCGACGTCGCTCTGGTAGCCGGCCGGCACCACCAGCACCGGCTCGCCCAGCTTGCTGTCGCGCAGCTGCTGCTCCCAGTCCACGGGTGCAGCCTTCACCGTGAAGGTCTGGCGCTCGATGAAGTTTCGCAGGCCCGGCGCATGTTCTATGCCAACGGCGACGACCTCGCGCGCCTCGGCCCGCTTCTCGATGCCGGCCACCAGCTGCGAGATCGCCACCAGCACCAGCGGCCCGATGGCCACCGAGCTCAACAGCACCGTCAGCAGCGTGCGGCGGTCGCGCAGCGCGTCCTTCAGCTCCTTCAGGTAGACCACGGCGGCGGCACCCATCATGCGGCGCCCAGGGGGGCGGTGAGCGCCGCGACCGTGCCGAAGGCGAGTTTCACGAAAGTCTCCTCGAAGTCGGTTTCACCGCTGGCCGCGGCCAGTTCGGCAACGCTGCCGGCGGCCACGGTACGCCCCTGCGCCACGACGACGACGTGGTCGCACAGGCGCTCCACCTCTTGCATGATGTGGGTGGAAAAAACGATGCACTTGCCCTCGTCGTCGCGCAGCCGGCGCAGCGCCTCGCGCAAGGCGCGCGTGGCCAGCACATCCAGGCCGTTGGTGGGTTCGTCGAGCACGATGTTGGGCGGGTTGTGCACCAGCGCGCGCGCCAAGGCGGTTTTCATGCGCTCGCCCTGGCTGAAACCTTCGGTGCGGCGGTCAAGCAACGGCGTCATGTCCAGTGTGCGCGCCAGCAGGTCGGCGCGAGCCGACGCCGCGGCGTCGCTCATGCCCTGCAGGCGGCCGTAGTAGACGATGTTCTCGCGCGCCGTCAGCCGCGGGTACAGGCCACGCGCGTCGCTGAGCACACCCATGCGCGCCAGCGCCGCAGCGGGCCGCTGCGCGACGTCGATGCCATCCACCTGCACGTGGCCGCTGTCGGCTTCGATCAACGCCGCGGCGATGCGCAGCGTCGTCGTCTTGCCAGCGCCGTTGGGCCCCAGCAGGCCGGTGATGCGGCCGTCGGCGGCCGTGAAGTCGACGCCGTCCACGGCCTGCACCGTGCGCGCGGCCTTGCCCTGGCCCTGCCTGAAGGCCTTGCGCAGCTGGCTGACCACGATCATGGCGGGCCCTCCGCCAGCAGAGGCACGAAGGCCGGCGGGCGCGGGATCTGGCGCGCGCAGTCGGCGTCGATCTGCAGCGCCGCGTCGTCGGTTTCGGCATCGATGAAGCGGAACAGCACGTCGCGCACGCAGGGCAGCGCCATCACGCCGTGCCCGGCCTGCGGCACGACCACGTGGCGCGCCTTGGCGCCCAGCGCCTTGGCCACGCGCTCGCCGTGGCGCGGTGGCGTCACCGGGTCGGCGCCGCCAGACAGCACCAGCGTCGCCGCCGGCGCAGGCGGCAGGCTGTAGAACGCCGCCGGCACCGCGCCACGCGGCCAGCGTTCGCAGATGCGGCGGTACTGCGCGGCAAAGCCGTTGCCGAAGTCGGCGCCCGGCGCGTCGGCGGCCTGCGCCAGGCGCGGCAGGTCTTCGGCGCAGACCACCGAGAAGTGCATGCCCTCGGCGATGCGCATGGCGCGGCTGCCACCGCCCAGCGCGCTGGCCAGCCCCAACAGGCCTTCGAAGCGGCCCGCAGCGGCGTCGTCCATGGCCTGCGGCAGCGCGGAGGCCAGGGCCGGCGCGTACAGGGGCCCGCGCACAAGGCCCAGCAAGAAGTCGCGCGTCAGCGTCACGCGTTCGGGCCGGCCGCTCAGTGGGTGCACCAGCGTCGCCTGGCGCGGCAGGCCAGCCAGCAGCGCCGTGAAGCCGGCCCGCAGTGCCGGGTGGCGCCGGCGGCAGTCGGCCTCGGCTTCGCAGGCCGCGAACACGGCGTCGAGCGCAGCCTGGTTGTCAGTGGAGAAGGACGCCGGCAGCACCATGTCGGGCGGCGCCACGCCGTCGATCACGGCGCGCCTGACCTGCTGCGGAAACTGGCGCATGTATTCCAGCACCGCGCGTGTGCCGTAGGAGCCGCCCACCACGTTCACCTGCGCCGCGCCCAGCGCCTGGCGCACGGCATCGGCGTCCTGCATCGCGACCCAGGTGGTGTAGTGGCGCAGGTCACCGTGCGGCAGCTTCTGCAGCTGCGCGCCGCAGGCCTGCATGCGGGCGACCAGACGCGCCGGGTCGGCGCCTTCGGCCAGCGGCGCGCCCGGCGGCAGCTCGTCGCAGAACAGCGGTGCACTGCGGCCGGTGCCGCGCTGGTCGACCAGCACCACGTCGCGCCGGTTCGACAGCCGCGTGAGCAGGCGACCGACGGGGCCGGCCAGGGCCATCGCGCTCTGCCCGGGGCCGCCGGCGAAAAACAGCACCGGGTCGGGCTTGCGGTTGCGCGCCAGCGCCGGCAGCACGGCGTAGTGCAGGTCGATCTGCGTGCCCTGGGGCTTGGCCGGGTCGAGCGGGCGGCGCAAAACGCCGCAGAAGGCTTCGTGGGTGACACCCGACAGCCGACAGGCCTGCAAGCCGGGCCGGGACTCGGCGGCGAGAGCGTCGGTGCCGCCACTCAGCAGGCCGGCCAGCAGCCCAGCCGCCGCGGCGCGAGGAATGAGAGAGTTCTTCATGGCGCCGCATTCTGCGGGCCAGGCAGCGCAGCCGGCGCAGGCCGGCGGGCGAACGGCAGCCCGGTACGATCAGACGTGGCCACGGCAGACTGAATGGCGGCGGCGATCACGCCGCGAAAGCCCTTCAGCCGAGCAGGCGCTTCAGCTCGCCGCTGTCGATCAGCCGCGCCAGGTCCTGCGCCCCGCCCACCAGCGTGCCCTTGACGAACACCATCGGCAGCGTCGGCCAGCCCGTCCACATCTTCAGCGCATTGCGCCGGCGCCATTCGCTGAAGTAGCTGCCGATGTCGATGTCGTGATGGGCCACGCCGGCATCGTCCAGCGCCTTGCGCGCCTTCTTCACGAAGGGGTTCTGCGCCATGCCCACCACCACCACAGGGTGGCGCTCGACGGCGTCGCGCACCTGCTGCACCGAGGCTGTGTGCAGGCCGGAGACGAACTCGCGGATGGCGGGGTGGATGCGGGCTTCTTCGAGGATGGGGCGGGGCATGGCGAGACTCCTGTTTCGGCCAAGTATGGCCCTGCAAACGCGCCGCGGGCCGAACGCTGCATTCAGGCGCACGCAACGCCGCCCGCCCGTGTCCTGGCTATGCTGAAGCCCTTTGTCCAACCCGCACCGCACCGGACCCCGCCATGACCAAGCTCTATTACAGCCCCGGCGCCTGCTCGCTCAGCCCCCACATCGTGCTGCGCGAAGCCGGCCTGCCCTTCGACCTCGTGCTGGCCAGCACCAAGACCAAGAAGCTGGCCGACGGCAGCGACTATCTGGCCATCAACCCCAAGGGCCAGGTGCCGCTGCTGGAACTGGATGACGGCGAGCGCCTCACCGAAGGCCCGGCCATCGTGCAGTACATCGCCGACCAGGCGCCGGCCAGCGGCCTGGCGCCCGCCGCAGGCACGATGGCCCGCTACCGCCTGATGGAATGGCTGAACTTCATCACCAGTGAACTGCACAAGGGCTTCAGTCCGCTGTTCACGCCGGGCATGCCCGACGAAGGCAAGGCCATGGCACACGCGCGGCTCGTCGAGCGCCTGACCTGGGTGGACGGTCAGCTTGCGGGCAAGACCTGGCTGATGGGCGACAACTTCACCGTCGCCGATGCCTACCTGTTCACCGTGGCGGGCTGGGGCAAGTACGCCGGCGTCGACATCGGCGGGCTGGCAAACCTGTCGGCCTACCTGGACCGCGTGGCCGCGCGCCCGGCCGTGCAGGCGGCGCTGAAAGCCGAAGGCCTGCTGAAGTGAAGCCGATGTGAAGCGTCAGGCGGCCTTCTCGGCCGCCTTCTTCGCTACCGGCTTCAGCAGGCCCTGGCAGGCCGCGCGCTGGCCTTCGGCCGCGTCGACCTTGGCGCACACGCCGCCCAGCTGCGCCCGCAGCCGTTTCATCGACGCCGCCTGCTTGCCATCGGCATTCCACGCCACCAGCTTGGTGCCCACGCGCTGCAGCGAGCGCACGCTGCGGCCTTCGAACGCGCCGCTGTCCTTGGCCGCCTCAGCCAGCAGCTGCGCGGCCGTCTTCTCGATGCGCGCCGTGTCTTGCGGCGCAAGATCGACCAGCGCCGTCAGGTAGCCCGCACCCCACTGCAGCCGCGTTGCCGGGCCTTCGCTCTTGTCGAAGGCCTGGCCGTACCACTTCAGCGCCTCTTCCTTCCTGCCCTGCTTGCGCGCGTTGCTGCCCAGCTGGGTCATCAGGTAGTAGGGCGAATGACTCCTGGCCAGGTTGGCCTTCAGCAGCGCCTCGCTTTCGGCCCACAGGCCGGCCAGGCCCAGGGCGCCGCCGGCATAGGTAATGACGGCTTGGCGTTCGTAGCCGTCGGTGATCTCGCGGTCGGCGCGGGCCACGAAGTCACGCACGTCCTTCAGCAGCGGCTCGGGCAGCGTGACCTGCACCGTGTCCTTGGGCAGGTCCAGCCGCGCCAGCTGGATGCGGGCGTAGAGCGCGTCCATGCGGTTGCCGCGCGACAGCGTGGCATCGGCCTGCAGGCGTTGCAGCGCGGCGTCGAAGGCGGCCACCAGCGGCGCGCGGCCGGGGCTGCCGTCGGCTTGCAGCGCGCGCACGATGTCGGGGGCGCCGCCAGCCAGCGCGTCGATGTGTTCACGCGCCAGCGCCGGGCTGGCCAGCACACGCTGCACACGTTCACGCAACGCGGCGTCGGGCTTGACGCCCTGGCCGTCGTCGCTGGCCGACAAGGCCTTCAGCCACAGCCGGGTGGTGATCTCGTCGTCCGCGTTGGCCGTGGCTGCCGGGCTGGCGGCGTGGCGCACGGCCAAGCTGACCAGCGTGCCGGGCACGTCGGCCTTGGGCACGACCTGCGACTCATCGGTTTCCCAGGAATAGAAGGCCAGCAGCTTCCAGTCGCCCGCCGACAGGGGCTTGCCGGCCAGCGCGTCGGCCAGCACGGCCTTCACGGGGCGGCCGCCGTTGAGGCCCAGCTGCAGCACGGCCAGCGCCTGCGGCGTGTCGACTTCGCCCGGCAGGCGCGTGATCTCCTGGCCTTCGGGCGTGAACAGCACCGTGGTCGGGTAGCCGCTGACCTTGAAGCGCCGCCCCAGCTTCTGCGCGCCGGGACGGTCGCCGTCGACGTGCACGGCGATGAAGTTCTTCGAAAGCGCGGCGAATTCCTGCCGGTTGAAGAGGGTGGCCTTGAGCTGGTTGCACGGCGGGCACCAGGTGGCGCCCCAGTACAGCAGCACGGGCTTCTTTTCGGCGCGGGCCTGGGCGAAGGCGCGATCGATGTCGGCGTCGGCGGCGGCGGGTTGCCAGGCGACGTTGGTGCTGGGCAGGCCGGGGGCGGCGTGGACGGGTGCGGCCAGCTGCAATGCGGCTGAGAGGCAGGCGGCGAGGATCAGCGGCTTCATGGGCGAGACTCCGGAAGGATCGGCTGGGTCGTGGACAGTCTGGCTCGGACGGGGCCGGCAACAGGCGCGGCCGCGAATTGTGCGCCGAGACCGGCTGTCCGCGCTGGCTACCGGCCGGCCCCTGCCGCTGTCGGCTGGCGCAAGCGAGCCGCCCCCGTACTTGGGGGACCGCACAGCAACAAACGCACACCAACCCCTCGCAGCATTGGGGGAGTGGGGGTAGGCAGCGGGTGCTCAGCCGTAGGATGGCGGGTGATGAAAACTCGATGCTCCCACCCGCCATCCTACGGCTGAGCACCGAGTTTTCATCACCCGCCATCCTACGGCTGGTGATGAAAACTCGATGCTCCCACCCGGGCCGGACGAACCGGCGACCGCTGAGCGCGCTGGTCCTGTCGCTGGCCCTTGTTGTGCCTCTTGTGGCGTTTCCGCCGGCCGCATCCGCCGCCGACCCCAAGGCCTCGCAGTACTACGAGGACGCGCTGACACGCTTCGATAAGAAGGACCACAAAGGCGCCATCATCCAGCTGAAGAACGCCCTGAAGCTGGACCGTGCAATGCTGCCGGTGCACGTGCTGCTCGGGCGCGCGCTGCTGGCCAACGGCGAACTCAATGCAGCAGAAGCGGCCTTCGACGAAGCCCTGAAGCTGGGCGTCAACGCGGCCGAGATCCTGCTGCCTATGGCCGAGGCCGTGACCGCCCAGGGCAAGCCCGGACTGCTGCTGACACAGGAGCGTTTCGCACATGCGGCTCTGGCGCCCGAAACCCGGTCCAAACTGCTGCTGCTGAAGGCCGCTGCCGCCAGCGACACCGGCAGCCCTCGAGAGGCGCTGAAGTTCATCGAAGATGCCCGCGCCCTTAACCTGGACACCGCGGCCAGCTGGGCTGCCGAAGTGCCCATCCGCGTGCGAGCGCGCCAGCTGCCCGAGGCCAAGAGCGCGGCCGACAAAGCCGTGGCCCTGGACCCTCAGTCACCCCAGGCTGCCTATCAGCAGGCCACCGTGGCACATGTCACGGGCGACCTGAAGACCGCCATTGCGCTCTACACCAGCACCTTGGCGCTGAAACCCGACCACATTGACGCGCTAGTGGCGCGGGCAGGTTTGTACGTCGACACCAATCAGATGCCGCAGGCTACCGCCGACGTGCGTGCCGCGCGCAAGGCCGACCCCGGCGACCCGCGTTCCGCCTACCTCGACGCGCTGCTGGCGGAACGGGCGGGCAACGTCCACGAATCCCGCAAGGCGCTAAACCAGGTCACCAACCTGCTCGACCCCGTGCCGCTGGAGTTCCTGCGTTACCGGCCGCAGGTGTTGATGCTCGGCGGCATGTCGCACTTCGCCCTGGGCCAGTACGAAAAAGCCAAGCCCTACCTCGAGCTGACGCTGCGGCAGGACGCCAACAGCCCGGTGTCCAAGCTGCTGGCCAACATCTACCTGCGCGAAAAGCGCACCGACAAGGCCGTCGAGGCACTGGAGGCCTATCTGCGCCTGCGCCCCGACGACCACCAGGCGGTGCTGATGCTGGCGTCTTCGCAGATGAGCCTGGGCCGGCACGCCCAGGCCGGGCGCCTGATGGAAGGAGCCTTGAAGAAGGGCGACGACCCGAGGTCGCACGCGCTGTTGGGCATGAGCTTGGTCGGTGCAGGGAAGCTGGAATCCGCGGTTTCCGAACTGGAAACGGCCATCAAGAAGGATCCCGGCCAGGTGCAGGCCGGCGTGTCGCTGGTGGGCCTTTACATCGCCAGCGGCCAGGGCGGCAAGGCCGGCACGGTGGCCGAGAGTCTGGTCAGGCAGCGGCCCAAGGACCCTGGGCTGCTGAACCTGCTGGGTTCGGCCAAGGCGTCCCGGGGTGACACCGCAGGGGCCGCGGCGGCCTTCGAACAGGCGCTGAAGATCGACCCGACCTACACCGAGCCGCAGCTGAACCTGGCGCGGCTGGAAATCGACCAGCTCGCGTTCGACGCCGCGCAGGCGCGGCTGAACACCCTGCTGGCCAAGGACGAGAAGAACGTCGACGCGCTGATGGAAACGGCACGCCTGTTCGGCTTCCGTGGCCAGCCCGAAGAAGCGCAGCGCTGGCTGCAGCGGGCTGACGACAATAGCGGCCCGCGCCTGCAGCCTGGTCTGCAACTCGTGGATTTCCAGCTCGCACGCAACCGCCCTGACCTGGCTCGAGAGGCGCTCAGGCGCCTGCAGAACAAGGCTCCCGACGCGCTGGTGGTGCTGCTGGCACAGGCCAGAGTGCAGCTGGCCAGCGGCGAAATCAACGACTCGCGTTCGACGCTGACGCGCACCACCACGTTGGTGGGATTCGACGCCGCCGCGTTGAGCCGCATAGCCGAGCTGCAGGTGACTGCCGGCAACCTGCCCGGTGCCGCCCACGCGCTGGACAAGGCGCTTGCCGCCAAGCCCGACCACCTGCGGGCCCGGGGCCAGCGGTCCAGCGTCTACCTGCTGCAAGGCGACGTCGCGAAGGCCGAGCAGCTGGCTCGGAGCATCGTCACCAGCGACCCGAAGATCGGCCTGGGCCACGGCCTGATCGGCGACGTGGCGCGCGCGCGCAACCAGCTGCCTGCTGCCATCGATGCCTATAAGCGCGCCCACGACCTGGACCGCAGCACCGATAGCCTGCTGCGCCTGTTCGAAGGCATGCAGTTCAGCCAGCGCCCCGCCGCGCTGGGCCTGGCCGAGCAATGGGTACGCGACCATCCGTCGGACCTGCGCGCGTGGCGCGCGCTGGCAGACGCCCGGGCGCGCACTGGAAACATGACCGCCGCACGCAGCGCCTACGAATCCCTCGTGAAGCGGGCGCCGCTTGACGCCGAGGCGTTGAACAACCTGGCCATCGTGCTGGTGACGTTGAAGGACCCGGGTGCCAGCAAGGTGGCCGATCAGGCGCTGGCCCTGCAGCCGCAGAAGGCGCACATCATCGGCACGGCAGGCTGGGCGGCGTTTCACGCTGGCAAGCCCGACAGGGCGCTGCAGCTGTTGCGAGACGCCCGCCTGCGCGACCCCAAGAACCCCGGCACGCGTTACTTCCTGGGGGCCGTGCTCGCCCAACAGGGCCGTAAGGCCGAGGCGCGCGACGAACTGCAGGCGGCGCTGGCCAGCGGACCGGGCTTTGCCTACGCAAAGGAAGCCGACGCCTTGCTGAAAACACTGAATTGAGGGGGTGTGGCCGCGTCGGCGCTCTTTACATATGGCCAGAGTCTTGTCGGCGTTGCACAGGTAAGTATTTGAAATACATAGACTTTATTCCCCTGGCACGGACCTAGCTAGTCAGACAGCGACCCATTCGTCCCGCCAGCAGGCTCCAGACAGGAACTTCACCATGAAATTCGCGACCTCCAGATTGTTGGCTGCATTTGCGCTGGCCAGCGCCGCCGGCTTCGGGGCTCCCGCGGCGTTCGCGCAGGGCACGTTCAATGCCGCCGCTTCGGGCGATCAGTGCAATCCAGGCACCGGTGCTTTTGCTTCGGTGACATGCGCCAGCGTCGGCACGGTCGGCGTGACGCTGCAGGCATGGGGTTTCACTGGCGCGACGCTCGGCACCACCGCGCAGTCGGGCTTCGAGCGCGGCAGCCTCGGTGACTTCAACACCAGCGGCTTCGGCGCCTACACCGGCAACAAGGAAACGACGACGGGTTCGCAGCACGCCTTCGACAACATCACCACGGGCTGCGGCACGTCGAGCGCGCCGGCCGTCAGCGGGATCACCTACTCCACCACCAACAGCGGCTGCGGCGGCAGCATCGAAGCGCTGCTCCTGAACTTCGGCACGTCCAAGGTCAACCTCAGTTCGCTGAGCGTCGGCTGGAACGGCAGCACCGACGCCGACCTGTCGGTCTGGGCCTGGACAGGCACCGGCGACGCGAACATGACAAGCACGACGGCCAAGGGCAGTACCACGACAGGGGGCACCACAAGTGCTGCACTGTCGGGCTGGGCACTGGTGTCCAACCACGATTTCTCGGGGACGGTCAGCGTAGCGCAGAACACCTTTGGCTCGCTTTACTCCAGTTATTTCCTGATCACCACCTACTTTGGCGCTGCGTCGGGCAACCTCACCGCCGGCAACGACAGTTTCAAGATCGACAGCTTCACCGTCGGCGTCTGCACGGGCGCGAACAAGCAGCTTCAGGGCGGCACGGCCGGCACCGGCAGCGCCGGTGGCAACGGCGCCTCATGCAATACCGTGACCACGTCCGTCCCCGAACCCGGCTCCCTGGCCATGGCAGGTTTGGCCCTGTGCGGCCTGTTCGCCAGCCGCCGCAAGGTGAAGGCCCTGTTCTGAACGCTCGGTGGGCCTGCCCGCCAACACAGGAAGGGCCGTCGCTGACGGCCCTTTTTCTTTGCTCGCAGTATTCCTGACGGTTCAGGCCGAGTCGCTAGCTTCCTGCACCTGTGCCGTCCACCCCCAGGCATCGTCGACGATCCCCGTCAATCCGCCCGCCGCGACGCCCACCTCCACGGCCAGCGCGTCTGCCTGGCCGCTTTCCCCTGCGTCCATCGCGTCCAGCACATGCAGCCGCACGGCCCACGGCTCTTCGCGCGGAAGTAGCGCCGCCGTGTCACATCCTCACCCAATCGTAGCGGCGCAACGGCATCCGCCAACGGCACCTGCGGCAGCGGTTCGATCACCGACAACAAGCCCAGCGTGAAGTGCGCCCCCGGGTTGGCCCCGCCCAGCTCGGGCGCGAGGTTCTCCAACACCCGGCCGCGCACCTGGGCGCTCTCTTCCAGCGCGCTTGCCGCCTGCTTTGCCGGACCAGCCGACAGCATCAACTGTACCGACGGCCAGCGCTGCAGTTCGCGCCGGCCCAGCAGCGCCACCGCGCTGTCCACCGTCTCGATCCCTTGCTTGGCGCCGATGGCCGGGCTCTTGGCGAAACGCAGCGCTCGGTAGGTCAGCGCCGCGTCCCCGCGCACGACCTCGGCGACGACCTCGGTGTCGCGGTCCATCGCCAGGTGGTTCAGCAGTTCGCAGACGCGGTGGGCGGCGGCACCCAGCGGCTCGGGCCGCGGCGCCATGCTGACGCATGGGCCTGAACTGGGGCATGTCGTCGAGTTGCCCGAGCTGCAATGGCACGCTCAGACGGTGCCGCACTTCGACTATCTGCTGCGCGATCTGCGCCCCGCATGCGTGCTCGCCGGAGGCCACTGCCTACCTGTCAATCTCCCGGCGCCTGAGCGTCTGATCTGGCAAGAGCTGTACGCCAGCGCCAGCGCCAGCCGCCAAAGAGACCTCGCCAAAGCCGAGAAGGATCTGCTCCAGGCGGCAACGCTCATTGCCATCCTGGTGGAAGGTGACGACTTCCATCTGGCCGGCTCGAGGGCTGAAGTGCCCGGCGACGTTCTCAAGGCAGCGCAAACTCGAGGGCCGGCATTGCGACGCCTGCTGAACGCACATCCCCAGGCCCTGGACGAAGTCGAACAAGCACTCGCGGGTGCGGCATGACACCCAGCGCATCACAGTTCATCGGTTGTCGAACCACGGACCGCGAGGCCGCCCCCTTACGCTGGTCGCCCCCCCCCAATCAGGCGGCTCAGGGCGTTGAACCTTCCTCCCGCACCTGCGCCGTCCACCCCCAGGCATCGTCAACGATCCCCGTCAGCGCGCCCGCCGCGATGCCCACCTCCACGGCCAGCGCGTCGGCCTGGCCGCTCTCCCCCGCATCCAGCGCGTCCAGCAAGTGCAGCCGCACGGCCCACGGCCCTTCGCGCTGAAGCAGCGCCGCCGTCACGTCATCCCCCAGCCGCAGCGACGCAACCGCATCTGCCAGCGGCACCTGCAGCAGTGGCTCGATCATCGACAACAGCCCCAGCGTGAACTGGGCACCCGGGTTGGGTTCGCCCAGCTTGCGTGCGATGTTCTCCAGCACACGGCCGCGCACCAGCGCACCTTCTTCCAGCGCCTTGGCCGCCTGCCGCGCGCTGCCGGCCGACAGCATCAGCTGCACCGACAACCAGCGCTGCAGCTCACGCCGGCCCAGCAGCGCCACCGCGTTGTCCACCGTCTCCACGCCTTGTTTCGCGCCGATGGCCGGGCTGTTGGCGTAACGCAGCAATCGGTAGGTCAGCGCCGCGTCGCCGCGCACGGCCTCGGCGACGACCTGGGTCTCGCGGTCCATCGCCAGGTGGTTCAACAGCTCGCAGATGCGGTGCGCGGCGGCACCCAGCGGTTTCGGCGGCGGCGCGTCGCGGCTGCGGCCCAGCTGGCCGCCGGCCAGCGTGACGCCGCCGCGCAGCGCGGCTTCCATGTCTTCCAGGTGGTCGAAGCCCAGGCCGACGATGGCCACGCGCGGCAGCAGTTCGCGCCAGCGCTGGGCCGACAGCAGCAAGGTGTCGATGCCACCCGCGCCGCACTGCACGACGACAAAATCGGCCGCCGCCGCCGCGGTGGGCGGTCCATCGGCCACACCCAGCCTCACATTGCGGCTGCGCAAGGCAGCAGCGGCGTCGGCGGGCACGGCGGCCAGGTCGTCGAGCAGCAGCCACGTGCCGGCACTCGCGACGTCGGCCACCTTGGGCCGCGCCAGCATGGCGGCAGGCACCCTCACCAAGGCGGCACGGCCCGACGTGGCGACAGCCGCGGCGGTGGCCAACAAGCCCGCGTGGTGCGCGGCGGCACCGGGCGTGTTGCCACGCGAGGCCAGAAAACGTTCGGCGCCAGGCGCCAGCCGCAATTCGAAGCCGGCCACCTGGCCCTGGCGGCCGACCAGCGGCCGGCGCGGCCCGAAGCCGGGCACGGATTCGGCGGCCTCGGCCACCGCGGCGGCCACCTCCGGCGCCACCAGCGGCACACGCGTCGGCGGGGCCAGCGCCGAGCCGGGGTTCGGGGCCCGAGAAGAGGTCGACGCGGGTGGCGGGGGCCGCCGTACCGACACCACCGGCAAGCCCGCAGCCGCCCGTGACGCCACCGGCGCCGCCAGCATGCGCTTCAACCAAGGCCACATGGGAACCCCTCTGCGGTGCACGGCGCCGCTGCGTGTTGTTGCTCGGACATCGCGCGCATCCTACGAAGCAGGCCACCGCCGTGAGCCCGATGGTGGGGCCGAATCACCCAGCATTTCCTGCGCGTCGTCGGCGTCCCGGCGTTCTGCTGCGGCGCGCGCCAACGCCATCCAAATGGCCAGCGGCAGGCGCAGCGCCCGCTGCGGCGCGGCACGCGCGACGTCCAGCCCGTGCTCGCCGGCGAAGATCACGCCGTAGGCCGCCGGCACCTCGTCGACATCGGCGATGCCTGCGCGCAGCACGTACCAGCACTGGCTGGCCACGGCCAGGTAGGCGGCTGCCTTGGCCTGGCGCCGCAGGTCACTCAGCAGGTCGGCGCGGCCGACCTTGATCTCGTGCGCGATGGGCTCGACCAGGTCTTCGCGCGTGGTGTGGCGGATGGAGTAGACGTCGGGCATCGCCATCGCCCAGGTGCTGCCGCCGTCGTCGCGCGGCAGGGGCGCGCGCAGGCTCAGCCCGCGCCAGACGATGCGCCCGGCGCGCTGCATCTCCAGCGCCACGCGCGCCACCAGCGCTTCGTGGGCGTTGAAGGCGGCCTGGTTGCGCTGCCGCACGGCTGCCAGGCACTGGATGCCGGCGTCGGTGACACGCAGCGTCTCGCGGCCGTCGGCGTCCCAGTGCCGGCTCAGCAGCGCCGCAGCCAGCAGATCGAGCTCGATGGCGTCGTGGCAGGGCCAGCCGGCCGAACGCCAGACCTCGCGCAGGCGGCGTTGGTGCGCAACCGAGAGCGCCGCATGCGCCGCCTGTCCCGGCGCGGCCTCCGCGGTGTCCGCAGGCCTGTCGGCCACGCCCGCAACCCCGCCGCGCGGCCTTTTGGTGCCCTGGACCCTAATCGACGACCTGCACGCCGTTCCAGAAGGCGACGCGGCCCTTGATGTTGGCGGCGGCTTCCTTCGGATCGGGGTAGAACCACACCGCGTCGGGGTTGGCGTCGCCATTGACGAACAGCGAGTGGTAGCTGGCCTGCCCCTTCCAGCTGCACATCGTCTTGGTGTTGCTGGGCAGCAGGTATTCAGGCCGGATCGCGTCGGCCGGGAAGTAGTGGTTGCCCTCGACCACCACGGTGTCGTTGCTTTCGGCCACGACGGTGCCTTTCCAGATCGCCTTCATCGCTGCAGTCTCCTGTTTTTTTCCGCCGGCTCGCATCAGGTTACCACCGGCCCTGCTGAACGCTGCGTGCAAGGCCGTGCAACCCACAGGCACCGCGCCGGCCCTACATTGCAAGGCATGGACACCCCCGTCACCCTCCCGCGCAGCGTCGAACGGCTCGTCCAGGGCCAGGCCACCAGCGACGGCGCCGGCGTGCGCATGACGCGCCTGCTGGCGCAGGACCTGCAGCGCCGGCTCGACCCCTTCCTGATGCTCGACCTGTTCGGCACCGACAACCCGGGCGACTACATCGGCGGCTTCCCCGACCACCCGCACCGCGGCTTCGAGACCATCACCTACATGCTGCAGGGCCGCATGCGCCACCGCGACAGCGTCGGCAACAACGGCCTGCTGGTGCCCGGCAGCGTGCAATGGATGACGGCCGGCCGCGGCGTCATCCACAGCGAGATGCCCGAGCAGGAAGAAGGCGCGATGGAAGGTTTCCAGCTCTGGCTGAACCTGCCGGCGCGCGACAAGATGCGCGAGCCCTGGTACCGCGACATCGCCAGCGTCGACGTACCCGAGTGGCACGGCGATGGTGTTGTCGCGCGTGTCATCGCCGGTGCAAGCCACGGCGTGCAGGGCGCGGTGCAGCGCGAGACGACCAGTCCGCTCTACCTCGACCTGCACCTGCAACCGGATGCAGCGTTTGCGCAAGCGCTGCCCGCTTCGCACAACGCCTTCATCGTGGTCTACCGCGGCGAACTCGCCGTGGGCGACACCGGCGTGCGCACGCGCCGCATGGCGATACTCGCCAACACGCCGGGCAGCGACGGCGTGCTGCTGCGCGCCGGGCCGCAAGGCGCGCGCGCCCTGCTCATCGCCGGCCAGCCGCTGAAGGAGCCCATCGCCCAGTACGGGCCCTTCGTGATGAACACCGACCCGGAGATCGTCCAGGCCGTGGAAGACTTCAACGCCGGCCGCCTGGCCTAGAACCGCCCGGCGCCGGCGTATGCGCCCTCAGCGGTCCTTGCGCACGATGCCCACGGGGGCGCTGGCGCTGCCGACCAGGAAGACGCTGTAGTTCGCGGCCGCGACGAAGGTCTGCTCGACAGCCCGGAACAGCGGCGTCGCCGTGCCGGCGGCCGTCACCGACAGCTGTGCCGTGGTCGTCGCGTCGATGGCGCCATAGGCCGAAGCTTCGCCGACAGCCAGGCCATCGGCCAGCGGCGCGAAGTCGACGCTCAGGGACAGCGCGCCGCTGAGGCCGTCAACGCCGTTGACCAGGCGCAGCTTGGCGCGCGTGCGGTCGCTGGGCAGGTTGTTGTCGTCGGTGATCCAGCGCACGGCCGCCGCGCCGGGCGCGCCGTAGACCAGCAGGGTGTAGTCGGCGCCTGCCGTCAGCGTGAAGCTGCTGCCCGCCAGCGCCGTGCCGTTGACCGTGATCACCACGGCCTGTTCACCCGCCGGCACCAGCGTGTAGGGCGTGACGGCCGGCGCGGTGACGTTCGACAGCACCGCCGCGCCGCCCAGACGGAGGTTGACGCTGCCGGCGTCGGCCAGGCCCGCCACCACGCGCAGCCGCGCCTGCGTCGGCGCCTGCGCCGCGATCGGGCCCTGCTGCTGCAGCACCAGACCCTTCACCAGCACGCCGCCCGCGGCCGGCGCCAGCACCAGCGTCACCACCTGCTTGCTGGACAGCGCAAGCGTCGGCACGTCCAGCCGCAGGTCGGTCTTGCTGCCGGTGGCCGTGACACGAAGGCGGTAGCTGCCGCTGTTGACAGTGAGCCAGTTGCCCACCGCGTCGACGCTGGCGCCCGACTGCACCGGCACCGATTCGGCCAGCGTGTCAGCCGTGCCGGTGAGATAGATGTCCAGCGCGCCGGCGTCGGGCGCGGCGTTCACCACGCGCAGCAGGCTGCGGTTGTCGGTAGGCGCGGCAGCATTGTCGTCCAGCAGCAGCTGCTTCAGCCCGCCCTGCGCACCGTAGGCCAGCAGCGTGTAGTGCTTGCGCTCGGCGACGGCCGGGTTGAAGCTCAGCAGTGCCGTGCCCGAGCCGGCCCGCGCCAGCGTATTCGTCTTGCCGGGGTCGGCCTCGGCGTAGTCGGCGGTTTCGCCATAGGGCACCGCGCCCTGGCGCAACTCGTTGTCGACGCGCCAGTCGATCTGGGCGTAACCACTGCTGGCGTTCACCAGCCGCACCTGGGCCTTTGTGCGGTCGGTGCCGCCGCCGCAGGCGGCCAGAAGGGTGGCTGCCACCAGCGCCGCCGTGGCCCATTTCCATATCGTCATCGTTCGCTCCGTGCAAGGACCCATCTTCGCGATGATGCCTGGGCACGGGCCGCGCTTCATGTCTGTCCGGCAAGCGGCGCCCTTGGGCGCCAGCCGCTGAGTTGCAACTCGAGCCAGTTCGCCAGCGGCAGCTCGCGGCCCAGCGTCTCGGAGTTGGCGTGTTCACGCACGCTCAGGCCGTGCTGCAGATCATGGCTGGAATCGAACCAGCCGCAGCCCCGTGGCCGTTCGTCGGCGTCGGCGTCCGGAACCGGCAGCGCGGCCTCGTCGGACCGCCCGCGGCGCAGCGCCGTCGGCTTGCGGCGCCAGGGCAACAGACTCGGCAGGTTCATGGCGGGCTCCTTCGTTGGATCGGATGGCGCCATCGTCGTGGCGCACGGAGTCGTCCGCCATCGCCCCGAGGTCGGGCGGCGGCGGGCCCCCGGCTGGGGGCCCCGGACGGGGGGGCCGGTGCGGGGGAAGTCCATCGGGCGGACCCTGCCCGCGCGCCGCCGCCATGGCACCATGCCGCCATGTGCGGGCGCTACGTCGTGGCTTACGACCCCGAGACGCTGGTCTCGGGCTTCAGCCTCACGCGTGTCGTGCCCTTTCCTAAGCGCTGGAACGTGACGCCCCAGTCCCCCGTGCCGGTGGTCTATGAAACGCGGGAAGGCGAACGGGTGGCCGAGACGATGCGCTGGGGCCTGGTGCCGCATTGGGCCAAGGACGCCACCATCGGCCACAAGCTGAACAACGCGCGCGCCGACGGGCTGTTCGACAAACCCTCTTTCCGCCAGGCGGCGCGGCGCCGGCGCTGCCTGCTGCCGGCCAGCGGCTTCTACGAATGGCAGGCGCCCGCCGCGGGCCAGCCCGCCAAGTCGCCCAAGCAGCCCTGGTACATCACGTCGGCCGATCGCGGCCTGCTGGCCATGGCCGGGTTGTTCGAAGCCTGGCGGCCGAGCGAAGGCGCCGAGTGGGTGCTCACATGCTGCATCATCACCACCGAGCCCAACACGCTGATGTCGCCCATCCACGACCGCATGCCGGTGCTGCTGCCGCCCGAAGCCTGGGGGCCGTGGCTGTCGCGTGCCGAGCAGTCGCCCGCTGTGCTGGCGCCGCTGCTGCAGCCCTGCCCGCCGCAACTGCTGCGCGCCTGGCCGGTGTCGCGGGCGGTCAGCCGCGGCACGGCCGAGGGCGAGGCGCTGGTGCAACCACTGGCCGCGGCCGCGCCGCCTTGACCACCCCCGGCGGGGTCTCAGAAGACCAGCGCGGCGATGAAGATGCCGATCATCATGAAGGCGATCACGACCTTCGCGACGAGCCCGACCATGATGCCCAGCCAGGTCGACAAGCCGACCTTCCAGGCCCGCTGCTCGTCACGGCGCGCGATGTATTCGCCCACCGCCGCGCCCACCAGCGGCATGAAGAACACCCCCACCAGCCCCATGAAGAGGCCGGCCACGGTGCCCAGCGCCGCCCCCACCAGCGCCTGCCGGCTGGCCCCGGCGCGGCGCGCACCCAGCAGGCCGGCGGCGTAATCCAGCCCCCAGGCCAGCACCGCCAGCACGCTCACCAGCGCCAGCGTTGCGGCGCCGACACGGGTGAAATCATCGATCCACGCGCCGAGCACGATGCCGCCCAGCACGAAGGCCGTGCCGGGCAGCGCCGGCAGCACCGTGCCGGCAACACCGGCGACGATGAGCGACACGCTCAAGGTCCAGAGCAGCGCTTCGCTCACCGGTCAGGCCTTCACGCCGACGCCACCGTTCAGGCGAAGGGGCGCACGCCGATCCAGGCCAGGTGGGCCCAGAAGGCAAAACCGACGTAGGCCGCCAGGCCCACGACCACCGTGATCACGGTGGGCACGGCGCGGCCGGGTGGGTAGACGGTGCCGGCGGCGCGGTCGCGCTGGCGGGAAGAGCGGAAGTCCAGCACCGCCCACAGCAGGAAGCCGCCAAAGAGCAGCAGGTCGGCCAGCGTGTTGTTGGCCAGCAGGTGGGCGATGGCCCAGACCTTCACCGACACCACCATCGGATGCCTCACGCCCGCCTTGATGGCGTTGCCCTGCACGTAGGCAGCAAAGAGCAGCACAAAAGCGAACAGCATCAGCAGCGCCGCCACGTGGCGCGTCCAGCCGGGCGACGGCCACAGCACCACCGGCTGCTGCCGCGCCACGCCGTAACCCCAGACGATGAGCGCGAAGCCGGCCAGCGACAGCAGCGCGTAGAGGCCCTTCCAGACGTTTTCACCACGCGCGGCGATGATGCGGCTGCGCCAGCCGTCGGCAAAGATGCGCACCGAGTGCACACCGAGAAAGAGGACCAGGCCGAGGATGAGGAGACTCATGGGGGGCGATGCCGTGCGTGGACGATGGCGAATTGTGGCGCCGCTATGCTGGCCCCATGAACACCCCCCGCAGCTACCGGCTTTACTGGGAAGACTTCCCCGTCGGCAAGGTCATGGAATTCGGCGGCACGCCGGTCTCGCGCGAAGACGTGCTGGCCTTTGCGCGCCAGTTCGACCCCCAGCCCTTCCACCTCGACGACGCCGCCGCCGAGGGCACGCTTTTCGGCGGCCTGTGCGCCAGCGGCTGGCACACCTGCGCGATGACGATGCGCATGATGTGCGACGGCTACCTGCTCGACGCCGCCAGCCAGGGCAGCCCGGGCATCGACGCGCTGCGCTGGCACCAGCCCGTGCGCCCCGGCGACACGCTGCGCGTGCGCATGGACATCCTCGAGGCGCGGCCGATGAACAGCAAGCCGCACGTCGGCCTGGTGCGCAGCAGCTGGACGGTGCAGAACCAGCGCGACGAGACCGTGATGTCGATGGAAGGCTGGGGCATGTTCCTGCGCCGGCCGACGTCGGCCGCATCTTGATCAGCCTGCCCGACGGCTACAGCGCCGCCATCGTCGGCGCCGGCGGCGCCATTGGCGGCGCGCTCGTGCGTGCCCTGCAGGCCGACCCGCGCTGCGCGCGTGTGCTCGGACTGTCGCGCCGCGGCACGCCTGCGGTCGATCTCACCGACGAAGCCAGCCTCGCTGCCGCCGCGGCGCAGCTGCGCACGCAGGGACCGCTGCACCTGCTGGTGTGTGCCACCGGCGTGCTGCAGCTGGGCCCGCGTTCACCCGAGAAGCGCCTGGCCGACCTCGACCCGGTGGCGCTGGCACAGGCGCTGGCCGTCAACGCAGCAGGCCCCGCGCTGGTGCTCAAGCATTTCCACGCGCTGCTGCCGCTGAAGGAACGGGGCCTGCTGGCGGTGCTGTCGGCACGCGTGGGCAGCATCGGCGACAACCGCAAGGGCGGCTGGTACAGCTACCGCGCCAGCAAGGCGGCGCTGAACCAGCTGCTGCACACCGCCGCCATCGAGATGGCCCGCAAGCGCCCGCTGGCGGTGCTGGCCGCCCTGCATCCGGGCACCGTGAAGTCGGCACTGTCGGCGCCGATCCTGGGCGACGCCGAAGCGACCACGCCCGACGACGCGGCGCGCAACCTGCTGGCGGTGCTGGACGGCCTGCAGGCCGAGCAGAGCGGCGGCTTTTTTGCCTGGGACGGCACGGCCATTGCCTGGTGACACCCGTGCGCCGTCGCCGTCGTCCAAAATGCCGACCGCCGCGTTCAGCCCTGGCCCCGTGCACCGGGGACACATCCCGCACACAGCCGGGACACACCGAAGAGGAAACTCCGCCATGACCACGCCCCGCCTGTTGACCCGCACCCTGCTCGCGCTGGCCCTGGCCGGCACGGCGCTCACCGCCGCCGCCCAGGCCACCGAGCCCAAGGTGCTGAACATCTACAACTGGTCGGACTACATCGCCGAAGACACGCTCAAGAACTTCGAGAAAGAGACGGGCATCAAGGTCCGCTACGACAACTACGACGCCAACGAGATCCTGCAGGCCAAGCTGGTGGCCGGCAACAGCGGCTACGACATCGTGGTGCCGAGCGCGCACTTCGCGAAGACGCAGATCGCCGGCGGCCTGTTCCAGAAGCTCGACCGCGCCCAGCTCGGCAACTGGGGCAACCTCGACCCGGCACTGCTCGAGAAGCTGGCCGGCGTCGACCCCGGCAACCAGCACCTCGTGACCTGGCTGTGGGGCTTCGTGACGGTGGGCATCAACAACGGCAAGGTCAAGGCCGCGCTGGGCAGCACGCCGATGCCGGCCAACCCCTGGGACCTGATCTTCAAGCCCGAGTACGCCAGCAAGCTGAAGGGCTGCGGCATCAACGTGCTCGACTCGGCTTCGGAAGTGCTGCCGGTGGCCATGAACTACGCCGGCAAGGACGCGTACAGCAAGGTGGCCAAGGACTACGACGCCGCCAAGGCCGCGCTGGCCGGCGCGCGCCCCTTCGTCACGCGCTTTTCGTCATCGGGCTACATCAACGACCTGGCGGCCGGCCAGCTGTGCGTGGTGATGGGCTACTCGGGCGACATCAACATCGCGCGCCAGCGCGCCATCGACAGCAAGAGCGGCCAGGACATCCAGGCCCTGATCCCGCCCAACGGCGCGACGCTGTTCTTCGACACCATGGCCATCCCCAAGGACGCCAAGCACCCGAAAAACGCGCACCTGTTCATCAACTACATCCTGCGCCCGGAGGTGCATGCGTCGCTGACCAACAAGGTCTTCTACGCCAACCCGAACGCGGCGTCGAAGAAGTTCGTCACCAAGTCGGTGGCCGACAACCCCACCGTCTTCCCGAGCGCGGCCGACATCGGCAAGCTGACCGTGCCCGACGCCGTGCCGCAGGATATCCGCCGCGTGCAGACGCGCGCCTTCACGAGCTTCAAGGCCAACACCAAGTAGGCCGCTGGCTGCCGGCGCCGTGCTGCAACTCGATGCCGCCACGCTGCGCCAGCGCCTGCCCTTCGGCGCGCTGGTGCCGGCGCTGGAGGCGATGTTCCGCAGCGGCTGCGAGGTGCCGCTGCGCCACACCCACGCCATAGCCGACGCCGGCACGGTGCTGCTGATGCCGGCCTGGCAGCCGGGGCGTCGCTTCGGCGTCAAGACCATCACCATCTTCCCGGACAACGGCGCGCGCGGCCTGCCCGGGCTGCACGCCGTCTACCTGCTGTTCGACGCCAGCACCGGCGTGCCGCTGGCGCTGCTGGATGGCAGCGAACTGACGAACCGGCGCACCGCGGCGGCGGCCGCGCTGGCCGCGCGTTTTCTGGCGCGCGAGGACGCCCACCACCTGCTGGTGGTGGGCAGCGGCCGCGTGGCGGCGCTGCTGCCCGCGGCGATGCGCAGCGTGCGGCCCGGCCTGCGCCGCGTGACGGTGTGGAACCACCGACCCGCCGGCGCGGCGGCGCTGGTAGCGCAGTTGCGCGCGCAGGGCGTGGATGCCGAGCCCACGAGCGACCTCGAAGCCGCGGTGCGCCGCGCAGACATCGTCAGCTGCGCCACGCTGGCCACCGCGCCTCTGGTGCAGGGCGCCTGGCTGGCGCCGGGCGCGCACCTCGATCTCATCGGCAGCTTCACGCCCACGATGCGCGAGGCCGACGGCGCCTGCCTGGCGCGTGGCCGCGTTTTTGTCGACACCGAAGAAGCGCTGGCCAAGTCGGGCGACCTGCTGGGCGCCATCGCCGAGGGCCGCTTCGACACCGCCCGGCTGCAGGGCACGCTGGCCCAGCTGTGCCGTGGTGAACGCCCGGGCCGGCTGTCGGCCGGCGAGATCACGGTCTTCAAGGCGGTCGGCAGCGCGCTCGAAGACCTGGCCGCCGCCGAGCTGGCGCTGGCCGCCACCGATAATCCGGCCTTCCCCGCCTGAGTCTCACCCCATGTTCAAACGCGTCGTCCTGCCCCTCTTTGTGCTCGTCGCCCTGCTGGCGCTGTACTTCTGGGCGGCGCTGAGCTGGAGTTATTCCAGCGGCGAGCGTGCCGGCTGGGTACAGAAGCTGTCGAACAAGGGCTGGCTGTGCAAGACCTGGGAAGGTGAGCTGGCGCTCGTTTCGCTGCCCGGCACCACGCCGGAAAAGTTCCTGTTCACGATCTGGGACGAAGCCGTGGCGGCGCAGGTCACGCGAGCGATGGGCAAGCGGGTGTCGCTGCACTACGAGGAGAAGGTCGGCCTGCCCGGCAGCTGCTTCGGCGACACCCGCTACTACGTCACCGGCGTATCCGTCAGCGATGAGATCCCGCTGGCCGCCGGTGTCGTCGTGCCCACGCGCGCGGCCTCGGCCGCTTCGGCCGCGACGCCCTGAAGCGCCGCGGCCCGCGGCTCAGTTCGAATACCAGACCACCTTCTTGCGCATGCCGACCCAGGTGTCGTAGTTCTTCGCGAACAGGTCCTCGATGCGGTTGCGCTTGACCTTGAAGGTGGGCGTGATGATGTCGTTGTCCACCGACCAGGCCTCGACCATCAGCACCACACAGTCGAGCTGCTCGTGCGGGTCGAGCAACTCGTTGATGGCCTTGATGTGCGCGGCCATCGAGGTTTCCAGTTCGGCGCGGCCGGCGCTGTCCTGCGAGCGTTTCACGCCCTCGGGGTTCAGCATCGCCAGCGCCAGCGGCTGGCCGAGGTTGGCGCCGGTCACGCACACCGCTTCCACCGCCGGGTGCATGACGAGCCTGTCCTCGATGGGCGCCGGGGCCACGTACTTGCCCTTGCTGGTCTTGAACAGGTCCTTCACGCGGCCGGTGATCTTCAGGTTGCCCTCGGCGTCGAGTGCACCCTTGTCGCCGGTGTGCAGCCAGCCGTCATCGGTGAAGGCCTGGCGCGTGAGCTCGGGTTCCTTGTAATAGCCCAGCATCAGGCAGGGCGCCTTCATCTGGATCTCGCTCGTCACCGGGTCGATGCGGCTCTGGATGCCGTCGTAGGGCAGGCCCACGGTGCCCGGGCGCTGCTTGCCCGGCAGCGTGGCGTGGCTGACGCCGCAGTTCTCGGTCATGCCGTAGACCTCGACCAGATCCAGCCCGAGCTTGTTGTACCAGCGCAGCAGTTCCGGCGGCATGGGCGCCGCACCACCGGCGGCCCAGGTGCAGTCCTGCAGGCCCAGCGCCTTGAGGATCTTCTTGCGCACGATGCCGCCGAGGATGGGAATCTTCAGCAGGCGGTCGAGCTTGGCCGGCGGCATCTTCTGGTTGATGCCCTGCTGGAACTTCACCCACAACCGCGGCACGCTGAAGAACACCGTAGGCAGTGCACGCTGCAGGTCGAAAGTGAAGGTGTCCAGGCTCTCGGCGAAGTACACGTGCATGCCGGTGGCCAGCATGCCGTGCTCGACCAGCGTGCGCTCGGCGACGTGGCTCAGCGGCAGGTAGCTCAGCATGCGCGCGCTGTTGTCGATGGGCACGCGCTTCAGGCCGCTCTGCACGGCCCAGGCGAAGGTCGCGAAGCTGTGCATCACGCCCTTGGGCGCGCCAGTGGTGCCCGAGGTGTACATGATGGTCGACAGCTCGTCGGCGTCGCGCACCAGCTCACCCTTCAACGGCTCGGTCTTGGCGGTGATGTCTTCCCAGCGCGGGTAGGCTTTGGCCGCGTCGTCGGGCGCCAGCGGCAGCGCGATGCAGGGCAGGCCGGCCGGGATGCCCGGCTTCATGCCTTCCCAGCCGTCGAGCTTGCCGACGAAGAGCAGCCTGGCCTCGCTGTGGTCCAGGATCTGGCGGATGGTGCCAGCCGCCAGCGTGGGATACAGCGGCACCGAAACGAAGCCGCCGATCCAGATCGCGAAGTCGGCCATCAGCCAGTGCGCGGTGTTCTTGGCCAGCAGCGCCACCTTGTCGCCGGGCTTCAGGCCCAGGCTCTGCAGGTGTGCGGCCATGCGCCGGCTCTGGTCGACGACTTCGCGCCAGGTGTAGTCGCGCACCGGCCCGCCACCCAGCGGCTGTGTCAGCGCCACGCGGTCGGGGCTGGTCTTTTCCCAGTGGTACAGGCGCTGCAGCGCCAGCGCGTCAGGCGAAACGGTCGAAGCCATGGTGTGGGGGGCGGGCAGGTCGGCCCAAGCAGCGAAAGAGGGAGCGAGCCTACCGAAGGAGGGCCGCCGTGGACAGGCGGGCTTTCCTGAAGCTTACTTGGCCCACGCCCTTCATCCGTGTGGCGCCGCGCGTGGGCAGCGGCGGCGGCCGGGGCCGGCGCAGCCGCGCCGCCAGCCCGCCTCAGCGGCCCTGCGCGGCTGCGGCTTCCAGCTGCTCGTGCGTCTGCCGCGCGGCGCGCAGCACCAGCGTCTCGTCGAGATCGGCGGCCTGCGCGATGGCCATCACGGCCGTGTCCAGCGCCTCGGGTTCGTGCATCAGCACCTGCGCCAGCACCGACAGCGCGCAGATCGAGCGCCGCGCCTCGGCCTCGGGCAGGCGGTAGTGCGCCTGCGCTTCGACGTGGTGGCGCACGCTGGCCACCGCCGCCGGGCCGAGGCCCCAGCTTTCGCACAGCGCGGCGCCGAGAGCGTCGTGGCTGACGCCGAAGCCGGCGTGTTCCAGCATCGCCAGCTCGGTGTCGCTGCCGGCGGCGCGCAGCATGGCGCGGTAATGGTCGGTGGCGTGGCGGAAGAGCACCGCCTTGCCGCATTCCTCGAACAGGCCGGCCGAGTGCGCGGCCCAGGCATCCAGCGACAGCCGCGAGGCCAGCCGGCCCATCAGCAGGCCGCGTTTGCCGGCGCGGTCCCAAAGCGGCTCGAGTTCGGGCGCCGGCGGGAAGGCGGCGCGCAGGCCCATTTCGAAAGTGATGCCCGCCACCTCGCGCATGCCCAGGTAGCCGATGGCCTGGTGCACGCTCTGCACCCGCCCCTTCAGGCCGTAGAGCGAAGAGTTCACCGCCTTCATCACCGCGGCGGCCAGCGCCATGTCGATCTCGATGAGGGCGGCCACCGCCTGCAGGTTGACGTCGTCCTCGGCCATCAGCAGCGACAGTTGCACCAGCGATTGCGGCTGCGAGGGGATGTCGATGTCCAGCTTGCGCAGTTCGGGGTTCACGGACATGGCGGGGCTTTCGAGGGGTATCACCCGCCATCGTAGGCAGCCGGCGCCGCGACGGTGTTGCGAAAGGCATGGCAAAGGCGGCCCAGTTCCGCCGCCCCATGAAAAAAGCGCCGGAGTTCGGCGCCTGAAAGCCTGCCCATCTGCGGGGCGGGTCTGCTGTGCTTTGCTTCGAATTCTGTCCGTTGTCTCCTCAGGCCCCCGTGGGGCGGCGACGCTTGCGCGCGCACCGCCACAGGTGTCATGAATGTAACAACGCGCCCCTGCGTCGCCATCCGGACATACCCGCCGCGGTTCAGCCCTGATGCGTGAAATCGCGCGCGGCGTCGTGCTGCAGCCACGCGGCCGCGCGCTCGGCAATCATCAGCGTGGGCGAGTTGGTGTTGCCGCTGGTGATGGTGGGCATGACGCTGGCGTCGGCGATGCGCAGACCGGCCAGGCCCTGCACCTTCAGCCGCGGGTCGACTACGGCGCCGGCCTCGCCCGCGCGGCCCATGCGGCAGGTGCCCACGGGGTGGAAGATGGTGGTGCCGATGTCGCCGGCCAGGCGCGCCAGTTCCTCGTCGCTCTGGAACTGCACGCCGGGTTTCACTTCCTGCGGCCGGTACTTCGCCAGCGCCGGCATGGCGGCGATACGGCGTGTCAGGCGCAGCGAATCGGCGGCCACCTGGCGGTCTTCGGGCGTGGACAGGTACTGCGCCTGGATGCGCGGCGCGTCCTGCACCCGCGGGCTGCGGATGCGCACGAAGCCGCGCGACGTCGGGTTCAGGTTGCACACACTCGCGGTGAAGGCGTTGTAGCTGTGCAGCGGCTGGCCGAAGGCGTCCAGCGACAGCGGCTGCACGTGGTACTCGACGTTCGGCCAGGCCTGTTCGGGCGACGAACGCGTGAACGCGCCCAGCTGCGACGGCGCCATGCTCATCGGCCCGCTGCGTCGCAGCAGGTATTCCAGGCCGATCATCGCCTTGCCCCAGGCGGAATTGGCCAACGTGTTCAGCGTCTTCACCCCCTGCACCGCGAACACGGCGCGGATCTGCAGGTGGTCCTGCAGGTTTTCGCCCACGCCGGGCAATTCGTGCCGCACGGCGATGCCGTTTTCGTGCATCAGTGCCCCGGGCCCGATACCCGACAGCTGCAGCAGCTGGGGTGTGCCCACGGCGCCGGCGCACAGCACGACCTCGCGCGCGGCGCGCACCTGCACGGGCGCGCCGCCCGCTTTGAGCAGCATCTCCACACCGACCGCGCGCTGCCCTTCGAGCAGAACGCGCGAGATGGTGGTGCCAGTCCACAGCGTGAGGTTGGGCCGTCCCCGCACGGGGCGATAGAACGCCTTGCTCGTGTTCCAGCGCACGCCGCGCTTCTGGTTGACCTCGAAGTAACCCACGCCTTCGTTGCTGCCGCGGTTGAAGTCGTCGGTGGCCGGAATGCCGGCCTGCTGCGCAGCGGCGGCGAAGGCTTCCAGGATCTCCCAGCGCAGCCGCTGCTTCTCGACCCGCCATTCCTTACCCGCGCCGTGGGCCTCGTCGGCGCCGCGCCAGTGGTCTTCGTGCTGCTTGAAGAAGGGCAGGCAGGCCGCCCAGTTCCAGCCCTCGTCGCCGGTGAGCTGCGCCCAGTGGTCGTAGTCGCGTGCCTGACCGCGCATGTAGATCATGCCGTTGATGCTGCTGCAGCCGCCCAGCACCCGCCCGCGGGGATAGCGCAGCTTGCGGCCGTTCAGCCCCGCGTCTTCCTCGGTGAAGTAGAGCCAGTCGGTGCGCGGGTTGCCGATGCAGTAGAGGTAGCCCACCGGAATGTGGATCCAGTGGTAGTCGTCGAGCCCGCCGGCTTCCAGCAGCAGCACGCTGCAACGCGGGTCGGCCGACAGCCGGTTGGCCAGCAGGCAGCCGGCGGTGCCGGCACCGACGACGACGTAGTCGAAGGCCGGTGTGCTGTCGTTCATGCGCTTGAACCCGATGGTGCCGCGCGGCTTCAGCGTGCGATGTGGCTGGCCAGCACCGGAAACAGCTTGGTCAGCCCGTCGGCCAGCAGCTCCACGGCCATGGCGGCCAGGATCAGCCCCATCAGCCGCGTCATGATGTTGATGCCGGTGCGCCCCAGCACCTTGGCGATGCGCCCCGAGGCGCTGAAGACCAGGTACGTGATCAGCGCGATGACCACGCCGTAGGCCACCAGCACGCCGAGCTGCCACAGGTGGCGTGTCTTGTCGGCGTAGATCACCATCGTCGAGATCGTGGCCGGCCCCGTCAGCAGCGGGATCGTCAGCGGCACCACGGCGATGCTGGCACCGGCGTCGATCTTCTCGTTGCCTTCGTCGACATCGCTTGGCCTGCTTTCGGCCGGCTGGGCGTTGAGCATGGCCAGCGAGCTGATCAGCAGCAGCGTGCCGCCGCCGACCTGGAACGAGGCCAGCGAGATGCCGAAAAACTCGATCACCTTCAGCCCGGCGACGGCGCTGACGGCAATCACCACGAAGGCGGAGAAACTGCTGATGCGTATCGTGCGCTGGCGCTCCTCGCGGCTGAAGGACTGCGTGAAGTGGATGAAAAACGGCACCACGCCGATCGGATTCACGATGGCCAGCAGGGCGATCAGGGGCTTCAGCAGATCCATGCCGCGATGGTAGGTGCTGGCGGCGTGGCGGCCGCGTGCGCGCCCGCTCGGTGCACGCACTGCGGCTGGACCGCGACACAGGCGGGTTTGTCCTCGGGGCGCGAAAACAACACTTGACGCGTGGCTTCTTTACATGCTCTGTTCAGCGGTGCCCTAATAGGGAGTCTGTGTCTGGCAGCCGCACCTTTCGCATGATTGGTTCACGCAGGGTTGAGCTCCGCATGGTTTTTGAATGGTTCTTTTGAGGGCTCCCCGTGGGAAACAAACTTTACGTAGGTAATCTGGCCTATTCGGTGCGCGACGACTCGCTGCTCCAGGCCTTTTCGCAGTTCGGCACCGTCACGTCCGCGAAGGTCATGATGGACCGTGAAACCGGCCGCTCCAAGGGCTTCGGCTTCGTGGAAATGGGCTCGGACCCGGAGGCGCAAGCAGCCATCAACGGCATGAATGGCCAGCCGATCGACGGCCGCGCCGTCGTCGTCAATGAAGCGCGCCCGCGTGAAGAGCGTCCGGGCGGCTTCGGCGGTGGCGGTGGTGGCCGCAGCGGTGGTGGTGGCGGCGGCTACGGTGGTGGCGGTGGCGGCTACGGTGGCGGCGGAAGTGGCGGAAGCGGTGGCGGCGGAAGCGGTGGCGGCGGCTACGGTGGTGGTGGCAGCGGCGGCGGTGGTGCCGGCGGTGGTGGTCCCGGCGGCGGCGGTGGTCGCAGCCCCTACGGCGGCGGCGGCGGTGGTCGCAGCCCCTACGGCGGCGGTGGTGGCGGCCGCAGCGGCGGTGGCGGTGGTGGCGGCTACGGTGGTGGTGGCGGCAGCGGCGGCGGCAGCCGCGGCGGTTACTGAACCCCGACCCCCAGCGCAGCCTCGCGCAGGCTGCAAACACGAAGGGCACCCCGGGGTGCCCTTTTTGCTGCCCGGCCGCTGGGCGGCGCTTGGCCAGACGGCGGCGCCCTCTACGCCTGCCTTCAGTAGCGTTCGGGCCGCAGCACCGCCACCGTGCTGAAGTACAGCGCCACGCTGTAGTGCGGCGCGTAGGTGGCCAGCACGTGCTCGGCGATCGTGTCGGCCACCGTGGCGTCGCAGATCACCTTCAGCTCGACCGTGCGGTCGGCCTCCCAGGCGCCTTCGCGCACCCCTTCGTGGCCGCCGCCATGCACCTCGGTGACGGTCCAGCCCTGCGCGCCGCGCTCACGCGCTTCCTGCACCAGGCGCCGCTCGAGCACGGCTTCGGCGACGATGACGAGCAACGTCTTGGGGTGTTTGGACAGCGTCATGCCGTGAGCCTCTGCGCCAGCGCGATGTAAAGGGGGATGCCGACCACGATGTTGAACGGAAACGTGATGCCCAGCGCGGCCGTGATCGACAGCGCCGCGTTGGCCTCGGGCACGGCGATGCGCATCGCCGTCGGTGCGGCGATGTAGCTGGCGCTGGCCGCCAGCGTGGCCAGCAGCGCCACGCCGCCGGTGGACAGCCCCAACGCCAGCCCGGTGAAGGCCCCCGCAAGCGCCAGCAGCGGCGGTGCGCCGAGGCCGATCACCAGCACCGCGGCACCGAAGCGCCTCACCTCGGCCAACCTGCCGCCGGCCACCAGGCCCAGCTCCAGCAGGAAGAGCGCCAGCACGCCCTTGAAGGGGTCGATGAACACGGCCTTGATCGGTGCCGTACCCTCGACGCCGGCCACAGCGCCGATAGCCAGCCCGCCCATCAGCAGCAGCACGCTCTTGCCGAAGAGCACGTCGTGGGCGAGACGGCGCCAGTCGCCGGCACCGCCGCTGCCCATGCGCGCCAGCAGGATGCCGGTCACCAGCCCGGGGGCTTCCATCACCGCCACCCACAATGCGGCGTGGCTCTCGTAGGCCACGCCCTGCCGCGCCAGCGCCGCCGTCGCCACCGCGAAGGTGACGACGCTGACCGAGCCGTAGTGCGCCGCCAGCGCCGCTGCGTCGGCGCGCCCCAGCCGCAGGGCACGCGCCAGCGGGAACAGCAGCAGGGGAATAGCAAAGCCCAGCGCCATGCAGGCCGCCACCTGCGGCGCCAGCGCGACCAGCGGCTGCTTGCTGAGCTCGATACCGCCCTTCAGGCCGATCGCCAGCAGCAGGTAGATCGACAGCGTCTCGTACAGCGCCTCGGGCAGGCGCAGGTCGCTCTTGACCAGGCGCGCCAGCACCCCGAGCAGGAAGAAGAAGACAACGACGTCGATCATGGCGGCGCCATGCTGTCATGCCGCCGGTGGGCTTCGGGCGGCCCGGGCCTTTCGGCACCGCGCGCGCCGGCCACTCAGGTGCGACGCGGCTTGCGGCCGCGGCGCGCCAGCAGGCGGTCGTACACGGCGTTCGGCAGCAGGCGCAGCAGCTTGGCCACCACGCCCATCTGCCAGGGAATGACGACGTAGCTGCGCCCGGCCTGGATGGCGCGGAAGGCACGTTCGGCGAAGGCCTCGGGCGCCATCAGAAAGGGCATGCGGTAGGGGTTGCCCGCCGTCAGCAGCGTGGCGACGTAACCCGGTACCAGCGTCACCACGTTCACGCCCTCACCACGGCACTCGACGCGCAGGCTCTCGCAATACGCCACCACGCCGGCCTTGCTGGCGCAGTAGGCGCCGTGCCCCGGCAACCCGCGGATGGCCGACACGCTCGCCACGCCCACCAGCGTGCCCGAGCCGCGTTCGCGCATGGCGCGCACGAAGGGGTGGAAGGTGGCCGCGAGACCGACGTTGTTGAGCGCGAACATGTCGCTCATGACCTCGAGGTCGGCGCGCTCGGCCGTGTCGATGCCGATGCTGACGCCGGCGCAGGCGATGACGACGTCAGGCAGGCCCTGGCGTGTGATGCAGTCCTGGCCCGCCTGCACGATGCTGTCGGTGACCATGACGTCGGCCACGTAGATGCCGCAGCGCTCGGCGCCCAGGCCCTGCGCCGCAGCCCAGGCCTGCAACGCGGCCGTGCGGCGCGCCACGAGTGCCAGCCGCCAGCCCGCCGCCGCGCAACGCGCCGCCAGCGCCTGGCCGATGCCGCTGGAGGCCCCGGTGATGAAAACGAGCGGCGGCGCGTTCACCTCAGGCGGCCTGCCGCGGCGGCGGGGCGGTCGACGGTGCGGCCCGCGCGCCGGCGCTCATTTCGCCCCCTTGCCCGCGGGTACAGCGCGCGGCGCGAGCTCGGCGCGCATCGGGCCCGCCAGTTCCAGCCGGCGGGCGGCGTGGTCGTAGTCCAGGCCGCCGGCGCGCCACTCGTTGGCGCCCTGGCGCACCTGCACTGGCAGGTGGCTGCGCACCCGCTCGGTCACCAGGAAGGCGTGCAGGAACTCGCCGCGCATCAGCAGCGGGGCACCGTTGCCGTCCTGGCTCCTGACCTCGGCGCCGCCCAGCAGCTGCATCTCGCTGCCGTCGCCGTTGCCGATGGCCTGGCGCGCATGCGCCAGCGTGATGCGGCCGTCCTCGGCCACGGCGTGGATGCGCGCATCGTCGATCTCGATGCGGTCGCTGGCCGGAAAGTGCCGCAGCTGCGCCCCCTCGATGCGCAGCCGCAAGCGCCCGGTGGCGTCGAAGCGCTCGAGCGCAAAACCGCTCATCGTGTAATCCGGCTCACTGTTCACCGGGCGATCCTCGGCCACGCTCAGCGGCCGCGGCGAGTTCTTCACCAGCCACCAGCTCGCCAGCGCCAGCAGGCTCATCAGCAGCAGCGGCAGGTAGGCCGACAGCGCTTCACGCAGCCGCAGGTGCCAGGGCATGCGCGGGCGCGGCGGCCCGGCGCGCGCCGGGCCCAGCGAGATCGGCACCTCGGGCAGGTCGGGCAGGTGCAGTTCGACGCTCACGACCGCCCCTGCACCGACGGGTGGGTCGACACGAAGCGTCTCATGGCGGCGGGCATCGGGCGGACGCTCAGGCGCCGTCCAGGGTCTGCAGGTGGCCCTGCAGCAACGCGGCGTAGCGGCCGGCGGCGATCAGCAGCAGGTCGCAGAACTCGCGCGCTGCGCCATGGCCGCCAGCGGCCGTGGTGACGTGGTGGGCCACCGCCTTGACCTCGGCATGCGCGTTCGCGGGCGCGCCGGCGAAGGCGGCGCGCGCCAGCAACGGCAGGTCGGGCCAGTCGTCGCCTATCGCCGCCACCTCGTCCCAGCCCAAGCCCAGAGCCGCCAGCAGCGTGTTCGCCGCCGCCAGCTTGTCCTGGGCGCCATAGACGGCGTGCACCAGCCCAAGGTCGGCCACACGCCGGCGCACCGCCGGCGAGTCGCGGCCGGTGATGACCAGCGGCTCGATGCCCCCCTGCTTCAGCAGCTTCAGTCCGTGGCCGTCCAGCGTGTTGAAGGCCTTCACCGTCTCGCCGTGCTGATCGATGTAAATGCGCCCGTCGGTGAGCACGCCGTCGACGTCGAAGATGGCCGCCTTCAGGCCCAGGCCGGCGCCCTGGGCGCGCAGCAGCAGTTCGGGCGGAAAGCTGAGTGCGGGGCCCATGGCGCTAGATCACCTTCGCGCGCATCAGATCGTTCGAATTCAGCGCGCCGACAAGACAGCCGTCAGCGTCCACCACCAGCACGCTGGTGATGCGGTGCTGCTCCATGACATCGGCGGCATCGACCGCCAGCGCATCCTCGCGCACCAGCCGCGGCGTCTGGTGCATCACCTGTTCGGCGGTCAGTGCGCGCAGGTCGGCACCACTTTCGATGCGGCGGCGCAGGTCGCCGTCGGTGAAGATGCCCAGCGGCCGCCGGTCGTCGCCGGTCACTGCCGTGAAGCCCAGGCCCTTGTCCGTCATCTCGCGCAGCAGTTGGCTGAAGCTGGCGCTCGGCGGCACGCTGGGCACGGCGTCGCCGCTGCGCATCAGGTCGTACACGTGCATCAGCAGCTTGCGCCCCAGGCTGCCGCCGGGGTGCGAACGCGCGAAATCATCGGGCTTGAAGCCGCGCGCGTCGAGCAGCGCCACCGCCAGTGCGTCGCCCAGCGCCATCTGCGCCGTGGTGCTGGCCGTAGGCGCCAGGTTGAGCGGGCAGGCCTCTTCGTCGACCGCGCTGCTGAGCACGATGTCGGCGTGTTTTGCCAGGGTCGAATCGGCGCGCCCGGTCATCGCCACGAAGACCACGCCCAGCCGCCGCAGCGCCGGCAGCAGCGCGGCGAGCTCGTCGCTTTCGCCACTGTTGCTGATGGCCAGCACGACGTCGCCCGTCATCACCATGCCCAGATCACCGTGGCTGGCCTCGGCCGGGTGCACGAACATCGCCGGCGTGCCGGTGGAGGCCAGCGTGGCCGCGATCTTGCGGCCGACATGGCCGCTCTTGCCCATGCCCATCACCACCACGCGGCCCCGACAGGCCAGCACCGCCTGCACGGCACGCACAAACGCTTCATCGAGACGCGAGGCCAGCGCCGTCAGCGCGCCGGCTTCGATCTCGAAGGTGCGGGCCGCCATGCGCAGTGCGCGCGCGGGGTCGAAGGCAGGGGCGGTGTCCAAGCGGAAAGGGCCAGGTATGGGGCGGCGCCTGCGAGGGCGTCGAATACGATCGGCCCATTCTAGGCACCCCCCCTGCGGCATTGGCGTCCACCCTCGAACTCGTCCTGCTCTACCTGATCGCCGCGGTGCTCGGCGTGGTCGTCTGCCGTTCGCTGAAGCTGCCGCCGATGCTGGGCTATCTGGTGGTGGGCGTGCTCATCGGCCCCAACGCGCTGGCGCTGGCCAAGGACACCGTGGGCGTGAAGTACCTGGCCGAGTTCGGCGTCGTCTTCCTGATGTTCGTCATCGGCCTCGAGTTCAACCTGCCCAAGCTCCGCAGCATGCGCACGCTGGTGTTCGGCCTCGGCCTGAGCCAGGTGATGCTGACCATCGCCGGCACGCTGCTGGGCCACTTCCTGCTGGTGTCGGCCTACGTGGGCGTCTTCGGTGAGTCCTGGCGCATGGGCTGGCAGGGCGCCGTGGTGCTGGGCGGCGCCATCGCGATGAGCTCCACCGCCATCGTCGTGAAGCTGATGGCCGAACGGCTGGAGCTCGAAAGCGAGCACGGCCGGCGTGTGATGGGCGTGCTGCTGTTCCAGGATCTGGCCGTGGTGCCGCTGCTGGTGTTGATCCCGGCGCTGGGCAGTTCCGGCGAAGACATGGCCATCGCGATGGGCCTGGCGGCACTGAAGGCGGCAGCGCTGCTCACCGTGTTGCTGGTCGGCGGCCAGCGTGTGATGCGCTGGTGGCTCACGCTGGTGGCGCGGCGCAAGAGCGAAGAGCTCTTCATGCTGAACCTGCTGCTCGTCACACTGGGCCTGGCCTACCTCACCGAACACGCCGGCCTGAGCCTGGCGCTGGGGGCCTTCGTCGCCGGCATGCTGGTGGCCGAGACCGAATACAAGCACCAGGTGGAAACCGACATCCGGCCCTTCCACGACGTGCTGCTGGGCCTGTTTTTCATCACCATCGGCATGAAGCTCGACTGGCGGCCGGTGCTCGACCAGTGGCTGCTGGTGCTGCTGCTGACGACGCTGCCGATCGTCGCCAAGTTCGTGCTGGTGGCCGCGCTCGCGCGTGTCTTCCACGCCGCGCCGGGCGTGGCGTTGCGCACCGGCCTGTATCTCGCACAGGCGGGCGAATTCGGCTTCGTGCTGCTGACCTTGGGCGCCGACCGCGGCCTCGTCTCGCCCGAGTGGATGAGCCCCATCCTGGCCAGCATGGTGATGTCGATGCTGGCCACGCCCTTCCTCATCATGTACAGCAACCGCATCGTCAACCGACTCAGCGCCAACGACTGGCTGATGCAGTCGGTGGCGCTGACCAGCATCGCGAAGAAGGCCATCGCCACCGAACGCCACGTCATCATCTGCGGCTATGGCCGCAGCGGCCAGAACCTGGCGCGGCTGCTGACGCCCGAGGGCATCCCCTACATGGCCCTGGACCTCGACCCCGACCGCGTGCGCCAGGCCGCCGCCGCCGGGCAGAGCGTGGTCTACGGCGACGCCGCGCGCCTGCCCAGCCTGATGGCCGCCGGCCTGGCGCGCGCCGCCGCGGTGGTGGTCAGCTACCACGACACGCCCAGCGCACTGAAGATCCTGGACCTGGTGCGCGCCCACGCGCCCAAAGTGCCCGTGATCGTGCGCACCATCGACGACAGCGACATCGAGAGGCTGCGCGCCGCCGGCGCCACTGAAGTGGTGCCCGAGGCCATCGAGGGCAGCCTGATGCTGGCCAGCCACGCGCTGGCGCTGGTGGGCGTGCCGATGAAACGGGTCATTCGCATCACGCGCGACGCGCGCGACGCCCGCTACACGCTGCTGCGCGGCTACTTCCACGGCGCCGACGACGACACCGCGGGCGAGATCGACCAGGCCCGGCTGCAGAGCGTGACCCTGCCCGAAGCCGCTCGCTGCCTGGGCCGCACACTCGACGCGCAGGCGCTGCACGCGGTGGGGGTGAGCGTGGTCTCGGTGCGTCGCGCCAGCGGCGGCGTCACCGCGCCGGCAGCCGATTACGTGCTGGCCGCCGGCGACACGTTGGTGCTGTCGGGCCGCCCCGAACCCCTGTCTCTGGCAGAGGAAAAGCTCTTGCGGGGATGATCCCCCGCATGAACCCCACTTCCCGCCGCGCGCTGCTGCGCACCGGCCTGGCCCTGCCGCTGTCGGCGCTGCCGGCGCTGGCCTCCGCCCAGGCCGCGGACGTCGCCGCCAGCGCCCTGCGCGAGGGCGGCGTCGTCATCGCCTTGCGCCATGCCCTCGCACCCGGCACCTTCGACCCACCGGGCTTTACGCTCGACGATTGCCGCAGCCAGCGCAACCTCAACGACGAGGGCCGCGCGCAGGCGCAGCGCATCGGCCTGTGGTTCCAGCGCCAGGACCTGAAACCCACTCGCGTGCGCACCAGCCCCTGGTGCCGTTGCCGCGAGACCGCCAAGCTGGCCTTCGGCGGCGCCGAGGCCTGGCCCGCGTTGGGCTCGCCGCGCGGCTACACCGAGCAGACCCATGCCGAGCACCTGGGACTGCTGCGTGACGCGCTGGCCGGCGTGGCGCGCCAGCGCGCGGGTTTCGAGGTCTGGGTCACGCACATGTTCGTGCTGTCCGCGCTGGTGCAGGAAAACGCGTCCTCGGGCGAAGGTCTGGTGCTGCGCGCCGACGGGCGGGGTGGCGTGCAGGTGGTGGCGCGCGTCGCGCCGGCCTGACGCATCGGCGGTGCGCACTGGCCGCGCCGGCGCCGCCGCTGCCTATGATTCGGCGATGAACGCCGACCCCACCGTTTCACCCGCCGAGTACATCCGCAGCCACATCCGCACCGTGCCGGACTGGCCGGCGCCGGGCGTCATGTTCCGCGACATCACCCCGCTGCTGGCCAACCCGCGCGTTTTCCGTGTGCTGATCGACCAGTTCGTGCACCGCTACTTCGACGTCCAGCCCAGCGCCATCGCCGGGCTGGACGCGCGCGGGTTCATCATCGGCGCGGTGATGGCCTACGAACTGAACATCGGCTTCGTGCCCATCCGCAAGAAGGGCAAGCTGCCCTTCACCACGGTGGCCGAGACCTACGAGCTCGAGTACGGCAGCGCCACCGTCGAGCTGCACACCGACGCCGTGAAACCCGGCGACCGCGTGGTGCTGATCGACGACCTCATCGCCACCGGCGGCACCATGATGGCCGGCCGGCGGCTGCTGGAGCGGCTGGGCGCCGAGGTCATCGAAGGCGCGGCCATCGTCGACCTGCCGGAGCTCGGCGGTTCGCGCAAGCTGCGCGAATCGGGGCTGGCGCTGTACACGCTGGTGGACTTCGAGGGGCACTGAGCATCCAGAGGCAATGACTTCGTCACTCCCGCCCGCAGGGGTCATGGAATGTGGCAAAGCCACACTTCTGTGAGAGGGCTGCAGCGGGGGCCTCACTTGCCGATGCAGAAACTCCCGAAGATGACCCCCAGCAGGTCTTCGTTGCTGAACTGCCCCGTGATCTCGCCCAGAGCGCGATGCGCCAGCCGCAGTTCCTCGGCCAGCAGGTCGAGCGCGGCGTCGCGCTGCGCGGCGTGGGCCTGCGCGCGCAGCAGGTGTTCGCGGGCCCGCTGCAGCGCATGCACGTGGCGCCGGCGGGCGATGAACAGGCCTTCGGGCGCGGCCTGCCAGCCGGCCTGGGCCAGCAAGGCGTGGCGCAGGTCGTCCAGGCCCTGCCCGGTGCGCGCCGACAGCATCAACCCGCCCGCGGGCAGTTCGGGCAGCCTGGCCACCGGCAGGTCGGCCTTGTTGTAGACGTCCAGCACCGGCACGCCGGTGGGCAGCTGGCCCGCGATGGCAGCCTCGGCCGCCTGGTAACCCGCTTCACCCAGGCGCGCCAGGTCGTGCAGGAAGATCACTGCGTCGGCCTGGCCGATGGCCTGCCAGCTGCGGCCGATGCCGATGCGCTCGACCTCGTCGGCGGCCTCGGTGTCGTGGCGAAGGCCGGCGGTGTCGGTGATGTGCAGCGGTACGCCTTCGATCTGCACCGTTTCGCTGACCTTGTCGCGCGTGGTGCCGGGGATGGGCGTGACGATGGCCAGCTCGGCGCCGGCCAGCGCGTTCAGCAGGCTGCTCTTGCCGACGTTGGGCTGCCCGGCCAGCACGACGCGCAGGCCCTCGCGCAGCAGCGCGCCCTGGCGCGCGCGGGCCAGCGCGGCGTCCAGCGTGGCCACCAGGCTGTCGAGTTGGGCGCGCGCGCCGGCCTTTTCGAGGAAGTCGATCTCTTCCTCGGGGAAGTCGAGCGTGGCTTCCACCAGCATGCGCAGCTGCACCGTGCGTTCGGCGAGCCGCGTCACTTCCGCGGAGAAGTCGCCGCTGAGCGAGCGTGCGGCCGAGCGCGCCGCGGCCTCGGTGCTGGCGTCGATGAGGTCGGCCACGGACTCGGCCTGCGCCAGGTCGAGCTTGTCGTTGAGGAAGGCGCGCTCGGTGAATTCGCCCGGCTCGGCCAGGCGCAGGCCGGGCTGGGCCTGCAGGCAGCGCGCCAGCAGCAGCTGCAGCAGCACCGGGCCGCCGTGGGCCTGCAGCTCGAGCACGTCTTCGCCGGTGTAGGAGTTCGGCGCCGGGAAGTGCAGGGCCAGGCCGCGGTCCAGTGTCTCGCCGCCTTCGCCCAGGAAGGGCAGCAGCGTCGCCTGGCGCGGCATCAGCAGCCGGCCGCAGACGGCCAGCACCAGCGCCGACAGGTCGCGCCCCGAGGCGCGCACGATGCCCACCGCGCCGCGGCCGGGGGCCGAGGCAATGGCGACGATGGGGTCCTGGTGGCGGCCCGGCAGCCTGCTGGCTTCGGGCCTGGTTTCGGCGGCGCGCATCGGCGGGGATGTCGGGGCGCAGCGCGTCAGAAGATGGCGCGGGTGGAGTAGCGCTGGGCCGGTGAAGGCTTCGTGCCGGGACTCCTGAGCCGGCTCTGATCGAACCGGGTCGCCCGCATGCGGTGATGTTCGGCGCATGCGGCACGCAGCTCAACCCCCAGGCAGGGGGCGGCCCCGCGGCAAGCGTGCGCTATTTCCCGAGCACGCCGAGCTGCTTGTTGATGAACCACTGCTGCGCGATCGACAGGATGTTGTTCGTCAGCCAGTACAACACCAGGCCGGCAGGGAAGAAGAAGAACATGAAGCCGAAGGCCAGCGGCATGAACCACATCATCTTGGCCTGCATCGGATCGGGCGGCGTCGGGTTCAGCCAGACCTGGAACAGCGAGCTGGCGGTCATCAGCACCGGCAGGATGAACCACGGGTCCTTGGCGGCCAGGTCGGTGATCCAGCCCAGCCAGGGTGCACCGCGCATCTCGACGCTGCTCAGCAGCACCCAGTACAGCGCGATGAAAAACGGCATCTGCACGAAGATTGGCAGGCAGCCGCCCAGCGGGTTGACCTTCTCCTCGCGGTAGATGCGCATCATCTGCTGCTGCATCTCCTGCGGCTTGTCCTTGTAGCGCTCGCGCAGCTCGGTGACCTTGGGTGCGACAGCCTTCATCTTGCCCATGCTGCGGTAGGCGCTGGCGTTGAGCCAGTAGAAGGCGATCTTCAGCAGCACCACCAGGCCGACGATGGCCCAGCCCCAGTTGTTGAGCATGCCGTGCAGTTGCGTCAGCAGCCAGAACAGCGGCTTGCTCAGCACCGTCAGCCAGCCGTAGTCCTTCACCAGCTCGAGACCGGGTGCCAGCGCGGCAAGCTTGTTCTCTTCCTGCGGGCCGGCAAACAGCACCGACTCGTGCGTCACCGTGGCGCCGGGCGCCAGTTCACCCAGCGGCAGCACCATGGCCACGGTGTAGTGGTTGTCCGAGACCTTGGCGGTGCGGAACTCGCGCGGCCCGGGCGCGCCGACCAGCCAGGCCGAGGCGAAATAGTGCTGCACCATCGCCACCCAGCCGTCGCTGGCCGACTTCGGGTGGTCGGCGCTGCCCTTGGCGATGTCCTTGAAGTCGATCTTCTTGAACTTGTTGGCGTCGGTGTACATCGCCGGGCCGGTAAAGGTGAAGTAGAAGCTGCTTTCGCCGGCCGGTGGGTTGCCGTCGCGGGCCAGCTGCAGGTAGAGCTGCGGTGTCACCGGCGTGCTGCCTTCGTTGTGCACCTCGTGCTTCACGCCGATCGTGTACTCGCCGCGCTTGAAGGTATAGGTCTTGGCCAGCTTGCGGCCTTCGACGGCCGGCGACTCGAAGCGCAGCGTCATTTCCTTGGCGCCGGGCGCCAGCGTGCGTTCACCCGCCACCACGCTCATCTGCGTGAAGTGGTTGGGCAGCACCACGCCCGGCTGCGCGGCCACCAGCCCGGTCTGCGCCACGTACAGGCGCGACGCGCTCTGGTCGAGCAGTACAACGTTCTGCTTGCCGTCCATCGCGTCGCGGTAGTCCAGCAATTCCAGGCGCACCAGGTTGCCGCCCACGCTGTCGAAAGTGGCTTTGACGACGTCGGTGGTGATGGTCACGCGTTCGCTGGTCGGCGGGGCTACGCTGGGCAGGCCTGGCAACGCAGGTGCCGCCCCGGCGGCGGCAGGCACGGCCGCGGCCACGGGCGCCGGCACGCCCGCGGCCGAGGCCGCGTTGGGCTGCGGGCCGCCTGCGCTGGCCACCGGCTTGCCTTGCGGCCCGCCGAACAACGAGCCGTGGCCGGTGTGCTTCTGCCAGGCGTCCCAGATCAGGACGAGCGACATGGTGAAAACCACCCAGAGCAGGGTGCGGCGGATATCGGTCATGGGAGCTTCCGGGTCGGGAGGTGCGGCGGGCCAGCGTCGGGCGGCAGCGCGGCGTCAGGGGTCAGGCCCAGGCGGGTGAACAGGCCTGCCATGGGACGGGGAAGATTCTCGGGCACCGGGTCGCAACCCCCGTTGCACCAGGGCTGGCAGCGCAGGATGCGCCAGCCGATGAGCGTGGTGCCGGCCACGGCGCCGTGCCGCTCCAGCGCCTGCAACGCGTAGGCCGAACAGGTGGGCTCGAAGCGGCAGGTGTTGCCCAGCCACGGCTTCAGCAGCAGCCGGTAGGCCCGTACCGGCTGCATCAGCAGCCAGCGCGGCAGGGTGAAGAGGCGGGCGCGAAAGCCGTCCATGGCGCTCAGCGTACAGCCCGCGTGAGCAGCTGGTCGAGTTCCAGGCGCGCCGCCTGTTGCAAGGCCGGCGAGCGCGCCGAAGGAAAAGCGCTGACCAGGAAGGGCTGGCGCAGGCGCACCAGCCACAGGCCCTGCGGCAGGCTGCTTTCGTGGCGCTCGAAGGCGCCGCGCACCTGGCGTTTCAAAAGACTGCGCGTGACGGCGCGCCTGGCGTGGCGCTTGGGCACCACGCAGCCCAGCCACCACGCGGTAGGCAAGTCATCCACAGGCTGGGGGCAAGCCGGTGCAGGTCCTGTGGACAACTCAGCTTCACCCGGTTCCTTCGGCGGCCGCAGCTCACGCCACGGCGACGCAGACACGTGATGAACGGCGAAGTGGGTGCTTCGCCCCCAGGGCCGCGCACCGAGCAGCCGCTCGAAATCCGCCTTGTTGACAAGGCGGGCGGGCATGGGTGCTCCGGGGGCGCCTAGGTGAACGGTCGGAGAGCGTTGCGGTCAGACCGTCCCGCTCAGACGGCCAGACGCTTGCGACCCTTGGCGCGGCGCGCGTTGATCACGGCGCGGCCACCCTTGCTCTTCATGCGGACGAGGAACCCGTGGGTGCGGGCACGGCGGATCTTCGAGGGCTGGTAGGTGCGCTTCATGGCTGGGGCTCCTTGCGGACGATCGATTGGGGGCTACGGGGTCGGTGGCGTTCTTCCCGCGCCGGGCCTCACGCGGGCCTTGTGCTGGTCCTGTGCGGGCCCTGCGCCAGGGCAAAGTTCAGCGCAAGCCACCGCAAGGCGGAACGCAGCCTTGGCCCGGCAGCTGCAAGCGGGCTTGGCTGCGGCGCGGGCTGGTGCAGCCCGCTGGCGTTGCCGGGCTCTTCCGCCCCGAAGGTGAATTCGGGAAACCCACGATTACAGCAAAAAACCGTAATCCAGTCAAACACTTGCACCACAGACCGCCACATCGCACGGGGTTGACGGCAGTCTGGATTGTGTGGATAACTGCTTTCCGCCGGTCGAGAGGGACCTCGGGAACGGCGGCTCTCACAAGAAGATATCCACAATGAGCTCAGAACTGTGGCAACGCGGCTGCGAACGACTGGCAGCCGTCTTGCCTGAACAACAATTCAACACCTGGATCCGGCCGCTGGCGCCCACGCTGCGTGTCTTGGGTTCAGCGGACGCCGTCGACGTGGTCGCCGTGCAGGTGCCGAACCGCTTCAAGCTGGACTGGATACGTTCGCAGTACGCCGGGCGCATCGAATCGGCGCTGACCGAAGCGGCCGGCCACCCGGTGCGCCTGGAACTGACACTGGCGCCGCGCGACGAACCGCTGCCCGGCACGGCTGAGCGCCATCCGGCCAATTCCGGCCCGGCACACGCGGCCCTGCTGGCGGGGCAGGCGCTGGAGCGTGCCGCGCAGCCGCGCGCCGGCGGCGCGCCGCCTCCTGCCGCCACCACGCATCGGCTGAATACCGCCCTCACCTTCGACACCCTGGTCGCCGGGCGCGCCAACCAGATGGCACGCACCGCCGCGCTGCACGTGGCCGGGGCGCCGGGCGTCATGTACAACCCGCTTTTCATTTACGGCGGCGTCGGCCTGGGCAAGACCCACCTGGTGCATGCCGTGGGCAACGCGCTGCTGAAGGACAACCCGAATGCGCGCGTGCTGTACCTGCACGCCGAACAGTTCATCAGCGACGTCGTCAAGAACTACCAACGCAAGACCTTCGACGAGCTGAAGGCCAAGTACCACAGCCTGGACCTGCTGCTCATCGACGATGTGCAGTTCTTCGCCGGCAAGGACCGCACGCAGGAAGAGTTCTTCAACGCCTTCGAGGCGCTGCTGACCAAGCGCGCCCACATCATCATGACCAGCGACACCTACCCCAAGGGGTTGGTGGACATCGACGAACGCCTGACCAGCCGCTTCGACGCCGGCCTGACTGTGGCCATCGAGCCGCCCGAGCTTGAAATGCGCGTGGCCATCTTGATGCGCAAGGCCACGGCAGAGGCCACCCAGATGCCTGAGGACGTGGCCTTCTTCATTGCCAAGAACGTGCGTGCCAACGTGCGCGAGCTCGAAGGTGCGCTGCGCAAGGTACTGGCCTATTCGCGCTTCAGCAGCAAGGAAATCAACATCGCGTTGGCCCGCGAGGCTCTGAAAGACCTGTTGTCGAT
>JBBRBW010000001.1:0-129545 GCA_038205425.1 Burkholderiales bacterium | reverse complement strand
GCACGAACTGCTGCTCAAGGCCCAGGTGGATGTGAACGAGGCCACGGGCGAGGCCGACCCGGTGGTGCGCCTCATCGACTTCCACCATCCCGAGCGCAACCGCTTCCACGCCATCAACCAGTTCCGCATTGCCACACCGGGGCCGCGGGCGTGAATTCATCGTGCCGGACATCGTGCTGTTCGTGAACGGCATCCCGCTGGCGGTGGTGGAGTGCAAGAAGGGCTCGGCCATCTGTGCCAACCCGATGCAAGAAGCCTATGTCCAGCTCAAGCGCTACATGGACCAGCGGGCCGAGACGGCAGCCTCGGGCCTGAAAGAAGGCGAGCCGCGCCTGTTCCATGCCAACCTGCTGCTGGTGCGCACCAGCGGGCTGGAAGTCGACTACGGCAGCATCAGTTCGGGCGAAGAGCACTTCTATGCGTGGAAGACGCTGTACCCGGCGGACGACGCCGGCTTGGCAGGCCTGAACCCGCAGCAGCAGCTGGTGGCCGGCATGCTGTCGCGGGCCAACCTGCTGCAGATGTTGCGCACCAGCACCGTGTTCATGGACACGGACGCCGGCACGCGTGTGAAGGTGGTGTGCCGCTACCAGCAGTTCCGCGCCGCGAACAAGATCGTGCACCGGCTGCGCACCGGCGGCACGGCGCTGGAGCGCAGCGGCGTGGTGTGGCATACGCAGGGCTCCGGCAAGTCGCTCACCATGGTGTTCGTCGCGCGTTTGCTGCGCGCCAGCACCGACCTGAACGACTTCAAGATCGTGCTCGTCAACGACCGGCAAGACCTGGAGAGGCAACTCGGCGAGACGGCCGCGCTGATTGGCGGGCGCGTCAACGTGATCGGCAGCACGCAGGCATTGCGACAACACCTGGCCACCGACAGTTCCGACCTCAACATGGTGATGGTCCACAAGTTCCAGGAGCGTGATCAGGTGTTGAGCAACACCGTGGCCGAGGCGCTGGGCACCTACCGCGCCATACCGGCGGGCAAGACATTTGGCGTGGTGAACGCGTCGGACCGCATCGTGCTGATGATCGACGAAGCGCACCGCACGCAAAGCTCTGACCTGGGCGAGAACCTGTTCGAAGCCTTTCCCAACGCCACCCGGCTGGCTTTCACCGGCACGCCGCTGATCACGGACCGGCACGGGGAGCGCAAGACCCACAAGCGCTTCGGCGAGTACATCGACACCTACCGGCTGCTGGACGCGGTGAACGATGGCGCCACGCTGCAGATCTTGTACGAAGGCCGCACGGCAGACAGTGCGCTGAACGAGAAGCATGCCTTCGATGAAAAGTTCGAAGACCTGTTCCGCGATCGCAGCGACGAGGAGCTGGCCGCCATCCGCAAGAAGTACGGCGCCACGGGCGACATCCTGGAAGCCAAGGCACGCATAGCCGCCATCTCAAGTGACCTGGTGCGGCACTACGTGGACAACATCCTGCCGAACGGATTCAAAGCTCAAGTGGTGTGCCATTCAAAGCTGGCGTGCGTGCGCTACCAAGAGGGCATCGAAGCCGCCATCGCCGAGCGCGCGGCGCAGGAGCAAGCCCAGTCGGCACCCAATGCTGAGCTGCTGCGCAAGCTGGCATTTCTTAAGACCGCGGTGGTCGTGTCGTCGGATGGCACCAACGAGGCGGCCTACATCACCCTGGCCCGCAAGCGGGCGGCTCGTCTGAACGCGGTGGAGAACTTCTGCAAGGTTTTTGATCTCGATGACGCGGAAAAGGCGAACACCGGCATCGCTTTCTTGATCGTCTGCGACATGCTGCTGACCGGCTTCGATGCGCCCATCGAGCAGGTGATGTACATCGACAAGCGGCTGCGCGAACACACCCTGCTGCAGGCCATTGCGCGCACGAATCGCGTCAAGCGCGGCAAGCAACGGGGCTACGTGGTGGACTACATCGGACTGGCCAACCACCTGACCGAGGCGCTGACCCTCTACACCGCAACCGACGAGCTGCAAGAACTGCACGACGGCCTGAAGAACATCACGACCGAGCTGCCTGTGCTCGAAGAGCGCTACCAGCGCCTGCTGCAGCACTTCGAGGGCAAGGGCGTGGGCGGCATCAAGGTATTCGTTACTGGTCAAATGAGTGGAGAATTGCCAGGCCTGCAGCAGCAGGCCGCTGTCGTGCATGCCGCAGTGAACGCGCTGGCCGACGAGCGCTACCGAGCCGACTTCGAGGTGTACCTGAAGAAGTTCCTGATGAGCCTGGACATCGTGCTGCCGCACGCATCGGCCTTGCCGTTTCGTGTGCCGGCCAAGCGATTCGGCTACATCCTTCAGATAGCGAAGGAGCGCTACAAGGACACCAGCCTGCAACTGGGTGACGCCGGCGAGAAGGTGAAGGCGCTGATCAACGAGCATCTGATCAGCCTGGGCATCAACCCCAAAGTGCCGCCGGTGGAACTTCTGGCCGAAGACTTCTTGCTGCGGCTGCAGCAGCATGCGGGCGGCAACGACGAGGCCAAGGCCAGCGAGATGGAACACGCCATCCGCAAGCACTGCACCGTGCACCACGACGAAGACCCGGCGTTCTTCAAGAAGCTGTCAGAGAAGGTGGATGCGCTGATCGAGCGGCATCACGATCAATGGGACCTGCTGGTCGAGAAGCTTGATGAGTTGCGCGTCGAAGCCGTTGCCGGCCGAAAGCAAGGTGTCCAAGGGCTGGGCCGAGAGGCCAGCACGTTCTATGAACACATCGCGCAGGTCGGCTTCGGCAGCGCAGATGTGCCACCGGCCGACCTGCCGGCCTTCAAAGTGCTGATGGCGCAGATCGTCGAGCTGCTGCAGGAGACGATCGGCAGCATCGACTTCTGGCAGAGCCCCGACAAGCAGAAACGCCTGCGGGGCGAGATCAAGACCACCATCGGCCGCGCGAGGATCGATGCGCTGCTGTCGCAGCGCGAGCGCGTGGCCGTGGAGGTGATGAAGCTGGCCAAGAACCGGCACGACGAGCTGCTGAGGGCCGCCGGCCCCGGCAAGGCCTGACACGAAGCCTGACATGCAGATCCGGCGCATCTTGGACATCGAATACCGCCTGCTGCCGGGCACGCCGAGGCAGACCACTGACATCGTCATCGAACGCGATGGCGGCATCACTGTGCGCCCCCCGGCGCGCATGACGCCTGAGCAGGTGGACGAGACCGTGTTCAGCCGGCGCCTGTGGATCTACCGAAACCTGGCCGAGTGGCGTGACCTGAACTCTACGCGTGTGGTGCGCGAGTGGGTCAACGGCGAAAGCTTCCTGTACCTGGGCAGCGCCTACCGCCTGCTGCTGGTGGCCGAGCAGGACGAGCCAGTGAAGCTGAAGGACGGGCGGTTCTGCCTGCTGCGCAGCGTGGTTGATGCCGGCGGCAAGGCGGCGGCGCAAGACGCCTTCAGGGACTTCTACATCGGGCGGGGCAGGGTGCGCCTGGCGCAGCGGGTGCGCCACTACGCGCCACGCGTCGGCGTGCAACCGGGCGTGATCCAGGTGAAGGAACTGGGCTACCGCTGGGCCAGCAGCCTGGTTGGTGGTGGGCTGAACTTTCATTGGAAGTGCCTGATGGCCCCCGCCAAGATCGTTGACTACATCGTCGTTCACGAACTGAGCCACATCCATTACCGGGACCACACGGACTTGTTCTGGAACGAAGTGGACAAGGTGATGCCGGACTACCGCGAGCCCAAGGAGTGGCTGCGGCAGCGGGGGGCGGAGATGGATCTTTGAGCCTGCCTCCAGCGAGGCGTGTAGGACCACGATGGGAAAGCAAGCTGACGATCGAGTAGCCGCCTGCCGGGTGCAGGGCATGCGCCTGGTGCTGGGCGCTGCAACCTGCCCTGTGGCGCCTGCACTGCGAGTACGCTGGCAAGACGCATGAGCAGATCGTGGACTTCGTCGATACCGGGCATCCGGCACTGATGCGGAAGTGGGCGAAGCGCCAGGTCGGCTATCGCGCCATGGGGTACCGCGTCGAAGCCGCGGCAGCCGACCTGTTCATCGCCGACGATTGAATCGCAGGGAGGAAAGATGGAAGAGCCAACGAAGTTCTCCGCGGACCATTCTTTCGAGCCGCCCGGCGGCGACGTCGCCGCGCTCATGGACACCGTCGATTGGGCGCAAACACCCTTCGGTCCCCGTGAGCATTGGCCCCAGAGCCTCAAGACTTCGGTCAGCATCTGCCTCAATTCCAGTTTCGGCCTGGTGACCCTCTGGGGCCCCGAACTTGCATTCATCTACAACAACAACTATGCGATGGTGCTGGGAGACAAGCATCCGTCCGCACTCGGACGCGCCGGTCGCGACATCTGGCCCGAAGTGTGGCCGACCATCGGCCCGATGCTGCAGCAGGTGCTCGACGAAGGCCGGAGCACGCGCAGCGACGACTTGCTGTTGATGCTTGAGCGGCACGGTTACCCGGAAGAGTGCTACTTCACGTTTGCGTACAGCGCGATATTGGATGAATCTGGCGGCATCGGCGGTGTGTTCTCGGCCGTCATTGAAACCACGCAGAAGGTGGTCCAGGAGCGCCAGCTGCGCACCTTGCGCGAACTGGCCGACTCCGGCCACCAGGCGGCGGATACCAGTGACGTGCTGCGCGCAGTCGCCAGCGTGCTGGATCTCAATCCCTGGGATATTCCGTTTGCGCTGATGTATGGGGTTTCGCCGCAGACTGGCAATGCCGGGCTGGTCTGCTGGACGGGTGACCAGCCACCACCGGGCCTGGCGCCGACGGCGGTGCATGTGGGGTCGCACACCGACGCACAGCTGACCCAGGCGATCGCACTGGCGGCAGTCTCGGGCCAGGCCTGCGAGGCCGCCTTGCCTGTGCAGTCCGACCTGCCCCTGGGCGCGTGGCAGATCGGTGCGCAGCAGGCATTGGTGCTGCCCATTGGTGGGGGCGGGGACAAGCCAGCGGCGCTGCTGGTCTGCGCCGTGAACCCGCACCGGCGGCTGGACGCCGACTACCGCGGCTTCTTCGACATGCTCGGACGTGAGGTCAGCAGCGTTGTGACCGCAGTGATCGCCTATTCCGCCGAACGGGAACGTGCACGCAAGCTGGCCGAAATCGATCACGCCAAGACTGCCTTTTTTACCAACGTCAGCCATGAGTTCCGCACGCCGCTCACGCTGATGCTCGAGCCACTGTCCGAACTCGCGACGGTCGGTTTGACACCGGCGCAGCAGAAACTGGTCGATCTGGCCGGGCGCAACGCGCACCGCCTGCTACGCCTGGTCAACACACTGCTCGATTTTTCCAGCATCGAGGCGAGCCGTGGCAGTGCACGCTTCGTGCCTACCGAACTTGGCGCCTACACCGCGGACATCGCCAGTGCGTTCCGGTCCGTCGCAGCGCACGCAGGTTTGCGCTTTGTAGTTGACTGTGCCCAGCTCTCACAGCCGGTCTGGATCGACCGTGATCTGTGGGAGAAGGTGGTGCTCAATCTGGTGTCCAACGCCATCAAGTTCACCTTGCACGGTGAGATCGCGATCCGCCTGCACGATGTTGCCGGCGGTGTCGAGCTGGACGTGCACGATACCGGCGTGGGCATCACGCCGCAGGATCAGCCTCGCGTCTTCGATCGATTCTTCCGGGCCGCACAGCCGCAGGGACGCAGCATCGAGGGCAGCGGTATCGGGCTGGCGCTGGTCAGGGAACTGGTGCACATGCACGGTGGCAGCATTGCGTTGCAAAGCCAGCCGGGTATCGGCTCCAGCTTCCGGGTGCGCCTGCGGTATGGTCACGCGCACCTGCCGCAGGAGCAACTTGATGCGCAGGCCGCGCCGAGTTCTGGTGAGGCGGCTACCGCGTTCGTCGACGAGGCCAGGGCCTGGATGCCCCATGACCATATGACCGCGCGGGTTGCACAGCACACAACTCTGCGGCGGGGCGCAGACTCTGCGGGTGATGCCTCGCCTGCGACGTCTACCACCGGCCCGCCAGCCCCGCATGTGCTGGTGGCCGATGACAATGCCGACATGCGTCTCGCGCTCAGGCATGCGCTGGCGCCGCGCTATCGCGTGCAGCTCGTGGAAAACGGACTGCAGGCGCTGGAAGCGATACGCCGGGAGCGTCCTGATCTGCTGCTTGCGGACGTGATGATGCCCGAACTCGATGGCTTCGGCCTGCTCGCTGCTGTGCGGTCCGATCCGGATCTGGCGGGATTGCCCGTGATCCTGGTGTCCGCCCGCGCCGGCGATGAGGCGCGAGAACAAGGGCTCGAGGCACGCGCCGACGACTATGTGGTCAAGCCGTTCCGTACCCGCGAATTGCTGGCGCGCATCGAGCAGCAATTGGCGCTGACGTCGCTGCGCCGCCAACTCGCGGAGCGTGGGCACGAATTGCTGCTGCGCGACGAGCGCCTGCGCGCTGCAGAGGCTCTGCGGGACAGCGAGGAGAGATTTCGCCAGCTGACCGAACTATCCTCGGACTGGTACTGGGAGCAGGACGCGCACTTCTGCTTTACCTACCTGTCCGACGGTGTGACCCGGTCGTTCGGCCTGACGCCGGAGCAAATGCTGGGCAGGTCACGCTGGGGCCACGAGACGATCAACGTCCACGATCCGCAGTGGGCGCGGCACAAGGCCGACCTGCAGGCACTTCGGGCTTTCCGCAATGTGTTGCTGGCCCGCCCCACGGACGACGGCGGCAAGCACTGGTTCGTCATCAGTGGGGCGCCCTTCTTCGACGCGTCAGGTGTCTTCAAAGGATACCGGGGGGTCGGAAGCACCATCACCGAGCGGGTTCGCGCAGAACAGGGCTTGCAAGAGAGCGAGGCCTTGCTCAAGACCATATTCGACCACGCCCCGGTCGGCATCGCGCTGTTGAAAGTGTCCGGGCAATTCGTGCGCAGCAATCGCGCACTCGAACAGCTGCTCGGGTACGACGAGGCCGAACTCAGGACCATGACCGTGCGCGATGTCACGGTTGGCCATGACTGGATGGCGGACGAAAAGCTGCGCGCGCGCCTGCTGGCGGGCGAAATGCAAAGGTTCGTTTACCGCAAGCGGCTGTGGCAGAGCGACGGTGGCGCGGTCTGGACCAGCAATACCGTTACGGCCGTTCTGGATGCCGATGGCGGTGTGCTGTATACGGTTTCGTTGATCGCGGACATCACGGCCGAGCGCAAGGCGCAGGCTTTGCGCAAGCGGGCGCAACGCGCCTTGGTCAGTGCCGAGCGCCAGCAACGCGGCCTGGCGCAACAGCTTGCACGTGAGCGCACGCGCCTGATCGAAGCGCAGGCGGTGGCCAAGCTCGGCAGCTGGGAAACCCATCTGGTCACGTTGTCCGTGACATGGTCGGAGCAGATGCACCGGATCTTCGAAACCGATCCGATCAGCTTCGAGCCAGACCATCCCCGGTTTCTGGACCGGGTCCATCAGGACGACCGGTCGACCGTCGAGGCGGCATTTGCCGCCTCCACATCGCAGCCGGGTGAACACGTGATCGAACACCGCGTCGTGCTGCCGGGCGGCGGGCTCAAGCATGTCGAAGAGCGCTGGCGGGTGTATGGCGACGATGCGGGCGTGCCGGTCCGGGCGCTGGGCACGACATGGGACATCACGCAGCGTCGCCTGGCCGATGAGGAGCGTGCCGCCTTGCTCATCCGCGAGCAGGTGGCGCGACGCGAGGCCGATGCCGCCAGCCTCTACTACCGTTCGCTGTTCGAGGCGGCGCCGGGCTGCTACTTGGTACTCGAGCCGCGCGATTTTCGAATTGTCGCCGTCAGCGGAGCGTATCTACGTGCTACCTGGACGACGCGTGCACAGATCATGGATCAATTGCTGTTCGATGTGTTCCCGGACGATCCGGACGATCCGCAAGCCGTTGGCGTACACAACATGCGCCGCTCCCTCGAGCGGGTCAAGTCCAGCGCACGGGCCGACGTGATGGCCGTGCAGCGCTACCCGATCCGCCGCCCGCCAGCCGAGGGCGGTGGCTTCGAAGAGCGGTTCTGGAGTCCGGTGAACTCTCCGGTGCCCGGTCCCGCTGGCGGCGTCGCCTTCATCATCCACCGGATCGAGGACGTGACCGATTACCTGGATTTCCACCGCCGCGCCGGCACGCTGGACGATGCGCATCTAGCGCTGGACACCCGCCAAGCGCAGGTCGAAGCTGAGATCGTGCTGCGCAACGCCGAGCTGCGGCGATCCAACGAGCAACTGGCGCGCAGCCAAGCCCTGCTGCAGATGGCTTCGCGCCTGAGCCGGCTGGGTGCTTGGGCCTACGACATGAAAGTTCACGCAATCGACTGTTCCGACGATGCGCTGGCCATTGCCGGGTTGGCGCCAGACAGGATCCCGGCGCCTGACGAGGTCGTGGCCCTGCCCGCGCCAGAGTACGTGCTGCCTGCGCGACATGCCTTCCGGCAGTGCGTCAATTCCGGTTTGTCGTTCGACATGGAATTGCAGATCATCGATCCGCGGCGGCAACGCGTCTGGGTGCGTGTGATCGGCGCGGCGGTTCGCGATGAAAGTGGCCGCATCGCCGGTTTGCAGGGAGCGGTCCAGGATATCTCCCAGCGTGTTGCCTCCAACTTGGCGCTGCGCGAGAGTCGCGACCTGCTGACCCATGCGCAGCAGATCACCGGCCTGGCCTACTGGGAATACGACCCTCGCGCCGACCGCGCCCAGTGGTCAGAGTCCCTGTACGCCATCCTGGGTATCACGCCTGACGCGACGCAATGGCAGTTGGCAAACGTTTTGGGGTTCATCCATCCGGACGACCGGCAACGCATTGCCGATCTGTTCGAGCGCGCACTCGTACAGGGTGAGTCCTGGCAAGAGGAATGCCACGTCCTGCGTCCAGACGGCGAGCAGCGGGTGGTGCTTGTGCGTGGCGAACCGACGCGCGATGCGGGAGGTGAGGTCGCGCGGATCGTCGGTTCCTGCCTCGACGTCACGGAACAGCGGCGCGCCGCCAACGAGTTGCTCGCTTTGTCGCGCCGCCTGGTCAAAACACAGGAGGCCGAGCGGCGCAACATTGCGACGGAGCTGCATGACCGGGTGGGCCAGAACCTGACCGCCTTGTCGATCAACCTCGAGATCATGCGCGGCAGCGCCGAGCGCGGGCGTTTCTCCGAACTGGACCCGCGATTTCGAGCTTCCCAGGCATTGGTCGATGCCACATCGCTCGTCATCAGCGATGTCATGGCCGAGCTGCGCCCGCCGATGCTCGATGACTACGGTCTTGCCTCGGCCCTGATCTGGTACGCCGAGCAGTTCGAGCGACTGAACGGCATTCGCGTGCGGGTAAAGATCGAGGACGACATGCCGGCACCCACGCAGTCGCGTGACCTGGCGTTGTTCCGTGTGGCGCAGGAGGCGCTGAACAACGTGGCGAAGCACGCCCAGGTCCACGAAGTCCATCTGTCACTTGCGTTTGTTGACGGAAACGTGCAGTTCAAGGTGCAGGATGCGGGCGTTGGCTTCGATCCGGCAGACATTCGGTTCGGTGCGGCACGCTTGGGCATGCGCACGATGCGCGAACGCGTCACGGCAGTCGGCGGGCAGTTGACGGTCACAGCGGCGCAGGGGCAGGGCGTTACCATCGAGGCTTGGGTCCCGCAATGAACCGAATTACACGCGTCCTTGTGGCCGACGATCACGGCGTCGTTGCAGAGGCACTGCGTGTGATGCTCGATGGACAGCCTGATATGGACGTGGTCGCGACTGCCGCGACGGGATTCGAGGCCCTGCAGCTGGCGCGCGAGTTGTCGCCCGACGTGGTGCTGATGGACATCGCCATGCCCGAACTCAATGGCATCGAGGCCACGCGGCGCATCCGCGAGTTGCTGCCCGCCTGCCATGTGGTGATGTTGTCGATGCATGCAGACAGCGCGCATGTGCGGGAGGCGTTGCGCGCGGGTGCGGCCGGCTACGTGCTCAAGCGCGGCGCCGCGCGCGAGGCGCTGGCCGCAATCCGCGCCGTGCGCACCGGCGTGCGTTACCTGGACCCGGCGCTGGCGGCAGAACTGGCCGGTCGGTTGGGGGCCCGCGGCGATGACGATCCACTCGAGCGTTTGAGTGCACGTGAGCGCGAGGTTTTGCGGATGCTGGCCGACAGTCTGGGCATCGCCGTGATTGCTGAGCGGCTCGCCCTGTCGCCCAAGACGGTAGAGACCTACCGTGCGCGACTGATGGAAAAGCTCGATATCCATGATCTGCCCGGCCTGGTGCGGTTTGCGCTGCGCAACGGACTGATCGCACTGGACTGACGGTGGCAAGCCGCAGCATGCTGACGCACATCGCCCAGTTCTACGAGGACGACGAGTCCTACTGCGCAGTGCAGGTCAGCCTTCTGGACGCTGCATTGCGCGCCGGCGACACCGGCATCGTGTTGGCAACACCCGCCCACCTGCATGCACTGCAGGAATCGCTGGCTCGGTTGCACAGCGCCGCCGCCGCGGGCCCGCCGGCCGGCTACGGGCACTGCGTGATGCTTGATGGGGTACAGGTGCTGTCGCGCTTCATGGTCGACGGCAGGCTCGACGAGCAGCAGTGTCGCGAGGTCCTGACCGGCCTGATCGCGCAGCACGTGCCCGCCGGCGGCCGGCGCATCTGGATCTTTGCCGAGATGGTGGGCTTGCTCGTCGAACAGGCCAAGCCCGAGGAAGCGCTGCGGCTGGAGGGGTTTTGGGCCGATCTGGTCAGCGCCAAACGCGGCTACAGCTTTTCCATGGTGTGTTCCTATCCGCAGCATATTCTTGATCAGGACACCTGCCGCCACTGGATTCCGGCGATCTGCCGCGCTCATACCGGCGTGAGCCTGCCTCGCTGAAGACCGGCGCCGTTGCCTGACCCGTCCAGTTGAGGACGGCGGCGTCTGGCAATCGCAGCCTTGTCAGGAAATTCCTGACGCAGGTGTCGGGCCGGCTCGGATAGCCCGACCCGCGCGCCTCGCCTAACGTACCCTCAGGCTGGCAGGGGGCGCCATGGCGCCAACACAGAGCAAAAACAACGAACAAGCCCTGACAGTCGACGACACCGACCGCACCCCCAACCGAGCCCATGACCCTGAGTCCCAAACGGAAGTTACGTTTCTCCGGGAAGTGGCAGGCCCTGTCTCCTGCTTTGACGGCATGAGCCTGATGAATCTGCCGGTCTCGTTGCCCTCTATGCCAATGACTACTTCGTCGTCCCCGAAGCCGATCTTCCTGTCTCGTCATCGTCGAACGGCGGCCGTTGCATGCATGGTTGGCCTGCTCGGCGGGGCCGCGTTCGCGGCGACTGCCGCCGAACTGGCCGACCTCAGTCTGGAGCAGCTGGCCCAGATCGAGATCACCTCGGTCTCGCGGCGTCCCGAACGGCTGAGTGAGGCAGCGGCTTCGATCTACGTGATCACCGGCGACGCAATCCGGCGTGCTGGCGTCACCAGCCTGGCCGAGGCCTTGCGCCTAGCGCCCAACCTGCAAGTCGCGCGCATCGACGCGGCGCAGTACGCCATCACCGCACGCGGCTTCAACAACGCCATCGGCAACAAGCTGCTGGTGCTGATCGACGGCCGCACCGTCTATTCCCCGTTCTTCTCGGGCGTGTTCTGGGACCAGCAGGATCTGCCGCTCGACGAGATCGACCGCATCGAAGTGATCAGCGGCCCCGGCGCCGCGCTGTGGGGCGCCAATGCGGTGAACGGCGTCATCAACGTCATCACCCGTCCGGCAGCAGCCTCCGAAGGCACGGCGATGGCCCTGGCCGTGGGGTCGGCCGAGCGCCTTGCCTCCGCGCGCCACGGCGGCGCGTTCGGCGCCGACGGCCATTACCGCGTCTATGCCAAGAGTACGCGCCTGGATCAAACCCAAACCGGCGGCGGCACGGCGGTACGTGACGGCCACCGCAGCGATCAACTGGGCTTTCGCGTTGACACCGCTCTGGCCGGCGACAGCGTGACGCTGCAGGGCGACGCCTTCCGCACCCGCACCGAGCACCGCGGCTTCCTTGGCAGCAACGAGATCGGCCCACTCAGCGCGTCAGGTTTCAACCTGCTCGGACGCTGGACCCGCCGCTTCGGTGCCGAGTCGGCACTGCAAGTGCAGGCGTACTACGACCGTTCCGAACGTGAGGACCGTCTCTTGTGGCGCCCCAGGGCCGAGATCATCGATCTGGAGCTGCAGCACGGCTTTCGCGCGGGCCGCCACAAGCTGCTGTGGGGCGGCGGCACGCGCCGCAACAGCGACGACATTGGCGCCGGGGTCTTCTTCGGCTTCACGCCGCCGAGCCGCGTCACGCACTGGACGAATTTTTTTGCGCAGGACAGCATCACCTTGTCGCCGCAACTGAAGATGACACTGGGCCTGAAGCTGGAGAAGAACGACTACACCGGTACCGAGCATCTGCCGACCGCGCGCTTGGCGTGGCGGCTGCCGGGCGACGCGTTCGTCTGGGCTGCGGCGTCACGCGCGGTGCGCGCACCGGCACGGCTGGACCGCGACCTGGTGCTGCCGCCGACACCGCCATACATCATCGCGGGGGGGCCCGACTTCGTCTCCGAAGTGGCCAACGTCATCGAGCTCGGCCACCGCGCGCAGCCCAGCCCGGGGTTCAGCTATTCGGTCACCGCGTTCCACCACGATTGGGACCGGTTGCGCAGCGGTCAGAGCCCGCCCAATGCCCAGGTGCAGAACATGATCGACGGCAGCACGCACGGCCTGGAGGCCTGGGCCCAGTGGCAGGCCACGCCCGCCTGGCGCCTGAGCGGCGGGCTGACGCTGTTGCGCCAGAAGTTGCGCCTGAAACCCGGCAGCGCCGACCCGGTGGGCCCCAGCAACCTGGGCAACGACCCCGAGCGGCAATGGAGCCTGCGCTCGTCGCTGAACCTGCCGGGCCGGCAGGAACTCGACCTGTTGCTGCGCCGCGTTTCGGCGCTGCCACAGCCGGCGGTGCCGGCGTACACAGCCCTCGACCTGCGCTATGCCTGGTGGCCGCAGCCGAACGTCGAGTTATCGTTCAGCGCCCAGAATCTGTTCGACCGCTCGCACCCCGAATTTGGGGCTGCCGCCGACCGCAGCGCGTTCGGCCGCAGCGTGCTGGTGCAGGTGAAGTGGTCGCTGTGACCGGGTCGACCGGCGGCCGGCGCGGCGCGATGCGCGCGTTGGCCCTGCTGCTGACCGTCGGCGGGTTGCCAATGGCCCGCGCGCAGACGGATGTGCGTGTTGCCGAGTACCGCATCAAGGCAGCGTTCCTGTTCAAGTTCCTGCCGTTCGTCGAGTGGCCGGTGCAGACCTTCGAGCGCACCGACAGTCCGCTGGTGGTCGGCGTTCTGGGCGCCAGCGAGCTGGCCGATGAACTCGAGGTCATCGTCGGCAGCCGCCTGGTCAACGAGCGCCGGGTGCAGGTGCGCCGCCTGCACAAAGGCGAGGTGCCGAACGACCTGCACGTGGTCTTCGTCGCCGTTTCCACAAACGCGGCGCTGCCGCTATTGGTTGCGGCCCACCGGGGGCGGGCGCTGCTCACCGTGGGCGAGGCGGATGACGCAGCGCGCGCCGTCAGTGCGATCAACTTCGTCGTGGTCGATGATCGTGTGCGCTTCGACATCGCGCTGGGGCCGGCCGAGATCGGCCAGATCAGCATCAGTTCGCGCCTGCTGGCGCTGGCGCGCCGCGTCGTGCCGAGCAACTCTTGAGGCGGCCATGCTGCATTCATTGCGCGCCCGCATCATCCTCGTTGTCCTGCTGACGACGCTGTCAGCAGTGGTGGTCGCGCTGGTCGCGATGGTGGCCTACGACATCCATATCTGGCGCAAGGACGGCATCAGCGAGATCCGCACCCAGGCCGACCTGTTGGGTCAGACCATCGCGCCGGCCCTGAGTTTCGGCGACCGCAAGTCGGCGCAAGAGAACCTGAACCTGCTGCGCTCGCGGCCCGAGATTCGCGCGGCCGCGGTCTATGCGGCAGACGGCGCGCTGTTTGCGTCGTACTCCCAAGCCGCCGGCGTGGCGCAGGTCCCCGCCACCGCCCAGGCCGGCCCGGAGCAGATCAACGGCGGCGAGCTATTGGTGTTCGAACGCGTGGCGCTGGGACCCGAAACGCTGGGCACCGTGCATCTGCGCGCCAGTCACGACCTCGACAGCCGGCTACTCAGCTACGCCGGCATCTCACTGGCGGTGGCCGCATTTTCGATGCTCGTAGCACTGCTGTTCTCGTTCCGCCTGCAGCGCATCGTGACGCGGCCGATCCTTTCGATCTCGCGCCTCGCGCGCCAGGTGGTGCAGCAGCACGACTATTCTCGCCGCGCCGAAAAGCTCAGCACTGACGAGGTCGGCACGCTGGTCGATTCGTTCAACGACATGATGGCCGAGATCGAGCGTCACTCGCGCGAGAACAGCGAATCGCTGAAGCGGGTGGCGCACGCGCGGCAGCAGATCCTCGAGCTCAACGAAGACCTGGAGCGCCGCGTCGATGAACGCACGACACAGCTGATGCAGTCGAACGAAGAGCTGGCGCGCGCCATCGAGACCGCCGACAAAGCGAACCGCGCCAAGTCGGACTTCATCTCCAGCATGAGCCACGAACTGCGCACGCCGCTGAACGCGATGATCGGCTTCGCGCAGCTGCTGGGCCTGGACCGCTCGCCACGCCTGGCGGCGCACCAGGACGAGTGGACGCAGCAGATCCAGCGCGCCGGCTGGCACCTGCTGGAAATGATCAACGAGACGCTGGACCTGGCGCGCATCGAAAGCGGTTCGGTGCAGTTGACGGTGGGCCCGCTGGCGCTGCAGCCGCTGGTCGGTGCGTGCTGCGCAATGCTGGCCACGCCCGCCGCACAGCGCGGCATCCGCATCGAGCAGGCGGTGGCGGCCGACGCCGGCGCCGTGCTGGGCGACGCGCTGCGCTTCAAGCAGGTGCTGACCAATCTGCTGAGCAACGCCGTCAAGTACAACGTGCCGCAGGGCCACGTGGTGGTGGTGGCGCGCCGCCTCGAAAGCGATGACGGCGACGTGATCGAGATCACCGTCAGCGACACCGGCCTGGGCATGTCGCCCGAGCAGCAGGCGGCGCTGTTCCAGCCCTACAACCGCCTCGGCCGCGAGAAGACCGACATCGAAGGCACCGGCATCGGCCTGGTCATCAGCCGCCGCCTGGCCGAGTTGATGGGGGGCACGCTCGAAGCCACCAGCACCGCCGGCAAGGGCTCGGTGTTCACGCTGCGCCTGCCGGCGGCCGAGCTCGAGCAGGCGCCGCCCGTGCCCTTCACGCACACCTCGCCGGCGCCCTACCACCGGCGCCTGGTGCACTACGTCGAGGACAACGAGACCAACGTCGAGGTCATGCGTGGCATCTTCGCGCAGCGGCCGCAGATCCGGCTCGAGGTCTCGATGCTGGGGCTCGACGGCCTGACCGCCATCCGGGCCTCGCGGCCCGACCTGGTGCTGCTGGACATGCAGCTGCCCGACATCAGCGGCCTGGAACTGCTGCGCCACCTGAAGCAGGACGACAGCATCGCCGACATCCCCGTGGTCGTGGTCTCGGCCGACGCCACGGCGCTGCAGACGCAGCGCGCACTGACCTCGGGCGCGCTGCGCTACGTCACCAAGCCGGTCGACGTGACGCAGCTGCTGCAGATCGTCGACGACGTGCTCGAGGCCGCCGACACGCGCTGGAGTTGACGTCAGGCCCCCAAGCTCACTTCGTTCGCTACCCCTGGGGGGGCTCTTGCAGCGGCCCGGCGAAGCCGGTTCCGCGCAAGGCCTTGATCGCAACCGCCCCACGACACCAGACCCGCACAAACCCATGACCGAACACAACGAGACCCTGGCCAGCGCGCTGGCGCGCAACGTGCGCGACGCGCTGATGGAGGACATCGGCCGCGGCGACTGGACCGCGATGCTGGTGCCCGCCGGCCGCCGCGTGCGCGGTCGCGTGGTCGCCAAGCAGACCGCCGTGCTCTGCGGCCGGCCCTGGTTCGAGGCCTGTGTGCAGGCACTCGACGCCGGCGCGGTGCTCACCTGGCACGTCGCCGAGGGTGCTGCGGTGACACCGGGCGCGGAGGTCTGCGGCATCGAGGCCGATGCCCGCGCGCTGCTCAGCGCCGAACGCCCGGCGCTGAACTTCCTGCAGATGCTGTCGGCCACCGCCACCGTGACGCGGCAGTACGTCGACGCCATCGCCGGCCTGAGCCCCAACCCGCGCGGCTGCGCCGTGCTCGACACCCGCAAGACCCTGCCCGGGCTGCGCCAGGCGCAGAAGTACGCCGTGCGCATGGGTGGAGGCTGCAACCAGCGCCTGGCGCTGTGGGACAGCATCCTGATCAAGGAAAACCACATCGCCGCGGCCGGCGGCATCGCGCCGGCGCTGCAGGCGGCTCTGGCGCTGGATGCCGGGGTGCCGGTGCAGATCGAGGTCGAGAGCCTGGCCGAACTGGACGCCGCGCTGGCCGCCGGCGCGCACAACGTGCTGCTCGACGACTTCACCTTGGCCGACATGCGCAGCGCCTGCGCGCTGAACGCGGCGCGCGCGCAGCCGGCGGTGCTGGAGGTCTCGGGCGGCGTCGATCTCGACACCATCCGCGACATCGCGCTCACCGGCGTCGACCGCATCTCGGTGGGCAAACTGACCAAGGACGTGAGCGCCATCGACCTGTCCTTGCGCATTGACTGACGGCCCCCAAGCTCACTTCGTTCGCGACCTCCAAGTGCGGCGCTTGCTGCAGACCGGCGGAGCCGGATTTGCGCAAGGCCTTGGTCGGTGCGGGTCGAAGCGCCGTATGTAGAACCCCCAACCCCGGCACGCAGGCCGCTGCACGACACTGGCAGTTTCGCCCTCGACGCTCCCACTCCCGAAGAAGCCCATGGCACGCAACAACACCGTCAAGGCCGATGCCAACGCACCGGCCGTCACCGAACTGCTGGCGAACTTCGTCGTCGATCACCCCAGCCGCGGCTGGAACGACGCCGTCGAGCGCGAGGCCCACCGCACCTTCGCCAACTGGGTGGGCTGCGCCATCGGCCCGTCGCACCACGAGACGGTGGAAGCCGCACTCACCGCGGTGCAGGAGTTGCAGCCCTCGGCGCAGGCCAGCATCCTGGGTCGCCCCGAGAAGGTCGACATCGCCAGCGCCGCGCTCATCAACGGCATCAGCTCGCACACCTGGGATTTCGACGACACGCACCTGAAGACCATCATCCACCCCGCGGGCCCGGTGGCCTCGGCGGTACTGGCACTGGGCGAGCACCTGAACCTGGCCGGTCGCGAGCTGATCGACGCGCTGGTCATCGGCATCGAGGTGAGCTGCCGCTGCGGCAACGCCATATACCCCGACCACTACGACCGCGGCTGGCACATCACCGGCACCACCGGCATGCTGGGCAGCGCGGCAGCCTGCTCGCGCCTGCTGGGCCTGGACGCCGCGCGCACGCAGATGGCGCTGGGCATCGCGGCCTCGCAGCCGATCGGCCTGCGCGAACAGTTCGGCACCATGACCAAGCCCTTCCACCCCGGCGGCGCGGCGCGCGTGGGGCTGATGTCGGCGCTGATGGCCAAACACGGCTACACCGCCAGCAAGCGTGCGCTCGAAGCGCCGCGCGGCCTGCTGCAGGTGTTCAGCGACAAGACCGACTGGTCGGAGATCAGCGAAGGCCTGGGGCAGCGCTGGGAAGCGGCGCTCAACACCTACAAGCCCTTTGCCTGCGGCATCGTCATCCACCCCGCCATCGACGGCTGCGTGCAGCTGCGCAACGCGCATGGGCTGACGGCCGACGACATCGCGAAGGTGACGCTGAAGGTGCACTCGCTGGTGCTCGAACTCACCGGCAAGAAGACACCCACCGACGGCCTGCAGAGCAAGTTCAGCGTCTACCACTCCTGCGCCGTGGGCCTGATCTTCGGCCAGGCCGGTGAACACGAATACACCGACGAGGTGGTGAACCGCCCCGACGTGCTGGCGCTGCGCGCCAAGGTCGAGGCCGTCGTCGACGACCGCATCGACGAGGCCGCGGCCGACCTCACGATCCACACCACCGACGGCCGCGAACTGCACGTCTTCGTCGAGCACACCATCGGCAGCGTCGAGAACCCGATGAGCGAGGCCCAGTTGCGCGCCAAGTTCACCGGTCAGGCCGGCCCGGTGCTGGGTGCCGACAAGGCCGCCGTGGCCTGGGACCTGGCGCTGGACCTGGCCCAGCAGCCCGACCTGCGCGCCTTCATCGCCGCGAGTACCTGACGCCCTTCCGACGCGCCTTCGGCGCTTCCCCCAGGGGGCAACGCCAGCGGCCCGGCGGAGCCGGTTCCGCGGCGTCCGCTTGGTGCGTGCAGGCGCTGTTCAGTGCTCTCCGGGTGCCCGCAGTGCGCTCAGGTCGTCTTCCCAGCCCTTCAGCGTCTCGCGCGCGCGCTGGCGCTGCGCTGGCGTGGTGGCGTTGTGGATGCGCGCGGCGAAGTCGCAGTTGTAGTCGCCCAGCTTGAGCTGGTAGGCGCGGTAGACCGGGTCGGGTGAACGTTCGGTGTGCGCGGCCAGCAGGCGCAGCGCGGCCAGGCGCCGTTCGGCGTCGGCGCGTTCGGCGCCCAGGCGGCGCAGCGTCGCCAGCACCTCGCGCTGTCGGCGCTGGCGCTCCTTCAGCCAGAGCGCGGGGTCGAAAGGCGACTCAAGCACGCCGGCGCGCACGAGACGGCGCTGTGCTTCGTCGAGCCGGCCGTACAGCCTTTCGGCGCGTTCGACGGCACGCTTGACCGACGCCGTCAGGCGTTCGCCCGGGTCGTCCTGCAGGAAGTCTTCGCGCATTTCGTCGTTGCCCTTGGCGTAGCGCTGCGCCAGGTGCGTGAACTGCGCCTCGGCCAGCCCCGGCGGCTGCTCGGCGGCGAGCTGCAGCGCACGCTGCAGCGCCGGATCGAGCTGCCCGCGCACCTCGGCCTGCCAGCGGCAGGCCCCTGCGGGCGTCGTCGGCTCGAGGATGGCGGGCTGCGTGCGTGCCAGCAGCGCCGCATAGGCCGGCAGCTGGGTCGCGCGGTGCCAGTCCAAAAAACCGTCCAGCGCCTGCCGCACCTGCGGCGCCTGTTCGCGGCTGAAGTCGAGGTAGCCGTCGAGCCACCACCAGCTCAGCTGCGGGGCGTTGTTGTAGGCCAGTCGCACGCTGCTGCAGCCAGCCAGCAACGTCACGAGCGCCAGCACGGCCAGCGTGCGGATGCCGCCCTGCTGCGCGTCGATAATCCGATTTTTGATGCGAGACAGTTGCATGGCACCTAACGTCGTGATCATGGCCGCGGGCAAGGGCACCCGCATGAAGTCGGCCTTGCCGAAAGTGCTGCACCGGCTGGCCGGCACGAGCCTATTGCAGCATGTCCTGAATGCCGCCGCTGGCGTGGGTGCGCTGCGCTCGGTGGTCGTCACCGGCCACGGTGCCGACGAGGTCGAAGCCGCCGTCGCCGGCCCCGAAGTGGCCTTCGTGCGCCAGATGCCACAACTGGGCACGGGGCACGCCGTGCAGCAGGCGGTGCCGGCACTGGACGACACGCAGCCGGTGACGCTGATTCTCTACGGTGACGTGCCGCTGATCCGCGCCCAGACGGCACAGGGGCTGGTGCAGGCCTGCGGCGGCGAGCGGCTGGCGCTGCTGAGCTTCGTGCCGCAGGACCCGGCGCGTTACGGCCGCATCGTGCGCGACGCCGCCGGCGGCGTGCGCAGCATCGTCGAGTACAAGGACGCGACGCCCGAGCAGCGTGCCATTCGCGAGGTCTACAGCGGCATCATGGCCGCGCCCACGGCGATGCTCAAGCGCTGGGTGGCGGCGCTGCGCGACGACAACACGCAGCACGAGTACTACCTGACCGACGTGGTGGCCATGGCGGTGGCCGACGGGGTGCCGGTAACGGCGCAGACCGTCGACGACGAAGCCGAAGTGGCCGGCATCAACGACGCCGCGCAGCTGGCCGAACTCGAGCGTGTGTTCCAACGCCGCCAGGCCCTGGCACTGATGGAGGCCGGCGTGCGCCTGGCCGACCCCGCGCGGCTGGACGTGCGCGGCACGCTGCGCTGCGGCAGCGATGTCGAGATCGACGTCAACTGCATCTTCGAAGGCGAGGTGGTGCTCGCCGACGGTGTGCACATCGGCGCGAACTGCGTGGTGCGCGACGCGCGCATCGGCGAGCGTGCCGTCATCCATCCGTTCACGCACATCGAGGGCGCGGTGGTCGGCGCCGGTGCGCTGGTGGGGCCGTTTGCACGCCTGCGCCCCGGGGCCGAGCTCGGCGAAGAGGTGCACATCGGCAACTTCGTCGAGGTCAAGAACAGCACGCTCGCGAAGGGCGCCAAGGCCAACCACCTGGCCTACCTGGGCGACGCGACGGTGGGCGAACGCGTGAACTTCGGCGCCGGCAGCATCACCGCCAACTACGACGGCGCGAACAAACACCGCACGACCATCGGCGCCGACGTACACGTGGGCAGCAACTGCGTGCTGGTGGCGCCGGTGACGCTGGGCGCGGGCGCCACCATCGGCGGCGGCAGCACCATCGCCAAGGACGCCCCGGCCGGCCAGCTGACGCTGTCACGCGCCAAGCAAGCCTCGCTGGCAGGCTGGGTGCGGCCCAAGAAGACACCGCGCTGAACCGCCGGGGGCGGCGCAGCGCGTCAAGGTGCCGCGCGCTGCGCCAGCCAGGCCTCGAAGTCGGCCATCGTCATCGGGCCGCCTTCGATGAAACCCTGCATCGCGTCGCAGCCCTGCTCACGCACCCACTCGCGCTGCGCCACGGTCTCCACGCCTTCGGCCACCACCTGCAGGCCCAGGCTCTGGCCGAGCTGGATGATGGCGCGTGCGATGGCCGCCGAGCCGGCGTCGCCGGGCAGGTCTGTGACGAAGCTGCGGTCGATCTTCAAGCGGTCCACCGGCAGGTGCTTGAGCAGCGCCAGGCTGGTGTAACCGGTGCCGAAGTCGTCGATGGCGATGCCCACGCCGGTGGCCTTCAGGCGCTGCAGCGCGGCGCGCACGCCGGCCACGTCTTCCATCAGCATGCGCTCGGTGAGTTCCAGCTCGAGCATCGCGCCGTGGGCGCCGGTGTCCTGCAGGGCACGTTCCACGGTTTCGACGAAACCCGGCATGTGGAACTGCAGCGTCGACAGATTCACCGCCACCGGCACCCGCGCCAGGCCGCTGGTGTGCCAGCGCACGGCGCAGCGCAAGGCCTCCAGCAGCACCCACTGGCCGATGGGCAGAATCAGCCGGCGCGCCTCGGCCACCGGGATGAAGTGGTCGGGCGGCAGCAGGCCCAGCTCGGGGTGCTGCCAACGCACCAGCGCCTCGACGCCCAGCAGGTGGCCGTCGCGCAGCGACAGCTGCGGTTGAAAGTGCAGCACGAACTCGTGTTCGCGCACGGCCTGCGCAAGACGGCTTTCCATCGCCAGCTCGGCGTAGGCGGCCTCGGCCATTGCCGGCTCGAAGAAGCGCCAGGCGGCGCGGCCCTGCAACTTGGCACGGTACATCGCGATGTCGGCGTGTTTTATCAGCGCCGCCGGGGTGTCGCCGTGCGCGGGGTACATGGCCACGCCGATGGACGGCGTGACCGAGATCGACACGCCCTGCACCTCCAGCGGTGCACCGATGGTGGCCAGCAGCTTGGCCGCCACCGCCTGCACGGCCGCCGGCGCCGGGTCGCCGGCGAGCAGCAGCACAAATTCGTCGCCGCCGAAGCGCGCCACCAGGTCGGCGCCGCGGGCCAGCGTGGCGTCACCCAGCAGGCCCGCCCGGCCCTGCGCGCGCAGCGTGGCGCCGATGCGGTCGGCCACGGTCTGCAGCAGCATGTCGCCCACCGGGTGGCCCAGCGAGTCGTTGACACGCTTGAAGTGGTCGAGGTCGATGAACAGCAGCGCCAGGCCCTCGCCGCGTTCACACGCCTGCGCCAGCAGGGCCTGCGCGCGGGCGTCGAAGGCCAGGCGGTTGGGCAGCCCGGTCAGCGCGTCGTGGTGCGCCAGGTGATGGATGCGCGCCTGCGCCTCGGCGCGGTCGCGCATGTCGCGCACGATGGTCATGCGCAGGCGTTGCCCCTGGTACTGCAGCGTGCGCACGATGAACTCGACCGGCAGTTCGTGGCCGTCGCGGTGCAGGAGGGCGCTGTCGTAGCTGATCTCGTCGCCGGTGGCCATCACCTCGGCCACGCGCTGGCGCTGCCCGGGCGCCACGAACTCCAGCGTCGGGCGCCCCAGCAGTTCGGGCAGCGTGCGGCCCAGCAGCGCCAGCAGCGGCGGGTTGGCGTCGGTGATGAAACCGCCCTTGTGGAAGACGATGCCTTCGGCGCTGGCGTGCATGAACTTGGCCAGCCGCTCTTCGCTGTCGCGCAGCGCGCTCTCGACGTCGCGGTGGCGCGAGATGTCGCTGATCAGCACAAAGGCTCCCACGGGCTCGGCGCCTTCCGCCGGCGTGTGCGGGAGCAAGTGGACCTCGATCTGCCGCGGCGTGCCATAGGCGTCGATTAGCTGGCGTTCGTAGCGTGTGCTGACACGTTCGCGCAGCACCTGATCGACCTGCGGCTGGATCAGCGCAGCCGCATCCTCGCCGATGACCTGTGCCACCGTCAGGCCGATGATCGAGGCCTCGGTCAGGCCGAACATCTCGGCGTAGCCGCGGTTGGCGTAGCTGCAGACGTTGCCCGCGCGTTCGTAGTAGGCGATGGCCGCCGGCACGTTGTTGCACAGCAGCGCGAACTGCGCGATGTGCGCGCGCAGTTCGGCCACCGTCGCCTCCTGGCCGATGCCTGCGGCTGGGGCGCCGTCGATCATGCCGCGCCGCCTTCCACGGTGGCGGCGGCCAGGCACAGGTCTTCCCAGGCCTTGGCCTTGTCGAGCGGGCTGCGCAGCAGGTAGGCCGGGTGGTAGGTGACGACCAGCGGGACGCCCTGGTAACGGTGCACACGCCCGCGCAGGCGGCCTATGGGTTCGTCGCTGCGCAGCAGCGCCTGCACGGCGAAGCGGCCCATCGCGAGGATGAGGCGCGGCTTGAGCAGCTCGATCTGGCGCACCAGGAAGGGTTCGCACTGCGCCATTTCTTCGGCGCCGGGGTTGCGGTTGCGCGGCGGGCGGCACTTCAGCGTGTTGGCGATGTAGACGCTGTGCGCGGCCGCGCCGGCGGCCGCGCGCGACAGCTGCAGCGCGGCGAGCATGCGGTCGAGCAACTGGCCGGCGGCGCCGACGAAGGGTTCGCCCTGGCGGTCTTCCTGCTCGCCCGGCGCTTCGCCCACCACCATCCAGTGCGCCTGCTCGTGGCCGACGCCGAATACCGTCTGCGTGCGGCTCTCGCACAGGCTGCAGGCGCGGCAGCCGGCGACAGCCGCGCGCAGCGCGGGCCAGTCCAGCGCGGCGAGGTCGGCGCGGGCGGCCTGGCGTGCGGCCGCAGCCGCGGGCAACGGCGGCACAGCCGCGGCGGGATGTGGCGGCGCAGCCGCACGTGCCGGCGCCGGCGCGGCAGGCGCTGCCGCGGCGCGGCGCGGCGCGGCGCTGGCTGCGGCAGCGGCGGGCACGCCGGTTGCCGCTGCGCCCGGCACCTCGCCGGCGTCCGCGGCCGGCCCCCACACGCGCAGGCCCATGGCCTGCAGCAGGGCCTGCTGGCGCTCAGTCCACGGCATCGTTGTCCCGGGCCTCGTGCAGGGCCAGGCTCATCACCACCGCGTCCTCGCGGCGTACGGCGGCCGGGTAGTAGCCGCGGCGCAGGCCGACTTCGGCAAAACCGAGACGGCGGTAGAGCGCTCGTGCTCCGTGGTTGCCCTCGCGCACCTCCAGCCACAGCGTCGCCAGGCCCTGCTGCAGCGCATGCCGCTGCAGCACTGCCATCAGCGCCTGGCCGTGGCCCCGGCCCTGAAAGTCGGGCGCCACGGTGATGTTCAGCAGGTGCAGTTCGTCGACACCGGTCATGGCGATGAAGTAGCCGACGAGCCTGCCATCGCCGTCCTCCAGCACCTCGGCCAGGTAGCCGGCGGCCAGCGAATCGGTGAAGTTTCCGCGGCTCCAGGGGTGGCTGTAGCTGCGCGCCTCGACGGCCACCACGGCGTCGAGGTCGCGCACCGTCATCGGCCGGCGCGTCAGGCGCGGTTCGAGCACGGCGTTCACTGGACTGCCCTCCGCGCTGCGCGCTCCGGGATGAGCGCTTGGGAGCGGCCCGGCGCGCTCATGGCGCCGCCGCGGCAGCGGCGCGCAGCGCGTCGCGCTCCAGCGTCGTGAAGGCCACCTTGTCGCGCAGGTAGAGCGGCAGCGCGTCGGCGGCGTCGACCCCGGCGCCGGCCGCCGCAGCCTGCAGCGCCAGGCGCAGCAGCGCCGCGGCGCGGTCGGCTTCGGCGTAGACAGCCGCGCCGCCCGGCACGGGCAGCCGTGCGCCGAAGGCCGGCCAGGCCGAGCCGGCCACGGCCTGCGGCGGCACAGCGGCCCAGGCCGCCAGCAGCGCGGGCAGCGTGAAGAGCGCCGGCGCCTGCAGCACCTGCCAGGCGCCGCCCTGCCAGCGGTAGCGGGCGGCATAGGCTTCGTCCATGCGGGCGTCCATCGCCACGGCGGCGTCGAAGGGCCCGTCGTCCGCGCCGGCCTGGCGGCGTGCGTCCTCGGCCACGATGAGCAGGCTGTCGATGGCCAGCAGCGGGCAGCCGATGCCAAAACCCAGGCCCTGCGCCACCGCGCAGGCCGTGCGCAGCCCGGTGAAGGCGCCGGGGCCGCGCCCGAAGGCGACGAACTGCAGCGCGGCCGGCTGCAGGCCCGCGCCGGCCAGCAGGCGCAGCGCCTGCGGCAGCAGCGTGGCGGACGCCGCCGCCCCGCCAGGCGCGTCGACAAACCAGGGCCCGCCCGGCGCGTGCAGCGCCAGCGCCAGGCGCTCGGTCGAGGTGTCGAAGGCCAGCAGCTTCACCATCACGGGCCTCCGGCGGGCCTGCACGACGCGGCCGCACGGCGTCGTGCACAAGGGCCGGACAGGGGCACGCAAGGCGGCTGCGGCAAGGGCTTCAGGGGCATGCGACGAGTTTATGCCGTGCCATCATCCCCCCATGACGGGCCTTGGTGCGTGCAGGATGTGGCTGGTGGCGGTGGGCGTGGTGACGGCCGCCTGGCCCGCGCCGGCCGCCACCCGGCTGCCCCCCGAGGCCAGCGCGGCGTTGCGCCGCGCCGGCGTGCCGACCACCGCGCTGAGCGTGGTGGTGCACGACCTCACCACCGACCGCCCGGTGCTGCGCCTGCAGGAAGACCAGCCCGTCAACCCGGCGTCGCTGACCAAACTCCTGACCACGGCCGCCGCGCTCGACCGCCTGGGCCCGGCCTTCACCTGGGTCACCCCGGTCTGGCTGACGGGCCCGGTGCGCGACGGCGTGCTCGAGGGTTCGCTCGTCATCCAGGGCCGCGGTGACCCCAAGCTGACGCTGGAACGGGTATGGAGCCTGCTGCGCCGCGTGCAGCAGCTGGGCGTGCGCGAGATCCGCGGCGACATCGTGCTCGACGGTAGCGCCTTCGACCTGCCCGACACCTCACCCGGCGACTTCGACGGCGAGCCGCTGCGGCCCTACAACGTGCGCCCGGCGGCGCTGCTGTTCAACTTCCGCTCGACCTTCTACACCTTGACGCCCGACGTCGCGGCCGGCGTGGCGCGTGTTTCAGTCGAGCCTCCGCTGGCCGACAAGCAGGTCGACCGCAGCGTGCCGCTGGCCGCAGGCCCTTGCGCCGACTGGCGTGGCGCACTGAGAGCCAGCTTCGAGCCCGGCCGCACGCGGTTTGGCGGCAGCTACGCTGCGGCCTGCGGCGAACAGGGCTGGCCGGTGGCAGACCCCGAACCCGCCACCTTCGAGGCCCGCCTGCTGCAGGGCCTGTGGCGCGAGATGGGCGGCACGCTGCACGGCAGCGCGCGCGAGGGCGCGGCGCCAGCCGAACAGCCGCCCAGCTTCGAGCTGCGTTCACCGCCGCTGGCCGAGCTGGTGCGCGACATCAACAAGTTCAGCAACAACCTGATGGCGCAGCAGCTGTACTACACGCTGGCGCTGCAGGCCCGGCCGCGGGAACGGGCCACGCCCGACAGCGCGCGCGAGACGATGCAGCGCTGGCTGGCCGAACGCACCGGGCCGCTGGGCGACGAGGTGCTGGGCAACGGCTCGGGCCTGTCGCGCGAAAACCGCATCAGCGCCGCGCGCCTGGCGCGTGTGCTGGTGCAGGCCTGGAACAGCCCGGTGATGAGCGAGCTGATGTCGTCGCTGCCCGTCTCGGGCCTGGACGGCACGCTGCGCCGCGCTCGAATGACGCCGGGCCGCGCACACTTGAAGACCGGTTCGCTGCGCGACGTCACGGCGCTGGCCGGCTACGTGCTCTCGAACAGCGGCCGCCGCTACGTGGTGGTGGCCATCGTCAACCACGACAAGGCCAGCGCGGCGCGCCCGGCGCTCGACGCGCTGGTGCAGTGGACGTTGCGCGACGCGCCAGCATTCTGAACTGCCGCCACCGCCCTCACCGCCACAGGACACCCCCATGAACGCGCAGGACTGGCTGGGCTACGCCGCAGCCGCACTCACCACCGGCAGCTTCCTGCCGCAGGCCCTGCTGACGCTGCGCACGCGCGACGTCAGCGGCATTTCGCTGGGCATGTACGCGGCGATGACCCTGGGCGTGGCGCTGTGGCTGGCCTACGGCTTGACGCTGCGCCAGTGGCCCATCGTGGCGGCCAACAGCGTGACGCTGGTGCTGGCGTCGACGATCCTCGTCGCCAAGCTGCGTGTCGAGCGCCGCCGCCGCCACCTGCGCTAGAACGGGTTGCGCTGCGCGCGGTCGATGGCCAGCGAAGCCAGCTGGGCCTGCCCGCCGGGCGCCAGGCGCAGTTCGTCGGCCCACAGGTAGCTGGCCGGCTGAGCCTCGGGTACCAGCGTGGCCGTGGTGCAGTTGGGCAGCGGCACGGTGCACACCGGGGTGATGATGTTCGACAGCCCGAAGCTGGGCGGGAAACGCCCGATGGCCTGGAAGCGCAGCTGGGCCTGCATCAGACCGACGAAGCGCCCGTCGAGCAGCACGCTGACCCCGAGCTGCTCGTTGAAGGCCGAAGTCAGCCGCGTGAGCAGCGCGGCGCGGTCGAAGCTGCCGCCGAGCGCTCGCTCGCTGAGGGCGTAGGGCGTGAGGCCGAGGTCGGGCAGGTCGGAGACGACGACCTTCACACCCAGCTCGACCAGGCGGTTGACAACCCGCGCCAGGCGCTGGCCGCGGGCGCGCGCCTCGTCGATGAGCGTGGCCTCGGCCAGCGACGGGTACTGACCGTAAAGCTCGAGGATGTCGTTGGCGCCGGCCAGCACGGTGGCCAGATCCTTGTCGCGGAAACCGCCAGCGGCCACCTGCGCTTCGACCTGGGCCGTGACGTCGGCCACCTTGGCGCCGGCGAAGGCCAGCATGCGCGCCTTGGGCGTCGGTTCCGAGGTGGCGTTGCACTCGGCGAAAGTGAAGCCGTAGAGCCGGGCCAGCGACTGCACCCAGATCGGGCTCGATGCGCAGTCGATGTTGCCGTCGGGGGCGACGCCGTTGACGCTGTAGTTGCGGCCGTTGGGCGTGAGTGCGCTGTAGTCGTCGCCGAACACCAGAAGCCGGCCCGGGACGAAGGGGTCGTACTGCGTCGTGCCGCCACCGCAGGCCGCGAGGCCGAGCGTGGCAACCAGTGCGAGGGCGGTCCACCGGCGGGCCTTGCCGGCGGTTGGGCGTGCGGGCCGCCGCAGGGCGGCCTTGCTGCTGAAGATCATCGTTGCTCCGAATTCGGGGGGCCCGCGTTCACCCGGCGGGGTCAAGCGGCGGCGCGCTGCAGGCGGTCGCGCACACCGTCCCAGGCGGGGTCGGGCGGCGGCCTTTGCACCCAGATGGCCGACACGCCGGCGGCGTCGAATTCGCGCAGCACCGCAAACAGCTCGTGCGCCACCGTCGCCGCGTCGGCCGGCATGGCCCGGTGCAACCAGGCCGCACCCACCGCGGGGGCGAGACGGGAATATACCCCGAGCACCCGACCGGCCTCGGCGGTGGCAGGCGGCGGCGCGGCGGCGTCGAAGAGCCGCACCGGGGCCGCCGGCGCGTAGTGCGATGCCAGCGTGCCCGAAGCGCGCGGCGAGGCCGCATCGGGCGCGGCCAGCGCCGCGCCGAGCACGGCCTCTATGCGCTGGCGGCCGAGCTGCCCCGGCCGCAGCAGCGCAGACTGCGCGCGGGTGCAGTCGACGATGGCCGATTCGATGCCGATGTCGCAGGCGCCCCCGTCCAGCACCGTGAGCGCGGGGCCGAATTCCTGCACCACGTGGGCCGCGGTCGTGGGGCTGACACGCCCGAAGCGGTTGGCGCTGGGCGCCGCGACGCCCGCCACGCCGAGCGCCGCGGCCTCGCGCAGCAGCGCCAGCGCCACCGGGTGCGCCGGCATGCGCAGGCCGATGCTGTCCTGCCCGCCGGCGGCGGCCGCGCCGTGGCCGGGCGCACGTGGCACGATGAGCGTCAGCGGGCCCGGCCAGAAGGCGGCCATGAGGCGTTGCGCCGCGGGGCACAGGCTCGCCGCGAAGTGGCGTGCGGCGGCCATGTCGGCGACGTGCACGATGAGCGGGTGTCCGGCCGGCCGCCCCTTGGCGGCATAGATGCGTGCCACCGCGGCGTCGTCGTCGGCGCGAGCGCCCAGGCCGTAGACGGTCTCCGTGGCGAAGGCCACCAGTTCACCGGCCGCCAGCAGGCGGGCCGCGATGCGCACGGCGGCCGGGTCGTGGCCCGACAGGACAGGCACCGGGGCCGCCTTCAGAACGCCGGCAGGCCCAGCCGCGCCGCAGCCTGCAGCGCGGTGGCGCGGGCAGTAGCGGCGTCGGCGGCGGTCACCGTCAGGTGGCCCATCTTGCGGCCCCGTCGGGCTTCGGCCTTGCCGTAGAGGTGCAGGCGCACGCCGGGCAGCGCCAGCACGGCGGGCCAGTCGGGCGTGCGCGGCTGCTCGTCGCCCGGCGCAAACCACATCTCGCCCAGCAGGTTGAGCATGACCGCCGGCGAGTGCAGGCGCGGCGCTGTCAGCGGCAGCCCGGCGAGCGTGCGCACCTGCAAGTCGAACTGCGAGACGTCGCAGGCGTCGATGCTGTAGTGGCCCGAGTTGTGCGGACGCGGCGCCATCTCGTTGGCCACCAGCGCTCCGTCTTCGAGCACGAAGAATTCGACACACAGCACACCCACGTACTGCAGCGCCTGCGCCAGGCGCTGCGCCAGCGCGACGGCCTGCGCGGCCGTGGCCGGTGGCAGGTCGGGCGCCGGCACCTGCGTCACCGCCAGGATGCCCTGGTGGTGCAGGTTCTGCTGCACTGGCAGGTGCACGAGTTGCCCGTCACGGCCGCGCGCGACGATGACGCTGATCTCGTGGCGCAGCGCCAGGCGCTGTTCCAGCACGCAGGGCACGCCGCCCATCGCGGCCCAGGCGGCGACCACGTCGGCCACGGTCGCAACGCTGGCCTGGCCCTTGCCGTCGTAGCCCAGGCTGGTGGTCTTGAGGATGCCCGGCAGCAAGGAGGCCAGCGACGGTGCGGCCGCGTCCTGCGCGCTGACGAGCACGGCGTGCGGCGCACAGGGCACGCCGGCCGCGGCGAAGGCGGCCTTTTCGCGCGCGCGGTGCTGGCAGACCTCGACCGCTTCGGCCGGCGGCGACACCGGGCGGCGCGCGGCCAGCGCACGAAGCGAGGCGGCGGGCACGTTCTCGAACTCGGTCGTGATGGCCAGGCACTGCCGCGCCATGTCGTCCAGCGCAGCCACATCGGTGTAGGCGGCACGCAGGTGGAGGTCGGCCGCCGCGCCTGCCGGGCTGGCGACGTCGGGTTCGAGCACAGCGACGCGGAAACCGTGCACCTGTGCGGCGTGCACGAACATGCGCCCGAGCTGGCCGCCGCCGAGCACGCCGAGCATGCCTGCGCAGGGCGCCAGCGGCGCCGGCACTGCAGCCGGGGCGGCGTCGATCGGCGCCGGCGCCTTCGCCGCGCTCATCGCAGTTGCTGCGACATCGCGCGTGCCGCTTCGGTCTGGCGCGCGCGGAAGTCGAGCAGGCGCTGGCGCAGGGCAGCATCCTCGTTGGCCAGCATGGCTACTGCAAACAGCGCGGCATTGGCCGCACCCGCCGGCCCAATGGCGAAGGTGGCCACCGGTATGCCCTTGGGCATCTGGACGATGGAGTAAAGCGAGTCGAGCCCCTGCAGGTGCTTGCTGGCCACGGGCACGCCAAGCACCGGCACCACGGTCTTGGCCGCCAGCATGCCCGGCAGATGCGCCGCGCCGCCGGCCCCCGCGATGATGGCCTTCAGCCCCCGCGCCGCGGCCGACTCGGCAAAGGCGAACATGTCGTCGGGCATGCGGTGCGCGGAGAGCACGTGCTTTTCGTACGGCACGCCGAATTCGTCGAGGATGGCGGCGGCGTGCTGGAGGGTGTCCCAGTCGCTGGAGGAGCCCATGGTGAGGGCGAGCGTTGTGTGCACTTTCTGACCCATCTTCGATGTCAGTGTTCTATGCGAGACGACCAAACAGCACGCCAAGTCACTGTTCGCGGTCAAGTCCGCGGCGAAACGGCGTCAAGCGAGTCGCCAGAGAAACGCGCATCTCACTGTACTTCGACCAAAGACCTTCGAATTGAGACCAGTAGTCTCCAACGACGCCTACGCGAGCGTCGAGCGTCGCCATCTTGCCCAACATCCAGGCAGCGACAACTCGCTCGTCAATATCAAGGCCATCAAAGTCATCCACGCTCACCCTTGGAAGGTGCGCTAATGCAGCATCAACTTGGCCCAGCATCATCTGAGCGAAACAAATTTCCAGTTCAACAAACTTTTGGTCAAAGTTGTGGGGCGCAAATGGGGCAGATCCTCGCACAACCTGCAGGGCAGAGATCGCAGATTCGAATTTCGACTCAAGCAGCATCAGTCGAGCCTCCAGTAGTCGAACATGATCCTCGAGGGCCGCAACACGAACGAGGTTCTGAAGATTTTTGGCAGATGCCACTTCCATCCTCGCCGACGTCAATTCCTCGACCGTAATGGGCGTCCTACAATTCACAACCCGCATGCGTGCCAAGAGGAATGCTGCACGGTTATATAGAAGCGCATCAATACTCGCTTGATCCCCATTCGTGACTGCATGCTGGTGCCCATGTTTAAACCACAACTTGCCCTGATCATGATCTCCAGCGATCATGAATGAGTTCGATAGGACTATCGCCAAGCGAACCTGAGCATCATGCTCTGCGGCGCCGACGCTCTTAAATGCTAAATCGATAGACGCAAGCATAGATTCGAAGTCTGAGCGCTCAAACTCTATGTGGGCCTTCCAAGCGGATGCAAGAGCAACGATTGTTGAATATCCCATCGCCGACCCCAACACCTGCGCACCGCGAATTCGCTCTAGCGCAAGCGGGCTCAGGTTCTCATAGTGATGGATCAAGGCCTCGGCAACCATCAGCCAGACGGTCACTCGCCCACTCTGGCCCTGTCCAAACTGCTGCCGCACGGCGAAGGTGAACTGACGAGCTTCGTCAAACCGACCCAGCCGCGCCAAGTTACCCGCGATCCGCGCAGAGACTTCGGCACGCTCTAGCGGATCAACAAAACTGTCAAGGTCGCGCTTCAATCGCGCAAGAAGCTGGCTCATAGTTCGCTCCTAGCAGGTCTCTCTCTCGCACTCGCGGGACCACGTCTACCAAGCGTTCACAAGCTCCGCAGGTACACGCGATTTGCGTATCGCCAAAAAAGAAAAAAGACCCAGCACAGCCGGGTCTCAAGCGTTCAACAACTGAATTGCCGCGCTAGCGGAAATCAGTAGTTGATCCGTCAGGGCTTGTTGCCCGTCGGGAACGGCCACGCAGCGGCCGGATTCAACGCCGTCTTCGCAGGCGCAGGGGTAGCAGGGGCAGCAGGCGTCGCGGGTGCCGCCTTCTTCGCAGCCTTCTTCGCAGCTGGCTTCTTCGCAGCTGGCTTTTTCGCCGCCGCAGCCTTCTTCGCAGGCGCTGCCTTCTTAGCGGGGGCGGCCTTGGTGGCCGGTGCCGCCTTCTTCGCCGCCGCCTTCTTCGCCGGAGCCGCCTTCTTTGCGGGGGCTGCCTTCTTGGCCGCAGCCTTCTTGGCCGGAGCGGCCTTCTTCGCCGGCGCAACCTTCTTCGCCGCAGCCTTCTTGGCCGGCGCAGCCTTCTTCGCCGCAGCCTTCTTGGCCGGGGCTGCCTTCTTTGCAGGTGCAGCCTTCTTTGCAGCGGCCTTTTTCGCCGGAGCGGCCTTCTTTGTCGCAGTTGCCATAACGATCTCCTTGATCAAGTTACAAAAGGCTCCGCGCTGCCGCGTGCAGCACGGAGATCCACCGCCCGGTGGTCTGCTGGTGGGTTTGCACCCCCAGCGGTCGCCCCAGTGCGGTGAACGGGGACACGAGCTCGGCTTTCTTGATGGTCGTGATGCCTGCCTTGGCTCGCACTGCTTGATCTCTCATGCACACCCGCAGCCCTTGCCTTGTGGGCATCGGTACTTTCGGTGTGCTGCGGTTTGCCGTGCACGTAAGACGTCAGTCCCACGCCAGCGCGCCGCCGGTCTGGTAATCGATGACCCGCGTCTCGAAGAAGTTGCGCTCCTTCTTCAAGTCGATCATCTCGCTCATCCAGGGAAAGGGGTTCTCCTCGTTAGGAAACAGTGCCTCCAGGCCGATCTGCTGCGCGCGACGGTTCGCGATGTAGCGCAGATAGCCCTTGAACATGCTCGCGTTCATGCCCAGCACGCCGCGCGGCATGGTGTCTTCGGCGTACCGGTACTCCAGCTCGACGGCCTGCTCGAACAGGGCCTTGATCTCGGCCTTGAAAGCCGGTGTCCACAAGTGCGGGTTCTCGAGCTTGATCTGGTTGATGACGTCGATGCCGAAGTTGCAATGCATCGACTCGTCGCGCAGGATGTACTGGTACTGTTCGGCGGCACCGGTCATCTTGTTCTGCCGCCCCAGCGCCAGGATCTGCGTGAAGCCGACGTAGAAGAACAGGCCTTCCATCAGGCAGGCGAAGACGATCAGGCTTTTCAGCAGCGTCTGGTCGGTCTCGGGCGTGCCGGTGTGAAAGTGCGGGTCCATGATCGCCTCGATGAAGGGGATCAGGAACTCGTCCTTGTTGCGGATGGAATCGACTTCGTGGTACGCGTTGAAGATCTCGCTCTCGTCCAGGCCCAGGCTCTCGACGATGTACTGGTAGGCGTGGGTGTGGATCGCCTCTTCGAAGGCCTGCCGCAGCAGGAACTGCCGGCACTCGGGCGCCGTGATGTGGCGGTAGGTGCCGAGCACGATGTTGTTCGCCGCCAGCGAGTCGGCGGTGACGAAGAAGCCGAGGTTGCGCTTGATGATGCGGCGCTCGTCGTCCGTCAGGCCGTTCGGGTCTTTCCAGGTCGCGATGTCGCGCGACATGTTGACCTCGTTCGGCATCCAGTGGTTCGCGCAGGTCGAGAGGTACTTCTCCCACGCCCACTTGTACTTGAACGGCACCAGCTGGTTGACGTCGGTGTGGCCGTTGATGATGCGCTTGTCGGCGGCGTTCACGCGGCGCTGGCTGGCGGCCGGCTTGAGCGTTGCGGCACCTATCGCAAGCGGCTTGACCGGTGCTGCGGCGCGTGCCGCCGCAGCGGGCACCGCCACCGGCGCAGCGGTCGCGGCAGGCGCCGCGGTCATCAGGGCTGCGGCATCGAGAGGTTGCAACGGCAAGGCTGCGCTTTGCGCTCGATGCGCGTGGTTCGGAGTGCTTTGGACTTCGTCTTCCCAGACCAGCATGTGTATGTACTTCCTGCTCAATGCGAATTATCGGAGTGTTGTGCGCCAACACCAAGCACTGGTTGACTTTGCGCCCGAGACGTTGTTGCAGCAGCGCATCGACAAGGGCCCTTCGCGGTCACCGATGCGCTGCCTTCACGGACGTTCAGCGTGGTGTTTCGAAGCTCATGACGAGCGTCACTGACAGGCCTCGCAATCGGGGTTGTCGATGGAACAGAACTTGATGTCGCTGGCGGGTTCCGCGGGCATCACGGCAGCAGCCGCTGCACCCGAGACATCACCACTCGACACCGCGTTCAGCTTGCCCGCCGAGACCGTGGACTTTTCGCTGTAGGTGGCGCTGGTGGTGCGCAGGTAGTAGGTGGTCTTCAGGCCACGCAGCCAGGCCAGCTTGTAGGTTTCGTCGAGCTTGCGACCCGAGGCGCCGGCCATGTAGATGTTGAGCGACTGCGCCTGGTCGATCCACTTCTGGCGCCGCGAGCCGGCTTCCACCAGCCACAGCGCGTCGACCTCGAAGGCCGTGGCGTACAGGCGCTTGAGCTCTTCCGGCACGCGGTCGATGGGGCGCAGCGAGCCGTCGAAGTGCTTGAGGTCCATCACCATCACGTCGTCCCACAGGCCCAGTCGCTTCAGGTCGCGAACGAGGTACTCGTTGACGATCGTGAACTCGCCCGACAGGTTGCTCTTCACCGACAGGTTGCCGAAACTCGGTTCGATGGACGCGTCGACACCGATGATGTTGCTGATGGTGGCCGTGGGCGCGATGGCCACGCAGTTGCTGTTGCGCATGCCGTGCTCGGCGATGCGCGCGCGCAGCGCTGCCCAGTCCAGCGTGCTGCTCATGTCGACTTCGAGGTGGCCGCCGCGCGCTTCGCGCAGCAGTTCCAGGCTGTCCTGCGGCAGGATGCCGCGGTCCCACAGGCTGCCGCGGTAGCTGCTGTAGCGGCCGCGCTCGGCCGCCAGGTCGGAACTGGCGGCATAGGCGTGGTAGCAGACGGCTTCCATGCTGCGGTCGGCGAACGCCACCGCCTCCGGGCTGGCATAGGGAATGCGAAGTTCGTAAAGGCAATCCTGGAAGCCCATGATGCCCAGGCCCACCGGGCGGTGCTTCAGGTTGCTGTCACGCGCCTTCTTCACCGCGTAGTAGTTGATGTCGATGACGTTGTCGAGCATGCGCATCGCGGTGCGCGTCGTCTTCTTGAGCTTCTCGTGGTCGATCTGGCCGTCCAGCAGGTGCTGCGCCAGGTTGATGCTGCCCAGGTTGCAGACCGCGATCTCGGTGTCCGACGTGTTCAGCGTGATCTCTGTGCACAGGTTCGAGCTGTGCACCACGCCGACGTTGTTCTGCGGGCTGCGCACGTTGCAGGCGTCCTTGAAGGTGATCCAGGGGTGGCCGGTCTCGAACAGCATCGACAGCATCTTGCGCCACAGGTCCTTGGCCTGCAGGCGCCTGAAGAGCTTGATCTCGCCGCGGTCGACCTTGGCCTCGTAGGCCGTGTAGGCCTCTTCGAAGGCACGGCCGAACTTGTCGTGCAGGTCCGGGCAGGTGCTGGGGCTGAAGAGCGTCCACTCGCCGCCTTCGACGACGCGGCGCATGAACAGGTCGGGAATCCAGTTCGCCGTATTCATGTCGTGGGTGCGGCGGCGGTCGTCGCCGGTGTTCTTGCGCAGCTCCAGGAACTCCTCGAGGTCGAGGTGCCAGGTCTCGAGGTAGGCGCAGACCGCGCCCTTGCGTTTGCCGCCCTGGTTGACGGCGACGGCCGTGTCGTTGACCACTTTCAGGAAGGGCACCACGCCCTGGCTCTTGCCGTTGGTGCCTTTGATGTAGGAACCCAGGGCACGCACACGCGTCCAGTCGTTGCCCAGGCCGCCGGCGAACTTGCTGAGCAGCGCGTTTTCCTTCAACGCCTCGTAGATGCCGTCGAGGTCGTCGGCCACCGTCGTCAGGTAGCAGCTCGAGAGCTGCGAGCGCCGCGTGCCGCTGTTGAACAGCGTCGGCGTGCTGCTCATGAAGTCGAAGCTCGACAGCACGTTGTAGAACTCGACGGCCCGCGCCTCGCGGTCGATCTCGTTCAGCGCCAGGCCCATGGCCACGCGCATGAAGAAGGCCTGCGGCATCTCGATGCGCGCTTCGTCGATGTGCAGGAAGTAGCGGTCGTACAGCGTCTGCAGGCCGAGGTAGTCGAACTGCAGGTCGCGGGAAGCGTCGAGCGCGGCGCCCAGCTTGGCCAGGTCGAACTGCAGCAGCTTCTCGTCCAGCAGTTCGGCCTGCACGCCCTTCTTGATGAACTGCGGGAAGTAGTCGGCGTAGCGCTCGCTCATCTGCGCCTGCGTCACGTTCTCGCCGAGGATCTCGCGACGGATGGTGTGCAGCAGCAGGCGCGCGGTAGCGCGGGTGTAGGACGGCTCCTTCTCGATCAGGGTGCGCGCGGCCATGATGGCGGCCTTGAAGACCTCGTCGAGCGGCACGCCGTCGTAGAGGTTGCGGCGCGTCTCGGCCATGATGGGTTCGGCCTTGACGTCGGCACCCAGGTTGGCGCAGGCGGCTTCCACCAGTTCACGCAGCGCCGCCATGTCCAGCGGCACACGCTGGCCGCCTTCGGTGACGAACAGCTCGGGCGCCTTCGCGGCCGCCGGCACCACCTGACGCGCACGCTCCTGCGAACGGCGCTCGCGGTAGAGCACGTAGGCGCGCGCCACCTCGTGGTGGCCGCTGCGCATCAGCGCCAGTTCGACGTGGTCCTGCACGTCCTCGATGTGGAAGGTGCCGCCGCCCGGGCGCGAGCGCAGCAGCGCACGCACCACGCCTTCGGTCAGGCCCTCGACCGTCTCGCGCACGCTGGCCGAGGCCGCGCCCTGCGTGCCATGCACGGCCAGGAAGGCCTTCATCAGCGCCACGGCGATCTTGTTCGGCTCGAACGACACCACGGCGCCGTTGCGGCGAATGATCTGGTAGCCCGCATAGACGGCGGCACCCGCAGCGGCGTTGGCAACGGTGCCCGCGGGCCGGGTGGCGGCGGCGGGCGCGGTGGTGGTGGTCGGAGCAACTTGCATTCAATCCCCTCTTGTTGGTTCGGTCTGTAAATGGCACGGCCGGCGCATGCACAACGGCGGGGGCCGGCTCGGGACTACGGGTTCGGTGGCGGCGCCGGGCAGGTGCACGGCCCCGGGGCTTCACGCGGCAGGTGCCGCGCTCTGGAGCAGGGCCGACTGCGGCCCCAGAACAGGCTGCAGGCGGCGCGCCGGCGGGCTCTTCAGGATTCGCGAGATTATCACCGTGGGCACTATATCTGGGGTACCGGCCCCCTACAAGCCACTACGGCTAGTGTTCGGTCGGTAGCTTCCCGGATGTCGCGCGGGGCATCTTGCGCGCCGGCCGCGGCGGTGGACCGAACCTGCACGGTGTGCCGCAGCGCAGCGCGTGGCAGCCCGCCGGACCGCCACCGCCGCAGGCCGCGCCGCGCGCGGCGAAGGGCGTGAAAACGGCCGCCGTGCCGCGCCGTTTCAGCCTTTGCGCACCCCGATCACGGGTGGATGCGGGCCGCCGCCCGCAGACACGCGCATCAGCCTTGTCCAGTCGAAGCCCGCTCCCGGGTCGGCCTTGCGTCCGGGCGCCACGTCTTCGTGGCCGATCACCTGCTCGAGACGGTAGCGCCGCGACAACACCCGTAACAGACGGCCCAGTTGCCGGTACTGCGCCGCCTCGAAGCGCCCGCCTTCCAGGCCCTCGAGTTCGATGCCGATGGACCAGTCGTTGCAGTTCTCGCGGCCTTGCCAGCGCGAGACGCCGGCGTGCCACGCGCGCTGCTCGCAGGACACGAACTGCAGCACGCGGCCGCTGCGACGCACCAGGAAGTGCGCCGATACCCGCAGCCCGCGCAGGCTGTCGTAATACGGGTGTGCGTCGCAGTCGAGCGTGTTCGTGAACAGCCGCCGCACGGCGTCGCCGTGGAACACGCCCGGTGGCAGGCTGATGGAGTGCACCACCACCAGCGTCACCGCCATGTCGGGCGGACGCGGGCCGAAGTTGGGCGACGGGCAGGCGCTTGCGCCGGCCCACCAGCCTTCGTGCCAGACACGGCGGCGCGGCATGGCGTGTCTGGCGGCTCTAGTCCGCGTCGCCCTCGGCCACGCCGACACCCAGGCGCGCCATGCGGTAGCGCATCTGGCGCAGCGACAGCCCCAGACTCGCACCGGCCGCGGTGCGGTTGTAGCGGTGGCGCTCGAGCGCACGTTCGAGGATCTCGCGTTCGACGGCGTCCAGGTAGGCCTCGAGGTCGGCGGGCAACGCGGGCGCCGTGGCGCCCACGGCGGGTGGCGGTGCGGGCGGTGCGGGCGGTGCGGCGACAGGCGTGCGGGCCAGCGGCGCGGCGTCGTCGAGCACGTCGTCGGGCAGGCTCAGGTCGGCGCACTGGATCAGCTGCGTGCCGGCGAACGCCAGCGCGCGGTGCAGCAGGTTCTCGAGTTCACGCACGTTGCCCGGGAAGCCGTAGCGGGCCAGGTGCAGCAGCGCTTCGGCATCGAGCGTCGGCACCGGCGCGACGCCGGCATCACGCGCGATGCGCTGCAGCACGTGTGTGCACAGCGCGGGCAGGTCGTCGATGCGCTCGCGCAGCGGCGGCACGTGGATGCGGATGACGTTGAGGCGGTAGAACAGGTCCTGGCGGAAACGGCCGGCCAGCACCTCGGCGCCCAGGTCCTTGTGCGTCGCGCTCACGATGCGCACGTTGACCGGCGTCTCGGCCACCGCACCGATGGGCCGCACCGCGCGCTCCTGGATCACGCGCAGCAGCTTGCTCTGCATCTGCATCGGCAGGTCGCCGATCTCGTCGAGGAAGAGCGTGCCGCCCTGCGCGGCCTGGAAGAAGCCCTCGCGGTCTTCGTTGGCACCGGTGAAGGCACCCTTGCGGTAGCCGAAAAATTCGGCCTCCAGCAGGTGTTCCGGAATGGCACCGCAGTTGACGGCGACGAAGGGCAGCGCGCCGCGCGGCGAAACCTCGTGGATGGCGCGCGCCACCAGTTCCTTGCCCGTGCCCGACTCGCCGGTGACGAGCACCGGCGCCATGCTGCGCGCCACGCGCTCGACCAGCGAGCGCACCTGCTGCATCGCGTTCGAGCCGCCGATCAGGCGCTCCAGCGCCGCGTGGCCGGCCAGCGGGGCGCGCACCGACGCCGGCGCGCCAGGCGCCGGCGGCACCGAGGCCGGCGCCGGCACGCGCCCCAGCGCCGAGGCCACCACCGCGCGGAACTGGCGCAGGTCGACCGGCTTGGTGAGGTAGTCGTAGGCCCCGGCCTTCAGCGCCTCGACCGCGTTTTCCGGCGAGCCGTAGGCGGTGATGACGATGGCCTTTTCCTGCCGGCCCGCGGCCTGCATGCGCTGCAGCAGGTCCATGCCACTGCCGTCGGGCAGGCGCATGTCGGTGATGACGAGCTGGTAGCCACCGGGGCCGCGTTCGCACAGCAGCGCCCAGCCTTCCTCGACCGAGCCGGCGCTTTCGACGTCGTAACCCTCGCGCAGCAGCGTCAGTTCGTAGAGCGTGCGCAGGTCGGGCTCGTCGTCGACGACGAGCAACCGCAGGCCGGTGGCAGAGGCCAGGGCGGGGCTCAAGGCAGGTCTCGCAAAGGGACGGCTGGGGTCACACCGGTTCCAGGGGCAAGGCGTTGGCGGTGTCCGTCAGGGCGGTACGCCGCATGCTGACGACAAACTCGTTGCGCAGGCGCTCGGCCGCGGGCCGCGGCCGGTACTCGATGCTGGCGCCGTAGCGTTCGCACAGTTCGCGGCAAATATACAAGCCCAGCCCCGAGCCGCGGCTGCGTGTGCTGAAGAAGGGCTCGAAGAGGTGGCGCTCGACTTCGGGCGGTATGGGCGGCCCGTCGCTCAGCACCGACAACTGCGTCCAGCCGTCGTCGCGCCCGACCAGGCGCATGAAGATGGCGCCGCGATCGGCCGTGGCGTGGCGGTGGGCGTTGTCGAGCAGGTTGACGAGCACGCGGCGCAGGTGTTCCGGGTCGAACACCACGCCCAGCGGCGCCGGTGGCAGCTCGGCGCGCAGGCGGCTGTCGGGGCCCAGCCGCAGCCCGGTTGTGCGCGTCCAGTCGCTGGTCACTGCCGACACCGTGGCAGTGGCGTCGATGGTGCGCTGCGCGGGCTCGGCGCCCGGAGCCACCTCCATCACGTCGTCGACCAGGCGCTTCAGCCGCTCGACGTTGTCGGCCACCATCTGCGCCAGCCGCCGCTGGTCGGGCGGCAGCGGGTCTTCGAGCAGCAGCGCGTTGGCCTGCGCGATGGCGGCCAGCGGGTTGCGGATCTCGTGCGCGATGCCCGCCGACACGCGCCCCATCGCGGCCAGCTTCTCCTGCCGGATGCGCGCCTGCAGCGTGCGCAGGTCTTCCAGCAGCAGCACGGCGAAGGGTTCCAGTGCCACGTCCTCTGCGCTCTCGCCGGCGGACTCGAGCCCGCGCCCGCGCATGAAGCGCACCCGCAGCCGCAGCGTGCGCGTGTGGCCGGCGCCGAAGGCCAGCATCACGTCGCGCCCGGCCTCGGGCCATACGCCTTCGGCCAGCGCGCGTTCGACGGCCCGCAGCAGCTCGGCCCAGGCCGGCGTCTGGTGCAGCGTGAAGGGTGCAGGCGGCGTCAGGCCCTGGTCGACGAGCAGCGCACGCGCCGCCGGGTTGGCGGCGCGCACCCGCAGTCGGCGGTCGACCACCAGCACGCCGTCGGCCATCTCCTCGATCACCAGGCGGTTCAGCTGGGCCTGCTGGCGTGCCAGTTCCAGGCTGCCCCGGGCCGCCAGTTCCTCGCGCGCCAGGCGGCCGGCGAGTTCACCCGAAAGCAGCGTGATCATGAACATGCCCAGCCCGGCCAAGCCCGACTGCAGCATCAGCGCCGCGGCGGTGTCGCTGCCCAGGCCGGCGCGCCAGGCCGCGAACAGCAGCATCAGCGCCACGCCGGCGGCGGTGCCAAGGGCCAGCAGGCGTGACGTCAGCACCCCCGCCATCAGCACCGGCAGCACCAGCAGCGCCGCGTAGTTGAGCGAGGTGCCGACCTCGACCAGGTGCAGCAGCGTGAAGGCGACGAGGTCGACACCGATGGTGGCCACCCACTGCCGCCGCCGCTGGCGCCCCTGCGGCTGCGGCGCCGCCAGCGGGCGGAAGCGCGGCAGCAGCCACAGCGTGATGGCCTGCACGCCGTACATCAGCGATATCAGCGTCAGCCATTCGGCGCTGCGGGTGCCGATCAGACTGCTCAGGCCCTGTGCGCCGACCAGCCCGAGGCCGATCACGGCGCGCGCCGCGGCATAGGTGCGGTAGACACGCGCCAGCGCGCTGTCCTGGGCGCGCTCGATGCGGCGCGCCTGGCGCAGCAGGAAGCGGCTGTCGGCCGGCGCTTCGCCCGAGGCCAGCCAGCCGGGGTCGAAGAAGGACTCGGCCGCGGTGGCCGAGTCGGTGGCGCCGAAGTCGCCGAACAGCGGGTCGTCGTGGCGGCGGTTGCCGGCGCCACGGCGGTCGGTGCGGCGCCGGTCGCCTTGGCGGCGGTTGGCGTCGGTCGCGTTCATCCCGGCGCCGCGTTCAGCGCGGCCCGGCCTGCTGGTGCGCCGCGCTGCAGTAGGCCTGGCCGGCGGGATCGAACAGGGCGTCGGTCTGCGGCAGGTGCACGCCGCAATGCGCGCAGGCCAGCATCGGCGTGGCTTCGGCCGCGGCTGCACCGGGCCGCGGTGGCGGTGGCTTCTTCGGCCCCGTCACGCGGTGGCGGGCCTTGAACATCCAGATCGCGATGCCGACGACGACCAGCAGCAGCAGGAACTTCATGGTGCGCGCTGCGCCTTCATCCCGGTGGCCGTTCGAGCAGCACTTCGAGCACGAAGCGCGAGCCGACGTAGGCCAGCAGCAGCAGCACGGCGCCGGCGTACAGCCAGCGGGTGGCGCGCTTGCCGCGCCAACCGCGCAGGCGGCGCCCCACCAGCAGCGCGGCGAACACGGCCCACGCCAGGATGGAGAACACCGCCTTGTGGTCGGTCCAGCGCCAGTGCACGGTGTTCAGCACGCCCAGCACCAGCGTCGCGGTGAGCACGGCGAAGCCGGCCTCGACGAAGTGGAAGGTGACGCGTTCCAGTTGCAGCAGCGGCATGCCGAAGGCGCTGGGGCCGACGGCCTGCAGGCGGCCCGCGGGCCCGCCGGCGCGCAGGCGGCGCTCGGCGGCGTCGAGCATCAGGGCATGCAGCACCGCGGCACCGAAGAGGCCATAGGCGCTGACACCCAGCACGAAGTGCAGCGGCGCCAGCGGCGAGGTGATGGGCCGCAGTTCCCCCGGGAAAAGTGCCATCACGGCCACCGCCAGCATGCCCGCCACCGCCAGCCCGCGGCGCACCGCGAGCAGCGGTGCGAAGCGGCTTTCCACGGCATAGACGGCGATCACCAGCCAGACCGTGATCGACAGCACCGGCGCAAAACCCAGGCGTGCGCCGGGCGCGGGCAGCCCGATGCCGGCGATGTCGATGACGAGCAGCAGGCCGTGCAGCGCCCAGCCGCCCAGCAGCGCGGCGGCGGAGAAACGCTGCAAGGCGGCCAGGGGCAGCGCGGCCAGCAGGTACAGGAGCAGGGCCACCGACACCAGCAGCAAAGCGCCTCCCGGGGCGAGCGCAGACGGTGCGGTCGATAGAATCATCACGACAGTGTAATGACCGCGCGCCCCGTTCACGGGCGGCCTGAACAAGCCATGGCCTCGACCCTCTCCGACAGACTGTCCAAGCTGGTCAAGACCATGCGCGGCCAGGCGCGCATCACCGAAGACAACGTGCAGGACATGCTGCGCGAGGTGCGCATGGCGCTGCTGGAAGCCGACGTGGCGCTGGCGGTGGTGCGCGACTTCATCACGCGTGTCAAGGACAAGGCGCTGGGCCAGGAAGTGGCCGGCTCGCTGAACCCTGGCCAGGCGCTGGTGGGCATCGTGCACAAGGAGCTCGCTGCCACCATGGGCGAGGGTGTGGCCGACCTCAACCTCGCGACGCAGCCGCCAGCGGTGATCCTGATGGCCGGCCTGCAGGGCGCGGGCAAGACCACCACCACGGCCAAGCTCGCCAAGCACCTGATCACCAAGCGCAAGAAGAAGGTGCTGACGGTCTCGGCCGACGTCTACCGCCCGGCCGCCATCGAGCAGCTGAAGACGGTGACGGCGCAGGCCGGCGCCGAATGGTTTCCGTCCGACCCCGCGCAGAAGCCGCGCGACATCGCGCTGGCCGCGCTGGACTACGCCAAGCGCCACTATTTCGACGTGCTGCTCGTCGACACCGCCGGCCGCCTGGGGATAGACGAAGCGCTGATGACCGAGATCCGCGAGCTGCACGCGGCGCTGCAACCGGTGGAGACACTGTTCGTCGTCGACGCCATGCAGGGCCAGGACGCGATCAATACCGCCAAGGCCTTCAAGGACGCGCTGCCGCTGACCGGCGTCGTGCTGACCAAGCTCGACGGCGATTCACGCGGCGGTGCCGCGCTGTCGGTGCGCCAGGTCACGGGCGCGCCGATCAAGTTTGCCGGCGTGTCCGAGAAGATCGACGGCCTGGAGGTCTTCGACGCCGACCGCCATGCCGGCCGCGTGCTGGGCATGGGCGACGTGGTGGCGCTGGTCGAGCAGGTGCAGAAGGGTGTCGACGTCGAGGCGGCGCAGAAGTTCGCCGACAAGATGAAGTCGGGCGGCGGCTTCGACCTCAACGACTTCCTGTCGCAGATCAGCCAGATGAAGAAGATGGGCGGCCTGTCGAGCCTGATGGACAAGCTGCCCAGCCAACTGACGGCAAAGGCCGCGGGCGCCGACATGGACAAGGCCGAGCGCGACGTCAAGCGCATGGAAGGCATCATCAACTCGATGACGCCGCTGGAACGGCGCAAGCCCGAACTTCTCAAGGCCAGCCGCAAGCGCCGCATCGCCACCGGAGCGGGCGTGCACGTGCAGGAGGTCAACCGGCTGCTGAACCAGTTCGACCAGATGCAGGGCATGATGAAAAAGATGAAAGGCGGCGGCCTGATGAAGATGATGAAACGCATGGGCGGTGGCGGCTTCCCGGGCATGCCGCGTTGAGCACAGCGCGCTGATCACGCCGCCGGCGGCCTAAGCCCGAGGGCACACCGCGGCGCGTCGGGGGTAACCCTGATTCCGCGCACCGGCGCGCAGTCTCTAGACACGTCTTGATACCGATCTTGTGCCTCTGAGCGTTGATCTGGCGCGCCCCGAGGCCGATGTTCCGGGTTCGCCCCCATAGACTCAGCCACCATGGAATTCCTGTCGCCGATCGCCAGCTTTGCACTGCCCGCGACGGCCCTGTTGCTGCTCACGCTGCTGGTGATGCGATGGCGGCAGCGACGCAGCGCCAGTCGCAGCGCCGCGCGCGAGGCGCTGGACACCGTGGCCAGCTGGCCGCCCGAAGCAGCGCGTGTGCTGACGATCTCGGAACGCCAGGCCTACGACCTGCTCCGCCGTGCGATGCCGGGCTTCCTGGTGCTGGCGCAGGTGCCGCTGTCGCGCTTCATCCGCGTGCCTTCGCGGCATTCCTACATCGACTGGCTGCAGCGCGTGGGCTCGCTCAGCGCCGACCTGCTGTTCTGCGATGCCGGCTCGCGTGTGCTGGCGGTGATCGACATCCGCGCCGCGCAGGAAAGCGACCGCGCCCGCCGCCGCCACGAACGCATGACCCGCGTGCTGCGCAAGGCCGGCGTGCACGTGCTGACCTGGCGCGAAGACGAACTGCCCACGCCGGCCGAAGTGCGGCACGCGATGACGGCCGTCGTCGGCGGTTCCGCCGCCGCCGCGGCGGCGCTCGCCGCCGCCCGCGCCACGACCTCGCGACCGATGCCGCTGATTCCGGTGGCCGAGATCAGCGAGATCCTCGCCGAGGGCGACCGCGCGGCGCTCGAGGCCGACGACCCGTCGATGGAGCCCGTGCCCTCGGCCTTCTTCGAGGAACTCGAAATCGCCGGCGCCCGCCGCTGAACAGCCCGGCCGCGCCGCGCGGTCGTTTTCAGTCGAGCAGCGCGCGCACGAATTCCTGCGCATTGAAGGGCTGCAGGTCCTCGAGCCTCTCGCCGATGCCGATGAAGTAGACGGGCACCACACGCCCGTGCTCGGCACCCCAACGCGCGATGGCCGCCAGCACGCCGCCCTTGGCCGTGCCGTCGAGCTTGGTGACGATCAGCCCGGTGAGCCCCAGCGCGGCGTCGAAGGCCTTCACCTGCGCCAGCGCGTTCTGCCCCGTGTTGCCGTCGATCACCAGCAGCACCTCGTGCGGCGCGCCGGCCTGTGCCTTGGCGATGGTGCGCTGTATCTTCTTCAGCTCGTCCATCAGGTGCGTCTGCGTCGGCAGGCGGCCCGCGGTGTCGGCGATGACGACGTCGCAGCCGCGGGCGCGGCCGGCGGTGACGGCGTCGAAGGTAACAGCGGCGGGGTCGCCGCCTTCCTGGCTGACGATCTCGACGCGGTTGCGGTCGGCCCACACCGCGAGCTGTTCACGCGCCGCAGCGCGAAAGGTGTCGGCCGCGGCCAGCAGCACCTTGCAGTCGGCCTCGGCGAGGTGGCGCGTGAGTTTGCCGATGCTGGTGGTTTTGCCGGCACCGTTGACGCCGGTGACCATGATCACCGTGGGCGTGTGCGCGCCGATGTCGAGCGTGCGCTCCAGCGGCCGCAGCAGCTCGGTCAGCGCCTGCGCCAGCAGCGCACGAACGGCGGCGGGCTCGGTGGCCTTGCTGTCCTTGACGCGACGCTTCAGGTCCGCCAGCAGATGTTCGGTGGCCGAAACCCCGGTGTCGGCCAGCAGCAGCGCCGATTCGAGTTCCTCGTACAGCGCGTCGTCGATGCGCGTGCCGGTGAAGACGGTGGCGATGCTGCTGCCAGTCTTGCGCAGGCCCTGCTTCAGGCGGCCAAGCCAGCCGCTGCGCGGCTCGGCGGGCGCGGCCGGCGTGTCGGGCAGCACGGCCGCGGCGACCGGCGAGGCGGCCTCGGGCGGCGGGCTGGCGGGGGCTGCTGCGGGCGCGGGCGCCGGCGGCTTCTTCTTGAAGAAACTGAACATCGTGGGAAGCGGGGTGGCGCCTGTTTGCCAGCGTGCCAGCCTGGCTATAATGCCGGGCTCAGGCGCTTTAGCTCAGCTGGTTAGAGCGACGGAATCATAATCCGCAGGTCCGGGGTTCAAATCCCTGAAGCGCCACCAGAATCCGCGGCCCGAGGTCTCCACTTCGGGCCGTTTTGTTTTGTCCCACAGCCCCTGGATCCACACCATGCTTCGCTGTGTCACCCTGGCCGCCCTGCTGGCCGCCATCACCCTGCCCGCCTCGGCACAGATGCTGCGACCCTTCACGGCGCAGACGCTGCGCGGTGAACTCGTCGTCACCCAGCCGCCCGAGGTGCTGCTGAACCGCCAGCCCGCCCGGCTGGCACCGGGGGTACGCATCCGCGGTGCCGACAACCTGCTGCTGATGTCAGGCGCCGTCACCGGCCAGCGCCTGGTCGTGCACTACACGCTCGACCTCAGCGGCCACCTGTTGAACGTCTGGGTGCTGACGCCGGACGAGCTGGCCCGCCAGCCCTGGCCGACGACGCCGCAACAGGCCGCCACGTGGGTCTTCGACCCGTCTTCGCAGTCCTGGAGCAAGCCATGAAGAAGGTCTTCATCCGCACCTTCGGCTGCCAGATGAACGAGTACGACTCGGACAAGATGGCCGACGTGCTGGGCGCCGCGCAGGGCTACGAGAAGACCGACGACGTCGAGCAGGCCGACCTCATCCTCTTCAACACCTGCTCGGTGCGCGAGAAGGCGCAGGAGAAGGTGTTCAGCGACCTCGGCCGCGTCAAGCACCTGAAGAAGAAGGGCGTGCTGATCGGTGTCGGCGGCTGCGTGGCCAGCCAGGAAGGTGCGGCCATCATCGAACGTGCGCCCTATGTCGACCTCGTCTTCGGCCCGCAGACGCTGCACCGGCTGCCGCAGATGATCGCCGCGCGCAATGCCGAACAGCGGCCGCAGGTCGACATCAGCTTCCCCGAGATCGAGAAGTTCGACCACCTGCCGCCGGCGCGCGTCGACGGCGCCAGCGCCTTCGTCTCGATCATGGAAGGCTGCAGCAAGTACTGCAGCTACTGCGTCGTGCCCTACACCCGCGGCGAGGAAGTGCACCGGCCGCTGGACGACGTGCTGGCCGAGGTCGCGGGCCTGGCGGCGCAGGGCGTCAAGGAGGTGACGCTGCTGGGGCAGAACGTCAACGCCTACCGCGGCCGGATGCAGGGCGCCGAGGGCGGCGCGGGCTCGACCGAAGAGATCTGCGACTTCGCGCTGCTCATCGAGCTGGTGGCCGAGATTCCCGGCGTCGAGCGCATCCGCTACACCACCAGCCACCCGAACGAGTTCACGCAGCGGCTGATCGACGTCTACGCCCGCGTGCCCAAGCTCGTGAGCCACCTGCACCTGCCGGTGCAGCACGGCAGCGACCGCATCCTGTCGGCGATGAAGCGCGGCTACACCGCGATGGAATACAAGAGCACCCTCCGCAAGCTGCGCGCGGTGCGGCCCGACATCAGCTTGAGCAGCGACTTCATCGTCGGCTTCCCCGGCGAGACCGAGGAAGACTTCGGCAAGATGATGAAGCTGATCGAGGACATCGGCTACGACAGCAGCTTCAGCTTCGTCTTCAGCAAACGCCCTGGCACACCGGCCGCGGCGCTGGCCGACGACACGCCGCAGGAACTGAAGTTGCAGCGCCTGCGCCACCTGCAGGCCACCATCGAAGAAAACGTGCGCCGCATCAGCGCGAGCCGCGTGGGTACGGTGCAGCGCATCCTGGTGGAAGGCCCGTCGCGCAACAGCGGCAAGGCCCACAAGGCCGGCAACAGCGCCACCGAACTGATGGGCCGCACCGAGTGCAACCGCATCGTCAACTTCGACGGCGGGCCGAACGCGGCGCGGCTGGTGGGGCAGATGATCGACGTCACCATCACCGAGGCGCTGCCGCACTCGCTGCGCGGCGAGCCCACGCTGCGCGACAGCGTCGTCAGCGCCTTCCCGGCCCGAAGCCCCGCCACCACAGCGTGAAGGCGCAAGCGCACACCATGCCGGCATACGTGGCCATCTTGCCGTCGCGCCCGAAGATCACCAGCCCGACCACGGTGACCAGCGCCGCGGCCAGCGCCGCCGGCCCGGCCAGGCGCCGCCACGCGACGGGCGCCAGTTCACGCCGCCACAAGAGCTTGGCCAGCGCTGCGGCCAGCGCGCCCAGCGCCAGCGCGGGCGTGAAGAGGTTGCCCAGGTGCCAAATCGCGTCCAGCGGTCCCATCGTGTGTCCGGTGCGCCGGGTTCGTCCCCGGCTTGATATCGGTCAAGCCCCCTGGGGACCCTGTGCCTTTAGTGTCGCAGGCCCCAAAACTACAATTCTGACGTGAGCGTCTTCGCCCTCGGCCTGAACCACACCACCGCGCCGCTCGACCTGCGCGGCAGGTTGGCGTTTTCGCCCGAGCAGATGGCCCCCGCACTGCATGCCCTGCGCGAACGCCTGCAGCGCAGCGTGCCCGAGGCCGCGCTGGTCTCCACCTGCAACCGCACCGAGCTCTATGTCGCGGCGCCGGCCGACCGCGCGAGCGAACTCGTGCGCCCCGCCATCGACTGGCTGGCCGAACAGGGCGGCATCAGCGGCGGCCAGTTGCTGACGCACAGCTACGTGATGGAAGACCGCCTGGCCGCCCGCCACGCCTTCCGCGTCGCCGCCGGCCTCGACAGCATGGTGTTGGGCGAGCCGCAGATCCTGGGCCAGATGAAGCAGGCCGTGCGCCTGGCCGACGAAGCCGGCACGTTGGGCACCACGCTGCACCAGCTGTTCCAGCGCAGCTTCGCGGTGGCCAAGGAAGTGCGTACCTCCACCGAGATCGGCGCGCACAGCATCAGCATGGCCGCCGCCGCGGTGCGGCTGGCAGCCCAGCTGTTCGAGGATCTGCAGCAGGTCAAGGTGCTGTTTGTCGGCGCCGGCGAGATGATCGAACTGGTGGCCACGCACTTCGAGGCCAAGAACCCCAAGTCCATCGCGCTGGCCAACCGCACGCTGGAACGCGGCGAGCGCCTGGCGTCACGTTTCGGCGGCGAGGCGTTGCGCCTGTCCGACATCCCGACGCGGCTGCACGAGTTCGACGCCGTCATCTCCTGCACGGCCAGCACGCTGCCCATCATCGGCCTGGGTGCCGTCGAGCGGGCGCTCAAGGCGCGCCGCCACCGCCCGATGTTCATGGTCGACCTGGCGGTGCCGCGCGACATCGAACCCGAGGTCGGTGAACTCGACGACGTCTACCTCTACACCGTCGATGACCTGTCGACGCTGGTGCAGACCGCCGGCGAAAAGCGCCAGGCCGCCGTGGAACAGGCCGAGGCCATCATCGACGCCGGCGTGCAGAGCTTCTCGCACTGGCTCGACCAGCGCGCCGCGGTGCCGCTGATCCAGGCGCTGAACCGCCAGGCCGACGACTGGGGTGCCATGGAACTGGCGCGTGCGCGCAAGTCGCTGGCACGCGGCGAGTCGCCCGAGCAGGTGCTGGAAGCGCTGGCGCGCGGTCTGACGCACAAGATGCTGCACGGTACGCTGGCCGAGCTGCACGCGGCCGAGGGCGACGAACGCGCGCGCCTGGCCAGCACGGTGTCGCGCCTGTTCCTGCGCCAGGGCTCGCGCGGCGGCAGCGTCGGCAACCCCGGCGGCGAACACGGGCGTTAGCGCCCGCCACCCGCCCCCGCCGCGCGGCCCGCGCGGTGCCGACCCTGCCCTGCCCTGTCCTTCATGAACTCCACCCTGCGCGAACAATTCGACCGCCTGGCGCTGCGCCTGGCCGAACTCGACGCCACGCTGGCCGACCCCTCCGTCTCGGCCGACATCAAGCGCTGGCGTGCGCTGTCGCGCGAGCAGGCCGAGGTGGGCGGCATCGTCGAGCGTTACCGGCGCTACCAGCAGCGAGAAGCCGACCTGGCCGCCGCGCGAGGCATGCAGGACGACCCCGAGATGGCCGAGATGGCGCAGGAAGAGATCGCCGCTGCCACCGCCGATCTTTATCGCCTGCACGCCGAGCTGCAGACGGCGCTGATCCCGAAGGACCCCGACGACGAGCGGCCGGCCTTTCTGGAGATCCGCGCCGGCACCGGCGGCGACGAGTCGGCGCTGTTCGCGGGCGACCTGGCGCGCATGTACCTGCGCTTCTGCGAACGCCAGGGCTGGCGCACCGAGATCATGAGCCAGAGCGATGCCGAACTCGGCGGCTACAAGGAGCTGGTGCTGCGCATCGAAGGCGAAAACGCCTACGGCCAGATGCGCTTCGAGAGCGGCGGCCACCGTGTGCAGCGTGTGCCGGCCACCGAGAGCCAGGGCCGCATCCACACCAGCGCCTGCACCGTGGCCGTGATGCCCGAGCCCGACGAGGCCGAGGAGGTGCAGCTGAACCCGGCCGACCTGCGCATCGACACCTTCCGCGCCAGCGGCGCCGGCGGCCAGCACGTCAACAAGACCGACAGCGCCATCCGCATCACCCACCTGCCCACCGGCCTGGTCGCCGAGTGCCAGGACGACCGCAGCCAGCACCGCAACAAGGCCAAGGCCATGGCCGTGCTGGTGGCACGGCTGCGCGAGAAGGAACGCAGCGAACGTGCGGCCAAGGAGGCCGCCACGCGCAAGGGCCTGATCGGCAGCGGCGACCGCAGCGACCGCATCCGCACCTACAACTTTCCGCAGGGGCGTCTGACCGACCACCGCATCAACCTCACGCTCTACAAGCTGGGGCAGATCATGGAAGGCGACCTCGGCGACGTGGTGGCCGCCCTGCAGGCCGCACGTGCCGCCGAACAGCTGGCGCAGCTCGAAGCCGGCCCGCGCTGAGGCAGAAAGCACCATGCGCATCGCCGACGCTATGACCACCGCCCGCGCCCTGGGCGTGGCGCGGCTGGACGCGCAATGGCTGCTGGAACACCTGCTGGGCCGGCCACGCAGCTGGCTGCTGGCCCACGACGACACCGAGCTGACGGCGGCGCAGGCCGCCGGCCTGCAGACCGGGCTGGCACGCCGCGCGGCCGGCGAACCGCTGGCCTATATCGTCGGCGAGCGCCAGTTCCGCGGCCTGACGCTGCAGGTTTCGCCTGCGGTGCTGGTGCCGCGGCCCGAGACCGAGATGCTGGTCGACTGGGCACTGGAGCATCTGCCCGCCTCTGCCGCCGACCCCGCCGCCGCCGACGTGATCGACCTCGGCACCGGCAGCGGCGCCATCGCGCTGGCGCTGCAGCAAGAGCGGCCCCGCGTGCGTGTGCACGCCAGCGACGCCAGCGCCGACGCGCTGGCCGTGGCGCGCCACAACGCGCTGCGGCACGGCCTGCCGGTGCAGTTCCAGCACGGCGACTGGTGGGCGCCGTGGCACGGCCGCCGCTTCGCGCTGGCGGTGTCGAACCCGCCCTATGTCGCGGGAGACGACCCGCACCTGGCAGCGCTGGTGCACGAGCCGCGCATCGCGCTGACGCCCGAAGGTGACGGCTTGGCGGCGCTGCGCCGCATCATCGGCGACGCGCCCGCCCACCTGTTGCCGGGCGCCTGGCTGCTGCTGGAGCATGGCCACGACCAGGCCGACGCGGTGCAGGCCCTGCTGCACGCCAAGGGCTTCGAGGCGGCCGAGACACGCCCCGACCTGGCCGGCCTGCCGCGCTGCACCGGGGCGTGCTGGCCCAGCGAGAAATAGTGCCGGGCTGCCGAATACCCTACCGATGGTTACCGGCGCCAGAAAGCAACGCACGACCCACAGGCCCGAATCCCGGCGCATGATGAACCCTGCTGGTACCGCAGGAGATCGCGATGAACATGCGCAAGAGGGTTCTGAGCCTGGGTCTGATCGGCACGGTCTCCGTCGCTGGCGCTGCGCAGGGGCTGTCGCAGCCCGCCGCCGACATGTTGTGGCCACAGTGGCAGGCCCGCGTCACCCTCATGACCTCGGGCGCCAGCACGCTTGCAACGGCGCCGCTGGCCGAAAGCCGCGCCGCGCCGCGCGGCTTGAGCGTGGGCGCGCTGCTTGGCGACTACGTCTTCGCCAGGCCCGCCTTCGGCAGCTTCCGCGCCAGCGGTGGCCTGATGAGCGGCCATCTCGGCGGCCTGCCGCTGGCCACCACGCTGGCTGGCGGCCGCTTCGACGTCTCGGTGCAACGCAGCACCACGTCCGCGGGGCAGCCGGGGACGGAGGCGCCAGCCGCGCTGCCCTACTTCGGGGTTGGCTTCAGCGGCGCAGCGGGCTTGGTCGGCCTGTCGCTTACCGCAGACGTCGGCCTGGTGGCCGAACGGCCGGAAGCCGCCGTCGGCCTCGGCCGCGCGCTCTTCGGCAACCAGGGCATGGAACGCTCGCTGCGTGAACTGCGGCTGGCGCCGGTGATGCAACTGGGCGTGCGCTACACCTTCTGAGCGCCCGCGCCGCGAAGCCCTGGCGGCGCATCGCCCGGTGGCTTTGCCGCATACTTGCGGCTGCCTCAATTTCCCCAAGGACATGTCCCCATGAGCGACGCGCAGCAACGCATCGACGAGCTGGTCAAGAACAACCGCGTGGTGTTGTTCATGAAGGGTACGGCGCAGTTCCCGCAGTGCGGCTTTTCGGGCCGCGCCATCCAGGTGCTGAAAGCCGCCGGTGCCGACGATCTGAAGACCTTCAACGTGCTCGAGGACGAGGAAGTGCGCCAGGGCATCAAGGACTACGCGCAGTGGCCGACGATCCCGCAGCTCTACGTCAAGGGCGAATTCGTCGGCGGCTCGGACATCATGATGGAGATGTACCAGTCGGGCGAGTTGCAGCAGCTGCTGGTGAAGTAAGCCCCCAAGCTCACTGCGTTCGCTACCCCCGAGGGGGCTGAGCGCCGCGGCTCCAGGCCCGCCTGCGCGGGCCCGGACGGCACGAAGGCCCAGGTTGTGTCGCCCCGGGCTCTTGCAGCGGCCCGGCAGAGCCGGGATCCGCGCGAGGCCTTGATCCACGCTGGCAGTCAGGCCGCGGGCGGTACCTGCCACTGTCGGCGCGCACCGAACACCAGGTTCGGGTACTCCGCGCGGCCGCGGCTGCCGTTGTAGCGGCCCAGCGCCAGGAACATGTCGCCACGCTCGCGTTCCAGGTAATGGCGAAGGATGGTGCAGCCGAAGCGCAGGTTGGTCTGCAGATGGAAGAGGCGCCGCGGGTCGCCGTCGCCGATCAGGCGCGCCCAGAAGGGCATCACCTGCATGTAGCCGCGTGCACCGGCGCTGCTGATGGCGTACTTGCGGAAGCCGCTTTCCACCTGCACCAGGCCGAGCACAAGTTCGGTCTCCAGCCCGGCGCGCCGGCTTTCGTACCAGAGCGCCTCGAGGAACTCGACACGCGTATGGTGGTCGGCCTTGCGCTTCTTCAGGCGTTCGCTGGCCGCGCCCAGCCAGCGCAGGTACGCCAGGCGCGCTTCCACCGTGTCGAAACGCGGCTTGGGCGGCGCGGCTTCGGCGACCGAGGCCGCCAGCGCCGTGCGCACGGCATCGGCGAGCGGTTCCTCGACCTGCGCGCCGGCGCGTGCGCGCATCGGCAGCCACAGCGCGGGCGCGCCCAGCAGCAGGGCGCGGCGCGCCAGCGTCATGCGGCCAGACGCTCCTTGACGCGCGCCGCCACTTCGGCCACCGGCACCGCCGTCGCCTCGGTTTCGCGACGGCCCTGCATCTCGACCGTGCCGGCCTTCAGGCCGCGGTCGGACAGCACCACGCGCAACGGCACGCCGATGAGCTCCCAGTCGGCAAACATCGCACCGGGCCGCTCGCCGCGGTCGTCGAGCAGCACGTCGATGCCCGACGCAGCCAGTTCGTCGTGCAGCGCATCGGCCGCGGCCTTCACGTCGGCACTGCGGTCGTAGCCGATGGGGCATAGCACCACCGCGAACGGCGCGATGGCCGGCGGCCAGATCATGCCGCGCTCGTCGTGGTTCTGTTCCACCGCAGCACCCAGGATGCGCGTGACGCCGATGCCGTAGCAGCCCATCTCGAAGGGCTGCGGCTTGCCGTTCTCGTCGAGGAAGTTCGCCTTCATCGGCTCGCTGTACTTCTTCGTGCCGAGGTAGAACACATGACCGACCTCGATGCCACGCTGGATGGCCAGCACACCCAGCCCGTCCGGTGAAGGGTCGCCGGCGACGACGTTGCGGATGTCGGCGACGAGGTCGGGTTCGGGCAGGTCGCGGCCCCAGTTCACGCCGGTCAAGTGGAAGTCGGCGTCGTTGGCGCCGCAGACGAAGTCGGCCATGTTCGCGACGGTGCGGTCGGCTATCACCTTCACCGGCTTCTTCGTCGCCACCGGGCCCAGATAGCCCGGCTTGCAGCCGAAATGGTCCTCGATCTCGGCCACCGTGGCGAAGCGGAAACCGGCCTTCAACCCCGGCAGCTTGCCGGCCTTGATCTCGTTGAGGTTGTGATCGCCACGCAGCAGCAGCAGCCACACCGTGACCTTGGTGATGTCGCCGGCTTCGTTCTTCAGTTCCGTAGCCAGCACGATCGACTTCACGGTAGACGCCAGTTGCAGGCCCAGCAGTTCGGCCACGTCTTCGCAAGTGGCCTTGCCTGGCGTCGGCGTCTTCGTCAGCGCCTGCGCCTGCGCGGCGCGCGCGCTCAGCAGCGGCAGCGCTTCGGCGAGCTCGATATTCGCGGCGTAGTCGCTGGTGGGGCAGTAGACGATGGCGTCTTCACCCGTGTCGGCGATGACCTGGAATTCGTGCGAGGCGTCGCCGCCGATGGCGCCGGTGTCGGCCGCCACGGCGCGGTACTGCAGGCCGAAGCGATCGAAGATGCGCTTGTAGGCGTCGAACATGCCCTGGTAGCTCTTCAGCGCCGAGGCCTTGTCGCGGTCGAAGGAATAGGCGTCCTTCATCGTGAACTCGCGCCCGCGCATGACGCCGAAACGCGGCCGGCGCTCGTCACGGAACTTGGTCTGGATGTGGAAGAAATTTTTCGGTAGCTGCTTGTAGCTGCGCAGTTCCTGACGCGCGATGTCGGTGACGACTTCCTCGCTCGTGGGCTGGATGACGAAGTCGCGGTCGTGGCGGTCCTTCACGCGCATCAGTTCGGGGCCATAGGCCTGGAAGCGGCCGGTCTCCAGCCAGAGTTCGGCAGGCTGCACCACGGGCATCAGCAGTTCCACCGCGCCGGCACGCTCCATCTCCTCGCGGATGATGGCTTCTACCTTGCGAATGACACGCAGGCCCAGTGGCATGTAGTTGTAGATGCCGGCGCCCAGGCGCTTGATGAAGCCCGCGCGCATCATCAGCCGGTGGCTGACGATCTCGGCGTCGGCGGGTGCTTCCTTGAGCGTGGAGATGAAGGTGGCTGTGGCTTTCATGGGGCGCGTGAGGTACCAGTTTCAGGCACCGCCGCTGCCCCGCATGAGCCCCGGTATGGCCCCACGTCACGCATGCGGGTTAGCGAGGGTTCGCGTGCTGCACAGCGCCGGTGCAATAATGAAATCAATCACTAGATCGGGGTTTGATTATGCTCGACCGGGAAGGCTTCAGGCCCAACGTCGGCGTCATCCTGCTCAACGCGCGCAACCAGGTGTTCTGGGGCAAACGGCTGCGCACGCACTCGTGGCAGTTCCCTCAGGGCGGCATCAAGCACGGCGAGTCGCCTGAGCAGGCGATGTACCGCGAACTGCACGAAGAAGTAGGGCTGCTGCCCGAGCACGTGCAGATCGTCGCCCGCACCCGCGACTGGCTGCGCTACGAGGTGCCCGACCACTTCATCCGCAAGGACGCGCGCGGCCACTCCCGCGGCCAGAAGCAGATCTGGTTCCTGCTGCGCCTGGTCGGCCACGACAGCGACCTGAACCTGCGCGCCACCGACCACCCCGAGTTCGACGCCTGGCGCTGGAACGACTACTGGGTGCCGCTGGAACTGGTGATCGAATTCAAGCGAAACGTCTACGAGATGGCGCTCACCGAACTGGCGCGCTACCTGCCGCGCATGAACCACCACAACCGCTACCTGCGTTCGGGCCTGCGTGCGCACCGGCACGACCATGACATGCACGGCTTGGATGCCGCCGCCGAGCACGCCCACGTCGTGATCGAGATGCCGCCCCGCAGCCTGCCACCAGACGCCGAGCCCAGCGCCAGCAAGTAGCCGCGCTACATCAGCACGAGGTTCGTGCGGTGGATGAGTTCGGGCTCGTTGGCGTAGCCCAGCAGGCCCTCGATCTGGCTCGAAGCCTTGCGTGCGATGAGGCGAGCCTCGGCCGACGAGTAGTTGGCCAGGCCGCGCGCCACCTCGGCGCCGCTTGGCGCACGCACGGCGATCACGTCGCCGCGCACGAAATCGCCGTGCACCTCGTGCACGCCGATGGGCAGCAGGCTCTTGCCTTCATCGCGCAGCTTGACCACGGCCCCGTCGTCGACAACCACCGCGCCGCGCAGCTGCAGGTGGTCGACCATCCACTGCTTGCGCGCCGCCAGCTTGGGCGTGGTGGCCACCAGCGTGGTACCGATGCGTTCGCCGGCGGCCAGTCGCAGCAGCACATCGGTCTCGCGCCCCCAGGCGATCACGGTGCTGGTGCCGCTGCCGGCCGCACGCTTGGCCGCCAGCACCTTGGTCAGCATGCCGCCGCGGCCGATGCTGGAGCCGGCACCGCCGGCCATCGTCTCGAGCTCGGCGTCGCCGGCCACGGCCTCGTCGATGAAACGTGCCGCCGGGTCCTTGCGCGGGTCGGCCGAATACAGCCCGCGCTGGTCGGTGAGGATGACGTAGGCGTCGGCGTCGACCAGATTGGCCACCAGGGCACCGAGTGTGTCGTTGTCGCCGAAGCGGATCTCGTCGTTGACGACGGTGTCGTTTTCGTTGATGACCGGGATGACCTTCAGCGCAAGCAGCGTCAGCAGCGTTGAACGGGCATTGAGGTAACGCTCGCGGTCGGCCAGGTCGGCATGCGTCAGCAACACCTGGGCGCTCGCCATGCCGTGTTCGGACAGCCGGCTTTCGTACATCTGCACCAGGCCCATCTGACCCACCGCCGCCGCGGCCTGCAGTTCGTGCAGTTCCCTGGGGCGCTGTGTCCAGCCCAGGCGCTTCATGCCTTCGGCGATGGCACCGCTGGACACCATCACCAGCTCGCGCCCCGTTGCGGCAAGCGCCGCCAGCTGGCGCGACCAGTTGCCGATGGCGGCGGCGTCGACACCGCGCCCTTCGTTGGTGACGAGGCTGGAGCCGACCTTGACGACGATGCGGCGCGCCCCGAGGAGCACGCCGCTACTCATCGCTGGGCGTCGGGGGCGTTGCCGGTGCGGGCGCAGGCGCGGCCGCGTCGACGAAGCGTGCGTCGGGCAGCGGGGCTTCGCGCTGCTGCAGTGCCACGTGGGTGTGGATGGCCTCGAGCAGCGGCTGCAGGCCTTCGCGCGCCAGGGCCGAGATCGAGAACACCGGGCCCTTCCAGCGCAACCGGCGCACGTAATCCTTGACGCGGGACTCGCGCTCGTCCTCGGGCACCATGTCCAGCTTGTTGAACACCAACCAACGCGTCTTGGCGTGCAGCTTGGGGTCGTACTTCTTCAGCTCGGCGACGATGGCCTTGGCCTGCACCACCGGGTCGACGCCTTCATCGAAGGGGGCGGCGTCGACGATGTGCAGCAGCAGCCGTGTGCGCTGCAGGTGGCGCAGGAACTGGTGACCGAGGCCGGCGCCCTCGGAGGCGCCCTCGATCAGGCCCGGGATGTCGGCGACGACGAAGCTGCGCTCCGGGCCGACGCGCACTACTCCGAGGTTCGGGTGCAGCGTGGTGAAGGGGTAGTCGGCGATCTTCGGCCGCGCGTTCGAGATCGCGGCAATCAGCGTGCTCTTGCCTGCGTTGGGCATGCCCAGCAGGCCGACGTCGGCCAGCACCCGCAGTTCCAGCTTCAGCTTCTTCGCCTCGCCTGGCCAGCCGGGCGTCTTCTGCCGCGGCGAGCGGTTGGTGCTGGTCTTGAAGTGCAGGTTGCCGAAGCCACCGTCGCCGCCCTTGACGATCTGCTCGCGCTGGCCGTGCTCGAGCAGCTCGACGATCAGTTCGCCGGTCTCGAAGTCGGAAATCATCGTGCCGACCGGCATGCGCAGCTCGATGTCGGGCGAGGCGGCGCCGTACTGGTCGCTGCCGCGGCCGGCCTCGCCGTTCTTCGCGTCGTGACGCCGCGCGTAGCGGTAGTCGATCAGCGTGTTGATGTTGCGGTCGGCGATCGCCCAAACGCTGCCGCCACGGCCGCCGTCGCCGCCGTTGGGGCCGCCGAAGGGGATGAACTTCTCGCGCCGGAAACTCACGCAGCCCGCACCGCCGTGGCCTGCGGACACGTCGATCACGGCTTCGTCGACGAATTTCATGGTGCGGCTATGGTAACGAGGGCAAAAAACGAAGAAGCCCCGGCAGGCCGGGGCTTCGCATCGGCTGCGAGTGGAAAACTCAGGCCGGCGTGACGAACACCGTCTGCCGGTTCAGCGCGCCCTTGACGTCGAAGGACACCGCGCCGTCGACGAGCGCGAACAGCGTGTGGTCCTTGCCGATGCCGACACCCACGCCCGGGTGGAACTTGGTGCCGCGCTGACGCACGATGATCGAGCCGGCCAAGACCTGCTGACCACCGAAGGCCTTCACGCCCAGCATCTTCGGCTTCGAGTCGCGCCCGTTGCGGGTTGAACCGCCGCCCTTTTTCTGTGCCATGGTTGCTACCCCTTAGCCGTTGATCGAGCCGATCTGCAGCTCGGTGTAAGTCTGGCGGTGACCGCCATGCTTCTGGTAATGCTTGCGGCGACGCATCTTGAAGATGCGCACCTTGTCGTGCTTGCCCTGCGACAACACCGTCGCCGTGACACTCGCACCCGCGACCCAGGGAGCACCGACCTTGAGGTCTGCGCCGCTACCGACGGCCAGCACCTGCTCGATCACAACTTCCTGGCCCACGTCCGCAGCTATCTGTTCTACCTTGATCTTTTCGCCGGCTGCAACCTTGTATTGCTTGCCACCGGTTTTTATGACCGCGTACATGTGAGACCTTTCGAATGACCCCTGCGACCGCCGTTCCCGGCACCTGCCGAGTGCGCCCGACCGGTCGGACGGGCTTGATCACAAGCCGCCCGCCACGTCGCGCAGAGCCTTTGAGTATAGCATGCAGCCTCGCAAGCAACAGGCCGGGCCGGCATCCGTCGCCCCGCTTCCTATAATCGCCTTCCCGTGCTCGAAATCACCGCCCCCAAATCCGCTGCCGACCCCGCCGAATCGGCTCTGCGGCGCGTGGACGCCGTGATCCGCGAGCGCCTGAGCTCCCGCGTGGCGCTCATCGACCAGATTTCCAGCTACATCATCGGCGCCGGCGGCAAGCGCATCCGCCCCAAGCTGGTGTTGCTGTTCTCGGAAGCCCTGGGCTTCGAAGGCCCCGAGCGCTACGAACTCGCCGCTATCGTCGAGTTCATCCACACCGCCACGCTGCTGCACGACGACGTCGTCGACGAATCGGCGCTGCGTCGTGGCCGGGCCACCGCCAACGCCATGTTCGGCAATGCCGCCAGCGTGCTGGTGGGCGACTTCCTCTATTCACGCGCCTTCCAGATGATGGTGTCGGTGAACCGCATGCGCGTGCTCGACGTGCTGGCCGACGCCACCAACGTCATCGCCGAAGGCGAAGTGCTGCAGCTGATGAACATGCACGACCCCGACCTGGCCGTGCACGACTACCTGCAGGTAATCCGTTACAAGACGGCCAAGCTGTTCGAGGCCAGCGCCCGCCTGGGCGCCGTGCTGGCGGGTGCCGACGCAGCGCTGGAAGAGTCCTGCGCCGACTTCGGGCGCTCGCTGGGCACGGCCTTCCAGCTCGTCGACGACCTGCTCGACTACGAAGGCAACAGCGACGAACTCGGCAAGAACGTCGGCGACGACCTGCGCGAGGGCAAGCCGACGCTGCCGCTGCTGCTGGCCATGGAACGCGCGACCGAACCCGAGCGTGCGCTGATCCGCCACGCCATCGAGCATGGTGAGCTGCAGAAGCTGCCCGAGATCCTGGCGATCGTGCGCCGCACGGGTGCACTCGATGCCACACGAGACGCCGCCCGCGCCGAGGCCGAGCAGGCGCAGACTGCGCTGCAGGCCCTGCCGGCGTCGGCGGCCCGCGAGGCTCTGCTAGAATTATGTGTTCGTTCGGTGCATCGTTCTTCCTGACCGGGGAACGCGGCTCGTCGGGTGCCGTGGAATCAACGCCGCAGCCACCCCGTCACCGCATCGGGGTGTAGCTTAGCCTGGTAGAGCGCTACGTTCGGGACGTAGAGGCCGGAGGTTCGAATCCTCTCACCCCGACCAGCCTTCACGGTGGTCTCCCGACATTCCCACATCGCCTCGCGCCCCCGGCAGCAGTCGCCGTGCTGCCACCGAGGCGGGCCGCGTTTACACCGAGGTGTGATTCGGCGATGATCTGCGCGATATGCAGTCGATGAGTTCCCTCCCCGATGGCCACTGAGACCCTGGTCGAACCACCACCGTCCTCCCTTTCGGGCGTGGCCCGAGTGCTCGTCAACGCCGGCAAGCTGACGGCCAAGAGTGCCGAAGAACTGACCAGGAGCGCGCGCGAGCGCAAGTCGAGCTTCGTTGCGGCGCTGATCGGCGCGGGTGCAGTCAAGCCAGACGAACTGGCGCATGCGCTGTCGACCGCGCTGGCACTGCCGGTGATGGACCTCAACGCCGTAGACCTGCAGAAACTGCCGCGCAACATCGTCGACCAGAAGATCGCCAGCCAGTACCAGTTGCTGGTGCTGGGCAAGCGCGGCAACCGCCTCTTCATCGGCGCCGCCGACCCCACCGACCAGGAAGCCGCCGAACGCATCAAGTTCGCGACCCAGTTGACGCCCGAGTGGGTGATCGTCGAATACGACAAGCTGATCAAACAGCTCGACGCCCAGGGCGCCAGCGCCAACGAACAGCTGGAGTCGATGGCCGGCGGCGACTTCGACTTCGACGTCACCGACGAAGAGGCCGCACCGGCCGAAAACGCCGACGTCACTACCGACGTCGAAGACGCGCCGGTGGTGCGATTCCTGCAGAAGATGCTGATCGACGCCATCAACATGCGCGCGTCCGACCTGCACTTCGAACCCTACGAGTACACCTACCGCGTGCGTTTCCGCGTCGACGGCGAACTGCGCGAGATCACGCAGCCGCCGGTGGCCATCAAGGACAAGCTGGCCTCGCGCATCAAGGTCATCTCGCGCATGTACATCGCCGAGAAACGCGTGCCGCAGGACGGCCGCATGAAGCTCAAGTTCGGCAGCAAGGCGATCGACTTCCGCGTCAGCACGCTGCCCACGCTGTTCGGCGAGAAGGTCGTGATCCGTATCCTCGACCCGTCGAGCGCCAAGCTGGGCATCGAGGCGCTGGGCTACGAGAAGATCGAGAAGGACCGCCTGATGACCGCCATCGCGCGGCCCTACGGCATGATCCTCGTCACCGGCCCCACTGGCAGCGGCAAGACGGTGTCGCTCTACACCTGCCTGAACATCCTCAACCAGCCCGGCGTGAACATTGCCACGGTGGAAGACCCGGCCGAAATCAACCTGCCGGGCATCAACCAGGTCAACGTCAACGACCGCGCGGGCCTGACCTTCGCCGCGGCGCTGAAGTCCTTCCTGCGCCAGGACCCGGACATCATCATGGTCGGCGAAATCCGCGACCTGGAAACCGCCGACATCGCCATCAAGGCCGCGCAGACCGGCCACATGGTGATGAGCACGCTGCACACCAACGACGCCCCCTCCACGCTGACGCGGCTGCTGAACATGGGCGTGGCGCCCTTCAACATCGCCTCCAGCGTGCTGCTGATCACCGCCCAGCGCCTCGCACGCAAGCTGTGCGAGAACTGCAAGAAGCCCGCGGACTACCCGCGTGAATCGATGCTGAAGGCCGGCTTCAAGCCCGAGGACCTGGACGGCAACTGGAAGCCCTACCGGGCCGTCGGTTGCTCGATGTGCAACAACGGTTACAAAGGCCGGGTTGGTATCTACCAAGTGATGCCGATAACCGAAGCTATCCAGCGCATCATCCTGTCCGAAGGCACGGCACTGGACATCGCCAAGCAGGCCCAGGTCGAAGGGGTGCGCGACCTGCGCCAGTCCGGGCTGATCAAGGTCCGTGTTGGTGTCACCACACTCGAGGAAGTGATCACGGTCACCAACGAGTAGGCCCCGTACTTCAATCCGTCAGCCTAGCCCGACCCGAGAACCCATGGCCACAGCAGCACTCGCAAAAGCGTCCAAGGAAGTCATCTTCGAGTGGGAAGGCAAGGACCGCAACGGCAAGGTCGTGCGCGGCGAGATGCGCGCCGGCGGCGAATCGATGGTCAACGCCAGCCTGCGCCGCCAGGGCATCCTCGTCAACAAGGTCAAGAAGCGCCGTACCAGCGGCGGCAAGTCCATCAAGCAGAAGGACATCGCGATCTTCACGCGCCAGCTGGCGACGATGATGAAGGCCGGCGTGCCGCTGCTGCAGTCCTTCGACATCGTCGCCCGCGGCAGCACCAACCCGCGCATGACCAAGCTGCTGAACGACATCCGCGGCGACGTCGAGACCGGCACCAGCCTGTCGTCGGCCTTCCGCAAGCACCCGCTGCACTTCGACGCGCTGTACTGCAACCTGGTGGAAGCCGGCGAAGCGGGCGGCATCCTGGAGGCGCTGCTTGACCGCCTGGCCATCTATCAGGAAAAGACGATGGCCATCAAGAGCAAGATCAAGTCGGCCCTGATGTACCCGGTGGCGGTGATCATCGTCGCCTTTGTCGTGCTGACCGTGATCATGATCTTCGTCATCCCGGCCTTCGAGGACGTGTTCAAGTCCTTCGGCGGCGAACTGCCCGGCCCGACGCTGGTGGTGATCGCGCTGTCGAAGTTCTTTGTCGCCTGGTGGTGGGCCATCTTCGGCCTGCTCGGCGGCGGCCTGTATTTCTTCTTCGAGAGCTGGAAGCGCTCCGAGAAGATGCAGATGACGATGGACCGCATCCTGTTGAAGATCCCGGTCTTCGGCGACCTCATCAACAAGTCGGTGATCGCACGCTGGACGCGCACGCTTTCGACCATGTTCGCCGCCGGCGTGCCGCTGGTGGAAGCGCTCGATTCGGTCGGCGGCGCGTCGGGCAACGCGGTCTACGCGCAGGCCACCGAACAGATCCAGAAGGACGTCTCCACCGGTTCGGCGCTGACGACCTCGATGACAGCCACCGGTGTGTTCCCGACCATGGTGCTGCAGATGGCGGCCATCGGCGAGGAATCCGGCTCGCTCGACCACATGCTGGCGAAGGCGGCCGAGTTCTACGAAGAAGAAGTCGACGAGATGGTGAAGGGTCTGTCCAGCCTGATGGAACCCTTCATCATCGTCATCCTGGGCACGCTCATCGGTGGCATCGTCGTCTCGATGTACCTGCCGATCTTCAAGCTGGGCGCGGTTGTCTAGCGTGGCGGGGTTTTTCGCGGGCCTGCCGCTGGACCTGCTGCTTTCGCCCTGGCTCCTGGCCCCGCTGGGGCTGATCATCGGCAGCTTCCTCAACGTGGTGGTGCACCGCCTGCCGCTGATGCTGGAACGCCAGTGGTGGGGCGATGTTGCGGCGCAGCTGGCCGACGCCGACTCGTTCAAGCGCGTATTCGCCAGCGCCGCGCCGGAACGGCTGGCGCTGGCCTCTGGCGGCCTGGAAAAGGCCATCGCCGAGCTGGCGCCGCTGGGCCTGGCGCGACCGGCCTCGCGCTGCCCGGCCTGCGGCCACCACATCCGCTGGTTCGAGAACATCCCACTGCTCAGCTGGCTGGTGCTGCAGGGCCGCTGCTCGGCGTGCAAGACGCCGATCTCGCTGCGCTACCCGCTGGTCGAGCTGGGCACCGCGCTGCTCTTCGGCGTCCTGGCCTGGCACCTCGGCCCGCAGCCGTCGACGCTGCTGTGGGCCGGCTTGCTGGCCGCCGCCCTGGGCTGGCTGCCCGGGCTGACGCTGCTTCAATCGCTGTGGGGCGCAGTGGCCGGCTACCTGTCGCTGTTCCTCGTGTACTGGTTCTTCAAGCTCGCCACCGGCAAGGAAGGCATGGGCTTCGGCGACTTCAAGCTGCTGGCGGCCCTGGGCGGCTGGCTGGGCTGGCAGGCCATCCTGCCGATCGTGCTGATGGCCTCGGTGCTGGGCGCGATGGTCGGGCTGGCGATGAAGGCTGGCGGTTCGCTGCGCCAGGGGCGCTTCGTGCCCTTCGGGCCTTTCCTGGCCGGCGGCGGTGTCGTCATCATGCTGGCCGGCCTGGAGACGGTGCTGGGGTGGATGGGCTGGGCCTGAGCGTGTCGCCAGGCGTCCGGGTGCGCACGATCGGCCTCACCGGCGGTATCGGCAGCGGCAAGAGCACGGTGGCGCAGCGGCTGGTGGCGCTGGGTGCCCACCTCGTCGATACCGACGCCATTGCACGTGCCCTCACGCAGCCGGGCGGCCAGGCCATGCCTGCGCTGGCCGCGGCCTTCGGGCCCGAAGCGCTGACGGCCGACGGTGCCTTGAACCGCGAACACATGCGGCGCCTGACCTTCACCGACGTCGCTGTGAAGGCGCGCCTGGAAGCCATCCTGCACCCGCTGATTGGCCAGGAAGCACAACACCAGGCCGCGTTGGCTGCTGGGCGGCCGGTGGTCTTCGACGTGCCGCTGCTCACCGAATCTCGCCACTGGCGCGCCCGCGTCGACCGTGTGCTGGTGGTCGACTGCCCCGAAGCCACGCAGATCGAGCGTGTGGCACTGCGCCCCGGCTGGGACGCCGGCGGCGCCCGCCGCGTCGTGGCCCAACAGGCTACGCGCGCGGCGCGGCGCGCGATTGCCGATGCCGTGATCTTCAACGACGGCATCGGTCTGGAAGCGCTGGATGGCGAGCTGCGCGCCCTGTGGACAGGGTGGACAGGCGCGAGCTGAGGCCGGCGCTCGCGTGGAAGGTGTCACGCGTATGGAACAATCCGCCACGGCAAGCCTCCCACCCGCACCGCAGCCGCACCCCGAGCCCGCCTTGGTTCTTTACGAGTACCCGTTCACCGAAGGCATACGCACGATGCTGCGGCTCGAACACCTGTTCGACCGTCTGGGCCAGCTGGTGGCGCGCGACGCACCGGTGGACCACCACTTTGCGCTGGCCACGCTGTTCGAGATCATGGACGTCGCGTCGCGCGCCGACCTGAAGAGCGACCTGCTGAAGGAGCTGGAACGCCACCGCGCCCAGCTGCAGAGCTACCGCGGCCATCCGGGCATTTCCGAGACCGCGCTCGACGAGGTGGTCGGCCGCATCGACCACGCCTTCAACGGCCTGAACCAGCTGCAGGGCAAGGCCGGCCAGACACTGTCGGCCAACGACTGGTTGATGAGCATCCGCAGCCGCATCAACATCCCGGGCGGCACCTGCGAGTTCGACCTGCCCGCCTACTACGCCTGGCAGCAGCACGCACCGGCACGCCGGCGTACCGACCTGCAGGGCTGGATGGCGACCATCACGCCGCTGGCCGAGGCGCTGCAGGTGCTGCTGGGCCTGCTGCGCGACAGCGGCGCGCCTCAGCGCATGGTGGCCGCGGGCGGCCAGTACCAGCAGACCCTGCCCCAGGGCAAGTCCTACCAGCTGATGCGCGTGCGTTTTGCCGCCGATAGCGGCCTGGTGCCCGAGATCAGCGGCCACCGGCTGATGGTGTCGATCCGCTTCATGCGGCCCGACGCCGAAGGCCGCCTGCGCAACTGCGGCGCCGACACGGATTTCGCACTGGCGCTGTGCGCTTGAGCCCGCGCCAGCCACCCGCCCGTACCGCCAGCCCCATGAGCAAAGCCGCCGCCCGCACCGTGCCCTGCCCGAACTGCCGCCAGCCGGCAATGTTTGCCGAACGCAACCGCTGGCGCCCCTTCTGCAGCGAACGCTGCCGCATGGCCGACCTGGGCGCCTGGGCGACCGAGCGCTTCCGCGTACCCGCGGAGACGCCACCCGGCGAAGACGACCTGCCGCGCGAAGCGCACTGACGGGCGCGGACGCTCAGGCCGGCCGGCCCCGCTTAGCGCCCGCCGGTGCTCAGGCTGCGCAGGAAGGCCGCCAAGTCAGCCGCCTGCTTCACGTCCAGCCTCAGCGGACGCAGGATGCGCTCGCCGTCGGCGTGCAGCCGCTCCTCGTTGAGTTCGCTGTAGTGGCGCGCCACGTCTTCAACCGTGGCCAGGCTGCCGTCGTGCATGTAGGGCGCGGTGTGCGTCAGCTGGCGCAGACTGGGCACGCGGAACTCGCCGAAGTTGCGGTGCTGGGGTGCAACATGCCGCGTCGTCACGGCCTGGGGATCGGCGGGGCCGGCGTCGTTGTACGGGCCCAGCCGGTTGTAGTGGCTGGGGCGCAGCCGCGACAGACCCTCATGGCGCCCTGCGTCCACGCCGCCGGGCACAAAGTAGGGCACGCCGACGTCGGCGAACTCGCCGTTCGTGAAGGCCGGCCCGGCGTGGCACACGCTGCAGCGGCCCTCGCCGACAAACAGCCGCAAACCGCGCTGCGCGGCCTGCGGGTAAGCCGCCGCAGCAGCCGTATCACCTCTTGCCAGGGCGTCGCGGAAGTCGTCGAAGGGCGTGCGCCCGGAGACAAGCGTGGCCTGGTAGGCCGCCAGCGCCTTGCCCAGGTCGACCAGCACGGGCTCGTCATCGGGCCCCGGTGGCGCGCCAAAGGCGGCGCGGTAGCCCGTCGTCAGGCGCGGCTCGCGGCGCACGGCGGCGGCCAACTGCGCCGGGCTGGCCGCCATCTCGCGCCCCGCCACCAGCGGCGTCACGCTCGCCGCCCACAGCGAGTCTAGGGCGCCGTCCCAGCCGAGCCAGCGGCGCTGCGCGGCGTCCAGCAGGCTGGGTGTGTTGCGCAGTCCGGCGGCGCGCCCGCGCGCCACGGGCAGCCCGTCCTGGAAGGCGCGCTCGGGCATGTGGCAGCTGGCACAGGACAGTGTGCCGTCGGCCGACAGCGTGGCGTCGAAGAACAGCAGCCTGCCGAAGTTGATGGCGGCAAGCTGCCCGTCGACGCGGTTGGATCGGTCCGGCAGCCGTGGCGGTGGCCACGGGCCGTGGCCGGCGATGCGCGCGCGTTCTTCGGCGGTGAAGTCCAGCAGCGGCTGCGCGGCGCCGTGCCCCAGCGTCGTCAGCAGGCCGGACGCCAGCAGCGCGGCGCGCAGCGTCTTCATCGCAGCACGACGTCCTGACGCAGCGTGTGCACGCTGCCCTCGTGGCGCAGGTCGAAGCGCAGTTCCCAGCGGCCGCTCATGTGCCACAGCAGCCCGTCGGCGCGCCAGCGGCTGTCGCCCAGTGCCCGCAGGCTGGGCCGATAGTTCATGCCGTGGCGGTGCTCGGGCATGGTGGCATCGACGGCCGTCAGCACGGCCTGGGCAGGGCACACCTTCAACAGCAGCGAGAAAGGTTCGCCCTGGACGATGGCGCCCGGCTCGGCGCGCCAGGCCAGGCTGACCGGGCCGGCCGCCACGGCCGCGCCGTCGGCGGGGTCGGGCGGGCAGGCCGCATGGGCGGAGCCCGCCACCGCGCAGGCCACGGCGAAGCACCAGCGCCTCACCGCACTACCCTGTGCGCTGCGCACTTCGGGATTCGCGCCTGAAGGCGGCCCGGCGCGCTCATGGCACCAGCCGCGAGCGCATGGCCGTGAACAGCGCATCGCCGTTGCGCCAGGCAATGCGTTCGGCGACGTCGCGCGGCAAGTCGGCCAGCCACTCGCGCGACCAGCGTGCGTGCTCGATGACGTAGAACCAGCGTTCAGGCGTGTAGGTGTCGGTACCCACCAGGAAACGGTCAGGGAACTCGAGGAAAGCCTGGCGCCAGCCGGCATCGACCTTGCCGCCGCTCGCGTGGTCGTTGCGGAAGGCCAGGTCGCACCACAGGTTCTTGTGCTTGCGCAGCATCTCGCGCACCTTGTCGGGCGACTCGAAGCCAGCGTGCGCCCACAGGATGCGGGCTTCCGGGTCCTGCCGGAACTGGCGCTCGATGGCGTCGGCGTCCGAATGCGAGTGCAGATAGAGCTGGTGTTCGCGCGCCAGCTGCACCACGCGGCGCACCACCGGCAGGTCGGCGTCGGCACCGTAGACGTGGTACTCACCCAGGGCAACGTAGCGGTATTGCTTCAGCCGCGATTCCAGGTGCGCGACGACGCTGGCGTCGTGCATCCAGCTGCCGATCTCGCCGCGTGTGCGGTAGGGGCGCAGCACGGGCAGCACTAGGTCGGGCGCCGCGGCGTAGAGCTTCTGCGTGCCTTCGTCGCTGCTGCTGGAGACCATCGCCTGCCTGAGCCCGGCCTGGCGCAACAGCGCCACGGCCTCGGCCGGCGGCAGGCGCGCCCAGGCGTCTTCGCTGTAGTGCAGGTGGGCGTCGAAGATCGGCATCTGCGTGGCCTGCGCAGGCTGCGCGGCCACGGGGCCGGCCGCTGGCAGCAGCACCGACACCGCGAATGCCACCGACAGGCGGCGCCGGTTGGCCAGGGGAAGTTGACGCATCGCAGGCCTCCGCAACAATCGCGGCATCGTAGCCAAGCCCCGATTCCCGGGCGCAAACGGGGCTGCGCCCTCTGATCGGGCCCGACGATGTTCATCTTCCGCCAGCTCTTCGACGCCACGTCGTCCACCTACACCTACCTGCTGGCCAGCGACGGCGAGGCGCTGCTCATCGACCCGGTGTTCGAGCAGGCGCGGCGCGACGCCGCGCTGCTGCGCGAGCTGGGGCTGCGCCTGCGGGCCACGCTGGACACCCACGTGCACGCCGACCACGTCACCGCAGCATGGCTGCTGAAACAGCGTCTGGGCAGCCAGATCGCCGTCTCGGCCGCCTCGGGTGCGGCCGGCGCCGACCGCCTGCTGCAGCACGGCGAACACGTTCACTTCGGCAGCCGCCACCTCGAGGTGCGCGCCACCCCCGGCCACACCAATGGCTGCCTGAGCTACGTGCTCGACGATCTGACCCTGGCCTTCACCGGCGACGCGCTGCTCATCCGCGGCTGCGGCCGCACCGACTTCCAGCAGGGCAGCGCCGAACGGCTGCATGCGTCGGTGCACACGCAGCTGTTCTCGCTGCCACCGGGCTGCCTGATCTACCCCGGCCACGACTACCGCGGCATCACCGCCAGCAGCGTGGCCGAAGAACGCCGCTACAACCCGCGCCTGGGCGGCGACGCCAGCCTGGGCGACTTCGCCGGCTACATGCAACACCTGGGCCTGCCGCACCCCAAGCTCATCGACGTGGCCGTGCCCGCCAACCTGCGCTGCGGCCGCCTTGCCGACGACGCCACCGCGGCCGCCGAGCCGTCCTGGGCACCACTGAACTTCACCTTCGCCGGCATCTGGGAGATCGATCCCGACGCGCTGGCCGAGCACACCGCAGGCGTGCAACTCGTCGACGTGCGCGAGCCGTCGGAGTGGAACGACGCGCTGGGCCACATCCGCAGCGCCCGTCTGCTGCCGCTGGCCGAACTGGCCATGCGGCAGACCGAGCTCGACCCCGACCAGCCAGTGGTGACGGTGTGCCGCTCGGGCACCCGCTCGGCTCAGGCCTGCCATCTGCTGCAGAAAGCAGGCTTCTTGGAGGTGGCCAACCTGGCCGGCGGCATGCTGCGCTGGCGCGCCAAGGGTCACCCCGTCGAGGGCGAACGCTTGTAATCCACCCGCTGCGCGCAGGCCTTGCAGCCGACCCCTTGAACTGGCGGAAACGGCCCCTATAATCTGTTGCTAGCACTCGCTACCGCTGAGTGCTAACGATCGGCAGTTTGAAAGTTCAACTGTCCTTCACCGCATGTCAGCGAGCGCTGACTTCGTCAGTGAACCGCAATGTGCCTTTATGCACCCCTCAAGGAGATGATATGAAACTTCGTCCGTTGCACGATCGCGTGATCGTCAAGCGCCTGGAACAAGAGACCAAGACCGCTTCCGGCATCGTCATTCCCGACAACGTCGCCGAAAAGCCCGACCAGGGTGAAGTGCTGGCCGTCGGCCCGGGCAAGCGCAACGACAAGGGCGACTTCATCGCCCTGAACTGCAAGGTCGGTGACCGCGTGCTGTTCGGCAAGTATTCGGGCCAGACCGTCAAGGTCGACGGCGACGAACTGCTGGTGATGCGCGAAGAAGACCTGTTCGCAGTGGTCGAAAAGTAATCGCTCAGCGATTACTTTCGTCGCAGGCCAACTTGGCGCAGCCAAGTTAAGGGCTGAAAGCCCGGCCGCAGACAGAAGAACTCACCGGCGACAGCCGGCCAATCAAAGAATTCGGAGAAATACACATGGCAGCAAAAGACGTCATCTTTGGCGCTGACGCCCGTCACCGCATGGTCGAAGGCGTGAATATCCTGGCCAACGCGGTCAAGGTCACGCTGGGCCCCAAGGGCCGCAACGTCGTGCTCGAGCGTTCCTTCGGCGCCCCCACCGTCACCAAGGACGGAGTTTCGGTGGCCAAGGAAATCGAACTGAAGGACAAGCTCCAGAACATGGGCGCGCAGATGGTCAAGGAAGTCGCTTCCAAGACCAGCGACGCCGCCGGCGACGGCACCACCACGGCCACCGTGCTGGCGCAGTCCATCATCCGCGAAGGCATGAAGTTCGTCGCCGCCGGCATGAACCCGATGGACCTGAAGCGCGGCATCGACAAGGCTGTGCTGGCCCTCGTCGAAGAGCTGAAGAAGTCGTCCAAGGCGACCACCACGAGCAAGGAAATCAGCCAGGTCGGCAGCATCAGCGCCAACTCGGACGAGTCCATCGGCCAGATCATCGCCAAGGCGATGGACAAGGTCGGCAAGGAAGGCGTCATCACCGTCGAAGACGGCAAGAGCCTGGACAACGAGCTCGACATCGTCGAAGGCATGCAGTTCGACCGCGGCTACCTGTCGCCCTACTTCATCAACAACCCCGAGAAGCAGAGCGCCACGCTGGACAACCCGTTCGTGCTGCTCTACGACAAGAAGATCAGCAACATCCGCGACCTGCTGCCGGTGCTGGAGCAAGTCGCCAAGAGCGGCCGTCCGCTGCTGATCGTCGCCGAGGAAGTTGAAGGCGAGGCCCTGGCCACGCTGGTGGTCAACACCATCCGCGGCATCCTGAAGGTCGTCGCCGTGAAGGCGCCGGGCTTCGGCGACCGCCGCAAGGCGATGCTGGAAGACATCGCCATCCTGACCGGCGGCAAGGTCATCGCCGAAGAAGTCGGCCTCACCCTTGAAAAGGTGGCGCTGACCGACCTGGGCCAGGCCAAGCGCGTCGAAGTGGGCAAGGAAAACACCACCCTCATCGACGGCAACGGCGCTGCTGGCGACATCGAAGCCCGCGTCAAGATGATTCGCGTGCAGATCGAAGAAGCCACCAGCGACTACGACCGCGAGAAGCTGCAAGAGCGCGTGGCCAAGCTGGCCGGCGGTGTGGCCGTCATCAAGGTCGGTGCTGCCACCGAAGTCGAGATGAAAGAAAAGAAGGCCCGCGTCGAAGACGCCCTGCACGCCACGCGTGCGGCGGTGGAAGAAGGCATCGTGGCCGGTGGTGGCGTGGCCCTGCTGCGTGCCCGTCAGTCGGCTGGCACCATCAAGGGTGACAACCACGACCAGGAAGCCGGCATCAAGATCGTGCTGCGCGCCGTCGAGGAGCCGATGCGCATCATCGTCCAGAACGCCGGCGAAGAGCCGAGCGTGGTGGTCAATGCGGTGCTGGCCGGCAAGGGCAACTACGGCTACAACGCCGCCAACGGCACCTACGGCGACATGATCGAGATGGGCATCCTGGATCCGACGAAGGTCACGCGCACAGCGCTGCAGAACGCCGCTTCGGTGGCGTCCCTGATGCTTACCACCGAGTGCATGGTGGCCGAAGCGCCGAAAGATGAGTCGGGCGGCGGCGGCATGCCTGGCGGCATGGGTGGCATGGGCGGCATGGGTGGCATGGACATGTAAGTCCGCTGGCACGGCCGTTACCGGTGTCAGGCTACCAGCCTGCACCGGCAGCGGCCGCAGCCTGCAAACGCCAAGGCCTGCGGGGTTTCCGCAGGCCTTTTTCGTTGATGGGCTCCACTGTCAGGCCAGATAATGACTTTCATGGGCAGCCCCCGGATTTCGCAAGCCATGCAGCAGTTCGTCGAGGACGAGCTGCTGCGTGCACCCTTGCTTTTCGACCAGCTGATCGACGGCACGCTCGACTACGCGCGCAAAGGGCTGGCGCAGATGACGCCCATCCAGCGTTCGACCGTCGGCGACCTGATGCAGGCACTGATGACGCAGCGCATGCGGCTGGGCGACTACTTCATGCGCTCGCTGCACGAGCAGGTCGACAGCCACGTCGCCCGCCGGGTCACCAAGGCCGGTGAGGCGCCGGCCAAACGCATGACGCTGTCGCTGGTCGACGAGGAAGTCGTGGCGATGGACGTCGAGCTGTCGCACATCATCGAGGCCATCAACAGCACCGCCGAATACGAGCTGCGCGAGCTGCAGACCTACCTCTCGGCAATGGTCGGCGACATGGACGTCGCCGGTGACCACAACCCCTTCCGCGCCGAAGCCTACGCACGTGCCGTCTGGGCCGCGGCGCAGGCCCTGCCACTGTCGCGCGGCCACCAGCTGGCGTTCATGCGCTACGCGGGCACGCCGCTGGCGCAACTGCTGCGCACGGCCTACGCCTCGTCAACCTCTCGGCTCGAGGCCATGGGCGTCGAGCCCGCCACGCACCGCACGCTGATCCTGCCTTCCGGCTCGCGCCGCGGCCCGCGCGCCAACGAGACCACCTTCAGCCCCGACCTGCACCGCATGCGCGACACCATGCCGGCGCCGATGGACGTGCCGCTGAGCTACGAGGGTCAGGCTGCGCGTTCGAGCCGCGCGGCGCCCGCCACGGGCGGTCGCAAGGAGCACTGGTCCGAGGTGGCCCGTGGCACTTCCAACCGCGTCGACCGCCAGGCGGTCGAGCTTGTGAGCCGGCTGTTCGAGGCCATGCTGTCCGACGAGCGTGTGCCGGCCGATGTCGGCATGGTGATCTCGCGCCTGCACGGCCCGGCCATGCGCCTGGCGCTGCGCGACGCCAGCATGCTCGACCAGGACAAGCACCCGCTGTGGCGCTTCATCAACCGGCTGGTTTTCGAGTGCGAGATGACACCCGACGCCGCCGACCCCGAGCGCAAGCTGCTGCTGAAGGGGGCCTACACCACGGTCGAGCAGCTGGTGGCCGAGCCCGAGCAGAACAACGGCCTGTACCGCTGGGCGCTCGACCGGCTCGAGAGCTTCCTGCACAAGCGGCTGACACGCCGCCTGGCCGCGGCGGCCAGCCAGATCGGGGCGCTGCAGAAGCTGGAAGACAAGATCCTCTCGGGCCGCGCCTCGCCATCAGCCTTCCACGGCATGCTCGACGTCGAGGAGCTCGATACCGTGCCGGCCGACCTGCTCGACCACCGTCCGCCGGCGTCGCGCACCGATGCCAGCACCGACGAATGGCTGGACAGCCTGAAGCCGGGCGACTGGGTGCGCATGTTCCTGCAGGGCCGCTGGGTGCACTGCCGGCTGCTGTGGCCCGGCGAGCGCGGCGAGGTCTGGCTGTTCGGCGACGGCGCGTCCGACGCGACCTGGGCGGTGCGCCGCGGCGCGCTGCTGAACATGCACGGCGAGCGGCTGGCCAAGACGCTGAAGGAACGGTCCATCGTCGGCAGCGCCGCAGCAAGCGTGCAGGAACAAGTCGCCGCGGCGGCGTGACCGTGAGCCCCCAAGCTCGCTAGCGCTCGCTACCCCCCGGGGGGGGCCGTCCGCTGACGGCCCGGCGAAGCCGGTTCCGTGGCGGGAAGCTTGATCAGGGCCGGACTGAGCAGGCTTGTGATGACCTCGGCGACGCGCCTCGGCTGTTCGTGCACTATCCAGTGCGTGGCCCCGGGTTCGCGTTGCACGTGCAGGTCGGGCACCCAGCGCTCCAGCCCGTCCAGCAGGCCCGGCAGCAGGGCCGCGTCGCCTTCACCCCAGAGCACCGTGGTCGGCACTTGCACCGTCACCGCCGCGTCGGGCAGCAGCAGCGTTTGCACAGGATCGTCGGGGCCCGACGGCGGCCGCAGCGGCGAGGCGCGGTAGTAGTTCAGCGGGCCCGTCAAGCCGCGACCGTCGTTGTGCCAGGCGCTGCGGTATTGCGCACGCACCGCATCCGTCAGCCACGCGGCGCCACCGAAGAAGGGCCACAGACGCGCGAAGTCGCGTTCGGCCAGCAGCGCGTCTGCATCGGGCCGGCACAGGAAGTTCATGTAGGCGCTGGCGGCCTGCTGCGCGGGGCTCGTGAGCAGCTCGCGCAGGAAGGCGGCCGGGTGTGGCGCATTGATGATCAGCAGCCGCTTCATCAGCCCGGGCTGCGCCGCGGCCAGGTTCCAGGCCAGCGCGCCGCCCCAGTCGTGCGCCACCAGCAGGTCGAGGGGGCCGCCCAGCACGCTGATGATCGCCGCCACGTCGGCCACCAGCTGACGCGACCGGTAGGCCGCCACGTCCGCGGGCGCCGACGAACCCGGGTAGCCACGCAGGTTGGGGGCGACGCAGTCGGCCACCGGCGCCAGCCGCGCCATCACCTCGTCCCACACGAAGGCGGCCTCGGGAAAACCGTGCAGCAGCATCACGCGCGACGCACCCGGCGTGCCCGCGGCGCGGCAGGCCAGCGTGATGCCGTGCGGCAGCGCGACGTCGAAACGACGGATCACGCCGCGGGTGCTTCCGTCTCGGGGTCGCCGGCCTCGGGGCTTTCGACGTCGGGCACGGCCGCCGCCACAGGCCGCGGCGTGTGCACCCAGTCGTAGAGCGTCTCGGCGACGTCACCCAGGCCCTGGCGCGACAGCGCCGAAAACAGCGTCACGCCGATGTCGGTGTTCTCGCCCGAGACGTCGGCCAGCACGTCCTGGGCCTTCTGCAGCGCGAGCTGACCCTCGCTGCGATTGAGCTTGTCGGCCTTGGTCAGCAGCGCCAGCAGGCGCACCTCGCCGTTGGCCAGGCGCGGGGCCATCAGCGCCAGCAGGCGCTGGTCGAGCTCGGTGAAGCCCAGGCGCGAGTCGATCATCAGCACCACGCCGTGCAGCGGGCGGCGCAGCTGCAGGTAGTCGGCCATCACCTCTTGCCAGCGCAACTTGGCGGCGCGCTCGACCGCCGCATAACCGTAACCCGGCAGGTCGGCGAACAGCGCGTCGGGCGCGTCCTTCGGACCGACGTGGAACAGGTTGATGTGCTGCGTGCGCCCCGGCGTGCGGGAGGCAAAAGCCAGCCGCTTTTGCTGCGCAAGCCGGTTGATCGCGGTGGACTTGCCGGCGTTGCTGCGGCCGACGAAGGCGATCTCCGGCGTTTCGCTCGGCTGCAGCTGGTCGAGCTTGCTGGCGGTGGTGAAAAACCGGGCGGTGTGGGTCCAGGCCAGGGCCGCCTTGGCGGTGTCCACGGGCCCGGCCGATGGGCCTTGAAAGCTGCTTGTCATGAGACATTGTAAAATCGCGTGCTGTGCTGAACCCGCCGTACCCCCTTTGAAGGCCTCTCGCATGATCTCGCGTATGAAGTCGTTGGCGCTGTCGACCCTGTCGGCTGCCACCCTGACCCTGCTGTGTGGCGCCGCGCAAGCGGCCACCGCGGCCCCCGCGTTCAAGGCCGACCCCGCCACGGGCCAGCAGCTGGCTGCAGCCTGCGGAGCCTGCCATATGCAGGACGGTTCGCGCGGCGCGCCGGCCAACCCCATCCTGCAGGGGCAGCACCCGGACTACCTGGTCAAGCAGCTGGCCGAATTCAAGAGCGGCAAGCGCCAGAACGCCATCATGGCGGGCATGTCGGCGGCGCTGAACGACGAGGCGATGAAACACATCGCGGCCTTCTACGGTGCCAAGCCGGTGGTGCCGGGCGTGGCCACCAACAAGGACACCGTGGCGCTGGGTGAACGCATCTACCGCGGCGGCATCGCTGCCAAGGCGGTGCCCGCCTGCGCCGGCTGCCACAGCCCGAACGGCGCCGGCATCCCCGCACAGTACCCGCGCCTGGGGGGCCAGCACGGCGAATACACCGAAGCGCAGCTGCTCGCCTTCCGTTCCGGCGCGCGCGGCAACAACGTGCAGATGATGGCCATCGCGGCGAAGATGAACGACGCCGAGATCAAGGCCGTGGCCGACTACATGGCGGGCCTGCGCTGACCGCACGCCGCACGGCACTCCACGCCCACGGGCCGGCTGCACGCCGGCCCGTTTGCATTTCCCGCCGGCTGCACGCCGGCCCGTTTGAAATTCGTTGCGCGCCGGCCCCGCCCCGGGACAAGTCTCTGCGCTGCAGGCATGCTGCCCCACCCCGGGTGTAAGGCGGCAGCGCGCCGACCGACCCACCGAAGCACGAGATTGGAACCGACATGCACTTTCTGAAAGACCGCGGCTACGCCCACCCCATCGGCTCGGAGATCACGCCGCAGCCCGTCTACACCCAGCGACGGCGCCTGGTGCAAGGCCTGGCCGCCGGCGCGGCGCTGGCGGCACTGCCCGGCTTCGACGCGCAGGCGCAGGCGGCCCGCCCGGGCAAGCTGGCGCCGCTGCCCGGCGCCAGAAGCGCCGTGGCCGGGGCCACCACCGTCGAGCGGCCGACGCCCTACACCGACCTCACGGGTTACAACAACTACTACGAGTTCGGCACCGACAAGAGCGACCCGGCGCGCAACGCCGGCCGGCTCAAGACCCGCCCCTGGACGGTGGCCATCGAGGGCGAGGTCAAGAAGCCCGGCACCTGGGACCTGGACGCGCTGCTCAAGCTGGCGCCGATGGAAGAGCGCATCTACCGGCTGCGCTGCGTCGAGGGCTGGTCGATGGTCGTGCCCTGGGTGGGTTACTCGCTCGCCGAACTGATCCGCAAGGTCGAACCCACCGGCAACGCCAAGTTCGTGCAGTTCGTGACCCTGGTGGACGCGGCGCAGATGCCGGGGCTGGCCAGCGGCGGCCTTGAGTGGCCCTATGTCGAGGGCCTGCGCCTGGACGAGGCCATGCATCCGCTGACGCTGCTGGCCTTCGGCCTCTACGGCGAAGTGCTGCCCAACCAGAACGGCGCGCCGCTGCGCCTGGTGGCGCCCTGGAAATACGGCTTCAAGAGCGGCAAGAGCATCGTCAAGATCCGTTTCGTCGAGAAGCAGCCCAAGACGACCTGGGAAACCGCCATCGCCAGCGAATACGGCTTCTATTCGAACGTGAACCCCAAGGTCGACCACCCGCGCTGGAGCCAGGCTACCGAGCGCCGCATCGGCGAGGACGGCCTGTTCGCGAAGAAGCGGCCAACGCTGATGTTCAACGGCTACGAACCCCAGGTGGGCCAGCTCTACGCCGGCATGGACCTGAAGAAGTTCTACTGATGCCCGCCATGCCCGGCACGGCCCGGCCCGTGCCTGCGGCAAGCAGGCCGCGCGGCGACACTCCGACCATGAACCGCCTGCTGCTGCACCGCGCCGCCAAGCCGCTGCTCTTCGCCGCGGCGCTGGGCCCCTTCGCGTGGCTGTTCTGGGGCGCCTGGGCGAACACGCTGGGCGCCAACCCGGCCGAGGCGCTGATCCGCGGTACCGGCGACTGGACGCTGCGCTTCCTGTGCATCACGCTGGCGGTGACGCCGTTGCGGCAGGCCACGGGCTGGCACGCGCTGGCGCGCCTGCGCCGCATGGTGGGCCTGTTCACCTTCTTCTACGGCGTGCTGCACTTCCTGGCCTTCGCCTGGCTGGACATGGGCTTCGATGTCGCTGCGATCGTCAAGGACATCGCCAAGCGCCCCTTCATCCTGGTCGGCAGCACGGCGCTGCTGCTGATGCTGCCGTTGGCCGCCACCTCGTTCAACCGCGCGATCAAGACGCTGGGCGCCAGGCGCTGGCAGACGCTGCACAAGGCAGTTTTTGTGGTGGCCCTGCTGGGTGTGCTGCACTTCTTCTGGATGCGCGCGGCCAAGGCCGACTTCGGAGAAGTGGCGGTTTACGCCGCCGTCGTCGCCGTGCTGCTGGGGTGGCGGATTTGGCACCGCGTGCGCCGTTCGGTTACCGCGTGACGCCGCAGGGGTACGGGAGCACTAGGCAGGCCGTTCTCAACAGGAGACGAGCGCCTTTGCCCGGTTTCCCACGGTCCAGGCTAGGGGCAGTGCGCGAATCCGCGCTCCCCGAGCAGCCCAAGAAGCTGCCAGTTGTGTCGAATTTCTTTACACAGCGTTCTAGGGGGGGCGATCTGACTCATTGAATATTTGCAGGAAATTTTTTCGGCACTGGAATTGCTTGCTCTAAAAGCAGGGTCGTCGTCGCCGACGGGGCTCTGGCTCGCAATTCTGGAGGTCTTCAATATGAAGCAGACTCTTTCGAAGGTAACTGCCGCGGCGGTGCTGGCATTGGCGGCAACGGGTTCCCATGCGGCGACTTGCGCGCTGCACGCCAGCAACGTCGGCATCGAGGCTGCGTCGTTCTCCTGCACGATCGTGGGTAGCGTCATCACGATCCATGAGACCTACACCTCGCTGGGCCTGGGTGTAGTGATGTTTTCCGATGTACTGGGGGCCAACTACACGGTCAACAAGATCATTACCAACAGCACCGGGGTGGATTGGACCCGCATGGCCAACGAATTGCTGGATCCTGCGGGCGATGTAAATGACGGTTCTGATGTGCAACCCTATCCGAGCTTCGTACCAGCCGGTTTCACGACATCGAACGACTCCGATGGCCTGAGCTTTGACCAAGCAGGTTCGATCGCCCGAACGCACACGGCGTTCAGTTCCTTCTTTGTCGACGAGGTTACCGACGCGCGGGACTTCATCGACTTCTTCAACGGCACGCACCTTACCGGTTTTACCGAGACGATGTCCTTCGGACTTGACTCTGGCGGGGCGGGGAATGACCCCTTCCTGCTGGTGCAGCGTGCCAATCAGTCGTCGCGGGTTCCGGAACCAACGACTTTGCTGCTGGTGGGCGCCGCACTGCTTGGCCTGGGTGCCGCACGCCGCCGCGCGTGATTTCCCAATCTGCCTGAGGCGACCAGACACCCGCTTCGGCGGGTGTTTTTCCTTAGGGTGACCTTCCTAGCAGGCGCGCGCCAGCACCGGCGCCAGCGCCATCCCGGTATGCGAGTTGCTGGCCACAACCTGCTCCGGCGATCCCGCCACCACCACGCAGCCGCCGGCGCTGCCGCCCTCGGGCCCCAGGTCGACCACCCAGTCAGCCTCGGCGATGACGTCCAGGTCGTGCTCGATGACGACCACGCTGTGGCCGCCGTCCACCAGGCGGTGCAGCACGCGGATGAGCTTTTCCACATCGGCCATGTGCAGGCCCACGGTGGGCTCGTCCAGCACGTACAGCGTCTTCGGCGGCTTCTGGCCGCGGCGTGTAACGTCGTCGCGGACCTTGCTCAGTTCGGTGACGAGCTTGATGCGCTGCGCTTCGCCGCCGCTCAGCGTGGGTGAGGGCTGGCCCAGCGTCAGGTAGCCCAGGCCGACATCCTTCAGCAGTTGCAGCGGGTGCGCGATGGCCGGCATGCTGGCGAAGAAGTCGACGGCTTCGTCGACCTCCATGCGCAGCACGTCGCCGATGCTCTTGCCGCGCCAGCTCACCGCCAGCGTCTCGGGGTTGAAGCGCGCGCCGTGGCAGGTGTCGCAGGGCACCTTGACGTCGGGCAGGAAGCTCATCGCGATGGTCTTCATGCCCTGGCCTTCACAGCCCGGGCAACGGCCGTCGCCGGTGTTGAAGCTGAACCGCGCCGCGGCATAACCGCGCGCACGTGCCTCCAGCGTTTCGGTGAAGAGCTTGCGGATGCTGTCCCAGAAGCCGATGTAAGTGGCCGGGCAGGAACGCGGCGTCTTGCCGATCGGCGTCTGGTCGACCTCGAGCACACGGTCGATGTGCTGGACGCCTTCCAGGCTCTCGCAGCCGGCCCAGCGTCTGCTGCCTGTCAGCGCACTTTGCACGTTAGCCAGAAGCACGTCGCGCGCCAGCGTGCTCTTGCCGCTGCCGCTGACGCCGGTGACGGCCACCAGCCGGCCCAGCGGCACGCGCAGGTCCACCCCTTTCAGGTTGTGCAGCGTGGCGCCGCGCAGCAGCAGCGCCGGCGCCTGCCAGTCGATGGGCCGGCGCGCGACCAGCGGATGGCGCAACGGCTGCGCCAGCAGGCGGCCGGTGACGGATTCGGCGCTGGCCGAAATGTCGGCCGCCGTGCCCTGCGCCACCAGGCGCCCGCCACGCTTGCCGGCGCCGGGGCCGATGTCGATGATGTGCTCGGCGCGGCGGATGGTGTCTTCGTCGTGCTCGACCACCACCAGCGTGTTGCCCGACGCGCTCAGCCTGGCCAGCGCGCCGAGCAGGATGCCGTTGTCGCGCGGGTGCAGGCCGATGGTCGGCTCGTCGAGCACGTAGCACACGCCCTGCAGGTTGCTGCCCAGCTGCGCCGCCAGGCGGATGCGCTGCGCCTCGCCGCCGCTCAACGTGGGCGCGGCACGGTCCAGCGTCAGGTAGCCCAACCCCACGTCCTCCAGGAATTCGAGGCGGCTCTTGATCTCGCTGACCACGTCGCGTGCGATGTCGGCGTCGCGGCCCGCCAGTTCCAGCGCGTTCATCCAGTGCCGCGTTTCGTGCACCGACAGGCGCGCGATGTCGCTGATGGCGCGCGCTTTGAAGGTGACGCCGCGCGAGGCCTTGTTCAGCCGCGCGCCGCCGCAGTCGGCGCAGGGCTGGTCGACGACGCCTTCGACCTCGGGCTCTTCGCTCGGAAAACTCTGCTCGCGGCCCTTGTTGTCGCGACCTTCCGAGTCATGGCGGATGGAATCGTCGTAGGCCTTGCGCTGCTCGCGCGTCAGTTTCAGGCCGGTGCCGACACAGCCCGTGCACCAGCCGTGTTTGCTGTTGTAGCTGAACATGCGCGGGTCGAGCTCGGGGTAGCTCGTGCCGCAGACCGGACAAGCGCGCTTGGTGCTGAAGACCTTCACGCTGCCGATGCCGCGGCCCTGCGTGCCGCCTTCCACCATGCTGTCGTCCAGGCCAGTCAGCGGGTGCAGCAGGTGCAGCACGCCCTTGCCCAGTTCCAGCGCCTTGCTCAGCAGCGCACGCAGCTCGGCCTCGTTCTCGGGTGTGATCACGATGTCGCCCACCGGCAGTTCCAGCGTGTGTTCCTTGAAGCGGTCGATGCGCGGGAAGGGCGCCAGACTCAAGAACTCGCCGTCGATGCGCAGGTGCGTGTGGCCACGCGCCTTGGCCCACTTGGCGAGGTCGGTGTAGACGCCCTTGCGGTTGACGACCAGCGGCGCCAGCAGGCCCACGTGCTCACCACGGTGGTCGCGCAGCAGCTGCGCGGCGATGCTCTCGGCGCTCTGCGCTTTGACCGGTGCGCCGTCGTGCACGCAGTGCTGCAGGCCCAGCTTGACCCACAGCAGGCGCAGGAAGTGCCAGACCTCGGTGGTGGTGGCCACCGTGCTCTTGCGTCCGCCGCGGGAGAGGCGCTGCTCGATCGCCACCGTGGGCGGAATGCCGTACACCGCATCCACCTCCGGCCTGCCGGCCGGCTGCACGATGCTGCGCGCGTAGGCGTTGAGTGACTCCAGATAGCGCCGCTGCCCTTCGTTGAACAGGATGTCGAAGGCCAGCGTGCTCTTGCCCGATCCACTCACGCCGGTGATGACGTTGAACTTGCCGCGCGGAATGTCCACGCTCAGGTTCTTCAGGTTGTGTTCCTTGGCGTTGACGATGCGGATGCTGTTGTCCGCTGCCTGGCGCGCGCGGCGCGCCTCGCGCAGCACACTCTGCAGCGCACGGCCTTCCTCGGCCTGTGGTGTGCCGAAGCCCAAGGCCTGCGCGTAGTCGCGCAGCGCCTTGCCGGTGTGCGACGTGGCGTGGGCCATCACGTCGTCGGGCGTGCCGGTGCACACCACTTCGCCGCCCGCCTCGCCGCCTTCCGGGCCCAGGTCGACGATCCAGTCGGCGGCGCGGACGACATCGAGGTTGTGCTCGATGACCAGCAGCGAATGGCCCGCGTCCTGCAGCTTGCGCAGCGCGTGCATCAGCTTGGCGATGTCGTCGAAGTGCAGGCCGGTGGTCGGCTCGTCGAAGAGGAAAAGCGTGCCACGCCGGGCGATGCGCGAAGACGCGTAGCTGCTCGCCGACGACGCTGCATCGGCCAGGAAGCCGGCCAGCTTGAGGCGCTGCGCCTCGCCGCCGGAAAGCGTGGGCACCGGCTGGCCCAGGCGCACGTAGTCCAGGCCGACGTCGACGATGGGCTGCAGCCGCGCGACGACCTCGCGGTCGTTCTGGAACCAGTGTGCGGCCTCGGCCACGGTGAGGTCGAGCACATCGGCGATGCTCAAGCGCATCGGCCCGCGCACGATCTTCACGTCCAGGATCTCGGCGCGGTACCTTCGGCCGTCGCAGTCGGGGCAGCGCAGGTAGACGTCGCTCAGGAACTGCATCTCGACGTGTTCAAAACCGCTGCCGCCGCAGGTGGGGCAGCGGCCGTCGCCGGCGTTGAAGCTGAAGGTGCCGGCGGTGTAGCTGCGTTCACGCGCCTGCGGCAGGTCGGCGAAGAGCTTGCGCAGCTCGTCGAAGGCGCCGACGTAGCTGGCCGGGTTGCTGCGCGCCGTCTTGCCGATGGGGCTCTGGTCGACGAAGACAGCGTCGCTCAGCAGGTCGGCGCCGAGCAGGCGGTCGAATGCTCCCGGCGTTTCCGTCGCCTTGCCGAAGTGGCGCGCCAGTGCGGGGTAGAGCACGTCCTGGATCAGCGTGCTCTTGCCCGAGCCGCTGACGCCCGTCACGCACACCAGGCGCTGCAGCGGCAGCGTCACCGTCACGTTGCGCAGATTGTGGTCGCGTGCACCTTCCAACACCAGCTTGGGCGTGGCCTCGTTGACCAGCTTGCGGAAACCCTGGTGCACCTGCTTGCGGCCACCGAGGTAGGCGCCGGTGAGCGTGTTGGCGTCGCGCGCCGCCTCGGGCGTGCCGTCGAAGACGATCTGCCCGCCGCGTTCGCCGGGGCCTGGGCCCATGTCGATCAGGCGGTCTGCCGCCAGCATCACCGCCGGGTCGTGTTCCACCACCACCAGCGTGTTGCCCGCGTCGCGCAAGCGCTGCATGGCCTGCACGATGCGGTTCATGTCGCGCGGGTGCAGGCCGATGCTGGGTTCGTCCAGCACGAACATCGTGTTGACGAGGCTGGTGCCGAGCGCCGTGGTGAGGTTGATGCGCTGCACCTCGCCGCCCGACAGCGTGCGGCTCTGGCGGTCGAGCGTGAGGTAGCCCAGGCCGACGTCGCAGAGGTACTTCAGGCGTGTGCGCACCTCGTCCAGCAGCAGCTTGAGCGCGTCGTCGAGCAGCGTGCTGGGCAGCGTCAGGCTGTCGAAGAAACGGCGCAGGCGCTCGATGCTCAGCTGCATCAGGTCGTGCAGGCTCAGGCCAGGCAGCGCCTCCAGCTGTTCACGCGTCCACTGCACCCCGACGGGCATGAAGCGCGCCGACGGGTCCAGGACCTCAAGCGGACGCCGCGCATCCGGCTCCGCCGGGGCGCCTGCGTCGCCCGCTTGAGGGGGAGCGCCGGAGGCGCTTCGGGGGTGGCCCGTTCCACCGATGCGCCACAGCAGCGCTTCCAGCTTCAACCGCGCGCCGCCGCAGGCCGTGCAGGGCGTATAGCTGCGGTACTTCGACAAGAGCACGCGGATGTGCATCTTGTAGGCCTTGCTCTCGAGGTACTCGAAGAAGCGCCGTACGCCGTACCACTGCTTGTTCCAGTTGCCGCTCCAGCTCGGCGTGCCCTCGATGACCCAGTCGCGCTGCGCCGGTGTCAACTGGCTCCACGGCGTGTCGCGAGGGATGCCCGCTTCGCCGGCGTATTTCACCAGGTCGTCCTGGCAGTCCTTCCAGGCCGGCGTCTGCATCGGCTTGATGGCGCCGTTGCGCAGCGTCTTGCGCACGTCGGGGATGACGAGGCCCATGTCGACGCCGATCACGCGCCCGAAGCCGCGGCAGGTGTCGCAGGCGCCATAGGCGCTGTTGAAGCTGAACATCGCCGGCTGCGGGTCGGCGTAGCGGCGGTCGCTTTCCGGGCAGTGCAGGCCGGTGCTGTACTTCCAGGGCTGCGCCTCGTCGCCCGCGAACACGGTGAGGCGCCCGCTGCCGCGCTTGATCGCCAGCTCGATGGCGTCGAGCACACGCACCTTCTCGGCGCCGGCCACGCGCAGGCGGTCGGCCACCACATCCAGCACCTTGCGCGTGCCCACCACACGCTCGCCATGCACACGCGTGAAGCCGCTGGCCGCCAGCCACTGTTCCTGCTGCTCCGCCGTGGTGTCGGCGGGCAGCTCCACCGGGAAGGTGAAGATCAGCCGCGGGTCACCGGCGGACTGTGGGCCCCCCACCCCCCGAGGGGGCTCGCCTTCTTGGGGCGGCCCGGCGAAGGCGGCGGCGCGCGCCAGCAAGTCGGCGTAGATGGTCTCTGGCGTGTCGTGGCGCACCGGCAGCGCGGTTTGCTGGTCGAAGAGCTGCGCGGCGCGGGCGAACAGCAGCTTCAGGTGGTCGTTCAGCTCGGTCATCGTGCCAACCGTGCTGCGGCTGGTGCGCACCGGGTTGGTCTGGTCGATGGCAATCGCCGGCGGCACGCCGTCGACACGGTCGACCGCCGGGCGGTCCATGCGGTCGAGGAACTGGCGCGCGTAGGCGCTGAAGGTCTCGACGTAGCGCCGCTGGCCCTCGGCGTACAGCGTGTCGAAGACCAGGCTGCTCTTGCCCGAGCCGCTGGGCCCGGTGACAACCGTCAGCTCGCCGGTCTGAATGTCGAGGTCGAGGTTCTTGAGGTTGTGCTGGCGCGCACCGCGAATTCGAATGACACCGGACGACATGAAGGCCTTCGGGACGGGAAGGGCAGGGATTCTAGGGACGCCCTGCCGATTTCACGGCCGTGCGGGCTTGCCCGTGCTCAAGGCCCTGTCGCGGCGCGCCGATAAGACCGATGCACGCTACCACGGCGAGAGAGGCACCCAGTGCGCCAGAACCTGCCCGTCACGGGGCGTGAGTACTTGTTGACTGCCGAGCAGACCCTGGTCTCGGTCACCGACCCCAAGGGGCGAATCACCTAGTGCAACCCGGCCTTCGTCGCGGTCAGCGGCTTCAGCGCCGACGAACTGCTGGGCCAGGCGCACAACCTGGTGCGCCACCCCGACATGCCCGAAGAGGCCTTCCGCGACATGTGGGCCACGTTGCAGGCAGACCGCCCCTGGACGGCGGTGGTGAAAAACCGGCGCAAGGACGGCGACCACTACTGGGTGCGCGCCCACGCCGCGCCGATGAAGGACGGTGAACGCACCGTCGGTTACCTCTCGGTTCGCACGGCCCCGCAACGCGACGAGGTGGCGCAGGCCGAGGCCCTCTACCAGCAGTTGGCGGCAGCGGCCGCCAGCGGGTGGCAGCGGCTCGGCCTGCACCACGGCCGCGTGGTGCGGGTCGATGCGGTCGGCCGCGCCGCGCAAACGATCAGGGCGGCGCTGGGCTACCTGGGGCTCGGCGGCGCGCTGCACCTGGGGGCCGTGGTCGCCACCGGCCTGGCAGCGACATCGCTGCCGCCCCTGGCCTGGATGCCGCTGGGGCTGGCGGCCTTCGCCACGGCCCATGCCATCGGCCGCCGCGGGCAGCTGGCACCGTTGCAGCATGTGCTCGACGATGTCGTGCACCTGGCCGCCTGCGACCTGGCGCACAAGGTGCGCATCGACGGCAAGGGCCTGACCGGCGAGATGCAGGCTGCCCTGGCCCAGCTGGCGGTGAACCTGCGCAGCGTGGTGGCCGACGCACGCACGCAGGTCGACTGCGTGCGCCGCACCTCGGGCGAGATCAGCGCCGGCAACCAGAACCTGTCGTCGCGCACCAGTTCCCAGGCCGCCAGCCTGGAAGAGACGGCGGCGTCGATGGAGCAGATCAACGGCACCGTGAGGCAGAGCGCCAGTTCGGCGAACCAGGGCACGGCCATGGCGGCGACGGCCACCCAGACCGCGCAGCGCAACCACGAGGCCGTGCTGGGCGCGGTCGAGGCGATGGACGGCATAACCGAGTCGTCGCGGCGCATCGCCGCGATCGTCCACGTCATCGAAGGCGTGGCCTTCCAGACCAACATCCTGGCGCTGAACGCGGCCGTGGAGGCGGCACGCGCCGGCGAGGCGGGCCGCGGCTTCGCGGTAGTAGCCGCCGAGGTGCGCACGCTGGCCCAGCGCACCGCCGAAGCGGCGCGCGAGATCACGCAGCTCATCCGCGAGTCGGGCAAGCGCGTCACGCGCGGCAGCGCGCACACGCAGGCGGCACTCGAACGCATGCAGGATGCGCAGCAGGCGGTGGAGGCCGTGAGCAGCCTGCTGGCGCAGATCAGCAACGCCGCCGGCGAACAGCAGATGGGCGTATCCCAGGTGAACCAGGCCGTGGCCGACCTCGACACCATCACGCAGAAGAACGCCGCCATGGTGGACGAACTGGCCGCCGCGGCGCAGTCGCTCGACGGCCAGGTGGCGGAAGTGACCAGCACGATGAGCATGTTCCGCCTGCGTGCCGGCGAGTTGACCGTGGCCGAACGCGACGCGGTGGCGCTGCGCCGACAGTCGCTCAGCGAACCGGCCGCCGCGGACACCCCCAGCGGCAACCGCGCGTCGACGGCGCAGCGCAAGCCGATGTCCCGCGCCGCGCCCGCGCCGGCGCGGCCGGCCGCCGCTGCACGGACGGCGCCGCGCCCCGCGACGGCACGCGAACCCGTGGCCGCCGGCAGCGACGACTGGACGAGCTTCTGACCAGCCTCGGGGCGGCATTCGGCCCGTGCCAGGCGATCAGAGCCTTGGCCCGGCCGACGCCCCTTGCCATGCGGTGGATCTCGCGGCCTTCGCAGACCACGTCGCGTGATCGCGCCTACGTGTCCACGGCGACGCGCTTCACGGTCCTTCGCGCCGCGCCGCACCCGAACGCAGCACGCGCAGTCGTCCGACGATGCCGGCAGGGAAGTGATAGACCGAAAGCACGAAAAGCACGCCCAGCCACAGCAACCAGCGGTCGGGCGAGAGCACGGTGCCGAGCAGCGGCACGCCGTCGAAGGCGCCGCTGGTCAGTTTCAGCAGGTCCTGCAGGTAGTTTTGCGCCAGCACGAAGAGCACGCTGCCAAGCACCGCGCCGTACATCGTGCCCATGCCACCGATGACGACGATGAGCAGGATGTCGAGCATGATCTCGAAGCTCAGCGTGGTGTCGGGCCCGGTGTAGCGCAGCCACAGCGCCAGCAGCACGCCGGCCAGGGTGGCGAACAACGCCGACAGCACGTTGCTCAGCGTACGGTAGACCACCGTGCGGTAACCCAACGCCTCGGCGCGGAAGTCGTTCTCGCGGATGGCCTGCAGCACGCGGCCGAAGGGCGAGTTCACGATGCGCAGCAGCAGCAGGAAGAGCAGCACCGCGGCCACGAACAGCAGGTAGTAGCAGAGCAGCTTGCCGTCCAGGGCTACGCCCAGGAACGGCTGCTCGAAGGGCTCGAAGCTGGGGCTCAGCCAGGCCGGGTTCCTGAAGGACAGGCCGTCCTCGCCGCCGGTGAGCTCCGACAGCTGCGAAGCCAGCGTCTGGAAGGCCGAGGCCACGGCGAGCGTGATCATGGCGAAGAAGATGGCCTTCACGCGCAGACTGAACAGGCCGATGACCAGACTCAGCAGCAGACTGAGCGCGAGTGCCGCCGCGGTGCCGGTGGCCACCGCGGCCCAGCCCTCGCCCATGCGGTTGCTGGCGATGGCCACGCCATAGGCGCCCAGGCCGAAGAACATGGTGTGGGCGAAGCTGACGATGCCGGTGTAGCCCAGCAGCAGGTCATAGCTGGCCACCAGCACGATGAAGACCAGCATCTTGGCCGCCACGCCCAGCGCCTTGCTGCCGGGGAACAGGAAGGGCGCGAAGGCCAGGCCGAGCACTACGAGCAGCAGCGCCGCCGCGAGCCAGCGGTTGCGCGGCAGGTCATGGGAGAGCAGTCGACTGAGCATCGTCATCACACTGTCTTGACAGGATAAAGGCCTTGCGGCCGCCACAGCAGGATGGCCACCATCAACGCAATGTTCGTGAAAAGCGCCAACTTGGGTGCCAGGAAGCCGATGTAGTTGGCCAGCAGACCCATCAGCAGCGCACCGACGAAGCAGCCCAGCGTGCTGCCGAGGCCGCCGATGATGATGACGATGAAGATGAGCACATTGACCTGCGCGCCGATCTGCGGCGACACGATCTGCTGGTTCAGGCCCCACATCACGCCGCCCAGCCCGGCCAGCGCCGAGCCGGCAACGAAGACGCCGACAAACAGTCGGCGGATGCGGTAGCCCAGGCTCTCGACCATCTCGCGGTCCTGCACGCCGGCACGGATGAGCAGGCCGATCTTGGTGCGGCCCAGCACCCACAGCAACACGGCGAAGACCAGCAAGCCGATGGCCACCGCCAGCACGCGGTACTTCTCGATCGCCACGTCGCCGAACACGAAGCTGCCACGCAGCGAAGTGGGCAGCGGAAGCGGCTGCTGCTGCGGGCCCCAGATCATCTTGATGATCTCCTCGCCGACGATCATGCCGCCCATGGTGATGAGGATCTGCTTGAGGTGCTGGCCGTAGACCGGGCGCACGATCAGGCGCTCGAAGGCAAAGCCCAGCGCCCCGGCCACGGCCATCGCGGCCAGCATGGCGACGAAGAGGGCACCCAGGTTGGGCCACAGACCGGGCGCTTCCGCCCAGCCCCCCATGCCGGCAATGACGCTGGTGGCGACGAAGGCGCCGGCGGCGATGAACACGCCGTGGCCGAAGTTCAGTACGTCCATGAGGCCGAACACCAGCGTCAGGCCCGAGGCGATGATGAAGATGATGAGACCCATGGCCAGCCCGGCGACCGTCAGCGTGACCCAGGTCGACGGCGATCCGATCAGCGGCAGGCCCAGTGCGGCCACGCCAGCCAGCAGCGCCAGCGGCTTGAAGTCGAACTGCGCCTTCGGAATGCGTGCCGGCGCGTTCACTGGTGCGCTCCCAGCGACAGGCCGAGCAGGCGCTGCTGCAGCGCCTCGTCTTCGGCCAGTTGCGCCATCTCGCCGGCGTGCACGACGCGGCCGTTGTCCATCACTGCCACGCGGTCGCCCAGGGCCCGCGCCACGCTGAAGTTCTGTTCCACCAGCAGCACGGTGCAGCGCTGTGCCTTCAGCTCGCGCAGCGCACGGACCAGGTTCTGGATGATCGACGGCGCCAGGCCCTTGCTGGGCTCGTCGATCAGCAGCAGCGCGCGCGGCTCGACGATGGCGCGTGCCACCGCCAGCATCTGCTTCTGCCCACCGCTGAGCTTGCCGGCGGGGAAGAGCCAGAACTTCTGCAGCGCCGGGAAGAGGCCGAAGATCCACTGCAGCCGCTTCGCATCGAACTCGTCGGCGCGGCGCGCCGAGCGCGCCGCCAGCAGCATGTTCTCCTGTACCGTCAGGTCGCCGAAGATGCCCATGCTTTCGGGCACATAGCCGATGCCGGCCTGCGCGATATCGGGCGTCGGCAGGCCCTGGATAGTCCGGCCCTGGAAGGTGACGCTGCCGGCGCTGGCCGGCCACAGGCCCATGATGGTGCGCAGCGTGGTCGTCTTGCCGGCACCGTTGCGGCCCAGCAGCATCGTCACTTCGCCCTCGCGCACGCTGAGGTCCACGCCGTGCAGAATGTGGTACGCGCCGATGTGCGTGTGCACACCGCGCAGTTCGAGAAGACTCAAGGGATGATTTCCTCGGGCACGATGCCCAGATAGGCTTGTTGCACGACGGACGAGGCAATGACCTCGGCTGGCTCGCCGTCGGCCACCAGTTGTCCGTTGTGCAGCACGACGATGCGGTCGGAGAGCTCGCGCACCACGTCCATCTTGTGCTCGACCAGCAGCACGCAGCGATCGCGGCGGTTCTTCAGGGCGCGTATCAGGTCCAGCACCACCGGCACCTCGGCGACACTCATGCCGGCGGTGGGCTCGTCGAACATGTAGACCTTGGGGTCCAGCGCCATCAGCATCGCCACTTCCAGCTTGCGCTGGTCGCTGTGCGGCAGGCTGGCGGCGGTGGCCGTGGCCTTGTCGGCCAGGCGCACCTGCTGCAGCAACTCGTGCGCTTCGGCTATCCACTCGCGGTGGTCCAGCCACACGCGCAGCAGGTCCAGGCCGCCGAGCCCGCCGCCGTGGCCGCGGCCTTGCTCGCGCGCCTGCACCGCCAGGCGCAGGTTCTCTGCCACCGTGAGGTGCGGGAACAGCTGTGTCAGCTGGAAGGCGCGCCCCAGGCCGCGCCGCGTGCGCAGCGGCGCCGGCATCTTGGTGATGTCCTCGCCGTCCAGCAACACGCGGCCCTCGCTGGCCGACAACTGCCCGCTGATGAGGTTGAAGTAGGTCGTCTTGCCGGCGCCGTTGGGCCCCACGATGGCCGTCAGCGTGCCGGCTTCGAAGCGGCACGACACATGGTCTACCGCCACGTGGCCGCCGAAGCAGATCGTCAGGTCGCGGGTTTCGAGCATGGCCCGTTCAGCGCTTGTTCCTGATCGGGACGTTCATTTCGTCGGGCTTGATCTCGCGTATCAGTTCGGGAACGCCCCACTCGAAGGCCGGGTCGACCTTGATCCTGAAGTGGTACATGCTCTGCATGGCCTGGTGGTCTTCCTTGCGGAAAGTCATCTTGCCCTTGGGCGTCTCGAAGCTCATGCCCTCCATCGCGGCGATCAGCTTTGCGGTACTGGTGTCGCCCTGGGTCTTCTTGATGGCCTCGACCACCGCGATGGCCGCGCTCATGCCGCCGGCGGTGAAGAAGTCGGGCGGCGACTTGAACTTCTTGTAGTGGTTGGCCACCAGCCACTCGTTGACCGGGTTCTTCGGAATGCCGAAGTAGTAGTACAGCGCGCCCTCCAGGCCCGGGTACTTCTTGTAAGCGACCATCGCCGGCAGGATGTTGCCGCCGGTGGCCAGCTCGATGCCGTAGCGCTTCTGCAGCTCGAGTTCGGCGAACTTGTCGAAGGGCGAATTGGCGCCGGCCCACACCGCCCAGACGATCTTGCGTCCGGGCCGGTCCTTCAGCTTGTCCACCAGGCGCTGAATCGCACCGGTCATGTCGGTGGTCGACGGCGCCACGAATTCCTCGTGCACCAGGTTCGCCTTCTTGATGGCCTCCTTGAAGGCCTTGACGCCGTCGCGGCCGAAGGCGTTGTCCTGCGCCAGCGTGGCGATGATCTGGCCCGGCTTGTCCAGCGCAACGGCGTTGCTGATGGCGTCCTGGCTGCTGTTGCGCCCGGTGCGGAAGATGTACTTGTTCCACTTCTCGCCGGTGATGCTGTCGGCCACCGCCGGTTCGATGAGCAGGATCTTCTTGTACTCCTCGGCCACCGGCAGCATGGCCAGCGCCACACCCGAGCCGGTGGTGCCCACGGCGAGGTCGACCTTGTCGTCGCCGTAGGCGGCGGCCAGCAGGCTCTTGCCGAGGTCGGGCTTGCCTTGGTCGTCCTTCTCGATGACGACGATCTTGCGCCCGGCCACCGTCAGGGTGCCGCCGGTGGCGTATTCCAGCCCCATGTTGAAGCCGGTGATGGTCTGCCGGGCGTAGGCCTCCAGCGGCCCGGTCTTGCCGGCGAGCAGGGCGATCTTGATGTCCCGTCCGGCCTGCGCCTGCGCCCAGGGGGCGGCGGCGGCCAATGCCAGGCTGAGGGCGAGCAGTGTTCTGCGGTGCATGGGGTGACTTCCTAGGGGTTTGGTAATGGCCTGTCGCAGGCCTCGTGCCGATGCACGAGGCTCAGGTCTGCCGCCAGTTTCGGTGCATTCCGGTCAAGTGATGTTGTTACTTCCCGGCGCCGGCCAGAAAGAAATCGATCGCCGCCACGGCTTCGGCTTCGTCGAGCATCGGTGCATGGCCAACGCCCGGCACGGTCACCGTCTGCATCGTCGGGCGCCTGCGCTGCATCTCGGCCAGAGTCTGCAACGACAGGATGTCCGATGTCTCGCCGCGGATCACCAGCATCGGCCGCGGCACCAGGCCGTCGAACAGCGGCCACAGGTCGGGTGTAGCCGTTCCGGAGGACACGCCCTGCGCGATTGCAGGGTCGTAGTCCAGCACCGGCTGCGTGTCTTCCTGGATGTACACATTGCGCGCCATCGCCGCCCAGGCCGCGCGGCCGTAGCCCGGGAAGGCAACACCGTTGATGGCGGCGGTCTGGTCGATGGCCTCGTCCCAGTTCGCTACCGGCGCGGACTTGCCGACGTAGGTGGCCAATCGGGCGATGCCCGCAGCATCGACGACCGGCCCCACGTCGTTGAGCACCAGCGCCTCGATACGCAGCGGTTGCAGCGCCAGCATCAGCATGCCCATCAGGCCACCGAGCGAGGTGCCGATCACCCTGACCCGGGCCACACCCAGCGTGTCGAGCAGCGTGAACATGTCCTGCACGTAGCGCATCGGTGCGTAGTGCGCCGCATCGGGGTCACGCTGCGAACGGCCGCGGCCGCGCTGGTCCGGACAGATCACACGGTGGCGCTGGCGCAGCCGCTCGGCAACCGCACCGAAGTCCTTGCCGTTGCGCGTCAGGCCCGGCAGGCACAGCACGGCCGGCGCGTCGGCGGCCGGGCCAGGCGCGTCGCACGCATAGAGCCGCAGGCCGTCGTCGCTGCGGTAGAAGACATCGATGGAGTTCATGGCAGCGCCTTGATGCAAATAGAATTCGAAACCTTGAGTCGCCCGATCGAACGGATGCGTCGGCCTCGCGCGACGAAAGGCACGCCCCCCACCGAGGGTGCCGCACGATGAGTTCCGGAAACAACGAGAAGACACCCGCCCCCGCCCCCGCCCGCGCACGTCCGCGCCGGCGCCAGGTGGTGGGCCGTCCGCGCAAGGTGGACGGCGCTGCGGTGAAGGCTGACCGCATCCTCGACGCCGCGGAAGACCTGTTCTCCAGGCGCGGCTTCGACGGCGTCACCCTGCGCAAGGTGGCCGAACTCGCTGGCGTCGATCCGGCACTCGCGCACTATTACTTCGCCACCAAGCAGGGCCTGTTCGACGCCGTGCTGGCACGGCGCGCGCAACTCCTGTTCTCCGAACGCATGGGCGCCTTCGACGCCTATGAAGCCGCCTGCGGTAGCAAGCCCACGGTCGAGGGCGCGGTCGCGGCCTTCGTGATGCCCTTCTTCGAGCGCGCGCGCACTGGCGACGAGGGCTGGAAGAACTACTTCCGACTCATCGCCATGGTGAACAACGATGCCTCGCACGTTGCGGTCTCCATCATGTCTCTCTTCGACCCCCTGGTTCACAGGCTGATCACCCTGGTGAAGCAGGCCTTGCCCGACGCGCCCGAGGAAGAACTGTTCTGGAATTTCCACTTCTTCACCGGTTCGCTGACCCTGGCGCTTTCGCGCACCGGGCGGCTGGATCGCGTCAGCGGTGGCCGCTGCAGGTCGGATGACCTCGGCTCGATAGAGCCGCGCCTCATCGCCTACAGCGCCCAGGGCTTCCGCCGCCCGATCGGCAACGCGGGTTGAGCGCCTCAGCCCAACGTCGCTTTTCCGGTCGGTTTCAGTACCTCAGCGTCAGGCTGAGCTTGACGGTGCGCGGGTCGCCGTGGAAGGTGGTGATGGTGTTGAAGAAGCCTGCGAAGCCATAGCCTGCCGCCTTGTAGCGTTTGTCGGTCAGGTTGCGGCCGTTCAGCGCGACCTGAACGCCGCGGTCCGCGCTGGTCCACACCAGGCCGGCGTCCCACACCGTGTAGGCGTCCTGCGCGAGGAGTTCGATTTGCGGCACGTTGGCGTCCAGCGCAGCGATACCCGTCGGGCGCACGATCTCTGACTGGTAGACCTTGCTCTTGTACGACACGCTGTTGCTCAGCGACAGGGTGCCGGACTTGCCGAAGGCGGCCAGCGGCCAGTCATAGGTGCCGGAGAGGTTGGCCGACCGCTTCGGCGTGTTCTGGAACTCGGACTGCCCGGCGATGTTCACCAGCGCCGTGCCGTTTGCGACGTTCCATTCCCTGTACTTCGCGTCGATGAAACTGAGCATGCCGCTGACGGTGAAGGTATCGGTGACGCGGGCAAGCGCCTCCAGTTCGAGGCCCTGGATGCGGGCCTTTGCGGCGTTGGTCAGCGTTCCGGCGAAGCCGGTCACCACACCCGCAGCGTTGAAGGTCGGGATCGAGCCCGGAATCTGCACGTTGTCGTACTGGGTGAAGAAAACCGCCGCGTTGGTCTGCACGCGACCGCGGTTGAAGGCGGACTTCAGCCCCAGCTCAACAGTCTTGACTTCCTCGGGCTCGACGCCCTTGCGCTTCTCCAGCGATGTGGCGCTGGTCGGTGCGCCACCCAGGTCCATGCGTGGATCAAACATGCCGCCCTTGAAGCCTTCCGCGTACGAGGCGTACAGGTTGTGCTCGGGTGCAAACTTCCAGCCCAGGCCGATCTTGGGGGTGAACTTGTTGTCGCTCCGGTTCAAGTCGCTCTTGCCGAGATCGGTGTTGGCGGCCAGCCCGACGGCGGCGGGGTTGCCCAGTGTCGGCGAGCCGGTCAGACCGAGGTAGGTGCGCTTGTAGATGGCGGCTTCGCGCTTGTCGCTCGTGTAGCGGCCGCCGACGTTCAGGCTCAGTTCCTTGCTCAGGCTGTAGCTCAGGTCGGCAAAGGCCGCCCAGGTCTTGGTGTCGATGTCGTCCCGCGTGTACAGCGACAGCCCGCCTGCGGCATTGAACAGCACGTCGAACTCATTGAACGCGTTGGCCTTCATGTAATAGAGGCCGGCCACGCCCTGCCACTGCGGGCCGATGTAGGTGAACTGGATTTCCTGGCTCTGCTGCTTGTTCTTGTAGATGGCCGGGGCCTCGAACAAGGGGGTGTTCAACGAGTCGAAGTCGATCGGCGCGTAGGACTTGTCAGCGCGGTGCGACGTGATCGACTTGACAGACAGCGTCGGCGTGATCGCGTAGTCGATCAGCAGCGACTCGCCGCCCGACTTGACCTGCTGCTCGTGGCCCAGCACGGTGTAGAGGTTGGCGCGTGTGTCGTATTTGCCGTCCAGCGGCGCTTCGTTGCCGGGCGCGGGGCCGGCGGTGAGGCGGTAACCCTGCCGCGGCAGGGAATCGTCCACCGTGCGGTCGGCCGCGAAGCGCACGAAGAGCTCGCTGCTGGGCGTGAACTCGAAGCTGACGCGGCCGGCCAGCACGTCCTTGTTGTAGTTGTCGCGGCCGTTGACAACGTTCTTGCCGAAGCCGTCACGCTTGAAACTGGCCAGCGAGGCGCCGATGCGGAAGCTCTCCGAAATCGGTGTGCTGCCCTTGATCAGCAGGTCGCGCTCGTTGAAGTTGCCCACCGTGCCCTTCAGGCTCAGCTCGGTCTGGTTCGCCAGCTTGCGTGTCACGTACTTCACCGCGCCGCCGATGGTGTTGCGGCCGTACAGCGTGCCTTGCGGACCACGCAGCACCTCGATGCGCTCGAGGTCGTAGATGTCGGAAAGTGCACCCTGCGGGCGCGCCAGGTAGACGTCGTCGAGGTAGATCCCCACGCCCTGCTCATAGCCGGCCACCGGGTCCTGCTGGCCGATGCCGCGGATGAAGGCCGTCAGCGTGGTGTTGGTGGCGCGCGAGGTCTTCAGCGTCGTGTTCGGCGTGAAGTCGCTCAGCGCGGTGATGTCGGAGATGCCGGCCTTTTCCAGCGCGGCGCCGGAGATCGCGGTGACAGCGCCCGGCACGTCCTGGATCAGTTCTTCGCGGCGACGCGCCGACACGGTGATGACTTCGGGCTTTGCGCCTTCGGCCTGGGCGCCGGGCGCGGAGGCCGGCGCTTGCTGCGAATGGGCGCCGGCGGCGGCAAACAGGGTTGCGGCAGCGACACTCAGGGCCTTGAGTTTCATGATGTCTCCTCTCGAACGGACGGTGTTGGAACCGCGGCGCGACCCGCACCGTTGTGCAGTTCGCGCCGAAATTCATTCTTTGGTGAATTTATCCTAGCATCGTCGTTTTGCACTGCGCAAGAGGGCTGACGAGCAGTGCCGCCGGCTTTGTGGCGTCGCGACGACGCCGATGCAGGGGCTGCGGCGGCACAGGAGTGCGACGCGAAACGGCGCTTGCGGAATCGCGTTCGGGGGCCGGAGGCAACTGGGCCGCGGCCATCGCTCCCCGCGCCACGCAAGGTCGGCCAGCGGCGAGCGGTACCCAGCGCTGCAAGGCGCGTCGCAGGGGCTTTGCCCTCACACCGCCAGCCAGCCGAACAAGCCCAACCAGCCGGAGGCCGTCACCACGCCCAAGGGGATGCCCACGCCGATCATCGCCGAGACCAGCCGCGGCGCCAGGTTGGCCTGCGCGGCGACGATGCCGGCACCGATCATCGGCGGCATCGCGGCCTCGATCACGCTCACGCGGCTGGCCATGTCGGGCGCGGCCCCCGTGGCCCACAGCAGCGCCACCACCAGTGCCGGGCAGACCATGAGCTTGAAGCCCAGGCCCAGCGCCAGCGCGCGGCCGTGCTCGCGCAAAGCGTCCAGCCGCAGTTGCATGCCCACCGACAGCAGCGCCAGCGGCGCCAGCGTGTCGCCGAGGCGCGCCAGCGCCAGCAGCAGCGGCTCGGGCAGGTCCACCGGCCGCAGCAGCAACGCGGCCACGAGCGCGATGACCGGCGGAAAGCTGGCCACGCGGCGCAGCATTTCGCGCGGCGTGACACGCGGCCCGGCGGCGTAGAAGGCGGCCGCCGCCACGCCCAGCGTGCTCAGCGCCAGGTAGCTGCCGAGCTGGTCGATCAGCAGGCCCAGCCCGAGGCCGTCGCGGCCGTGCAAGGTCTCGATCATCGGCAGGCCGACGAACGAAGTGTTGCCCAGGCCGCCCACGAGCGTCAGCGCCCCGACCTGCGCGCGCGACAGGCCGAGCGTGCGCCCCAGCGCCCAGAACAGTGCCGCGCCAAGGGTGAACAGCACCCAGGGCATCAGCACCGGCAGCAGGTGCATGCGGTCGAACTCGAAGCCGTGCAGCGTGCGCAGCGTCACCGCCGGCAAGGCCAGGTGGATGATGCAGGCGTTGAGCGCCAGGTGCGCGTTGTCGGCGACGCGGCCGGCGCGGCGCAGCAGCACGCCACCGGCCAGGCACAGCAGCAGAAGCAGCAGGTTGTGCATGGCCGCACCGGCTCAGGCAGCAGGCGGCAACATGGCCGGCTCGGCGGGCGCTTCGGCGCTGGGTTGCGCCATGTCGTGCGGGCCGGTGATGAAAGTCAGGCCGAAGGCCAGTGCCCACAGCAGCGCCGGCACGAGGTACCAGGCAGATGAGAAGTCGGCGTCGGCAGGACGGGGGGAGTGGTGTCGCATGTCGGGTCCTTCGGGGCTGGCGGGACGCCGACCACCGGCGCCCTCATCCGGAAGTACGCGGCCCCGGGCCTGAAGCGGCCACGCGCGGCATCACACCTTGGGGGGTGGGTGCGCCGCCGCGCCGTCCGCGGGTTGCGGCCGAGCTGGCCGCGCCGCCCGCGCGTCTTCGCGGCGGCCGGCGGCGCGCAGGCCGCGCAGCAGCGCGGCCTCGGCGGCCCGGCGCCAGGCGCCCAGCGGCACATCGAAGGCGCGCCGCAGCGCCACCGACTCGCGCAAGGCGGGCAGGGCATCGGCATGGCGGCCGCTGGCGCGCAGCGCCAGCCCCAGCGCCAGCCAGGCCTCGGCTTCGAGGCCCGGCTGGCGGCCATGCGACTGCAGCGCCGGCAGCGCGTCGGTAGCCGCCAGCGCGTGGCGCTCGGCGGCCGCGGCGTCACCGGCCAGGGCATGAGCAAGGGCCGCCAGCGTGTTGTGCTCGACCAGCTCGGGGTGCGGCGCAGGCACTTCGGTCTCGGGCCAGGCCACGACCTCCGCCAGCGCTGCCAGCGCCTCGCCGGCGCGGCCATCCGCCAGTTCCAGACGGGCACGGTCGAGATGCCAGCGGTTGTAGCGCCAGGGCCGGTAGGCGCCGTCGGCGCCGCGGCGCACGATGTCCAGCCCTTCGGCCAGCAGCTCACGCGCCGCGGCCGTACGGCCCAACGCGACGAGCACCACCGCCTGCAGGGCCAGGCCCGGGCCGAGCACATGCGAACCGGCGTAATGCTGCCGGCGCGAGGCATTGACGGCCTCGACCTGGCGCAGCGCCTCGGCCAGCCGCCCGTCGGCGTAGGCACCGCGTGCGGCGTGCGCCCGCACCAGCGGTGTGTACAGCGTTTCGTGTTCACCGAAGGTGGCCAGCGCGTCGCGCAGCGCTTCTTCCAGCAGCGGTCGCGCGGCCGGGCGCTCGCCGGCCGCGTGCAGCAGCGCACCCTGGCGGGCCCGCGCGACGATGCTGCTGGCGTGCTCGGCGCCCAGCGTGGCGGCGCTGTCGTCGACCGTCTCCCGCGCGAGGGCCAGCGCCGCGTGCCACTGCATGCGCTGCGCCAGCGTCTCGGCGCGCGACATGCCGGCCTCGACCCACTGCACGCGCGGGATCACCGGCATCGCCCGCAACGTGTCGCGGGACTGCTGCCACAACGCGTCGGCGGCGGCCGGCTCGCCGATGGCCCCGCGCACGCGGCCGGCCAGGCTGAGCGCCGCCGCCAGGTGGTCCAGGTCGGGCTCGGGCAACGCGCGCAGCACACGCACGGCCTCGTCGGCGTAAGCCAGCGACCGCGCCACCGACAGGTTGTAGTGGCGCTGCGCCAGCCGGCTGAGCAGTTCGCCGCGCAGCAGCGAGTTGCGCTCGCCCAGCGCGTCGAGGATGCGCCGCGCTTCTTCCAGCGCCGGCACGATCTCGTCACGACGCGCCGTGCTGTGCAGTGCACCGGACAGGTCGACCAGCGCCTGCGCCACGCGGCGGTCGTCGCGACCGTGCAGCCGGCGCAACAGTTCGATGCGCTGGGTGTCGATGGCCGCCGCCTGATCGCTGAGCTGCAGCTCGTAGTACATGTCGCCCAGCGTGCTCATCACCTCCAGTTGGGCCTCGGGGGCGTCATGCAAGGCCGTGGCCAGGCGTTGCGCGCCCAGGTCCAGCAGTTCGCGCGCGGTGGTGGCGCGGGCACGCGCGGGGTCGGGCTGGTGGTCGGAGTTGACCTTGAAGATGTCGATCAGGAAGCCCTGCACGGCTTGCGCTCGCCTGGACTCGCTGCGCGCCAGCTCGGCCTGCTCGGCCGCGATGCGGGCCTGCGCACGCGCCTTGCGGGCCTGCCACAGCGCCGCACCCAGGCCGGCGAGCAGCACACCGACGACCAGCGCCGTGGCGCCGAAGCCCAGCGCCAGCACGAAGGCCGCCGCCGCCACTGTGCCGGCGGCCAGCGGCAGGCGGTGGCGCCGCGCCAGCCGCGCCGCGCGGTAGGCCAGGCTGTCGGGCCGCGCCGCCACGCGGCCGCCTTCGAGGTGGGCGCGCCAGTCGCTGGCCAGCGCGTCCACGGTGGCGTAGCGCTCGGCCACGCGCTTTTTCAGCGCCCGGTTCAGGATGGCGTCGAGGTCGCCGCGCAAGGCATGCCGCAACGCGGGGTCGGAGGCCACCGCACTGGCCAGCGGCACGTCCTGTCCGGTGATGGCCTCTTCCAGTTCGGCGGCGCTGCCGCGCTTGAGGCGGTAGGGCCGTGCACCGACCAGCAGCTCGAAGGCCACCACGCCCAGCGAATAGACGTCGCTGGAGGTGCCCAGGGTTTCGCCGCGGATCTGCTCGGGGCTGGCGTAGTCCAGCGTCAGCGCGCGGCCCGAGGCCTGCGTGAGTGCCGTCTCGGCCGCGCCTTCGGCCTGCATCAGCTTGGCGATGCCGAAGTCCAGCAGCCGCACCTGGCCCTCGGCGGTGACGAGGATGTTGCCCGGCTTGAGGTCGCGGTGCAGCACCAGCCGGCCGTGCGCGTAGGCCACCGCCTCGGCCACCTGCAGCAGCAGCCGCAACCGCGCCGCTGGCGCCAGCGCGCGCTGGCGACACCAGGCGTCGATGGGCTCGCCCTCGACGTATTCCAGCGCCATGTAGGGGCGGCCGCGCTCGGCCAGCCCGGCGTCGTCGAGGCGCGCGAGGTGCGGGTGTGCCCGCGTCGCCAGGCTGTCGCGCTCGCGCGCGAAGCGCGCGGCCAGGCCGCTGGCCCAGCTCAGGTGCGGCAGCTTCAGCGCCACGCGGCGCTTCAGGCTGCCGTCGCTGCGCTCGGCCAGCCAGACCGCGCCCATGCCGCCGCTGCCCAGCAGCTTCAGCAGGCTGTAGGGCCCGACGGTGTCGCCCGGCTGCGGGCCCTCGTCGGGTGGGGCAAAGGCGGGGCCGCGCTGCAGCAGGTCGGCGGTCTCGTGGTGGGCCTGCCGTGCCAGCAACTCGCGCAGCGTGGTGAGCAGTTGCGGATCGGAGCGCGCCTGCAGGTCCCGCAGCCAGGTCTCGCGGGCGCCCCCGTCGAGATCCAGGCCCTCCTCGAGCCTGTTCGAGAGCCAGCGCAGGTGCTCGGCGCCTAACAAGTGCGACCCTTCTTCGGCAGCTCCAGGCCGGCGCCGCGCCGCCGGGTCAGCGGCTCTTGGCGGCCACCGTGCACGACGCAGCCGCTGCTCCGCTGGCCGCGCCGCACCAGGCGGCCTGCTGCCACTGCGCCCGTTGCGCCGCGCTGGCCTGGAAGTGCTGGCCGTACAGGCGCGGGCCCCAGCGGTGCATCTGCGAGGCGATGCGTGCCGCCTCGGGGTGGCCGTGGTCGGCCAGCGTGGCCAGCATGGCGTAGCTTTGCGCCCAGTGGCTGTTCTGGTAGGCGGCCATCGCGGCGGCAAAACTCGCGTCTTCGGCCGCCGCAGGAGCCGGAGCACAGTGGGCAGCCGGCGCCAGCGTCAGCACAGCCGCCAGCAGAAAGGCGCGCGAGGCGAGAAGGATGGTCGGGGTCATGGTGGGTCCTCCGGTGGGCAGGGTCGGCAGGAATTGCCGACCCCGTACCTGGAAGTACGCAGCCCCCGCGCGAAACCGGACACCACCCGGCAAAACGCGCCGGCACCTGGGCCGCCTGTGGCGAGCGATGCACGTCGACCTCGCCGGCCAACGCGCCGATCAGGAACGGCCAGCCACGATGGGCTGGCCGCTGTCGACGACCTCGCCCATCAGCGGGTTGCGCACCACGTCCTCGACGCGGCGGCCGGCGAAGTCGCACTCGGCATGGCGCGGCGCCGGCAACGGGCGGCGGTCGCCGGTGGCTGTCCCGACCATGCGGTGATCGCAGTCGACCACCAGCGCGCCCACCGTCGTGCTGGCGAAGGCGTCGAACAGGCTCTGCGCCGCCAGCGTGAGCATGCGGCTGGCGTCCAGGGGCAGGTGGGCGGCGTCGACGGGCATCGGTGGCGGCGGGTGACCGCGCAATGTAGCGCGCGCCCGGCCCGCTGCGCGGCGCTGTCCTCTCAGGCACCGATGCTCAAGTCCTGGATCGGATCGATGCTCTCGTCGCGCTGGACGGCGCCCGGCTCTTCGGCCGGGGCGGCGTACTGGTTCGACGGCTGCGGCGCGGCGGGCAGCGGCGCGGCGGGCAGCGGCCGAGCAAGTTGCGGCCCGACCGGCAGCGGCTGCGCGAGCGGCTGCGCGCCCGCGTCGGTGCCGCCGGCATGGCCGATGGCAAGCAGGGTGCCCAGGGCGGCACCGGTGACGGCGGCGATGGCGGCCAGGGCGTAAGGACGCTGAGTCATGGCAATCTCCTTGACGGGTGGGCGGGGCGCGCGACGTTCGGCGCCCTCCCCTGCTCATACGGAGCGCCGGCGCCGAACCGGCCATGCCGCTTGCGACTTGTGCGTGCTGGCAGACCGGCGTGGTTGCGACAGCCGTGTCAGCGATCGGTCGCCGTTCGCTGGCGCGCCACGTCGGCGAGCGCACGCTCGACGCGGGCGCGCCAGACGCTGGAGGCGTCGTCGTTCGCGGCCCGCAGCGCCAGTGCCGAGGCCAGGGCGTCGCGGGCCTCGGCGCCACGCCCAAGCGCCTGCAGGGCCAGGCCGCGTTCGAACCAGAGGTCGGCGCGCAGCCGCGGCAGATCGGCTTCGCGCAACGGTGGCGCCAGGGCCTGCAAGCCAGCCTGCGCCGCGTCGGCGGCCTCGGCGACACGGCCGGACGCGCGCAGCGCCGCGGCGCGCCAGCGTGCCAGCCGCGGCAGCAGCGGACGGGCCTCGGGTGCGGCGGCGGGCAGCTCGGCCAGCACGGCGTCGAGCCGGTCCAGCGCCGCCGCCGGTCGGCCGGCGGCGACGTCGACCGCCGCCCGGTCGATGCGCACCGCCGCCAGCCCGGCCGGCGTGGCGCGCGCCCTGAGCGCCTTGCGCAGCATCGCCTCGGCTGCGTCGAGCTCGTTTGCCGCCTCGTCGGTGCGGCCACGTTCAGCGACGACGAGCGCGCGCGTCTGCAGCGCCGTGGCCAGCACCAAGCTGGCACCGGTGAAGCGGCGGTACGACTCCACCAGCCGCAGCGACAGCGCGTCCGCCGCCTCCATTCGGCCGTCGTCCCAGGCGCGCAGCGCGAGTGCGCGCAGCAGCGTGGCGTTCAGATTCGCGTCGCGCTGGACGCTGGCGCCGTCGAGCAGCGGGCGCAGTCGCGACTCGATCTCGCGCGCCTCTGCGGCGCGCGAAGTGTCGCTGTACAGGCGCATCAGGCGCAGCCGCACATGCGTGGTGTCGACATGGTCGGGGCCGTTCAGGCGCTGCGCCATCTCCAGGGCTTCCTGCAGAGCGACCTCGGCGCGGTCGTAGCGGCCGATGCAGACCGCGTTGGAGAAGATCGCGGTGTCCTCGGGTATCCACCACTGCGGCTGCGGCCCGCTGCTGGCCAGCGAGATGCGATGCGCCTCCTCGAGCCGCTGCAGGCCGTCGGCGCAGGCGCCGAGGAAGCCCAGGCTCAGCCCCTCGAGGTAGAGCGCGCGCCGCAGCGGGTCTCCGGTGGTGCTGCTGCGCTGCATCAGCGAGCGCGCCTCCTGCACGTAGCCCAGCGAGGTGCTGACGTCGATGTAGCGCGCCACCTGGGCTTGTGCAAACAGCACGCGCAGGCGCAGGTCGACGGGCGCGTCGGGGGCGCGGTCGACGATGCCGCGCGCGCGCTCCAGCAGTGGCGGGCCGCTCGCCGAGGCGCTGGTCGAGTCGATGGCGTTGGCATGGTCGACCAGGGCCTGTGCGACGCGCAGGTCGGCAGGGCCGTAAAGCTTCTCGCGCACGGCCACGCGTTCGCCGGCGAGTTCCGCGGCCTGGCTGTTGAGCCCGACGTCGACGTACATGTCGATGAGCGTCGACAGCACGGCATCCTTGACCTCGGGTGCACCGTCGAGCTCGCGGCGTACGCGTGCCGCGCCGATGTAGAGCAGCTCGCGCGCCGTCGTGGCGCGCGCCCGCACGGGGTCGGGCTGCGCGTCGGCGTTGGCGCGGAACAGGCCGAGCATGAAGTCCTGCACCGCCAGCGCGCGCGCCTCCTGCTGCTGCGCGCGGCGCGCCTGCGCCTGCGCCACGCCGGCCTGCCAGAGCGCCGCGGCGCCGCCGCCGAGCACCGCCAGCGCGACGCCAGCCGCCGCGGCCACACCGAGCCGGTGGCGCCCGACGAACTTGCGCAGCCTGTAGCCCATGCGGTCAGGCTGCGCCAGCACCGGCTCGCCGGCGCGCCAGCGCGCCAGGTCTTCGCTGAGGGCATTGGCGGTGGCGTAGCGCTCGGCGGGTGCTTTCTTCAGCGCCTTCAGCACCACGCTGGCCAGGTCGGCCGGCACGCCGGCGCGCCCATCGGGCACGCGGCACCGGCCCAAGCCGGGTAGACTCGAGGTGTGATTCTGTAATTACAGCGTTATGCTGCGCCAAACGCCGCTTGCCCGACCGCCACGCCATGCCCGACGCCACCGCCCCCCTTCGCGGCACCTCGCTGCACGACGGCGTGGCCACGCGGCTGCGCGGCCTGGTGTTCGACGGCGCGTTGCTGCCGGGCGAGTACATCGACGAAAAGGCGCTGGCCGCCGCATGGCAGGTCAGCCGCACGCCGCTGCGCGAGGCACTGAAAGTGCTGGCCGCTGAAGGCCTGGTGGAACTGGTGCCGCACCGCGGCTGCCGCGTCATCGAACTCACCGAAGACGACGCCGACGCGCTGTTCCCGGTGATGGCGCTGCTGGAAGGCCGCTGCGCCTTCGAGGCCGCCCGCAAGGCCGACGCCGACGACCTGCGCACGCTGCAGCACCTGCACGAGGCGCTGGAACGCCACGCCGCGGCCACCGACATCGACGGCTACTACCGCGCCAACCACGCCTTTCACGGCGCCGTGCAGGCGCTGGCCGCCAACCGCTGGCTCGACCGCGTCACCGGCGACCTGCGCCGCTTCATGCGCCTGATGCGCGGGCGCCAGCTGGCGCTGCCGGGGCGCATCGCGGCGTCGATCAACGAACACCGCGTGCTGATGGACGCCTTCGTGCAGCACGACGCCGCCCGCGCCGAACGCGCGATGCACGACCACCTGATGGCGCAGCTGGCAGCGCTGAAGAAGCTGCGCCGCAGCGCCGCCGCCAGTCACCCGTCCGCAGCGGTCGCGCCCGCCGCGCCCCCTGCCCCGCGCCGCGCCGCCCGCGCCACCGCCCGACCTGGAACGCGCCATGCTCGATGACATCCGCCACGCCGCCGCCCGCCAGCGCACCGCCCGTGCCGTGCGGCGCATGAAGCTCGACTGCACGCGCCTGCTGTCCGAGAAGGGTGAGCTCGGCGGCATGGCGCTGGCGCGCGACCTCATAGAACGGCTGGAGACTCTGGAAGACGAACAGCTCGACGATTTCTTCGACTTCCTGGCCAGCGAACTCAGCCCCGACCCGCAGGCCGTCCTGAAGGCCGCGCAGGCCTATGCCGAAGCCCCAGGCGTGGCCACGCTGGCGCCGCTGACGCACCTGGCCGAGCCGCCGCGGCAGGAACTCTTCCGGCGCCTGAACCGCATGCCCGGCGGCACCGCGGCGGTGCTGCGCCTGCGCCGCGCGCTGCTGCGTGCGCTGCCGCGCAAGCCCGAGCTGGCGGCCATCGAGGCCGACCTGCTGCACCTGCTGACGAGCTGGTTCAACCCCGGCTTCCTGCAGAAGCGGCGGGTCGACTGGAACTCGCCGGCGCAGCTGCTGGAAAAGATCATCCACCACGAGGCCGTGCACACCATCGACGGCTGGGACGACCTGCGCCGCCGCCTGCAGCCCGACCGCCGCTGCTTCGCGTTTTTCCACCCGCAACTGCCCGACGAGCCGCTGATCTTCGTCGAGGTGGCGCTGCTGCCCGAGATGCCGGGCGCGATCGCGCCGCTGATCGACAAGGCCAGCACACCACTGGCGCCAGACCGTTTCCGCGTCGCGGCCTTCTACAGCATCAGCAACTGCGAGCCCGGGCTGCGCGGCGTGTCGCTGGGCAACTTCCTGATCAAGACCGTGGCCACGCAGCTGCAGCGTGAACTGCCGCGGCTGAAGACCTTCTGCACGCTGTCGCCCATCCCCGGCTTCGCGGCCTGGCTGCTGGGCGAGCCCGACTTCGCGAGCCTGCCCGGACTGAAGAAGGGCGGCGTGGCCGAGCTGGAGGCCGCACGTGACACGCTGCGCAAGCTGTGCGACGGCGACCTCGGCGCGCTGCAGGGCGCTGCCGTGCACGACAAGCTGGGCGAGCCCGGTACCGCCGCGCTGCGGCTGCTGTGCGGTGCGTACCTGGCACTGCTGTCGCCCACCCCCACTGGCGACCCGGTGGCACGCTTCCACCTCGACAACGGCGCCCGGCTCGAGCGCCTGAACCCGCGTGGCAACATGGCTGTGCGGGGGCTGCGCCAGTCCTTCGGCATGATGGTCAACTACCTCTACGACCTGGCCAAGGTCGAAGCCGGCCACGCCAAGTTTCGACAGGGAGAGGTTTCGCGCTCACGCGCCATCACCACGCCCGGATGAGCGACGCAGATCGCCTTCCCGCAGAATCCACGACCCCGAAAACGGAGACAAACCGATGACTCTGAACATCCGCCCGAACCGCCGCACCGTCCTGATCACGGGAGCCGCCACCCTGGCTGCCCCCTGGGTTCGTGCGCAGAGCGCCTGGCCCACCAAGCCCGTGACGGTGATCGTGCCCTTCCCGCCCGGCGGCGGCACCGACGCCTTCGCGCGGCCGCTGTTCGCCATGATGAGCAAGAACACGGGCAAGCAGTTCGTCATCGACAACAAGGGCGGCGCCGGTGGCACGCTGGGCGCCAACCTGGCGGCCAAGGCGGCCCCCGACGGCTACAACTTCTTCATGGGCGCGGTGCACCACACGATCGCACCCAGCATGTACCCCAAGCTCGACTACAACATCGAGACCGACTTCGTGCCCGTGGGCCTGGTGGCCAGCGTGCCACAGGTCATCGTCGTCAACCCGCAGCGGGTGCAGGCCACGAACCTGAAGGACCTGCTGGTCCACATCCGCGCCAACCCGGGCAGGCTGAACTACGCCTCGGCCGGCAACGGCACCAGCCACCACCTGGCCGGCGAGTTGTTCAAGCTGCAGACCAAGACCTTCATCACCCACATTCCCTACCGCGGTGCCGGCCCGGCGCTGCAGGACCTGATCGCGGGCCAGGTCGACATGATGTTCGACGGCCTGGGCAGCAGCGCCGGCCACATCAAGGGCGGACGGCTGCGCGCCATCGCCGTGGCCGCCGACAAACGTGCCCCGGGCTTCCCCGACGTCGTCACCGCCCCCGAGGCCGGCGAAATGGACTACAAGGTCGCTACCTGGTACGGCATCTGGGCGCCCAAGGGCACGCCGGCCGACGCAGTGACGGCCATGGCCAACGAGATGCGCAAGGCCATGAACAGCCCGGAGCTGAAGGCGATGTGGAACGGCATGGGCGCCGAGACACCCAACACCTGGGGCGCCGACTTCGGCCAGTTCGCCAGCAACGAGGTCAAGCGCTGGGCGACGGTGGTGAAGAACTCTGGGGCGAAACTGGACTAACCCCCGAAGCGGCTGCGCCGCTTCCCCCTTGGAAAGGGGGCAACGCCAGCGGCCCGGCGGAGCCGGTTCCGCGGCGTTCACTTGATGCGGTGGCCGCCACCGCAGCGACTACCGCCCGCCGCTTGAGGCTCTGACAGATGACCACCAACAACCACAACCTGTTCGCGGCGCTGCGCGCGGCCTTCCCGGCCGACCTGGACGTCACGGCCATCGAGACGGCCGACAGCGCGGCGCCGCTGTTCTACACCTGGCGCGACCTCGAACGCGGCACGGCCATGTTGGCCAACCTGATCGACAGCCTGGCGCTGCCGGCGGCTTCGCGCATCGCGGTGCAGACCGAGAAGAGCGTCGAGGCGCTGATGCTCTACCTGGCGGTGCTGCGCGCCGGCCACGTCTTCCTGCCGCTGAACACGGCCTACCAGGCCGCCGAGATCGAGTACTTCATCGGCAACGCCGAGCCGGCGATGGTGGTCTGCGCCGGCAAGAACTTCGGCTGGGTGAGCAAGATCGCTTTCCTGGCCGGCACGAAGCACGTCTTCACGCTCAACGAAGACCGCACCGGCACGCTGCTCGACCGCGCCGCCTTCCAGGGCGACACGCACACGCCGGCGGTGCGCGCCACCGACGACCTCGCCGCCATCCTCTACACCAGCGGCACCACCGGGCGCAGCAAGGGCGCGATGCTCACGCATGGCAACCTGCTGAGCAACGCGCAGGTGCTGCACGAGGCCTGGGGCTGGCGCAGCGACGACGTGCTCATCCATGCACTGCCGATCTTCCATGTGCACGGTCTCTTCGTGGCCAGCCACGGTGCGCTGCTCGCCGGCGCGAAGATGATCTGGTTCGGCCGCTTCGACCCGCGCGCCGTGGCCGCGCGCCTGCCGCAGGCCACCGTGTTCATGGGCGTGCCCACGCTCTACGTGCGGCTGCTGGGCGAACCCGCGCTCACGGAAAAGGCCTGCGCGCCGATGCGGCTTTTTGTCAGCGGCTCGGCGCCGCTGCTGCTGGAAACCTTCAAGGCCTGGCTGGCCCGCACCGGCCACACCATCCTGGAACGCTACGGCATGAGCGAAACGGTGATGCTCACCAGCAACCCCTACCGCCCCGAGAGTTCACGCCGCGGCGGCACCGTGGGCCTGCGGCTTCCGGGCGTGGGCGTGCGCGTGCGCGACGACAAGGGCGCGGCAGTGCCGGCTGGCGAGATCGGCGGCATCGAGGTCCGCGGGCCCAACGTCTTCTCGGGCTACTGGCGCATGCCCGAGAAGACGGTAGAGGAGTTCACCGCCGACAGCCGCGGCGACAAGTGGTTCAAGACCGGCGACGTCGGCAAGATCGACGCCGACGGCTACGTGACCATCGTCGGCCGCAGCAAGGACCTCATCATCACCGGCGGCTACAACGTCTACCCGGCCGAGATCGAGGGCTACATCAACGAGTTGCCCGGCGCAGCCGAGTCGGCTGTCATCGGCGTGCCGCACAAGGACTTCGGCGAAGCCGTGGTCGCGGTGGTGGTGCGCAAGCCCGGCGCCCAGCTCGACGGCGCCGCGGTGGCGGCGGCGCTGAAGACGCAGATCGCCAACTTCAAGGTGCCCAAGCAGGTCTTCGTCGTCGAAGAACTGCCGCGCAACGCGATGGGCAAGGTGCAGAAGAACCTGCTGCGCGACCAGCACAGGGCGTTGTTCGCTGGCTGAGCCGGGGCGGCAGCTCAGCCGCTGAAGGTGTCTGCTTTGCGCAGCTGCGCAAAGCCCAGGCCGGTGCGCAACTCGATTTCTTCGATGGCGGTCTGGCGGTAGACGCCGAAGTCGATCTCTTCGGTGATGGGGCCGTGCTCGCGGATCTCGTCCGACTGGTCGAGCACAAAACCCGCGGCGAGCAGTTCGTCGTTTTCCACCCAGGCCACGATCTTCCAGAATCGCGAAGGCACACGCATGCCCCGGCGCCGCCGCGAAGCCGGCACGCCGGCCTTCAGCTGGTTGAAGTACTTGTCCTCGACGTCGAAGATGGGCCCGGCGAAGTAGCTGACGCGGTGGCCGGCATCGAGGTGGCGGGTGATGTGGTCCTCGAGGTCGCCCCACTCGACGTTGTTGAAGTTCGCGATCATCGGCGTGGCATTGGTGATGACGAACGAGTGCTTGTCGGCCAGCGCCAGCGCCCTGACGGCTTCACCCTGCACGGCGTCCTCGCGCTTGAAGAGGTGGCCGCGCTGCATCGTGTTGCTGAAGATCAGGTCGTCGGGCTGGTACTTGTCCTCCAGGCGCGGGTCGAAGGTCCAGGCAGGCCGCGGCGGCATGCCGCCGTCCATGACGTTCTTCCACAGCCGGCGGCCGTCGACATTGCCGGCGGCGAAGACGGCCGTGCGGCGCCGCGCGTGCATGACGACCGAGTAGTTCAGGTACTTCAGCTCGTGGTCGTCAGAGTCGCGCAGCTTCGCGACGGCCTTGAGCACCTCGTGCGTGAGCTCGGGCAGCGCGACTTCGAAACGCCCGCCCAGAAAGTCCGGCCTGTAGCCCGGCGCATCCTGGAACAGGCTGGGCTTGCGGCGGACGAGCTTCTCCTCCACGTCGCCCCACCCGGCCGCCAGCGGCTCGGGCGTCGGCAGCACGGCCGTGCCGCGTTCGACGGGCCCCAGGCGCGGGTCACCGGCCACCGCCGAGATGCGCTTCAACACCGCCCGCGCATGCGCCGCTGCCGCACCGCCAGCCGCCGCCTTCTCGCGCAGCGACGCGTAGAGGCGGCTGACCCGTGTGCCTTCGTTGGTGACGTAGGCGATGCGGCTGCGGGCGTCGCCGTCGCGGGCCGGCGTGTCGTCCACGCGCATCACCGTGAGCCGGCCGTCGACGAGCCCGAGCCTGGGCACGCCGCCGCGGTGCAGCGCCACCACGAACCACTCGTCGGTGCACACCGGCGAGCCCGAGGAACCCTTCAGCGTGTCGGCGCCGTAGTAGAGCGAGTTCTGCCGGCCACCCATGTCCAGCGTGTCCTTCGGCGGCTCCATGAAGTCGTTGTTGCGCAGCACGATCTTCTTTCCCTGGCCCAGCGGGTGCTGGACGATGTTGGCGGCCTGGCGGCGGTTGGGGTCGACCTTGCCGGTCTGCGGATACAGGCGCAGGAAGCCGAAGTCGGCCAGTGCCTCCCCCCGTTCCGTCTTCGGGCTGACGGCGACGAAGCAGTAGTCCAGCGCCTTGTCGGCCACGAAGAGTTCGGCCGGCTGCAGATCGAACAGCTTCGGCGTCTTGGGTTTGCCGTCGAGCCCGTCTTCCATGTCGAAGGCCACGTAGGAGGCGACCGCGAAATCGGCCGACGGCAGCACGTGGTGGTTGGTCAGCAGCAGGCCCGGCGCGACGAGAAAGCCGGTGGCGTCGCCTTCCTCGTCGACGAAGCCGCGCACGGTGATCTTGCCCACCGCCCTGGCTACCAGCAGCGCCACGTGCAGGTAGCGGATCGGGCGCAGGTCGTTGTCGCCGAAGGCGATTTCCTGGCCCGCGGTCTCGGCGTCGAGCAGCGGCGGCAACAGCGCGCGCGTGGCCGCGCCGGCCGCGCCGGCATCGCGTGCGGGCCGGGCCTCGCGCAGCGTGTTGGCGATCACGCCGAGGCGGTCGGCCTTCGAGGTGAAGTCGTTCGCGTTGCGCAGCCCGAGCTTCAGCCGCTCGGCCGCGACCACCTCCGCTGGCGCCTGCGTCTGCGCCTGGATGAAACGCCGGTAACGCTCGCCTGCCTGCTGCAGGTCGGACAGTCTGATGCCCATGGCCCACCTCGAAGAATCGGCTGATGTCGGCTTCTAGCTTAGCGCCGCAGCGCTACATTCGCGACCATGGAACTGCTCATCCTCGGCGGCACGCGTTTTCTCGGCCGCCACCTCGCGCGACAGGCGCTCGGCGCCGGCCACGCAGTGACGCTGCTGCACCGTGGCCACAGCGCCAGCGGGCTCTTTCCCGAAGCCGAACACCGCATCGCCGACCGCGACCACGAAGGCGAGTTCGCCGCCGCGCTGGCCGGCGGCAGCTGGGACGCCGTCATCGACACCAGCGCCTACCTGCCGCGCCAGGTGGCCAGCGCCGCGGCGGCCCTCGCCGGGCGCGTGGGGCAGTACCAGCTGGTGTCGTCCATCAGCGTCTACGCCGACTTCGACGCCGCCGCCACGGCCGAGGACGCCGCGCTGCAGACACTGCCCGACCCCCGGGTGCAGGTCGTCGACGGCGCCACCTACGGCGGCCTGAAGGCGCTGTGCGAAAACGCCGCGCACGAAGGTTTTGGCGAAGGCTGCCTGGTGTCGCGCCCCGGCCTGCTGGTCGGCCCCTTCGACCCCACGGGCCGCTTCACCTGGTGGGCACAGCGTTTCGTGCGCGCCGACTCGGGCGACGACGACGAGGCCGAGGTGCTCGCGCCGGGCCACCCCGACGGCCCGGTGCAGTGCATCGACGCCCGCGATGCCGCAGCCTGGATGCTGCACCAGGCCGAAGCCGGCCACCGCGGCACCTACAACCTCACAGGCCCCGAAGCGCCGACGACGATGGGCGAACTGCTCGATACCGCCAGCCGGACGCTGGCGCCCGAAGCGCAGTTGCTGTGGGTGGACGAAGATTTCCTGCTGGCGCAGGGTGTGGCGCCCTGGAGCGAATTGCCGGTGTGGCTGCCGATGGCGCAGAGTGGCGTGCACCGCATCGACATCACGCGCGCGCTGGACACCGGCCTGCAATGCCGGCCGCTGGCGCAGACGCTGGCCGACACCGCGGCCTGGGCCGCCACCGCGCCGCAGCCGGTGCCGGGCGGCCCGCTGCGCCCGCCGGTAGGCCTGTCGCCCGAGCGCGAAGCCGCGTTGCGCCACGCCTGGCGCGAGCGCTGAGCGCCGCGCCTGCAACAGCCGCAGGTGTCGCGCGGATCGCAGGCCAGAAGCACCCCGTCCCGCGGGCCGGCCGGGGCCTTCACGCCGCCATTCATCGCCATGTTGTGCGGCTTGTCGGCGCCCGCCGGCGCTTCGTCGCAAGCGTGTGGTGGCGGGCGTTCGCGCTGTCTAGAGTTCACTCCATCGCATCACAGAACCACCACCGAAGGAGCCTCGCATGAACACCCTCAGCCGCCGCGAAATCGCCCACCGCATCACCTCGTTGGGCTTGTCCGCCGTGCTCACGCTTTCGATCCTGGGCAGCATCAACCTGCTGGCCGTGGAACCCGCGCCCGACAGTCTGCTGGCACAGCGCAGCGTCCCCGCCACGGTTGCAGCGGCAGCCGCTTCGGCCAGCCCGCGCAGCTGATACCCCACCGGTGGTCGGTGCACACGGAGCCCCGCGATGCGGGGCTCTTTTTGTTGGACCCCTGGCTGGCGCGGCACGTTTTCATTTCCGGCCGTGCGCGGCATCAAGTCCGGCGGCGGGGCCCGGTCCGACAATGCTCGCCAGCCCCAGGAGCCGCCCGCCGCCATGCCGCACACCCACGCCACCGCCCTGCCCGCTGCGCTGCGCAGCCACCGCGTCTTCGGCCGCCTGCCAGAGGCCGCGCGCCAGGCGCTGGCCGGCCAGTTGCAGCGCCGCCGCTTTGCAGCCGGCGCAGAAGTCGGCGCCGGCCCGGCGCTGCAGGAGCAACTGGGCTGGCTGCTCAGCGGCCATGTCGCGCTGCACGCCGGCGGTGACGCCACGCCCGCGGCGGTGCTGGCCCCGGGTGAACTCTTCGGCGCCGGCGCCGGCCCCTTCGACGGCCCCTTCGACGGCAGAAGCGACTGGCAGGCGCTGGCCGAAGGCGCCGCCGAGGTCGCCTTCCTGCCCGCCGCCGAGGTGGCGCGGCTGTGCGCCGAACATCCGGCCATGGCCTTGTTCCTGTCGGCACCGGTCATCGAGGCCAGCGCCCCGGCAAGCGGCACCGACCCCCACCTGGGCCTGATGACAACGCCGGTGCGGCAGTTGCTCAGGCGCGCGCCGGTCACACTGCCGCCCGACGCCACCGTGCTGCAGACGGCGCAGACGATGCGCGATCAGCGTGTTTCTTCGGTGCTGCTGATGGAGCAGGAGCACCTCTTCGGCCTCGTTACCGACCGCGACCTGCGCAACCGCGCGCTGGCCGCCGGCCTCGACCCGCAGGCCCCGGTGCACGAGATCGCCACCGTGGCGCCGCTCACCATCGACATCAACAAGCCGGCTTTCGAGGCCCTGCTGCTGATGGCGCGCCACAACATCCACCACGTGCCCGTGCTCGACGGCCAGCGTGTGGCCGGCATGCTCACCGCCACCGACCTGACCGAACAGCACAGCACCTCGGCCGTCTACCTGGCCAGCGAGATCCACAAACAGGGCACGGTCGAAGGCCTGGTCACCGCCGCCGGGCGCGTGAAGCAACTGCAGCGCAGCCTGGCCGCCGCCGACGCCAGCGCCTACAGCAGCGGCCACATCATCACCGCCATCACCGACGCCATCACGGCCCGGCTGCTCGTGCTGGCCGAGGTGAAACTGGGCCCGCCGCCGGTGGACTACGCCTGGGTTGCCGCCGGCTCGCAGGCGCGCCAGGAACAGACGGCCAAGAGCGACCAGGACAACTGCCTGGTGCTCGACGACCGCTACGACGAAGCCGCGCACGGCGCCTATTTCGAAGCCCTGGCCGGCTTCGTCAACGACGGCCTGAACGCCTGCGGCTACGTCTACTGCCCGGGCGAGATGATGGCCCGCACCAGTGAGTGGCGGCAGCCGGCGCGGCGCTGGGCCGAGTACTTCCGCAAGTGGACGCGGCAGCCCGAGCCCAAGGCGCTGATGCTGACCTGCGTGTTCTTCGACCTGCGTGTCATCCACGGCCAGGAGGCACTGCTGGAGGGCCTGCGGCGCGACGTGCTGGCCGAAACGCGCGACAACCGCATCTTCCTGGCCTACATGGCGGGCAACGCGCTGCTGCACCGGCCGGCGCTGTCGATGTTCGGCGGCCTGGCCACGGTGCGCCATGGCGCGCTGCGCGACGCCATCGACCTCAAGCACAGTGGCATCGTGCCCATCGTCGACCTGGCGCGCGTCTACGCGCTGGCCGGTGGCCACGCCGAGGTCAACACGCATGACCGCCTGCTGGTGGCCGCGCAGGGCAAGGAAATCAGCGAGCAGAGCGCCCGCGACCTGCGCGACGCGCTGGAGTTCATGGCCGCGCTGCGCATCCGCCACCAGGCGGCACAGATGGCGCGCGGCGTGGCGCCCGACAACTTCCTCTCGCTGGCCGAAGTGAGCAACTTCGAGCGCAGCCAGCTGAAGGACGCCTTCGCCGTGGTGCAGACGCTGCAGAGCGTGCTGGCGCAGCGCTATCGCTGACGGCGGGCGGCCGACGGCGTGCGGGCGTGCGCACGGCCCCTCAGTACTTCAGCCGCGCGTAGTAGGTCTTCTGCGACACCGCACGCGCTTCGCCCAGCGTGTGGATGCCCAGTTCGGCCAGCAGCGGCACCAGCTTCTGGAAGACCTCGGCGGTGACCAGCGCGTCGCCCAAAGCGGTGTGGCGGCCGATGACGGTGACGTCGAAACGCTCGGCAATGGCTTCCAGACGGTGCGACTCCTGGTTCGGGTGCACCACGGCCGAAAGCAGCAGCGTGTCGAGCACAGGCTGCTCGAACTTCAAACCGGTGCTGGCTTCCTTCAGCTGCAGGAAACGCATGTCGAAGGCGGCGTTGTGGGCCACCAGCACGGTGTCCTGCGCATAAGCATGGAAGGCCGGCAGCACCTGCGCAATGGTGGGCTTGCCGGCCACCATGTCGGGCGTGATGCCGTGGATGGGGATGGTGACCGCGGGGATGTTGCGCCGCGGGTCCACCAGCTGGTCGAAACTCTCGCCGCGCAGCAGCTTGCCGCCCACCAGCCGCGTGGCGCCGATCTGGATGATCTCGTCGCCGCCGGCCGGGTCCAGGCCCGTGGTCTCGGTGTCGAAGATGGTGTAGGCCAGGTCGACCAGCCGACGCTCGTCCAGCGCATGGCTGCTTTCGCCACCGGCGAAGAGATCGAAGTCGTAGAACTCGGGGCGGCTGTCGGCGGTGTCCAGGGGCTCGGCGGCGGCGCTGGGCGCCAGCGGCAACAGGAAGCGGAAGAAAGCCTGGTGTCGCACGCGGTCGCGCTCGAACCAGAACTCGCCGCCGTGGCGCTGCACCACGTCGCGCACGGTCAGCAGGGTGGTTTCCTGGCCTGTGGAGATAGCGTCCATCTCCCAGCCCATCACGGTCTCGGTGCTCATCACCTGGCCGCCCCACACCAGGTCGAGCCGCGCGCGGCGATCGTCGGCCGCACTCAGGCGCAGTTGCAGCGACTTCACCGCATACTCGTCCTGCAGCCGCAGCGCCAGGTAGGTCAGCGCCTGCAGCAGCGAGAAGCTGTCGAGCTTGAGCCACAGCGTGGCGTCGACCTCGCTGGCGCTGCAGCGCGCCGCGCCCTGTGCCTGGATGCGCAGCAGCGCGGCCTGCACGAAGTCGGCGCCCAGCATTTCTTCCAGCGGCCAGCGCGTGGCCAGGCCTTGCGCGCTCTGCGCCGCGAGCTCGTTGATACGGCGGTTCATGGCCTGTGTCTCGTCGCGCACGACACGCAGGAAACGTTCGCGCATCGCGGGTTCGAGGTCTTCGTCGTCGAGCATCTCCACCGCCGCCTGCAGGTTGGCCAGCGAGGCGCGGCTCTGCTCGGTCAGGCCGTGCAGGCCACGTTCACGCGCCGATTCCTGCTCGTACTCGCGTGTGATGTTGTCGAGCATCAGCACGAAGCCGGTGATGGGCGGCGGCTCAGCGCTCGCGGCGCCGCCGCCGTCGGCACCTGCGGTGGGCAACTCCGGCACGCCGCGCACCGGCGTCATCATCGCGCGCAACAGCTGCCCGCTGCGCGTGGTGGTGACGAACTGCGCCGTGGGGTGGGCCGCACCGCGCGCCAGGCGCTGCTGCACGCTGTCGAGGGCGTGCGCCACCAGCTTGCGATCGAAGACGTTGTAGATGCTGCGGCCCAGGCCGATGAGCTCGGCGCCGCCGGCCAGCGTCGGCGCGTCGGACAGGGCGCGGAACTGCACCCGTGCACGGTTGTTGTAGAGCAGCACGCGGCCGTCGAGGTTGCACACCACCACGCTCTGCGTCAGCTCGCTCATCAGCGCGGCCAGGCGGTTGCGTTCCTGGGCGATGCCGCGGCTGGCCTGTGCCACTTCGGCGGCGATGTCGCGCTTGAGCTGGTCGCGCTGCGCGGCCAGATCGTTGATGGTGCGCGCCAGCGCCTGCACCGGCGCTGCACCGCCGGGAATGGACAGCGTGCGCTGCACGTCGCTGGCCAGCAGCACCTGCGCCTGTTCGCGCAGCCGTGCCGTGGCCAGCACCCAGCGCCGCAGCAGCGGCTGCGCCACCGCGCCGGCAAACACCAGCAGCACGATGACGGCCAACATGATCTGGGCGCCACGCCCGTCCAGCAAGGCCCGCACGGCGGCACGCTCGTCCTCGGTCCAGCCCGACCAAAGCAGTGCGACGGCGGTGACCAGGAAGACCGACAGCAGCACCAGCGCGCCGGCCACCGCGACGGCCGAGGCCAGCTGCAGCTGGCGTGCGGGCGTCATGCGCCTTCCGTGCCGGCCGCCGGCACCGCCAGCATCTCACGCACTTTCACCACCAGCTCCTTGGTCGAGAAGGGTTTGGTCATGTAGGCGTCGGCGCCCACGCCCAGGCCCTTGGCGATGTCGGTGTCGCGGCCCTTGGCGGTGAGCATCAGCACCAGCGTGTCCTTCAGCGTCTCGTCGGCGCGCAGTTCCTGGCAAACCTCGAAGCCGTTTCTCAGCGGCATCATCACGTCCAGCAACACCAGGCGCGGGTGCTCGCGGCGCAGCACGTCCAGGGCCTCCTGGCCGTCGCGTGCGACGTGCACCTCGTAGCCCTCGCGCTTCATCAGGTATTCCAGCGAGATGAGGATGTTGGGCTCGTCGTCGGCGATGAGGATGCGCTCGCTCATGTCTTGTCTCCTGCGTTGGCCGTTGACGCACCCGCGGGTGCCGGCTCCGGGGGGGTAGGCCAAGGTAGCGTGAACGCAAAGCACGCGCCTTGACCGGTATCAGGCCGCAGTTCCATGCGGCCGCCGAAATGTTCGACGATCTGGCGGCTGATCGGCAGCCCCAGCCCCGTGCCCTGCGGCCGCTGGCTGGCCTGCCCGCCCTGGCGGAACTTCTCGAAGATCAGCGCCCGCTGCGCCGCTGGCACGCCAGGGCCGTTGTCCTGCACCTCGACCGTGGCGCCGAGAGCGTCGCTGCGCAGCCGCACGGCGATGCGCCCGCCTTCACGCGGCACGAACTTGCCAGCGTTCGACAGCAGGTTCAGCAGCACCTGCGTCAGCCGGTCGGGGTCGGCACGCAGCGGCGGCACGTGTTCAGGCAGGTCCAGCAGCAGCTCGGCGCCGCGCTCGCGCAGCATCTCTTGCACGGTCTGCGCGGCCTGGCGGATGAGTGCGGCGAGGTCGACGTCGGTGTTGTGCCAGTCGGCATGGCCCGACTCGATCTTCGCCATGTCCAGCACCTGGTTGACGAGGCGGCTCAAGCGCTCGGTCTCGGCGACGACGATGGCCAAGAAATGCTGGCGCTGCGGCGGCGGCATGTCGGCGTCGTCGACCATCAGCTCGGCCAGCGCGCGGATGCTGGTCAGCGGCGTGCGCAGTTCGTGCGTGACGCTGCTCATGAAGTCGTCCTTCAGGCGGTCCAGACCTTCCAGCCGCTCGTTGGCGGCGCGCAGCTCGGCGGTGGCCTGCTCCAGCGCCTTCGAATAGGCGCGCAGCTGAGAAGCCTCGTCCAGGATGCGCAGCACGTCGTCCAGGCCCAGCGCTTCTTCCTGCACCACCGAGGCCACCATCACGCGCGCCGACGCGCTGCCGATGGCGCCGGCCAGCTGCGTCTCGACGAACTGCACCAGCTGCGCGTCGGGCGCGATGTCCTCCACGCGCACCGCGCCGCGCTCGGCGGCATAACGCTCGAACAGCCGGTTGGCGCGCTCCACGCCCAGGAAGCGGCGCGCCAGGGCCAGCAGTTCGACCACTTCGGCCCGCCCACGCCAGAACACCGGCCGCGCCACCGCGGTGCGGTCGAACACGTCGACGAAGAGCAACACCTAACTGGTTTCGTGCGCCGACGGCGTGCGCGCCAGCGACACACCCACGTACAGGCCCACGTTGGCCAGCAGGCTCCAGAACAGCGAGTGCGTCAGGCTGTCGAGCCCGGTCAGCCCCAGCAGGTGCTCGGGCCGCAGCAGCGCCAGGCCGAACGGCCCCTGGGCCACGAAGTCGGTGGCCCACCAGCCGCTCTTGGCGATGGACGGCAGCATCAGCGTGTAGGCCCACAGCGCAAAGCCGCCCAGCAGCCCGGCCAGCGCACCTTCGCGTGTGCCGCCCTTCCAGTACATGCCGCCCAGCAGCGCCGGTGCGAACTGCGCCACCGCGGCAAAGCTGATGAGCCCGATGCTGACCAGCGCGTAGGCCTCACCCGCCAGGTGGAAGTAGAGGTAGCCCAGCAGCAGCACGCCGACGATGGCCGCGCGACGTATGCCCAGCAGCAGCCCGGTCAGGTCGCCACGGCGCGCCACGCGGCTGAAGCGCAGCAGCAGCGGCATCACGAGGTCGTTGCAGACCATGGTCGACACCGCGATGGCCTCGACGATGACCATGCCCGTGGCCGCCGACAGCCCGCCCACGAACACCGCCAGCGCCAGCATGTTCTGCCCCGCAGCCAGCGGCAGGCTGAGCACGAAGGTGTCGGCGTTCACCGCGCCGCGGCCGAAGTAGAGCAAGCCACCCAGCGCGATGGGCAGCACAAAGACGTTGATGGCCAGCAGGTAGGCCGGGAAGACCCAGGCCGCGCGCTTCAGGTGCCGTTCGTCGACGTTCTCGACCACCATGACCTGGAACTGTCGTGGCAGGAACACGACGGACAGCATGCTCAGCACGGTCAGCGCAAACCACTGCTCGTATTCGAAGGGCCGGCCAGGCGCCGACAGCGCCAGCAGCGCCTTCAGCTCGGGCACCGCCATCGCACGCGCGAAGATGTCGGCCGGCCCGCTGAACAGACCCCAGGTGACGAAGACGCCCACGGCCAGGAAGGCCAGCAGCTTGACCACCGACTCGAAGGCGACGGCCGCCACCATGCCTTCGTGGCGCTCGGTGCCGTCGAGATGGCGGGTGCCGAAGACCATCGTGAAGCCGGCCAGCGCCAGCGCCATGTAGAAGGTACCGTCGCGCCACCAGTCGGCGCGCGTCAGCGGCGTGCCGAGCTCGGTGGTCAGCACCGCGTAGCCGCTGGCGATGGCCTTCAGCTGCAGCGCGATGTAGGGCACGATGCCCACCACGGTGATCAGCGTCACCAGCCCGGCCAGCAGCGGGCTCTTGCCGTAGCGGCTGGCGACGAAGTCGGCGATGGACGTGATGCGGTAGGTGCGCGAGATGCGGATCATCTTGCGCAGCACCGACCAGGCCAGCACCATGGCCAGCATGGGCCCGAGGTAGATGGGCAGGAACCACACGCCGCCGGAGGCCGCGCGGCCGACGCTGCCGAAGTAGGTCCAGGCCGTGCAGTACACGGCCATGCTCAGCGCATAGACCCAGGCGTTGCCGATGACCGAACGCCCCGCGGCGGCACGCCCATCGGCCCACCAGGCCACGACGAACAGCAGCAACAGGTAGGCGAACGAAGCGCCCAGCACGAGCGACGGCGTGAGCATGGCAGCGGGTATCAGATCATCGAGCAGGAAGGATCAAGCTTCCCGCCGCGGAACCGGCTCTGCCGGGCCGCTGGCGGACGGCCTGCGGCGGGGACGCCGCAGGCGCACGCAGGCGAGGAACAGTCCGCAGGGACTGTTGCTCGTCCGGCACGCCCCCCTCGGGGGGCGCTGGCCGCGGCGCGCCTGGGGTGTCCATTTCATTCCGGCGCACGCTCCATCAGCCAGGCGAGGGCTGCGATCAACAGCGCCCAGACGATGAACAGTGCCAGCGGGAACAGCGGCAGGCCGAGCACCGTGGCGTCACGGTCCCATAGCGCCAGCAGCGGGAAGTTGAACAGCACCAGCGCCAGCGCGAACAGCCCGGTCAGGCGTTGCTGGAGCAGGCCGCTGCGCATGGCTCAGACCTTGGACTTCTTGGCCGCGAAGTTGTGCGCGTGCCGGCTGAGCGCGAAGGTCAGCATGAACTTGCTCCAGATGGTGGTGCCGGCAATCGCCGTCCAGTTCTCGTAGGCGATGCCGGTGAAGAGCACGGCGAAGATGACGTAGACCGCCACCACGCCGGCCAGGCCGTTGATGACCATCTCGTAGGGCGCCCACTTCCCGACCTGCGGCGGCGGTTCACCGTGTTTGATGGCCACCTCGGAAAAGTCGCGCTTGACGCCGATGCGCCAGGCGCGGCGCAGCCAGAAGAAGGCCATCGGGAACAAGGCCAGGAAGAGGATCCAGGTGATGGCGACACTGACGTCGAAGGTCATGCGTGGCTCCGGCTCGGCAACAGATTGCTCAGGAAAAAGGGCCCCGCCAGCTTGGCCGGCGAGGCCCTCGATTCTGGGCCCCGCACCTCTTGGCCGGGGCCCGCGTCGGCGCCGGATGGCGCCGTGGTTTACCTCAATGCGCGCCGTCCACCGACTTGGAACCGCGCGGGATGCGCACGGCCTCGACCATGGCCTGGATGTGCGCCGGCGGCTCCTTGGTGACCTTGTCCACCAGGAAGGCGACGATGAAGTTCACACCCGCACCGATCGCACCGAAGGCTTCAGGCGTGATGCCGAAGAAGCTGTTGGCGCCACCGATCAAGGGCAGGAAGTCGGTGCCCTTGACGAAGAAGATGCCCTTGTGCGCGAAGACGTAGAACAGCGTCACGGCCAGGCCCGCCAGCATGCCGGCGATGGCGCCTTCCTTGTTCATCTTCTTGCTGAAGATGCCCATCATGATGGCCGGGAACAGCGACGAAGCGGCAATACCGAAGGCCAGTGCCACGGTGCCCGCCGCGAACCCGGGTGGGTTCAGGCCCAGCCAGCCCGAGATGACGATGGCCACGGCCATCGAGATCTTGCCGGCCAGCAGTTCGTTCTTCTCGCTGATGGTGGGCACGAAGATGTTCTTGATCAGGTCGTGCGAGACCGCCGCCGAAATGGCCATCAGCAGGCCCGCCGCGGTCGACAGCGCCGCTGCCAGGCCACCCGCCGCCACCAGCGCGATCACCCAGTTGGGCAGCAGCGCGATTTCGGGGTTGGCCAGCACGATGATGTCGGCGTTGACGGTGAGCTCGTTGCCCTTCCAGCCGGCGGCCGCAGCCTTGGCCTTCGCGGCTTCGTTCTTGGTCGCGTCGTTGTAGTACTGGATGCGGCCGTCGCCGTTCTTGTCCTCGAACTTCAGCAGGCCGGTCTTTTCCCAGCGCTTCATCCAGTCGGGCCGGGTCTCGGCCACGATGCTGGCCTCAGGCGCGTACAGGTCGCCGCCCTTGACGACCGCGGTATTCACGGTCCCGTGCAGGTTCAGCTTGGCCATCGCGGCCACGGCGGGTGCCGTCGTGTACAGGATGGCGATGAACACGAGCGCCCAACCCGCCGACGAACGGGCGTCCTTGACCGAAGGCACGGTGAAGAATCGCATGATGACGTGGGGCAGACCGGCGGTGCCGATCATCAGGCTCAGCGTGTAGACGAACATGTTCAGCGTGCTGCCGGCCGTGGTCGTCGTGTACTTGCCGAAGCCCAGGTCGGTGACGACCTGGTCGAGCTTGCTCAGCAGCGACACGTCGGTGCCGGCCATGTCGGCGCCCAGGCCCAGTTGCGGGAGGGGCACGCCGGTGAGCTGCAGGCTGATGAAGATCGCCGGCACCGTGTAGGCCAGGATCAGCACGATGTACTGCGCCACCTGGGTGTAGGTGATGCCCTTCATGCCGCCGAACACGGCGTACAGGAAAACGATGCCCATGCCGACGTAGATGCCGACTTCACTGCTCACGCCCAGGAAGCGCGAGAAGGCCACGCCGACACCGGTCATCTGGCCGATGATGTAGGTGATGGACGCAGTCAGCAGGCAGACCACGGCCACGGCACTGGCGCTCTTCGAGTAGAAGCGGTCGCCGATGAACTGGGGCACGGTGAACTTGCCGAACTTGCGCAGGTAAGGCGCCAGCAGCATGGCCAGCAGCACGTAGCCGCCGGTCCAGCCCATCAGGAAGAGGCCGCCGCCGTAGCCCATGTTGGCGATCAGGCCGGCCATCGAGATGAACGACGCAGCGCTCATCCAGTCGGCCGCGGTGGCCATGCCGTTCATCACCGGGTGCACGTTGCCGCCGGCGGCGTAGAACTCGGAGGTGGACCCGGCGCGGGCCCAGATGGCGATGCCGATGTAGAGCGCGAAGCTCAGGCCGACACCGATGTAGATGGTGGTTTGCAGATCCATGGTCGTCAGCTCACTTCTCTTCGACGTCGAACTGACGGTCTATGTCGCCCATCTTCTTCGCGTAGTAGAAGATGAGCACGATGAACACATAGATGGAGCCCTGGTGTGCAAACCAGAAGCCCAGCGGGTAGCCACCGAGATGGATGTTGTTGAGCAGGTCGACGAACAGGATGCCGGCGCCGAAAGAGACCACGAACCAGACGATCAATATCCTGGTCAGCAGTCCCAGCGTGGCTTTCCAGTAGCCGTGGGAGTCATGTTGCATGGGGTTGTCTCCTTGCGGATGAACGGGCGAAAACGCTTCGTGGCGTGAGGGGATTCACGCTTGAGGCGGACTATCGGGGCGCGCTCTGACCGTGATCTGACAACTTCCCAACAAGGGCTGACGCGGGGCTGAACGCGCGCTTACGGCCTAGTAAGTAACCCTTGGACTTCATTTCGCATCACGGCAAATCGGGCTGAGTCGGCGCGTTCACCTGGGAAAACACCAATCACCTCCTTCGGTACTGGCGCTGCTGCAGTGCCGTGGCCAGGGCCGGCCGGTCACAGACTGTCGAGGCGAAAGTGCTCGCGCAGGAACTGGCGCCAGCGCTTCACGATGCCCAGCGCGTCGTGCAGCGGTTCGCGCTCGAGCACGGCCAGCGCCGAGGGCCGCACCTCGTTGCCCGCGGCCAGGCCGGCGCGCCGCTGTGCGATCTGGTGCGACAGGCGCAGCGCCATCAGGAAGTGCAGCGCGTCTGTCACGTCGCGGGCCAGCACGCCGTCCACGTGGTGCGCGGCCACCAGCGCCTGCAGGCGCTCCACCGTGCCGCGGGCCTGCACGCCGTACTGCAGCGCCAGTGCGCGCATGCCGTGCACGACAGGGAATGTGCCCAGCTTCTTCAGATCGAGCGCCTGTTCGTCGCGCCGGTGGGTGAGCCGGGCCAGCCAGTTTCCAGGCTCATGGAACTGGTCTGCCGGCGCCGCAAAGCGCGCCAGGTAGGCGTCGTTGCCGGCCAGCAGCCGCGCCACGGCGGCGCGCGCGGCGTCGAGCAGCGCCACATCACCGGCCACGGCGGTGGCATCCTGGAAGATCGCCAGGTGCATCGGGCCCTCGGCATCGGCGCCGTACAGCCAACCCCGCGCGGCATCGACGAAGGCCGTTTCGCCCAGGCGCCAAGCCGGGTTGCTGAGCATGATGCCGCCCGGGCACGGTGGGTAGCCGAAGTCGGCCAGCGCGGCCTGGAAGCGCGTGGCCACGTCCTGCAGTTCGGGGCAGTGGAAGCCGTCGCGCAGCAGCAGCGCGTTGTCTTGGTCGGTCTTCAGGATCTGCTCGCCGCGTCCTTCGCTGCCCATCACCAGCACGCAACTGTTGGCCTGCAGCGCCGGCGGGGCGATGAGCGCCCAGGCGCGGGCGATCAGCCGCCCATTCAGTTCACTGACCAGCCGTGTGATGCGTTCGATACGGATGCCGCTGCCGTGCAGCAGCATTACCACCTCGTCGCAGCGCTGCGCCGCCGCCTGCAGTTCCTGCACCGTGCCGGCATCGTCGATCTGCAGCGCCACGATGTGCGAGTGGTTGGCCACGAAGCTCACCAGGTCGAGCTGGCCCAGCACACCCAGCACCTCGTCGCCGTCCAGCACCAGCAGGCGGTGCACGCGGTGGCGCACCATCAGCCACAGCGCCTCGAAGACTTCGCTGTCGGCCTGCACGCTGACGAGGTCGAAGCGCGCCACCTCGCGCACCGCCAGGTCGGCGGGCGGGGTGTCGCGCAGCAGCGCGTCGCGCAGGTCGGTGGTGGTGAAAATGCCGCGGCGCGCGCCGTCTCGCACCAGCGCGTGGGTCAGGCCGCGCGCCGACAGCTCGCGGCACAGCGACACCAGGTCCAGCCCGCCGTCGACCCAGAACGGCTTGCGCACATAGGTGTCGCGCACCCGCGCGGTGACCAGCGTGAGCATCTCGCGTTGCGTGTCCATGCGACCGGTTGTCCGTGCTGAAGTGAAAGGGGGCTGCAGACAGTGTGCCTGCAGCCCCCTGAGCCGGGAAGTCGGCCTGCGCTCAGTGGCCGCTGGCGCCCGAGGCCCCGATACCGGTTTCGGAACGCACCTGCTGCGCCAGGAAGCCGGCGCGGTCAGTGGCGGCGCGCTTGCTCTTGTCGAGGATGGAGAACAGCCAGATGCCGACGAAGCCGATGGTCATCGAGAACAGCGCCGGGCTGGTGTAGGGGAACAGCGCCGAGCCCTTGGGGTTACCCAGTGTGGCTTCCCAGACCGAGGGCGACACCACCGTCAGAGCCACCGACGAGATCAGGCCCAGGAAGCCGCCGATGACCGCGCCCTTGGTGGTGCAGTCCTTCCACAGCACGCTCATGAAGAGCACCGGGAAGTTGGCCGAGGCCGCGATGGCGAAGGCCAGGCTGACCATGAAGGCGATGTTCTGCTTCTCGAAGGCGATGCCGAGCACCACCGCCACCAGGCCCAGGGCCACGGTGGTCCAGCGCGAAACCTTCAGTTCCGACGCGCTGTCGGCCTTGCCCTTCTTGATGACCGTGGCGTAAAGGTCGTGCGACACCGCCGATGCGCCCGACAGCGTCAGGCCGGCCACCACCGCGAGGATGGTGGCGAAGGCCACGGCCGAGATGAAGCCCAGGAAGACGTTGCCGCCCACGGCATTGGCCAGGTGGATGGCGGCCATGTTGTTGCCGCCGAACAGCGCGCCCTTGCCATCAAGGAAACTCGGGTTGGTGAGCACGAAGCTGATGGCGCCGAAGCCGATGATGAAGGTCAGCAGGTAGAAGTAACCGATCCAGCCGGTGGCCCACATCACCGACTTGCGCGCTTCCTTGGCGCTGGGCACGGTGAAGAAGCGCATCAGGATGTGCGGCAGGCCGGCAGTGCCGAACATCAGCGCCATGCCGAAGCTGATCGCCGAGATCGGGTCCTTGACGAAGTTGCCCGGGCCCATGATTGCCTGGCCAATGTTTGCCGCGACCTCGGCCGTCTTGCCGTCCTTCAGCGCCAGATCAGTCTTGATTTTCACCGCGCCGGCGAACATCGCCTCGGGGCTGAAGCCAAAGTGCCACAACACCATCAGCGCCATGAACGAGGCGCCGCCCAGCAGCAGGCAGGCCTTGATGATCTGCACCCAGGTCGTGGCCGTCATGCCGCCGAACAGCACGTAGACCATCATCAGCCCGCCGACGATGACCACCGCGATCCAGTACTCCAGCCCGAACAGCAACTTGATGAGCTGACCGGCGCCGACCATCTGCGCGATCAGGTAGAAGGCCACCACCACCAGCGTGCCCGAGGCGGCGAAGATGCGGATGGGCTTCTGTTCAAAGCGGAAGGCCGCCACGTCGGCGAAGGTGAACTTGCCCAGGTTGCGCAGGCGTTCGGCCATCAGGAAGGTGATGACGGGCCAGCCGACGAGGAAGCCGATCGAGTAGATCAGGCCGTCGAAACCGCTGGCCATCACGGCCGCAGAGATGCCCAGGAATGACGCCGCGGACATGTAGTCGCCGGCGATCGCCAGGCCGTTCTGGAAGCCGGTGATGCCGCCGCCGGCGGTGTAGAAGTCGGACGCGCTCTTGGTCTTGGCGGCGGCCCACTTGGTGATGAACAGCGTGCCGACAACGAAGATCCCGAACATCGAGATCGCGGTCCAGTTGGTGGCCTGCTTGGTGGCCTGGCCGAGATCGGCACCGGCCGACCAGGCGGCCAGCGAGACGCCAAACAGCGCCGCCAGGGTGATGCCGCGGCGCACGGCCGCGGGCAGGGTATGGCGGCTCACTTCAGCACCGCCTTGGCAATGTCGGCTGTCAGGTCGTCAAACTCGCTGTTGGCGCGCCGCACGTAGAAGGCGGTGATCAGCACCGTGAAGACGATGACGCCGAAGCCGATCGGTATGCCGACTGTCATGACACCCTCGCCCATCCTCTGCGACAGGAAAGGCTTGTTGAAAGCCACCAGCAGGATGAAGCCGTAATAGACGACCATCATTGCGGCGGTCAGCCACCAGCCGAAGCTGGTGCGGCGCGCCTTCAGCTTCTGGTAAGACGGGTGAGCGGCGATGCGCTCTGCCAGGTTCGCGTCCAAGTGGGTCTCCGGGAGTTTGGATGTGCACACCGCGGCAGGTGCCGCGGCGATCGCCCCACTATCACCAGGCCCACTGACCAAGCTCTGACGCGAAACCAACGCCACCTGACAGAAGCCACCCGGCGGACGATTCCCCCAGGTGCTTGACTTTGTACCTGCGTGCACATCAGCGCGCCGCTGCCGGGCGTCGCCCGCTGGCGCTTCAGTTCTGCAGCACCTTGCTGCCTTTGATGACGACGTCCTTGCTGCCCTTGACGTTGATCTTGCCCGAGCCTTCGATCGTGATGTCGGTGCCTTTCAGCACGATGCTGCCGTCCTTCTTCAGCGTCAGGCTGGCGGCGCCGACACGCAGCACCAGGCTGTCGGCGGCGACGATGACGAGGTTCTTGCCGACGCTGACGGCCAGGTCCTTGGCCACCTGAACGGTCTGGTTCGCGCCGACGCTGCTGCTTTGGTTGAGCTGCACGGTGACGCTGCGGCTGCCGCCGATGGAGACCGTCTCGTTGGCGCCGACGTTGGCGCTGCGGCTGCTGCCAACGGTGCATGACTCCTGCGCACCCACGGTGACGCTGCGCGAGCCGCCGACGCTCAGCGTGGCGCTGCTGGCGACGCTGACGACGCGGTTGGCGCCGACCGTGAGCTTGTCGTTGCCGGCCACCGTGTCGTTGCGGTTGCCACTGATGAGATTGTTGCTGTCGGCCATGGTCTGCTCCGGGCTGGGGTGTCTGCGGATGCTATGCGCCATGGCCGCGCCTCACCCTCATGCAGACCGCGGATAGCGGCCCGACCCGCGGCACCTTCTCAGCGCCCTCTCAGCGCCGCACGACGCCCGGCCGCGGCTGCGCGGCGTCCTGCCAGCCGGGGCCCTGGAACCAGGGCCCGCCGTGCAGCGCGTCGCGCAGCATGGGCAGTGCGTCCAGGCCCCAGAACAGGCGGCCTTCGCACTCGAGCGTTGGCACGCCGAACAGGCCGGCCGCCGCGGCCGCCTCGGTGGTCTGCCGCAGCTCGGCCTTCACGTCGGCGCCGTTCGGGTCACGCGGCGGCGCCAGCGCGGCCGTCAGCGCCGCCAGTCGCGCCGACTCGACGGCATCGGCACCGCCCGCCCAGGTGTGGCGGAAGATCGATTCCACGACAAGCCGGTTCGGCCCGCAGGCCAGCGCCAGGCGCAGCAGCGGCAGCGGGTTGAAGGGGTGCACGGCCGGCGTGTCGAGCCGCATGCCCTGCTGCGCGGCCAACCAGTGCACGTGGCGGAAGGTCCACTGGCGCTTGGGCTCGATCTCGGCCGGGCCCTTGCTGCCCCAGTGCTGCAGCAGGCCGGCCAGCAGCACGGGCCGGTATTCGACGCTGACGCTCAGGCCCTCCAGCACCTGCGGCAGGCGTTCGAAGGCCAGCCACGCGTAGGGCGAGATGAAGTCGAAGTGGAAGACGATCTGCTTCACCGGCGGGCCCCTGCGTGGTCAAGGCGCGCCCGCGGCTGCGGGCACGGGCGCGGGCAAGGGGCCGCGGCCCTGCTGCAGCCACAGCACGCGGCGCTGCGCGAGTTCGTCCCACACCGCCTGCTTGGCCGGCTCGGACAGGCGCGACCACAGCGCGATCTCGTCCAGCGCGCGCAGGCAGCCCGCGCACCAGCCGGTGGCCTCGTCCATGCGGCAGACGTTGATGCACGGCGAGGGCAACGCGTTTGTCATCGAACTGCCCTCTGCGCTTCGCGCTCCGGGATGAGCGCTTGGGAGCGGCCCGGCGCGCTCACTGGATTACCTTCGTGCTGTGCACTCCGGTGTTCGCCCTTGGGGCGGCCCGGCGCGCTCATGGCAACTGCACCACGTCGGCCACCGGCGCGCCAGTCAGCCGCAGCAGTTCGTCGGGCGCGGCGCGGAAGACGCCGTTCGGGTGCCCGGCGGCGGCCCAGATCTCGGTGAAGCGGAAGAGCTCGCGGTCGAGCAGCGTCAGCACCGGCGCCGCATGCGCCAGCGGCGCCACGCCGCCGATCGAAAAGCCGGTGCGGGCCTTGACGAAGTCGGCGTCGGCGCGGCCCAGCGGGCCGGTGTGGGCGGCCACACGCTTTTCGTCGACACGCCGGTCGCCCGAGGTCACCACCAGCACCGCGGCATCGTCGCTCTTGCGCCGGAAGATCACGCTCTTGGCGATCTGGCCCAGGCTCACGCCCAGGGCGTCGGCGGCCTCCTGCGAGGTGCGCGCGGAAACCTCCAGCCAGCGCGGCGCATGGGCATGGCCAAGTTCGGCCAGCGCGCGCGTCACACGCTGAAAACCTTCGGGGCGCTCGTTCAGCGCCGGGTCGGTACCCTCACTCATCGCTGCGCTCCGTCAAGACAGGTTCAGCGCGACGCCGCGCCTGGCCAGCAGCGCGCGCGCCACGCGCGAGACCGGCGGCCGGCCGAGCACGCCGCTGATGTAGGCCCCGGCGTCGACCAGTGCGTCGAGGTCCAGCCCGGTATCGATGCCCATGCCGTGCAGCATGAAGACCACGTCCTCGGTGGCGACGTTGCCGGTGGCGCCCTTGGCGTAGGGGCAGCCGCCGAGGCCGGCGATGCTGGTGTCGAAGACGTGCACACCCAGCTGCAAGCAGGCGTGGATGTTGGCCAGCGCCTGGCCGTAGGTATCGTGGAAGTGCCCGCTCACATCGCTGGCCGGGTAGTGTTTCAGAGCCCGCTCCAGCGCGGCCTGCGCGCGGCGTGGGGTGCCGACGCCGATGGTGTCGGCGATGCCGCAGTGGTCGACGCCGATGGCCTTCATCAGCCGCACCACGCGTTCCACGTCGTCTGCCGCAACCTCGCCCTGGTAGGGGCAGCCCAGGGCGCAGGACACGGCGCAGCGCACCTTCAGCCCGGCGGCGTGCGCGGCCACCACCACGGGGCGGAAGCGCTCGATGCTCTCTTCGATGCCGCAGTTGATGTTCTTCTGGCTGAAGGCCTCGCTGGCGGCGCCGAACACCACGACCTCGTGCGGGTGGGTCGGCAGCGCGGCCTCCAGGCCCTTCATGTTGGGCGTGAGCACCGAGTAGCGCACACCCGGCAGGCGGTGGATGCCGGCCATGACCTCGGCGTTGTCGGCCATCTGCGGCACCCACTTCGGACTCACGAAGCTGGTGACCTCGATTTCGCGGCAGCCCGCGGCCTGCAGCCGGTGCACGAGTTCGATCTTGTGCGCGGCGGCTACGGGCTGGGCCTCGTTCTGCAGGCCGTCGCGCGGCCCGACGTCGACGAGCGTCACTTTGTTCGGGGTCATGAGCTTTTTGGTGCTGCTTTCCGGCGTATCAGCTTACACGGGCAGCGCCGGAGCCCTGAGCAGGCGCAATTCCGGCCCTTGCAACGAGATTCCTGGGGATGGCCGTCGCCCCCCCGCCAGGCGCAAACTCTTTGCCACACCATGAACGCTCGCACCTGCTCGACGATCGCCAGCCGCATCAGCGCGCTGCTGCAGCGTGAGCTGGGCCAGGGCATCGATGCCACGCGCATGCTGTCCGAACCGATGTACGCCCGCGACGTGCTGCTGGTGTGCGAGGCGATGGAAGACGGCGAGCTGGCCGAGCTGGTGCCGCAGTTCCGCGCCGCGCTGGCCGGCGCGGCCGACCCCGCGGCCGGCGCTACGCGCCGCCCGGGTTTCAGC